>NZ_JBSKJQ010000004.1:0-325477 GCF_053709655.1 Enterobacter sp. UPMP2060
ACATTAAGAATCCATGTCACTTTGAGTGCCCACACAGATTGTCTGATAAATTGTTAAAGAGCAGTGCAACGCGGCTTTCGCTCACCGTTGCGAGGTGGCGTATATTACGCTTTCCTCTTTCAGAGTCAACCCGTTATTTCAGAATTTTTCTCTTCAACCGACCGGCTTGTTTGTGAAGTGTTTCACATCCGCCGTGTCGATGGAGGCGCATTATAGGGGGCCGCCGAGGAATGACAAGCGGAAAAATGCATTTTTATTTCAACCGCTCATCTTTTCACCAAAAAGGCTATTTTTGGTGCTTTCTAATCTCTTTTGGCAGTTCGGCCAGACTATTAATCACCCAATCCGCTGCATTTTCTGCTTCTGGCGTCACTGGCTTACCGGTGCGAACTAATATTTTGGTTCCTACACCCGCTGCTGCTGCTGCCTGCATATCTTCCAATTTATCGCCGACCATATAAGAAGCAGACATATCAATGTGCAGGAACTCCTGTGCAGAGATGAACATCCCGGGATGCGGCTTACGGCAGTCGCAGGTCTGACGATACGCATCAATGGTTCCCTGCGGGTGGTGCGGACAATAGTAGATGCCGTCGAGATCCACACCGCGGTCGGCTAGCGACCAGTCCATCCATTCCGTCAGCGTCTCGAACTGCGCCTCGGTGAATTTACCGCGTGCAATACCGGACTGGTTCGTCACAACCACCAGCGCATAACCCATCTCTTTCAGCTGGCGCATGGCATCTATTACGCCCTCGATAAACTCGAACTCATCAATCTCATGAACATAACCGTGATCCACATTAATAGTGCCATCACGATCGAGAAAAATTGCGGGTACTGATTTTGCCACCGGTTTGCTCCTGAAAAAGGCATGTTCGACTAGTATCTCATGAATCGCAGCGCAATAAAGTGCTCATCGTACAGAGTTGGATTGATTTAGACGTCTGGATGCCTTAACATCCGTTTTGTTTACGGTCATCACCCGTATCTGGCAGAAGAAAATGCCACGACTAACTTACATACGATAAAAATAATCTAATGATTAAACTTTCCAATATCACCAAAGTGTTCCAGCAGGGGAACCGAACCATTCAGGCGCTGAACAACGTCAGCCTGCATGTTCCTGCTGGTCAAATTTATGGCGTCATTGGCGCATCGGGTGCAGGTAAAAGCACGCTGATTCGTTGTGTTAACCTGCTTGAGCGCCCAACCCAGGGCAGCGTAGAAGTTGGCGGCCAGGAACTTACCGCCCTCTCAGAGAAAGAACTCACCAAAGCGCGTCGTCAGATTGGCATGATCTTCCAGCACTTTAACCTGCTGGCTTCCCGCACCGTGTTCGGCAACGTTGCCCTGCCGCTTGAGCTGGATAATACGCCAAAAGAAGAAGTGAAGCGTCGCGTCACCGAACTGCTCGACCTCGTGGGTCTGGGCGACAAGCATGATAGCTACCCGGCAAATCTGTCCGGTGGGCAAAAGCAGCGTGTGGCCATTGCCCGCGCGCTGGCAAGTAATCCTAAGGTACTGCTGTGCGATGAAGCCACCAGCGCACTGGATCCGGCAACCACGCGTTCGATTCTGGAACTGCTGAAAGACATTAACCGTCGCCTGGGCCTGACGATCCTCCTTATTACGCATGAGATGGACGTGGTGAAACGCATCTGCGACTGCGTGGCGGTCATCAGCAACGGTGAACTGATCGAGCAGGACACGGTAAGTGAAGTGTTCTCGCATCCGAAGACGCCGCTGGCACAGCAGTTCATCCAGTCCACGCTGCATCTGGATATTCCGGAAGATTATCTGGAGCGTTTGAAAACCGAACCCGCAGCAGACAGCGTCCCGATGCTGCGCATGGAGTTCACCGGTCAGTCCGTTGACGCTCCCCTGCTTTCCGAAACCGCGCGTCGCTTTAACGTAAACAACAACATCATCAGCGCGCAGATGGATTACGCCGGTGGCGTGAAGTTCGGCATCATGCTGACAGAAATGCACGGCACACAAGAAGAAACCCAGGCCGCGATTGCCTGGCTGCAAGAACACCACGTAAAAGTAGAGGTACTGGGTTATGTCTGAGCCGATGATGTGGCTGCTGGTTCGCGGCGTTTGGGAAACGCTGGCAATGACCTTTGTCTCTGGCTTCTTTGGTTTTGTGATTGGCCTGCCGGTCGGCGTATTGCTGTACGTGACGCGTCCGGGTCAAATCATTGAGAACGCGAAACTGTACCGTACGCTCTCTGCGCTGGTGAACATCTTCCGTTCTATTCCCTTCATTATTCTGCTGGTGTGGATGATTCCGTTTACCCGCGTGATCGTCGGAACGTCTATCGGTCTGCAGGCGGCCATTGTTCCGCTGACCGTAGGGGCTGCGCCGTTTATCGCCCGTATGGTGGAAAACGCCCTGCTGGAGATCCCAACCGGTTTGATCGAAGCCTCACGCGCGATGGGCGCAACGCCGATGCAGATCGTCCGCAAAGTCCTGCTCCCGGAAGCACTGCCAGGCCTGGTGAACGCGGCAACCATCACGCTCATCACGCTGGTCGGTTATTCCGCAATGGGTGGCGCAGTTGGCGCTGGCGGTTTAGGCCAGATTGGTTACCAGTACGGCTATATTGGATATAACGCTACCGTGATGAATACCGTTCTGGTATTGCTGGTTGTTCTGGTTTATTTAATCCAGTTCTCCGGCGATCGCATCGTCCGGACCGTTACTCACAAATAACGTTACACACAACACAAACTCTACGAGTTAAGGATAAAACATGGCGTTTAAATTAAAGACCTTTGCAGCAGTAGGCGCGCTGATCGGCTCTCTGGCACTGGTGGGTTGCGGTCAGGACGAAAAAGATCCAAACCACATTAAAGTGGGCGTTATCGTGGGTGCAGAACAACAGGTTGCTGAAGTTGCTCAGAAAGTGGCGAAAGAGAAGTATGGCCTGGACGTTGAGCTGGTGACCTTCAACGATTACGTTCTGCCGAACGAAGCGCTGAGCAAAGGCGATATCGACGCTAACGCCTTCCAGCATAAGCCATACCTGGATCAGCAGATCAAAGATCGTGGCTATAAACTGGTGGGTGTTGGTAACACCTTCGTTTATCCAATTGCCGGTTACTCTAAGAAAATTAAATCGCTGGACGAGCTGCAGCCGGGCTCTCAGGTTGCCGTGCCTAACGACCCAACCAACCTTGGCCGTTCCCTGCTGCTGCTGCAGAAAGTGGGCCTGATCAAACTGAAAGACGGTGTTGGCCTGCTGCCAACCGTTCTGGATGTCACCGAGAACCCGAAAAATCTGAAAATTGTTGAACTGGAAGCACCGCAGCTGCCACGTTCTCTGGACGATGCGCAGATTGCCCTGGCCGTGATCAACACCACTTATGCCAGCCAGATTGGCCTGACGCCGGCTAAAGACGGTATCTTCGTTGAAGATAAAGACTCCCCGTACGTTAACCTGATCGTGACTCGCGAAGACAACAAGGACGCGGAAAACGTGAAGAAATTCGTTCAGGCTTATCAGTCTGATGAAGTTTACCAGGAAGCCAACAAAGTGTTTAACGGCGGCGCTGTTAAAGGCTGGTAATCTCACCTCAGTGTAATATCATCAGGACGGGCTTATGCCCGTCTTGTCATTTGTGCAGTCAACTGATTCAATATCTGACGTTTTGATTATCCATTGAGGAACTATTATGCGTGCTTTACCGATCTGTCTTTTAGCACTCATGCTGAGCGGCTGTTCTATGCTAAGCAGATCTCCCGTTGAACCTGTTCAAAGCACGGCAACCCCGCCAAAAACAGAGCCTGCAAAACCGAAAGTGGTTCGCCCTGCGCCGGTTCGCATTATCACGAAAGCAGACGAACTCGTCGGTAAACCGTTCCGTGAATTGGGCGAAGTGAGCGGCGAATCCTGTCAGGCTACCAATCAGGACTCACCACCGAATATTCCGACAGCGCGTAAACGTATGCAGATTAATGCCGCAAAAATGAAAGCCAACGCGGTTCTGCTGCACAGCTGCGAAGTCACCAGCGGCACGCCGGGCTGCTACCGTCAGGCGGTTTGCATCGGTTCTGCGCTGAACATCACGGCGAAATGAGTGCATTTCAGTTCGAGCAGATAGGCGTTATCCACTCTCCTTATAAAGAGAAGTTCGCCGTCCCCCGCCAGCCCGGTCTGGTCACCAGCGGAAGCGGTGAGCTTCACCTGATTGCGCCTTACAATCAGGCCGATGCGGTACGCGGGCTCGAGGCTTTCAGCCATTTATGGGTGGTGTTCGTGTTTCACCAGACGATGGAAGGCGGCTGGCGTCCTACCGTGCGCCCTCCTCGTCTTGGCGGAAATGCGAGAATGGGCGTGTTTGCGACCCGCTCGACCTTCCGCCCAAACCCGGTTGGCATGTCGCTGGTTGAACTGAAAGGCATACGCTGCCAGAAAGATCGGGTGATACTGGAGTTAGGTAGCCTGGACCTGGTAGACGGCACGCCGGTAATCGACATCAAACCCTATCTGCCCTTCGCCGAAGCGCTCCCGGACGCGCGTGCAAGTTATGCTCAGGACGCACCGCAGGCGGACATGCCTGTTTATTTTACGCCAGAGATAACCGCGCAGATCGGCCAGCTGGAGAAACGCTATCCTCGCTTACGGGATTTCATCACTGAAGTTCTGGCACAGGACCCGCGTCCGGCCTACCGTAAAGAAGAGGAAGAAGGAAAAACGTACGCCGTCTGGCTGCTTGATTTCAACGTTCGCTGGCGCGTCACCGGAGCAGGTTTTGAAGTGTTTGCCCTTGAACCCAGGTAATTTTGTTCTCCTCTCTTTTGGCATCTTTGCCACACTGGTAAACTAAACCACTTTTTTTGTGTCAGGCTGGTGTTTCAGCCTGTTCCAATCGTCGAAATGGAACCGTAACAACATGCGTACTAGCCAATATCTGCTCTCCACTCTGAAGGAGACGCCTGCCGACGCCGAAGTGATCAGCCATCAGCTGATGCTGCGCGCCGGGATGATCCGCAAGCTGGCCTCCGGGTTATATACCTGGCTGCCGACCGGCGTGCGCGTCCTGAAAAAAGTCGAAAACATCGTGCGTGAAGAGATGAACAACGCCGGTGCTATCGAGGTGTCCATGCCTGTGGTTCAGCCCGCTGACCTGTGGCAGGAGAGCGGCCGTTGGGAACAATATGGTCCTGAACTGCTGCGCTTTGTCGATCGCGGCGAGCGTCCTTTCGTTCTCGGCCCAACGCATGAAGAAGTCATTACCGACCTGATTCGTAATGAGCTGAGCTCTTACAAACAGCTGCCGCTGAACTTCTTCCAGATCCAGACCAAGTTCCGTGACGAAGTTCGCCCACGTTTCGGCGTCATGCGCTCTCGCGAATTCCTGATGAAAGATGCTTACTCATTCCATACCTCTCAGGAATCACTGCAAGAGACTTACGACGCAATGTACGCGGCGTACAGCAAAATCTTCTCCCGCATGGGTCTGGATTTCCGTGCTGTGCAGGCCGATACCGGCTCCATCGGCGGTAGCGCATCCCATGAGTTCCAGGTCCTGGCGCAGAGCGGTGAAGACGATGTGATCTTCTCTGACTCTTCAGATTACGCGGCGAATATCGAATTTGCAGAAGCGCTGGCGCCAAAAGAACCACGCGGGGCGGCAACGCAAGAGATGACGCTGGTTGATACGCCAAACGCTAAAACCATTGCCGAGCTGGTTGAGCAGTTCAATCTGCCTGTCGAAAAAACCGTGAAAACGCTGCTGGTGAAATCCACCGAAGGCAGCGCTTACCCGCTGGTTGCCCTGCTGGTGCGTGGCGATCACGAGCTGAACGAAGTGAAAGCCGAGAAGCTGCCGCAGGTAGCCAGCCCGCTGACCTTCGCAACGGAAGCGGAAATCCGCGCCGTGGTGAATGCGGGTCCAGGTTCACTGGGTCCAGTCAATCTACCGGTGCCTGTTGTCATTGACCGCACGGTTGCGGCAATGAGCGACTTCTCCGCAGGTGCGAACATCGACGGTAAACATTACTTCGGCATCAACTGGGATCGCGACGTGGCGACGCCGGAAGTGGCTGACATCCGTAACGTGGTTGCAGGCGATCCAAGCCCGGACGGCCAGGGTACCCTGATGATTAAGCGCGGCATCGAAGTGGGTCATATCTTCCAGCTGGGTGATAAATACTCTCGCGCGCTGAACGCGGCCGTTCAGGGTGAAGATGGCCGTAACCAGATCCTGACCATGGGTTGCTACGGTATCGGGGTGACGCGCGTGGTGGCTGCGGCGATTGAGCAGAACTACGACGAACGCGGCATCGTCTGGCCGGACAATATTGCGCCGTTCCAGGTGGCCATTCTGCCAATGAACATGCACAAGTCTTACCGCGTGCAGGAGCTGGCCGAGAAGCTGTATGCCGAGCTGCGCGCTCAGGGTATCGAAGTGCTGATGGATGACCGTAAAGAGCGTCCGGGCGTGATGTTTGCCGATATGGAACTGATCGGTATCCCGCACACCGTCGTCATCGGCGACCGTAACCTCGACAGCGATGAGATTGAATACAAATACCGTCGCAGCGGCGAGAAACAGATGATCAAGACCGGCGACATTCTTGATTACCTGGTGAAAGCCATCAAAGGCTAAACAAAAACCCCGCTCAGGCGGGGTTTTTTAATGGCTCAGCGTCGGCTTATTTACTGTTACAGTCTTTACCCGCAACAAACTTCGCGTCTTTATCTGCCACCAGCGTTTTCACCATCTCCCCGCTATCCGGGTTTGGCTCCAGCGTAAAGTGACCGTCAACCGTCAGCAGTACCGGCTTACTGTCATTGCCGCGTGCCACAGCGTAATCACGTTCAAGCTGCGCATTGTTTGCCACGCTGACCTTCCTGCCGGTTGCGCAGTCGGTAAAGATCGCCGCATCCGCCATATAGAAGTACATCCCCCGCATTGCCATCGGCGTGGCAGGCAGAGCCGCTTTTACCGGCGCCAGCGTGTAGTTGAGCTGGGATTCAATCGGGTTGCCTTCGCGGTCGAGCATCTCCATCCCCTCGCCTTTGGCGCGGAAAAAGGTTTTCTCACCGGAGGTATCCGTCAGGACCAGCTTCTCTGCCGTACGCGCCCATGTTCCATAAGTGGCAAAAGAAGAAGGCTCTTTAGCGCCCTGATAGCGCTGATTCATCACCCAGGTGCCATCTTTTTGCAGGAACAGAGACGTTTCAATGCCTTCACAGTCCGCGCAAGGCAATACGCCGCGCCAGCTTTGCTGCATCGGTTTTAATTCTTCCGTTTGCGTGGGTTGTAAAACCTGCGTTTCGGAGCGGTTGTTACACCCAAAAAGCGCAAACAGCGTACTCACTGCCAGCGCTGACCATAATGCTTTTTTCACAATGAATTCCTTATGAAAAGTGTGTTCCCTTTCGTCACTCTGTCGGGCGACGAACTTTACCGCGTAGTGCTTTCACTGTGGATTTTTGGGCCTTCGAGGACAACCGACGCTCTTTCGATGCGCGGGTCGGCCGCGTTGCCCGGCGGCTTTTTTGTACTGCCGTTAGCTCTTTGATGACCGCCACTAGCCTGGCTAGCGCCGCTTCCCGGTTGAGCTCCTGGCTGCGGTACTCCTGGGCTTTGATCACAATCACGCCATCGCTGGTGATCAGGTGATGGCTGGCGGCAAGCAGGCTTTCTTTATAATACTCTGGCAGGCTTGAGGCCCGAATGTCAAAACGCAAATGGATAGCCGTCGACGCCTTGTTGACGTGCTGCCCGCCAGCCCCCTGCGCACGAATGGCGGTGATCTCCAGCTCGCTGTCAGGGATGCTGACGTTTCGGGACAAGACGATCATGACGCGGGTTGCCACGCCGTCAAATGAATTTCCAGATTATTCTGAGAATCAGAGAGCCAGATGGCGCCATCCTGAATCGTCGCCTGCAAAACCATGGTCCGGCTGGCAAATTCGCTCAACTGCGCCAGCTGCTCATCATCCAGATACCAGACCGTGAGATTTTTAAACTGTCCGCACTTGCTCTTGTTTTGCTGCCACCAGATCTCCGCAGCGCGCTGATTATACGCGAATAAGGCCACTTCAGCGGACTGGGTGCAGGCCTTCTTAATTCTGCGCTCGTCAGGCAGGCCGAGTTCGATCCACAAATCGATACCCAGATGATCGTTGCGCAGCCAGGCTTCAGGCTCGTCTTCTGCGCTTAACCCACGGGAAAACTGCAGACGCTCGTCGGCATACTTAATCCACGCCAGCAGGCGCAGCATCATGCGCTCCTGAGTTTCGGAGGGGTGGCGTGCCAGCGTAAGCGACGCATCGAGGAACTGGTTGCGATCCAGATCGGCCACATTGACCACAGCTTTATAAATTGTCGCTTTCAGCGCCATGAGAGAACTCCATTCGAATCAGGCGCACATTGTAGCGAAAACCGCGGCAAAAGGCTGTTACAGGGTGTTAAATACACCGCTATCAAGGCTCTGATATTGCTTAAATGAGTATGGTATAGTCACCTTGCTAAACCGAGTTTATCTTCGTAGGCTTAATGATATCTCACAGTAAGTCAGTGCGCTGGCGGGAGGGGATGTGAATAATTATTGTGAGTTAATTCGCAAACGGTATGCGGAAATCGCCAGCGGAGATCTGGGGTATGTCCCGGACGCGTTGGGCTGTGTATTGAAGGTGCTTAATGAAGTGGCCTCTGATGAGAGCCTTTCAGAGTCGGTCAGGGAAAAAGCAGCGTATGCTGCGGCGAATTTACTGGTGAGCGATTATGTCGATGAATGATACTTATCAACCCATCAATTGTGATGACTATGACAACCTCGAACTCGCCTGCCAGCATCATTTATTACTGACGCTGGAGCTAAAAGATGGCGAAGTGTTGAAGGCGAAAGCCAGCGATCTGGTTTCACGAAAGAATGTGGAATACCTGATAGTGGAAGACGCCGGTGCGACGCGTGAGCTGCGTCTGGACAAAATAGCCAGCTTCAGCCACCCGCAAATCGGCACCGTCGTGGTGAGCGAATCCTGATGACACTAACGGGCAGCCTGGCTGCCCGTTACGCTTTCTGCCACTCAAAACGAACGCCCTCTTCTGACCACCCCTCTTCCGTGATGAACCCCCCTGCCGCAGCGATAAGCGTTTCACCGTAGAACAGTAGCGGCGTGGTGTCGCGCAGCCACGACGGCACGTTGCACTCCTGCCATATTTTCTTCAGCTTTCGTCCCCCGTTGCGCCCGACGATATGCAGCATGCCGCCAGCCTTAAAGCGCACGGTGACAGGTTCATCGGGCTTAGGCAGCCGCACATGACCAGACGACAGAAGAGAAACGCGTCCTGCCTCACAGGGCAATATCAGCGGCGCGTCAGGAGAAAGCCAGTCGAGCACCACATCGGTCAGAGAGGGCATGGATTTTATCCACCAGAGCTCCCCTTTATAACGTCTAACCTCAAAACCGTTCAGGTGGACGCACGGAGAAGCATCATCCCGCGCCAGTGCGACTTCGTCCCAGATACGGCTCAGCATTGTCCTCGACGGCATCGCGGCGCGATGAAAGGCCAGCCAGCGCCGTAACAGCGCGGCGCGACGTACCGGGCTCATCGCTTTCATCGGTGCGATCGCCAACGCCCCGTCGGCAGAAATGAGTGCAGCCAGCTCGTCGCTCAACAGTTCATCCAGCAACGATTCCTGTTCGGCGCACAGCATGGCGCTTCTTGCCGTCGCGTCGGCGAAATGCGGCCAGCGCTCGCCTAAAAGCGGGAGGACGCGCAGACGCAGGAAGTTACGGTCATAGCCGTCATCCTGGTTACTCTCATCTTCGATCCAGTTCAGCTGATGTTCTCGCGCCCAGGCTTCCAGTGAGGCCCGCGTCTCGCCAAGCAGCGGACGCAGTAACGTTGTGCCGGCAAATTCAGAACGCGTCGGCATGGCAGAAAGTCCCGCCGGGCCGCTGCCCCGCTTAAGGGCCAGCAGAAAGGTTTCACACTGATCGTCCAGATGCTGGGCCGTGACCAGCGCTTCTCCAGGACGTAATGCCCCGGCAAATGCGGCATAGCGGGCTTTCCGCGCCTGCGCTTCGATGCCCAGCCCCTCCTCCGCAAGCGTGACGCGCTCAACGATGAGCGGGATCGCCCAGGCCGCACACAAGGCTTCACAGTGCACCACCCACGCCTCTGCGTGAGGACTTAATCCGTGGTGAATATGCATCGCCCGAAGCTGGACGTCAGGTTCCCGATCGCGCCAAAGCTTAAGGCGATGCAGCAACACGGTAGAATCCAGGCCACCGCTAAACCCCACCAGCAGCTGGCGGTACGGTGAAACGGCTTGTGCGATAGCGGGTAAGGTCATAGGAGATTACACATAAAAAATGCCCGAACTGAGCGGGCATTATCACACAGGACAACCATTACTGCTGATAAAGCTCCAGCGGCAGGCCGTCCGGATCGTTGAAAAAGGTAAAGCGCTTGTCGGTGAACGGATCGACGCGTATCGCTTCGCACGTCACGCCGTGCGCTTCCAGATGCTTAACTGCGCTATCCAGGTCATCGACGCTGAAGGCAAGATGACGCAGGCCGCAGGCTTCCGGGCGGGAGGGACGCGCAGGCGGAAAAGGAAAAGAGAACAGCTCAATCACATATTGCCCGTTTAACGCCAGATCGCCCTTCCAGGAGTCACGTTCCTCGCGGTAGGCCTCGCTCATGAGCGTAAAGCCCAGGATGTCGCAGTAGAAGGCCTTACTTTTCGCGTAATCGGTCGCAATGATCGCAATATGATGAACAGCTTTTAAACCCAGCATAGCTTCTCCTTTTTATGATGCCTGAACGTTACAACCGAAAACCCGCGCCTGGCAAGCGGTCACCCTTATTTTAGGACTCGCACCCAGTAAACGCCGCTCTCGTCGCGCTTCGCACCGTGGATATCCGTCTCAAAACCGGGATAGTGCCGCCCTACCGAACAGAGCATCAGCAGGAAATCAAGCACCGCCCGACTCTCTTCGGTAATCATCTCTCCCGGCATCAGGAGCGGAACGCCCGGCGGGTAAGGCAGGATCATGTTAGCCGATACGCGGCCGACCAGGTTTTCCAGCTCGACGGTTTCGACCTCCCCTTTCACCTGGCGCTGCCATGCTTTGTGCGGGGTAAACTTCATCTCCGGTAAGACATCGAACGCCTGAAGCATCAGACGCGGCAGATCGTGCTGACGGATCAGCCTGTGGATCCCCTGGGCCAGATCCTGAATGCGCATATTTCGATAGAAGTCGGGATCCTCCGCGTAGAGATCCGGCAGCATGTTCTTCACCCGCAGGTTGAGATCGTAGGCCCGCTTAAACTCCATCAGGCCGCGCAACAACCCCATCGCCCGGGTTTTGTCGATCCCGATGCTGAACAGGAACAGCAGGTTATAGGGACCGGTTTTTTCCACCACCACGCCACGTTCATCAAGGAATTTCGCGACCAGCGCGGCCGGAATACCTTCATCGCTCATCTTGCCCTGCTCATCCATGCCCGGCGTCAGGATCGTCACTTTTACCGGGTCGAGGAACATATGGTCGCTATCGGCATCCCGGAAGCCATGCCAGTCTTCGCCGGGCGAGACGGGCCAGCATTCTGCTTCATCAATCTCTTCCGGCTGCCAGATATCAAAGAACCAGCCGTCGGCTTCGTCTTTCAGCCGCTGCACCTCTTTACGGAAATGCAGCGCGCGTTCCACCGAACGATTGATGAGACGCTTACCGGGATTGCCGCGCAGCATCGCCGCGGCCGTTTCAATAGAGGCCACCAGCGGGTAGCTCGGCGAGGTGGTGGTGTGCATCATAAAGGCTTCGTTGAACGTGTCTTCGTCGTACTCGCCTTTGATGTGAATAAGCGAAGCCTGGGAAAACGCCGCCAGCATTTTATGCGTCGACTGCGTTTCGAAGAACACTTTCCCCGGCAACCGTTCACCGCTCATGCCGCTTTTGCCTGCGTAAATCGGATGGAAATTAGTGTAAGGCACCCATGCGGAATCGAAGTGGATCGACGGCACGTCCAGCGTCTGTTTGATCCAGTTTGTGTTGTACAGCAAACCGTCGTAGGTGGAGTTGGTGATGACCGCATGGACAGGCCAGCTTGCGCCAGGAATTGCCGCGACCTTACTTTCAATGGCTTCGTGGGTGAACTCCCGGCGCGGAATGCCGCCAAGAATACCGAGCGCATTACGCGTGGGCGACAGCCAGAGCGGTACGACGTCGCTCATCATCAGCAGGTGTGCCAGCGATTTATGGCAGTTACGGTCAATCAGCAAGGTGCTGCCAGCAGGCGCAGCGTACATCCCGACAATTTTGTTCGAGGTCGACGTGCCGTTGGTCACCATATAGCTCTGCTCGGCGCCAAAGGTGCGGGCGATATACTCTTCGGCTTCAAGATGCGGGCCGGTGTGATCCAGCAGGGAGCCTAGTTCGGTGACTGAAATCGACACGTCCGCTTTCAGCGTGTTGCCACCGAAGAAATCATAGAACAGGCAGCCCACCGGGCTTTTTTGATAGGCCGTTCCCGCCATATGACCTGGCGTACAGAAGGTATATTTGCCCTCCTTCACGTAGGTGAAGAGCGCGCGGGTAAAGGGCGGAGTGATGTTATCGAGATATTCATTCGTGTATTGCTGAATGCGGGTCGCAATATCTTCCGCCACGCCGAGGGAATATTCAAAGAACCACAGCGCCATACGCATATCATTGGCGCTGACGTCCATGGTTGAGTGGGTATTGATAAACGCGTACAGCGGGAGGTATTCGTTCAGCTTGTTGATGTCGCTGCACAGTTCGAGATCGTATTCGTCCCAGTCGAAGATCACGCCGCAGATACGCGGGTTATGCTCGATGAACTTCAGCAGGTCGGCGCTGTTGTGCGGCCAGATTAGCTGATACCCGCGCGACTGCAGGGCTTGCTCAAGCTCCTTGATGGGCTCGTCTTTATAGAAGACGCCGTGTGGCCCCATAATGGCAATGATATTCATGGGCTTCCTCCTTAAAAAACATTAGCTAAGCATAGTCCGGCTAAACCGCAGGTATAAAAAAAGCCGCAACATTGTGCGGCTTTTCAGATAATTGTGAAGCTTACGCGTAACCGTAGGTCATCAGACGCTGGTAGCGGCGGTTGAGCAGATCGTCTTTGCTCAGCACGTCCAGATCTGCCAGGTCAGCCAGCAGCTGCGCTTTCAGAGAAGCCGCCATTACTTCCGGCTTACGATGAGCGCCACCCAGCGGTTCCGGAATGATGGAATCGATCAGCTTCAGCTCTTTCAGGCGTGGCGCAATGATGCCCATTGCTTCTGCAGCCAGCGGCGCTTTGTCGGCGCTTTTCCACAGAATGGACGCACAGCCTTCCGGGGAGATAACGGAATAGGTGCTGTACTGCAGCATATTCACTTTATCGCCCACGCCAATCGCCAGCGCACCGCCGGAACCACCCTCACCGATAACGGTACAGATGACCGGCACCTTCAGACGAGACATCTCGCGCAGGTTGCGCGCGATAGCTTCAGACTGACCGCGCTCTTCCGCGCCCACGCCAGGGTATGCACCCGGGGTGTCGATGAAGGTGATGATTGGCATGTTGAAACGCTCAGCCATCTCCATCAGACGCAGGGCTTTACGGTAGCCTTCTGGTGCTGGCATACCGAAGTTACGACGGATTTTCTCTTTGGTTTCACGACCTTTCTGATGACCAATGATCATCACCGGGCGTCCGTCCAGACGCGCGATACCACCAACGATAGCTTTATCGTCAGCGTATGCGCGATCGCCTGCCAGTTCGTCAAATTCGTCAAACGCCAGGCGGACATAATCCAGGGTGTACGGACGCTGTGGATGGCGAGCCAGCTGGGCCACCTGCCATGCGCCGAGATCGGCAAAGATTTTGCGCGTCAGCTCTACGCTTTTCTCGCGCAGACGATGCACTTCTTCGTCGATGTTAATATCCAGTTTTTCATCCTGACGGCTTACCGCTGTCAGAGAATCGATTTTCGCTTCCAGCTCAGCAATCGGCTGTTCGAAATCAAGGAAATTCAGACTCATAGTATTCCTGTATTAGTCAAACTCCAGTTCCACCTGCTCCGAACCAATGAGGCCACGGAGATCGTTCAGTAAACGATCGCTCGGAGAGACACGCCACGTTGCACCAAAGCGCAACCGCGCACGTGCATCCGCCCTCTGATAGTAGAGATGTACTGGAATTGTCCCCGAGCGGTGGGGTTCCAGAGACTGACGGAGTCGGTTTAAAAGCTGGTCATCAATTTGCCTGTCCGTCAGCGAGATAGCAAGCCCGCGAGCATATTTTTCCCGGGCTTCGTCAATGTCCATCACTTCGCGGGCGGTCATTTTAAGCCCCCCACTGAAGTCATCAAAGCTGACCTGTCCGCTGACGATAAGTATGCGGTCTTTTTCCAGCAATTGCTGGTATTTATCCAGCGCGTCGGTGAACAACATCACCTCCAGACGCCCGGAACGGTCATCCAACGTACAGATGCCGATACGATTACCGCGCTTGGTGACCATAACCCTTGCGGCAATCACGAGCCCCGCAGCCGTGGTGATTTTACCACGTTCTGTCGGATGCATGTCTTTAAGCCTGTGGCCGCCGACATAGCGCTCAATTTCTTTGATGTACTGGTTGATCGGGTGCCCCGTCAGGTACAAGCCTAACGTCTCACGCTCCCCATCCAGTACCACCTGTTCTGGCCACGGCTGGCAGTTGGAATAAGATTGCTCGATCTGCTCTGGCTCTTCCGCCAGCACGCCGAACATATCCGCCTGACCAATGGCTTCCGCTTTTGCGTGCTGATCCGCCGCTTTCAGGGCGTCGCCGAGGGAATTCATCAGCGCGGCGCGGTGCGGCCCCAGCCTGTCAAACGCGCCGGACATGATCAGTTTTTCCAGCACGCGACGGTTCAGTTTTTTAGTATCGGTACGGGCGCAAAGATCGAACAGCTCGCGGAAATACCCGCCGTTGTTACGCGCTTCGATGATCGCCTCGATCGGACCTTCGCCCACGCCTTTGATCGCGCCGATCCCGTAAACGATCTCTCCGTCGTCGTTGACGTGGAAGTGGTAGAGCCCTGAGTTAATATCCGGCGGCAGGATCTTAAGGCCCATACGCCAGCACTCATCCACCAGGCCCACCACCTTCTCGGTGTTGTCCATATCGGCCGTCATTACCGCCGCCATAAATTCAGCAGGATAGTGCGCTTTCAGCCACAGCGTTTGATACGACACCAAAGCATAGGCGGCGGAGTGGGATTTGTTAAATCCGTACCCGGCGAATTTCTCCACCAGGTCGAAGATTTTCATCGCCAGCTCGCCGTCAACGCCGTTTTTCTTCGCTCCGTCTTCAAAGATGGAGCGCTGCTTGGCCATCTCTTCCGGCTTTTTCTTACCCATCGCACGACGCAGCATGTCCGCGCCGCCGAGCGTATAGCCGGAAAGCACCTGAGCAATCTGCATGACCTGTTCCTGATACAGGATAATGCCGTAGGTTGGCTCCAGCACCGGCTTCAGGCTTTCATGCTGCCACTGAACGTCCGGGTAAGAAATCTCTTCGCGACCGTGCTTACGGTCGATAAAGTTATCTACCATCCCTGACTGCAGTGGGCCCGGACGGAACAGGGCGACCAGTGCGATCATATCTTCGAAGCAGTCGGGCTGCAGGCGTTTAATCAGATCTTTCATGCCGCGGGATTCAAGCTGGAAGACGGCTGTCGTCTCCGAGCGCTGCAGCATGTCGAAACTTTTCTTGTCATCGAGCGGGATGGCGGCAATGTCTATCGGCTCAAGGCCCTGCTTTTCCCGGCGCGGGTTGATCATCTTCAGCGCCCAGTCGATGATCGTCAGCGTACGCAGGCCGAGGAAGTCAAACTTCACCAGCCCGGCGTATTCTACGTCGTTCTTATCAAACTGAGTAACCGGATGCTCACCCGCTTCATCGCAGTAGAGCGGTGCGAAGTCGGTAATTTTGGTCGGGGCGATAACCACGCCCCCCGCATGCTTGCCGGCGTTACGCGTGACGCCTTCCAGCTTGCGCGCCATGTCGATCAGCGCTTTCACTTCTTCGTCAGCTTCGTAGATTTCCGGCAGCTGAGGTTCGGCTTCAAACGCTTTTGCCAGCGTCATGCCCGGATCGGGCGGCACCAGCTTCGAAATACGATCGACAAACCCGTACGGGTGGCCCAGCACGCGGCCGACGTCACGGATAACCGCCTTCGCCGCCATCGTACCGAACGTAATAATCTGTGATACCGCATCACGGCCGTACATATCGGCGACGTGCTCGATCACCTGGTCACGTTTCTCCATGCAGAAGTCGACGTCAAAGTCGGGCATGGAGACACGTTCCGGGTTAAGGAAACGTTCGAACAGCAGGTCGAATTCCAGCGGATCGAGGTCGGTAATTTTAAGCGCATAGGCCACAAGCGATCCCGCACCGGAGCCACGTCCCGGTCCAACCGGTACGCCGTTATCCTTCGACCACTGGATAAACTCCATTACGATCAGGAAGTAGCCCGGGAAGCCCATCTGGTTGATGACCTGGAGTTCAATATCCAGGCGCTCATCGTACGGCGGCCGCTTCTCTTTGCGAACGGCCTCATCCGGGAACAGGAATTCCAGACGCTCTTCCAGACCTTCTTTTGATTTCACGACCAGGAAATCTTCCGTGGTCATGTCACCCGTCGGGAACTGCGGCAGGAAGTATTCGCCGAGGCGGACGGTAACGTTACAGCGCCTGGCGATCTCTACGCTGTTTTCCAGCGCTTCGGGGATATCGGAGAAGAGTTCACACATCTCCTCCTCGCTGCGCATGTACTGTTGAGCGGAGTAATTACGCGGCCGTTTCGGATCGTCGAGCGTGAAGCCATCGTGGATCGCCACGCGAATTTCGTGAGCGTCAAAATCTCCCGGCTCGAGGAAGCGTACATCGTTTGTCGCGACGACGGGCAGCCCGCGTTCTTCCGCAAGTGCGACCGCCGCATGGAGATAGCTCTCTTCGTCCTGGCGACCGGTGCGGATCAACTCCAGATAATAACGATCCGGGAAATACTCCTCATAGAACGAGACGCATTGATCCACCAGCGCGCTATTGCCGCGCAGCAGGCATTTACCGACATCGCCCATACGGCCGCCAGAGATCAGCAGCAGCCCTTCGTTCAGCTCAGCCAGCCAGTCCCTGTCGATCCACGGGCCCAGCGCACCATATCCGCGCTGATAGGCTTTTGAGATAAGCAGAGTGAGGTTTTGATAGCCCGTGTTGTTCATTGCCAGCACGGAGATTTGCGTCATTTCATCGCCGACGAGATCGCTCTGGACATGAAAATCTGCGCCGACGATAGGCTTCATTCCCGCACCGTGCGCCGTTCCGTAGAACTTCACCAGGCCACACAGGTTGGTAAAATCGGTGATCGCCAGCGCGGGCATGCCAAGGGAGGCAGCCTTTTTTACCAGCGGCCCGGTCTTCGCCAGCCCATCGATCATGGAGTAGTCGCTATGCACCCGCAGGTGTACGAAACGTGGTTCAGCCATCTTCAGATTCCGCGTTACTTAATTGCTTGCGTATTGATTCAGGACACCCGTCCCAGCGCGCGTTTCACCGGGCCAAAACTGCGCCGGTGATGTTCGGTTGCGCCATGTTCAGCCAGCCTTTCCAGATGGAAAGGTGTGGGATAACCCTTATGCTGGGCGAAACCATACTGAGGATAAGTGAGGTCCAGCGCGGCCATTTCGGCGTCGCGCGTCACTTTGGCAATGATAGAAGCTGCGCTAATTTCTGCGACCCGACTATCGCCTTTGACGACCGCCATTGAAGGCATGGGCAATGCCGGACAGCGGTTGCCGTCAATCAGGACATATTCCGGGGAAATTTTCAGACCTGCTACCGCACGCTGCATCGCCAGCATCGTGGCATGCAAAATATTCAGCTCGTCTATTTCATGCGGTTCAGCGCGCCCCAGGCTCCAGGCCAGCGCCTTCTCCTGAATCTCACTGAACAGCGCCAGACGGCGTTTTTCAGACAATTTTTTTGAGTCGTTCAGCCCGATAATCGGGCGAGCCGGATCGAGGATCACCGCGGCAGTCACCACAGCCCCGACCAACGGGCCACGACCCACTTCGTCCACGCCCGCCACAAGGCGAGTGTGAGGATAAACAAATTCCATCATTTTGCTAACTCCAGCACCGCATCAGCCGCTTGCTCATCAGCATTACAGCGGATCAGTTGATGCAGTTCGCGGAAGGTATCGTGCATCTGGTGGCTGGTCTTGCCGTTGGCGAGCAGCGGCAGTAGTGCATCGGCAAGCGCCTGCGGCTGGCACTCATCCTGCAGCAGCTCTTTCACCAGCTCGCGCCCGGCAAGCAGGTTTGGCAGGGAGACATAATCCGTTTTAACCAGGCGTTTTGCCAGCCAGAAAGTGAACGGCTTCATGCGATAACCGACCACCATCGGGCATTTCGCCAGCATGCATTCCAGCGCCGCCGTGCCGGAGGCCAGCAGCGCGGCATCGCTCGCATACATCGCTTCCCGCCCTTTCCCGTCCAGAAGACGGACGTGAAGATCCGGGGCGACTTCCGCTTTGATGCGCTCAAACTGCTCGCGGCGTTTGGCATTTACCAGCGGAACAACCACTTCAAGATCCGGATAGGTCTGGCGAAGAATTTGCGCTGTTTTGAGGAAATCGGCGCTCAGCATCTCAACTTCTGCACCACGGCTGCCTGGCAGCAGTGCCAGACAGTGCACATCGTGCGGGATGCCCAGCGCGTCGCGCGCCGCGTTTTTATCCGGATCCAATGGCATCGCATCCGCCATGGTATGACCGATAAAACGGCACGGAACATTAAATCTGTCGTAAAACGCTTTTTCGAAAGGCAGGAAAGCCAGCACCAGGTTGGTGGACCGTCCGATTTTGAAAACGCGTTTCTGTCGCCACGCCCAGACGGACGGACTGACGTAGTGAATCGTTTTGATACCCTGCTTTTTCAGATTCCCTTCGAGGGTAATGTTGAAATCAGGCGCATCGATACCGACAAACACATCGGGTTTGAGTTCGGTAAAACGGCGGGTGAGATCGGCGCGGATGTGCAGCAAACGGCGTAGCCGTCCCAGCACCTCAACGATGCCCATCACGGCGAGCTCTTCCATTTCATACCAGGCTTCACAGCCTTCGGCCTGCATCAGCGGGCCAGCAACGCCGACAAAGCGAGCATTGGGTACACGCGCCTTAAGCGCGCGGATGAGACCGGCACCAAGAATATCGCCGGAGGTTTCTCCGGCGACCAGGGCTATCGTAAGCGGACGACTGTCGACCATTAACGAATCAGACCCCTTGTTGAACGGTCAAAGAATTCCATGAACGCGTTCACTTCCGGGTGCTTATTCGCCAGCTCGGCAATTTCCGGCTTCGCCTCTTCCAGCGTTTTACCGCTACGGTACAGCAGTTTGTAAGCGTTGCGGATAGCAGTAATCGCTTCGCGGCTAAAACCACGACGCTTGAGGCCTTCGATGTTCACGCCAAACGGCGTGGCATGGTTGCCCTGCGCAATCACATACGGTGGGACGTCCTGCGCCACACCGGAGCATCCGCCAACCATCACGTGCGCACCAATGATGCAGAACTGATGGACTGCGGTCATGCCGCCAATAATTGCGAAGTCATCAACCGATACGTGTCCTGCCAGCGTTGCGTTGTTGGCAAGAATACAGCGATCACCCACGGTACAGTCGTGCGCGATGTGCGCATTAACCATAAACAGGTTATCGCTGCCCACCTTCGTCAACCCACCACCCTGTACTGTTCCACGATGAATAGTGACGCTTTCGCGAATACGGTTACGATCGCCAATTTCCAGACGGGTCGACTCACCAGCATATTTCAGATCCTGGTTAACTTCGCCGATGGAAGCGAACTGATAGATCTCGTTATTGCAGCCAATGGTCGTGTGACCATTCACGACAACGTGAGATTTCAGTACTGTACCCTCACCAATTTCGACATGGGGTCCAACAATACAAAACGGGCCAATGTGGACGTTAGCGCCAATGATGGCACCGGTTTCCACAATAGCGGTAGGATGAATAAAGGCGGATTTATCAATCACGTATCAGGACTCCCGGCTACGAGCACACATCATCGTCGCTTCGCAAACAACTTTGCCGTCAACCAGCGCTACGCCTTTGAAGCGAGTCAGGCCACGACGCGTTTTTTCAAAAGTGACTTCCATGATCATCTGATCACCAGGCACGACAGGGCGCTTAAAGCGCGCTTCATCAATACCCGCGAAGTAATACAGCTCACCTGGCTCCAGTTTGCCAACGCTTTTAAACGCCAGAATACCGGTAGCCTGAGCCATCGCTTCCAGAATCAACACACCCGGGAAGATAGGCTTACCAGGGAAGTGTCCCTGGAAAAACGGCTCGTTCACGGAAACATTTTTCACTGCGCGCAGAAAACGACCTTCTTCAAAATCCAGCACACGGTCTACCAGCAGAAACGGGTAGCGGTGCGGCAGAAGTTCTAAAATCTCTTCAATATGCAGAGTATGAGTGTCAGTAGTCAAAATACTCTTCCTGTCAAAATGTACTGATAACAATAATAACACGGCCTGCCGGTTTATTAGAAAGCCGACAGGCCGGGAAAAATAGCGTTCAACGGATGACGCTTAATCTTGTTGATCGATCTTACGCTCAAGAGACTTGAGGCGCTTGCTCATATCATCAATGTTCATCACCAGAGCTGCTGTTTTACGCCATACCTTGTTGGGTTGTAGCGGAATACCTGAGGAATAGACGCCAGGTTCAGTGATAGGACGCATTACCATGCCCATTCCCGTCACAGTCACCTTGTCGCATATTTCCATATGGCCATTAATCACGCTCGCGCCGCCAATCATGCAATAACGGCCAATTTTCAGGCTGCCTGCCATGATGACGCCACCCGCAACCGCGGTATTGTCGCCAATCACAACGTTATGCGCAATCTGGCACTGGTTATCGATGATAACACCATTGCCAATGATCGTGTCGTCAAGCGCGCCACGGTCAATGGTGGTACAGGCGCCGATCTCTACGCGATCGCCAATAATAACGCGACCAAGCTGCGGGATCTTAACCCAGTTACCACGATCGTTAGCGTAACCAAAGCCATCAGAACCAATAACGGTGCTGGACTGGACGAGGCAATTTTCGCCAATTTCAACATCATGATAAACGGACACATTGGCCCATAAACGGGTTCCGGCGCCGATTTTCGTATTTTTCCCAACGAAGCAGCCCGGGCCAATGACGACGTTATCGCCCAGCACAACGCCGGATTCGATAACTGCATTCGCGCCAACGGCGACGTTGTTACCAAGCCTGGCCGTCGCATCAATCGCTGCACTGGCCGCAATGTTCTGGGCCGGCTGCGGCGTGGTATCAAGAATTTGAGCCATGCGTGCATACGTCAGGTAGGGGTTTTTCACTACCAGCGCGCTTACAGTGGCAAATGGAAGATCGTCCTGCGTCAGTACAACAGCTGACGCCTGGCATTGAGCCAGTTGCTCACGGTACTTAGGGCTTACCATGAAGGTAATCGTGCCAGCTTTAGCAGATTGCATGGACGCAACAGCGGTGATGACGATATCGCCATCACCGTGTAATTCTGCATCCAACTGCTGAGCTAAATCAGCCAGTCGAATTGAAGGCATTACTTATTTAACCTGTTTCAGAACATCAGCAGTGATGTCTTTAACATCTTTGCTGTTATAAGCAACGGCGTTCGCATCTACAACCAGATCGATACTCTGATCGGCAGCCACTGCTTTAACAGCAGTCTGAATGCGAGTTACCAGCTTGCCGCGTTCTTCGTTAGAACGACGCTGACGATCCTGCTCGAAAGCCTGCGCTTTCTGGGAGAACGTCTGGCGCTGAGCCATTACGTCTTTTTCCAGCTTGCTACGGTCGCTTGCTTTCATGGTAGAACCATCACGCTGCAGACGCTGCATTTTGGACTGAAGATCGTTTTCCATACCCTGCAGTTCGCTTGCACGGCCTTTGAATTCGTTTTCCAGAGTCGCAGAAACACCCGTTTTCTGTGCAACCTGCTGGAACAAATTACCCATGTTGACGATTGCAATTTTGTCTGCTGCCTGAGCAGAAGTTGCCATCGCTAAACCGAGACCTGCAGCTAATAACCACTTTTTCACAATTAACTCCTTACCATCCCATTGGCACCAGAAGGTACCGTTCTTTGCGTGGCAAGGCGACCGTGTAACCGATCGCCAGTTGTCAGCGCTACACTGCCAACGCATTCCTTTGCAGCGGATTATTACCAGGTTTTACCAATGTTAAACTGGAATTGCTCCGCTTTGTCTCCATCATATTTCTTAAACGGCTGGGCGTAGGAGAAGACCAACGGCCCCAGCGGTGACATCCATTGTAATGCGATACCGGCAGACATGCGAATATTGCTCGGATCGCTGTAGTCAGGAATGCCTTCTGCGCGCATCTGGGCAGTATTCTGCCAGTTGGTATCCCACACGGTACCGGCATCCCAGAAGAAGGACGTACGGACCGAGTTCGCATATTTATCACTGATAAACGGCGTTGGCGTGATGAACTCCAGGCTGGCAACGGCCATGGCGTTACCGCCCACCGCGTCATTGGAGCTACAGACTTCTGACGAGGAAGACTTATCACAGTTATCTTTGTCGTTTCCGCCGTAGTAAACCGCTTTCGGACCAATGTTGTTGGACTGGAAACCACGAACGGTGCTGGAGCCACCCGCATAGAAGTTTTCATAGAACGGCAGTTCTTTGCTACCCAGACCATCGCCATAGCCCCAACGGGTACGACCCAGAACCACCCACTTATGATCGTCATCGATCGGGAAGTAGGACGCGGTATCCAGCGTGACCTTATAGAACTCGTTATCGGAACCCGGCACGGTAACTTTACCGTTCAGGTTGACGCGAGAACCTTCCGTTGGGAAGTAACCACGGTCGAGACGGTTATAGGTCCAGCCGTAGTTAAAGGTGAAGTCATCCGCCGCGAAGCCATTGTCATTACCATTTTTACTGGTTGACTGGCCGATAGAGTCCAGATAACGCCACATCGCCACCTGCGGTTGCATGTTGGACAGGTCGTTATGCACGTAACCCAAGCCTGCACGCAGGGTGTTGTATTCGTTAACCGGGAAGCCAAGCGTACCGTCTACACCGTAACTCTTGTTGGTGTATGAAGACAGGTCCGCGTCATCTGCTTTAAAGTCGTTATAGAAGATACGACCGCCCAGGCTCACACCGTCTACGGTGAAGTATGGGTTAGTCACAGAGAACTCAGAGTAGGTCTGGTAGTCGTTTTTGGTGCCGTTAATACCGACAGAGTAACCCGTACCCAGCCAGTTATCCTGCTGTACGCCGACCTGGAAGCTGACGCCGCTTTCAGTACCGTAACCCACACCGAAGTTGAAGCTACCGGTGTTGCGCTCTTTCACTTTATAAACGACATCAACCTGATCCGGGCTGCCCGGTACGCGCTGGGTATCGGTATCCACCGTTTCAAAATAGCCCAGACGGTTAAGACGCTCTTTACCCTGATCAACGAGGTCGCTTCCCAACCATGCGCCTTCCATCTGACGCATTTCGCGACGCAGAACGGAATCTTTGGAGGTGTCGTTACCGACGAAGCGGATCTTACGCACGTAGAAACGGTTGCCCGCATCAACATTCACGTGCAGCTTAACGGTTTTATCCGCGTCATTGATTTCCGGCTGAGTCTGTACGCGCGGATAGGCATAACCGTAGCGGCCGAGCAGCTTCTTAATGCTGTCTTCCATTTTGGTTACCTTGGAACCGCTATACAGATCGCCCGGCTGAATTTTGGTCAGCGATTCGATTTCAGCAGAATGCCCCGCCAGGTTACCACTCACTTCAACACCAGAAAGCTTGTACTGCTCGCCTTCAGTGATGTTAACCGTAATGTAGATACCTTTCTTGTCCGGAGTCAGACTGACCTGAGTCGAGTCGATGTTGAAACGCGCATAGCCACGATCGAGATAGTAGCTGCGCAGGGTTTCGAGGTCGCCCGCCAGTTTCTGTTTCTGGTATTTGCGATCGCCCACCACGTTCCACCATGGCACTTCATCGCGCAGCTGGAAGGTGGAGATCAGTTCGTCGGTGCTGAACGCGTGGTTGCCGACAATGTTGATCTGCTGGATCTTCGCAGAAACACCTTCCTGGAAGACCAGCTTCAGGTCAACACGGTTACGTGGCAGCGGAGTGACAACCGCTTTCACGCTGGCGCTGTATTTACCGACGCTGTAGTAGAAGTCTTCCAGACCTTTTTCAATGTCTGAAAGGGTTGTGCGGTCCAGGGACTCACCCACACGAACACCAGATGCTTCAAGGTTCTGCTTGAGCATGTCATCTTTCACCGACTTGTTACCGGAGAAAGTGATACTGGCGATCGTCGGACGTTCTTTTACCTGTACCAGCAGCGTATCACCATCGCGCAGGACGCGGACGTCCTCAAAGTTGCCGGTGGCAAACAGAGCACGGATGGTGTTACTGATATCATCATCATTAACCGTATCGCCGGGGCGTACAGGCATACTGAGGAGGGCCGCACCAACGGCGACACGCTGGAGGCCTTCGAAATGAATGTCTTTCACTACGAACCCGTCAGCACCGTATACGGTGGCGCTGCTAAACAGCAGCGACGCTATGAGCAACTTTTTCATCGCCATCGTTATTATGCGTTCTTCCTAACACTCTCTTACAACCGAGAGAAATCATTGAAAAGTGCAAGCCCCATTAACAGCACCAGCAAAATCGAGCCAATGCGATAACTAAAGTCTTGAACTCGCTCGGATACCGGTCCGCCTTTTAGCTTTTCAATCGCCAAAAACAGCAGATGACCCCCGTCTAAAACGGGAAGCGGGAATAGGTTGATTATCCCAAGGTTCACGCTAATGAGCGCGAGGAACATGAGATAGTAAATCACCCCGAATTCCGCTGACATCCCAGCCCCCTGAGCAATCGAAATTGGCCCACTGAGGTTGTTCAGTTTCACATCACCGGTTATCAATTTCCCCAACATGTTGACCGTCAGCTTCATCAGTTGCCATGTTTTATCCGTGGCTTCAAGGATGGCGCTGAACGGCCCATACTGGCGTATTGTCTTGTACTCATCTGGCAGCGGGATCACTTTTGGCACAACGCCTGCAAACCCTTCTGCCTTTTTGCCGACCGACTTCGTATCCGGGATCAGCGTCAGCGAAAGCGGACTGCCCTGCCTTTCAACTTCCAGCGCGAGAGACGTTCCCGGATTATCGCGCACCAGAGTAACAAAGGTCATCCACTCTGTTAATGGTTGACCATCGACTTTAACGATCCTGTCGCCCGCTTGCAAACCCGCTTTGCTCGCCGCCGAATTTGCCTGTACTTCGGCTAATACCGGCTCGATCTGCGCGCCGCGTGGACGAATGCCCAGCGCAGCGACGGGATCCTCTTTGTCTGGCTCGAAACGCCAGTGACGTAAATCGAGTACTTTGTCCTGACGCGTATCTGAACCAAACGGCGATACGCTGATGGTGGTCTGCGGATCGCCAATTTTGGCTACCAGCTGCAGTCGCACGGCATCCCAATCAGGGGTTTCGATGCCATCAATCGCTTTAAGTTCCATCCCGGATGTAATTTGCGCACTCGCCGCGATGGAATTGGGGGCAATTTCACCCACCACCGGACGTACGCCAGGGACGCCGATGATAAACACCAGCCAGTAAGCGAAAATCGCAAAGATGAAGTTGGCTACCGGTCCGGCAGCAATGATGGCGGCGCGTTGTCCAACGGTTTTATTGTTGAATGCGCTGTGTCGCAGCTCAGGAGCGACAGGCTCGACGCGTTCGTCGAGCATTTTGACGTAGCCGCCCAGCGGGATAAGGGCGATGACAAATTCCGTGCCGTGGCGGTCGGTGCGCGTCCAGAGTGATTTACCAAAACCGATGGAAAATCGCTCTACGCGCACGCCACAGCGGCGAGCAACCCAGAAATGGCCAAATTCATGCACGGTAATCAGTACACCCAGTGCAACAATGAACGCCGCCAGATTCCAGAGAATGCTCAGCATAAAACCTTCCGTTAAATCGTCCCGAATACCAGTAAAAGCAAACACGCAAACACTGGAACAGCCGCTGTCAGGCTATCAATGCGATCCAGTATACCGCCATGCCCTGGAATCAGGTGTCCGCTGTCCTTAATCCCTGCTTCACGCTTAAACATACTTTCGGTTAAATCACCGAGCACGGAGGCAAGCGCAGCAAAAATCGAGCACACCAGCAGTATTGACGGTGCCACTTCAAGATTCGCCCAGACGCCGTAGCCCCAGGAGATGATCGCTGCCGTAAACAGGCCGCCGATGAATCCTTGCCAGGTTTTGCCCGGAGAAACCTTCGGTGCCAGCTTATGTTTGCCAAACAGTTTACCAAACATATAGGCCCCGGAGTCAGCCCCCCAGACCAGAATCATCACATAAAGCAGCCAGATCGCACCGCTGTAGTGGTTTTCGTCGTAGTGCCAGGCTCGCAGCGCAACCATACCCCAGAAAAAAGGAATAATTGTGAGCAAGCCAAAAATCAGTCGCAGCACTTTTGAATTACGCCACAATGCCGCGGAACCCGGATAAAAAAGAACCAGCAACAGCGCGGCAACCCACCAGGCCAGCGATATCCATAAAGAACCGGCAACCAGGGGCTGATGAATATCATGGTGATATTCAGGCAACGTAAACAGCATTATGGCCAGGATAAAGCCACAAAGTACCGCAAGCCATACTCGCTGAGTGCGCGAGGTAAAGCCGCTAAACTGTCCCCATTCCCACGCGGCGAGCATGCACACCACCAGCGTGACAATAGCGAATCCCACCGGGGGCAGTAAAAACAGCGCCGCAATGACAATGGGTATTAATACAAAAGCGGAAATCAGGCGATACTTCAGCAAAAGCTACCCCCATCAGGCTTTGTCGCCACCAGGCTCGGTGCCGCCGAAACGACGCTCTCGATTGGCAAAGGCATGAAGCGCACCTTCAAAGTCTTGTTCATCAAAATCGGGCCAAAGAACATCCGTAAAGTAAAGTTCGGCATAGGCAATTTGCCATATCAAAAAGTTACTTATGCGATGTTCCCCCCCTGTCCTAATTACCAAATCCACAGGTGCCTGTTCATTCATGCAGATTTGCTTGCTCAGCGCCTCTTCATCAATTTGGTCGGGTCTCAACAGCCCTTCCTGAACCTGTTCGGCCAGATGCCGAACGCCCTGGATAATATCCCAGCGTCCGCCGTAATTCGCCGCAATATTCAGCGTCAAACCGGTATTATTTTCCGTCAGCGCTTCAGCTTTGCGGATCCGTTCCTGCAAACGTGAGTTAAAACGACTGGTATCGCCAATGATACGCAGGCGGACGTTGTGGCGGTGCAGGCTTTTTACTTCGCTGTCTAGCGCCCACACAAACAATTCCATCAACGCAGTCACTTCCTGCAGAGGTCGATTCCAGTTTTCACTGCTAAAAGCATAGAGCGTTAACGCATCAATGCCGTTGTTGGCGGCAAAAGAAACGGCGCGGCGAACGGATTTCGCCCCCGCTTTATGCCCAAAGGCTCGTATCTTCCCTTGTCTTTTCGCCCAGCGGCCATTGCCATCCATAATGATTGCTACATGACGGCAGCCATGAGCTGGCAAATTTTCGCTTATTGGTTGATTCGCAGACAACATAACGCGTTTTTTGTCCCTGAAAAGGATTTAACGGTACTCAGGAATACTGAAGCCTATACATAAAAAAGCCGTGTCAAACCACGGCTCACCTGACCACATTAAGTCAAATACCTGCGATCAGGTGGCGCAGACTATATCACTGAAGCCCAACGCTAACAAATAGCACGACGACTAGTGCTTGCTTTATCACCAGCTTGCGAGACGTGTCACCTGTTGGCGCGCAATATTACGCGCAGCTGCATCCACCGCCAGCACCTCTTCCACGCTTTGTGGTTCGCGCAAATCCATCATGTCCAGTACCGATAAATTTAACGATGCGATATCGGTAAAAAGAATTTGCTGATTCAGAAATGCCTCAACGGTAATTTCATTGGCTGCATTAAGTGCTGTCGTCGCCGCCTGCCCCTGGTCAAAGGCATTCATCGCAAGCTTCAGACAAGGATAGCGGTCGTAGTCTGGTTCACTGAACGTCAGGGAACTTAGCTTGCAGAAATCAAGCGGCTTCACGCCGGATTTCACTCGATTTGGCCACGCCATTGAATGGGCAATCGGCGTACGCATGTCCGGCTCGCCCAGCTGTGCCAGCACGCTGCCATCCTGATAACGCACCATCGAGTGAATCACGGATTGCGGGTGAATCAGTACTTCCATCTGTTTCGCTGACGCATTAAACAGCCAGCGTGCTTCAATGTATTCCAGACCTTTGTTCATCATGGTGGCAGAATCAACGGAGATTTTACGCCCCATCGACCAGTTCGGATGACGGCACGCCTGATCCGGTGTCATCGCACGCAGTTCAGACAGTGGCGTTTCACGGAACGGGCCACCAGACCCGGTAAGCAGAATAGACACCACGCCATTCTGCTCCAGGTCAGCGTACCCCAGGTTCTGTTGAAAAGGTTGCGGTAAACTCTGAAAAATCGCGTTGTGTTCGCTGTCGACCGGCAGAAGACGCGCGCCGCGCTGCTTCACCGCATCCATAAACAGGCGTCCGCAGGTGACCAGCGACTCTTTATTGGCCAGCAAAACATCCTTACCGGCATCAATCGCAGCAAGCGTCGGCAGCAGCCCTGCCGCGCCGACAATGGCCGCCATGACCTGATCCACCTCATCCAGCGCCGCCATCTCGCAGGCCGCCTGCTGGCCGCTCAGCACCTCGGTTCGACTGCCCTTTTCACGCAGCTGTGCTTTCAGCAGACGCGCGCTCTCTTCGTCATCCATCACCGCATAGCGGGGCGCAAACTCCAGGCACTGCTCGACCATTCGCTGCACATTCTTACCGGCCACCAGCGCTGTCACGGTGTAAAGTTCAGGATTATGGCGAACGACGTCGAGAGTGCTGCAACCGATAGAGCCGGTTGAGCCGAGGAGTGTTAAATGCTTCATGAGATGCCCGAAAAAAGTTAGACCAGATAAAAGCAAAACGCCGCCAGCAAGACCCGAAGTCCTTCTGAACGGCGTTTATCAGTGTACGACAGAAATCAGAACTGCATCAGTTCCGCTTCTTTTTCTGCCAGCGCCGCATCAATTTTCTTGATGGCCGCGTCGGTCATTTTCTGAATGTCGTCCTGAGAACGACGATCGTCATCTTCGCTGATCTCTTTTTCTTTCAGCAGTGCTTTCACCTTATCGTTCGCGTCGCGACGGACGTTACGCACGGATACACGACCCTGCTCAGCTTCGCCACGAACCACTTTGATAAGATCTTTACGACGTTCTTCCGTCAGCGGAGGCAGTGGAACGCGGATGTCTGCGCCCGCAGAGCTTGGGTTCAGTCCGAGGTCAGAGGCCATAATCGCTTTCTCAACGGCCGGGCTCATAGAGCGGTCGAAGACGTTGATTTTCAGCGTACGGGTATCTTCAACCGTCACGCTCGCCAGCTGGCGCAGAGGGGTTGGCGTACCGTAATATTCTACGATGATGCCATCCAGCAGGCTTGGGGAAGCACGGCCAGTACGGATTTTGCTGATTTGGTTTTTGAACGCTTCTACGCATTTGTCCATGCGTACTTCAGCATCTTTTCTGATGTCGTTAATCACGTTACGAATCCTTGAAAACTTGTCTCAGGCAGACTATCCGCCAGCACAGCGCTACAGGTGTGCTAAGTATAGTCGCGTTTAATTCATGACAACGCCAAAGGCGCGCCCGGGTAAGATACCACTACAAAATAAAGCGGAATCTTACCTGTATTTATCGTCAACGGAAATTATTCCGTGATCAAAGTGCCTTCTTTTTCGCCCATGACCACGCGACGCAGTGCGCCAGGCTTGTTCATGTTGAAGACACGGATCGGCAGTTTGTGGTCGCGAGCCAGCGTGAAGGCGGCAAGATCCATCACTTTCAGCTCTTTATCCAGCACTTCGCTGTAGCTCAGCTGATCGTACATGGTGGCAGAAGGATCTTTTGCCGGGTCGGCAGTAAACACGCCGTCTACTTTGGTCGCTTTCAGTACCACATCGGCTTCGATCTCGATACCGCGCAGGCAGGCAGCGGAATCGGTTGTAAAGAACGGGTTACCCGTACCGGCGGAGAGGATCACCACGCGGTTATTGCGCAGCAGGCTGATGGCTTCTGCCCAGCTGTAATTATCGCAAACGCCATTCAGGGGAATCGCGGACATCAGGCGGGCATTCACATAGGCGCGATGCAGTGCATCACGCATTGCCAGGCCATTCATGACGGTTGCCAGCATACCCATGTGGTCGCCCACAACGCGGTTCATCCCCGCTTTCGCCAGACCAGCACCACGGAAAAGGTTGCCACCGCCAATGACCACGCCAACCTGGATACCCAGTTCGACCAGTTCTTTGATTTCCTGTGCCATGCGATCAAGGATGCTTGCGTCAATACCGAAGCCTTCCGATCCCTGCAGCGCTTCGCCACTCAGCTTAAGCAGAATGCGTTTGTACACGGGTTTTGCATTGGTAGCCATGTTTCTTTCCTGAGACTGTCAACGATTAAGATGGGGGTTAATTCTGGCGACATGATATGCCGCAAATCAGCACAGCGATACTGGAGCCTGTCTGATTTCCTGTGACGGGTGACAAAAAGAAGCCGCCCTCAGGCGGCTCCTTTTCAATCATTAAGACTGCTTGGACATTGCAGCAACTTCTGCTGCGAAGTCAGTCTCAACTTTCTCGATGCCTTCGCCCACTTCGAAGCGGATGAAGCCAGTTACGTCAGCGTTGTGCTCTTTCAGCAGCTGCGCAACAGACTTGCTTGGGTCCATTACGAATGGCTGGCCAGTCAGAGAAACTTCGCCGGTGAATTTCTTCATGCGGCCTTCAACCATTTTCTCTGCGATTTCTTTTGGCTTACCAGACTGCATCGCGATGTCCAGCTGAACCTGGTACTCTTTCTCTACCACTTCAGCAGACACGTCTTCTGGCTTAACGAATTCTGGTTTGCTTGCAGCGATGTGCATTGCCAGCTGTTTAACCAGCTCTTCGTCAGCGCCTTTAGCCGCAACCAGAACACCGATACGTGCACCGTGCTGGTAAGAGCCCAGAACGTCGCCTTCCAGAGAAGATACGCGACGGATGTTGATGTTCTCACCGATTTTAGCAACCAGCGCAACACGTTCTTCTTCGAACTGTGCTTTCAGAACTTCAACGTCAGTGATTTTACCCGCAACAGCTGCGTCCAGAACTTTGTTAGCAAATGCCTGGAAACCACCATCTTTAGCAACGAAGTCAGTCTGGCAGTTAACTTCCAGAATGATGCCGTAGTTGCCGTCGATCTTAGTGATGATCACGCCGTCAGCAGCAACGTTGCCTGCTTTTTTAGCTGCTTTGATCGCACCGGATTTACGCATGTTTTCGATTGCCAGCTCGATGTCGCCGTTCGCTTCAGTCAGCGCTTTTTTGCAATCCATCATGCCTGCGCCAGTACGCTCGCGCAGCTCTTTTACCAGGGATGCGGTAATTTCAGCCATTCTTAAATCCTCGGGAGATGTGAACTGCCCGGCCGGGGGCCAAACAGTGTAAATTGAAAAAAGGGGCCGGTAATGGGCCCCTATTCATACACGGTACTAATAAGGGGTAAAACCTTATTATTCAGCTTCTACGAAGCTTTCTTCCGCCTGAGAAGCCAGATCCTGGGAACGGCCTTCACGAACGGTAGCAGCTACAGCGCTCAGGTACAGGCTAACAGCACGGATTGCGTCGTCGTTACCCGGGATAACGAAGTCAACACCGTCCGGATCGGAGTTGGTATCAACGATAGCGAATACCGGGATACCCAGGTTGTTAGCTTCTTTGATTGCGATGTGCTCGTGGTCTGCATCGATTACGAACAGCGCGTCTGGCAGGCCGCCCATATCTTTGATACCGCCCAGGCTGTTTTCCAGCTTGTCCAGTTCACGAGTGCGCATCAGCGCTTCTTTCTTAGTCAGCTTGTCGAAAGTACCGTCCTGAGACTGGGTTTCCAGATCTTTCAGGCGTTTGATGGACTGACGAACAGTTTTCCAGTTGGTCAGCATGCCGCCCAACCAGCGATGGTTCACGAAGAACTGGTCGCAGCTGTTAGCAGCATCTTTCACAGCTTCGCTTGCAGCGCGCTTAGTACCAACGAACAGAATCTTACCTTTACGGGAAGAGATCTTGTTCAGCTCAGCCAGGGCTTCGTTGAACATTGGTACAGTTTTCTCAAGGTTGATGATGTGAACTTTGTTACGTGCGCCGAAGATGAAAGGCTTCATTTTCGGGTTCCAGTAACGGGTCTGGTGACCAAAGTGAACACCAGCCTTGAGCATGTCGCGCATGGAAACAGTTGCCATGTTTAAAACCTCTATATTGAAAGTTGGGGTTATGCCTCCACGTATCCCATATTACCGACCCCGAAGGGCACCCCGGAATATGTGCCGATACGTGTGTGTTGTTACACAAAGTGAGATTTGTCGCTTCCGTCCAGCCTGTGTATCTGAGATGGATCGGAAGTCCGGCGCGCTTTATACCACAAAACACGACCAGAAACCAACAGTTGTTGGCGGAGTGTGCTGTTAATGATTCTCAATTTGGCACGGAGCGTGCCTGACTGATACCATTGACGACACTTAGACTAGTATTGTCGAAAAAATCGACACCGATGGACAGATTACATGGCTATCTCTATTAAGACACCTGAAGAAATTGAAAAGATGCGCGTCGCCGGTCGTCTGGCCGCGGAAGTGCTGGAAATGATCGAGCCGTTCGTGAAGCCGGGCGTCAGCACCGGTGAACTGGACCGTATCTGTAACGACTATATCGTGAACGAGCAGCACGCGGTTTCCGCCTGCCTCGGCTACCACGGTTTCCCGAAATCCGTCTGCATCTCCATTAATGAAGTGGTGTGTCACGGCATCCCGGACGATGAAAAACTGCTGAAAGATGGCGACATCGTCAACATCGACGTAACCGTCATTAAAGACGAGTACCACGGTGACACCTCAAAAATGTTCATTGTTGGCAAGCCGACTATTCTTGGCGAGCGTCTGTGCAAAGTGACGCAAGAGAGCCTCTACCTGGCGCTGAAAATGGTTAAACCGGGTATTCGCCTGCGTACCCTCGGTGCGGCAATCCAGAAGTTTGTGGAAGCAGAAGGTTTCTCCGTGGTGCGCGAGTACTGCGGTCACGGCATTGGTCGCGTCTTCCATGAAGAACCGCAGGTCCTGCACTATGATGCAGATGACGGCGGCGTGGTGCTGCAAAAAGGCATGACCTTTACCATTGAGCCGATGGTCAACGCGGGTGACTATCGCATCCGTACCATGAAAGACGGCTGGACGGTGAAAACCAAAGACAGAAGCTTGTCTGCGCAGTACGAGCATACTATTGTGGTAACAGACAACGGCTGCGAAATTATGACGTTGCGCAAGGATGACACCATCCCGGCGATACTGACGCACGATGAATGATAAAAAAGCCGGCAAATGCCGGCTTTTTTAATGGCTATAGCTTTTTCTTATGGGTGGCGCACGATGAGTAATCTTTTACCCGAACAGTATGCTAACACAGCACTTCCCACCCTCCCCGACCAGCCCGATAACCCGGGCGTCTGGCCGTCGCACGAGCTGACCTGCGCGCATATTAAAGCCCATATGGATGTTTTCCATCGCTGGCTGGGCAGCGCGTTTGACGCAGGCGTGTCGGCCGAGCAGCTCATTGAAGCGCGCACCGAATTTATCGACCAGCTGCTGCAGCGCCTGTGGATCGATTACGGGTTTGGGCAAATCAGTGATGTTGCGCTGGTTGCCGTCGGGGGCTATGGCCGCGGTGAGCTGCATCCGCTTTCCGATATCGATCTGCTGATCTTAAGCCGCAAAAAGCTGCCGGACGAACAGGCGCAAAAAATTGGCGAACTGCTGACGCTGCTCTGGGACGTAAAGCTGGAAGTCGGCCACAGCGTGCGCACCCTGGAAGAGTGTCTGCTGGAAGGGTTATCGGACCTGACCGTCGCCACCAACCTGATTGAAACCCGCCTGCTGATTGGTGACGTCGCCCTGTTCCTGGAGCTGCAAAAACACATCTTCAGCGACGGCTTCTGGCCGTCAGAAAAGTTCTTCGCCGCGAAGGTCGAGGAGCAAAACCAGCGCCACCAGCGCTACCACGGCACCAGCTATAATCTTGAACCCGATATTAAAAGCAGCCCCGGCGGCCTGCGCGACATCCACACCCTGCAGTGGGTCGCCCGCCGCCATTTTGGCGCCACCTCGATGGACGAGATGGTCGGCTTCGGCTTTTTAACCGAGGCCGAGCGTAACGAGCTGAACGAGTGCCTGCACCTGCTGTGGCGCATCCGGTTTGCCCTGCATCTGGAAGTCACCCGCTACGATAACCGCCTGCTGTTTGACCGCCAGCTCAGCGTGGCTCAGCGTCTGAATTATCAGGGCGAAGGCAACGAGCCGGTTGAGCACATGATGAAGGATTTCTTCCGCGTCACCCGCCGGGTGACCGAGCTGAACCAGATGCTGTTGCAGCTGTTCGACGAGGCCATTCTGGCCCTGACGGCGGACGAAAAACCGCGCCCGATTGATGACGAATTCCAGCTGCGCGGCACGCTTATCGACCTGCGCGACGAAACGCTGTTCATCCGCGAGCCGGAAGCGATTCTGCGGATGTTCTATACCATGGTGCGCAACAGCACCATCACCGGGATCTACTCCACCACCCTTCGCCATCTGCGCCATGCGCGCCGTCATCTGACGCAGCCGCTGTGCTATATCCCGGAAGCGCGTTCGCTGTTCCTGAGCATGCTCCGCCACCCGGGCGCCGTCAGCCGCGGCCTGCTGCCGATGCACCGCCACAGCGTGCTGTGGGCCTATATGCCGCAGTGGTCGCACATTGTCGGGCAAATGCAGTTCGATCTGTTCCACGCCTACACGGTGGATGAACACACGATCCGCGTGATGCTCAAGCTGGAAAGCTTTGCGAAAGAAGAGACGCGCTCCCGCCACCCGCTGTGCGTGGAGCTGTGGCCGCGCCTGACCCATCCGGAGCTGATCCTGATTGCCGCCCTGTTCCACGACATCGCCAAAGGTCGCGGCGGTGACCATTCGGTGCTGGGCGCGCAGGACGTGCTGAAATTTGCCGAACTGCACGGCCTGAACTCGCGTGAAACGCAGCTGGTGGCCTGGCTGGTGCGCCATCACCTGCTGATGTCGGTCACCGCGCAGCGTCGTGACATTCAGGATCCGGAAGTGATCAAGCAGTTCGCGGAAGAGGTTCAGACGGAAAACCGTCTGCGCTATCTGGTCTGCCTGACGGTGGCCGATATCTGCGCCACCAACGAGACCCTGTGGAACAGCTGGAAGCAGAGCCTGCTGCGCGAGCTGTACTTCGCCACCGAAAAACAGCTGCGTCGCGGGATGCAAAACACCCCGGACATGCGCGAGCGCGTGCGCCATCACCAGCTGCAGGCGCTGGCGCTGCTGCGGATGGATAATATTGATGAAGAGGCACTGCATCAGATTTGGGCCCGCTGCCGCGCCAACTATTTTGTCCGCCATAGCCCAAACCAGCTTGCGTGGCACGCGCGGCATCTGCTCAAGCACGATCTGTCCCAGCCGATGATCCTGCTGAGCCCGCAGGCTACCCGCGGCGGGACGGAGATTTTCATCTGGAGCCCGGACCGACCTTATCTGTTTGCTGCGGTCTGCGCCGAGCTGGACAGGCGTAACCTGAGCGTTCACGACGCGCAGATTTTCACCACCCGCGACGGCATGGCGATGGACACCTTTATCGTGCTTGAGCCGGACGGCAGCCCGCTCTCGTCGGACAGGCATGAAGGGATACGTTTTGGTCTGGAACAGGCGATTACCCAGCGCAGCTGGCAGCCCCCGCAGCCGCGTCGCCAGCCGGCGAAATTGCGCCACTTTACCGTCGATACCGAGGTCAATTTCCTGCCGACCCACACCGACCGTAAATCGTTCCTGGAGCTGATCGCGCTCGACCAGCCAGGGTTGCTTGCCCGCGTCGGCCAGGTTTTTGCCGATCTGGGAATTTCGCTCCACGGGGCCCGAATTACAACGATTGGCGAGCGAGTAGAAGATTTATTTATAATCGCCACCGCTGACCGGCGTGCCCTTAATAATGACCTGCAGCTTGAAGTGCAACAACGGTTGACAGCAGCCCTCAATCCAAACGATAAAGGGTGATATGTTTTTTAGTGAAATGGAAAGAGTAAACAATGCAGCAGTTACAGAACGTTATTGAGTCCGCTTTTGAGCGTCGCGCCGAGATTACCCCGGCAAATGTGGATACCGTGACCCGTGAAGCGGTAAACCAGGTGATTTCCCTTCTGGATTCCGGCGCGCTGCGCGTGGCAGAAAAAATCGACGGTCAGTGGGTCACTCATCAATGGCTGAAGAAAGCCGTGCTGCTCTCTTTCCGTATCAACGATAACCAGGTTATCGACGGAGCAGAAAGCCGCTACTTCGATAAAGTGCCAATGAAATTCGCTGACTACGACGAAGCGCGTTTCCAGAAGGAAGGCTTCCGCGTGGTACCGCCTGCGGCAGTGCGTCAGGGCGCGTTTATCGCACGCAACACCGTGCTGATGCCATCCTACGTGAACATCGGTGCCTACGTTGACGAAGGCACCATGGTTGACACATGGGCGACCGTCGGTTCCTGCGCGCAGATCGGTAAAAACGTTCACCTGTCCGGCGGCGTGGGCATCGGTGGTGTTCTGGAGCCACTGCAGGCTAACCCGACCATCATCGAAGACAACTGCTTCATCGGCGCGCGCTCTGAAGTGGTTGAAGGCGTGATCGTTGAAGAAGGCTCCGTGATCTCCATGGGCGTTTACATCGGTCAGAGCACCCGTATTTATGACCGTGAAACCGGTGAAGTTCACTACGGTCGCGTTCCGGCGGGCTCCGTGGTGGTTTCCGGCAACCTGCCGTCAAAAGATGGCAAATACAGCCTGTACTGTGCGGTTATCGTGAAGAAAGTGGATGCGAAAACGCGCGGTAAAGTGGGCATCAACGAATTGCTGCGCACCATCGATTAATCGGGTATAAAAAAAGCGGGGGCAACCCCGCTTTTTTTATATCTGAGGGTGGCGAAAATAGATTTTTTCGTTAATTATTCAAAGGTTATGTTGAGATCAAGGGTACCGCTATGTACGATAATCTGAAAAGTCTGGGCATTACCAATCCTGATGAAATTGATCGTTACAGCCTCCGTCAGGAAGCCAATAACGATATTCTGAAAATCTATTTTCACAAGGACAAAGGAGAGTTTTTCGCCAAAAGCGTGAAGTTTAAATATCCACGCCAGCGTAAGACCGTTGTGGCTGACGGTGTAGGACAGGGCTACAAAGAAGTACAGGAAATCAGCCCTAACCTGCGCTATGTGATTGATGAACTCGATCAGATCTGCCAGCGCGACCGCACCGAAGTCGATCTCAAGCGTAAGATCCTTGACGATCTGCGTCACCTTGAAAGCGTTGTGACGAATAAGATCAGCGAGATTGAAGCGGATCTTGAGAAATTAACGCGGAAATAAAAGCAAAACGGCAATCCTTGATTGCCGTTTTTAGTGTTTGCGCCCTCTCCCCGTGGGAGAGGGATGGGGTGAGGGTACCAGACCGCATACAGCATCATCTCTGTTCGTCCAGCTGCAGCGCCACATACAGCAGCAGCCTGTCGTCAAAGTTTCCCAGATCCAGCCCCGTCAGCTCTGAAATCCGGTTTAACCGATACTCAAGCGTATTGCGGTGAATAAACAGCGCCTTTGAGGTCGCCAGCGGCTGGACGTTATGGCGGAACCACGCCTGCAGCGTCCGGCGCAGCAGGCCGTTGTTGTCCATGGCTTTCAGACGCGCTAATGGCCGCGCCAGCTCATTGGCCTGCCAGCCCCCGCGCAGGCTGTCGAGCAGCACCGGCAGCATCAGATCCTGATAGAAATAGCTGCGGCTCTCCGGCATCCGCTGCTTGCCCACCATCATGGTGGTGCGCGCGGTACGCCAGGAGCGGGCGATACTGCCCGGCCCGGTAAAGTAGTTGCCCAGCGCAACGCGAAAACGCAGCTGGCCGTTCTCCTCCATCCGGGAGATCAGCTGCTCCACGCGACGACGATGATCGTCGGCATCCCAGCGACCGAACGCATTGAGCGCCGGTTTGAGGACCACCATTTCCGTCAGAGAAACGATCGCCACCAGGTTATCGCGCTCCGGCGTCGCCAGCGCATTTTGCAGCTGCTGCAGCTCGGCCATCGCGCTGTCCACGCCAAGCTGGCCGCTATCGACCTCAATGACCGCCACCACGCGCGGCTGGTTTAAATCGATCCCCAGACGCTGCGCCCATTCGCTGAGCGCAGGCGTATGCTCTTCCGCCTGAATAAGGTTCATTACCAGCTCTTCACGCAGGCGGCTGTCCTGAGCGAGCAGGTGCATCAGGCGCGACTGCTCCAGCATCATCTCTGCCGTCATACAGACCAGCTCACCGTATTTTCGCAGTGACTCGGGCTCGCCGGTGAGGCCGATTACCCCCACAATTTCGCCTTCAAGACGCAGCGGTAAATTGATGCCCTGACGTACGCCGTGCAGGTGTTTCGCTACCGCATCGTCGATATCCACGACCCGCCCCTGAGAAAGCACCAGCAGCGCGCCTTCGTGCAATTCCCCAATACGCTCGCGATCGCCGCTGCCAATAATGCGCCCGCGGGCATCCATTACGTTGATATTGGTATCAATGATGCGCATAGTGCGCGCCACAATATCCTGCGCCATTTTGGTATCAAGATGCCAGCCAGCCATGTAACCCTCCCGTGAGCAGAGCTCAAGCATAGGGAAGTTCAGCGACGGCTGCATTGTGCGAATGCACAAAGAGTGAGGAAGAAGTATGGAGTTGTGGCAAGAATCACAGAAACGAGAAAGCCCCTGCGAACAGGGGCTTCAGAGGATTACTGCATCAGCAGATAAAGAGAGGTATCACCACGCTGGATATTCAGCGCCAGCACGGAAGGCTTGCTGTCGAGAATTTTGCGCAGTTCAGCGATATTTTTCACCGGCTGCTGGTTAGCGCCCATGATCACATCGCCTTTTTTCAGGCCGATACGGGCTGCCGGTGAATTCGCTTTCACGTTGTTCACCACCACGCCTTTGTCTGCGCCTTTATTGCTCATCTCGGCACCTTCAATACCGCTGAAGATGGTGCTGGAATCCACCTGATTCTGGCTGCTCTGCTGCAGCTCCAGGCTCACGTTAACCGGCTTACCGTCGCGCAGCAGGCCGAGGGTCACTTTACTGCCAATCGGCATCGAGCCCACTTCGGCACGCAGGGCGGCAAAGCTGCTGATCGGTTTACCGTTCAGGGAGGTGATCACATCCCCCGCTTTAATGCCCGCTTTCGCCGCAGAAGAATTCGGCATCACCTGGCTGACGAATGCCCCGCGCTGAGCGTCAACTTTCATCGCCTTAGCCAGTTCGGAGTTCAGCTCCGTACCGAGGATACCCAGCTCGCCGCGTTTCACCTGGCCATACTGCACCATCTGCGCGGTCAGGTTTTTCACCATGTTACTCGGGATAGCAAAACCGATGCCGATGTTGCCGCCGTCCGGTGCCAGGATAGCGGTGTTGATACCGATCAGCTCACCGTTCAGGTTCACCAGCGCACCGCCGGAGTTACCGCGGTTGATCGCCGCATCCGTCTGGATGAAGTTTTCATAGTTCTCAGCGTTGAGGCCGCTACGGCCCAGCGCAGAGACGATACCGGATGTCACGGTTTCACCCAGACCGAACGGGTTACCGATCGCCACGGTATAGTCGCCCACGCGCAGCGCATCGGAGTCGGCAATTTTAATCGCCGTCAGGTTTTTCGGATCCTGAATCTGGATCAGCGCGATGTCGGAACGCGGGTCTTTACCCACCACTTTGGCATCGAACTTGCGGCCATCGCTCAGCTGAACCTTAATGCTGTTCGCGTTATCGACAACGTGGTTGTTAGTGACGACGTAGCCTTTCGCCGCATCAATAATTACCCCCGAGCCAAGCGCCATGAATTTCTGCTGCTGGCCGCCGCCCTGGCTGTCATCCCCGGCACCGCCGCCCTGACAGAACGGAGAGCTCTGGAATGGCGAACCGTCCTGGCAGAACGGCGAGTTGTCGCCGAAGAACTGCTGGAAGTTACGCGGCATACGCGGCGTATTGACGGTCGTGCTGCCCTCAACGTTAATACTCACCACCGATGGCATCACTTTTTCGAGCATCGGTGCCAGGCTTGGCATCTGCTGCGCGGTTGCTGCCGACGACGCGGTCTCGGCTGCAGTAGCAGTCAGAGGAGACAGCGCTAAACCTAAACTCAGAGCCAGTGCACTCATTGCTAATGTGGTTTTTTTCATGTTTCTCAATCTCGATTTACAGGTAACGCAAAATTGCTGTGTAACTCAGATTCATTTTATACCGCTTAGTTCCGGCGATAAGTTTATGGAAAAGGTAAAAATTTATTGGCCGTCTTTACAAAACTCCGGAATTATTCCACCGCCATGAGCTTGCGGTATTCATCCCAGGCATACAAATCCGTCATGCCGCTGATATAGTCCTGGATAAGACGGCAGCGATAATAATATTCCATCACCGGCCATTGGGGAGAGTTGCGTTCCAGCTTACCAATCGCTTCGACATACGCCAGACGATGCCGGGTAGAAAGTTTCTGATAAAGCCGCGATTCGATGGGTATTCTGCGCACGCGCTCGTGTTCCACCAGTTCGCTGAATTCATCGACCGACAGCTGAAGCAACGGGGAATAAATTTCCAGTAACCCACTGATTACCCGATAGCCCTGCAGTTCCAGCTGCTCGACATCCAGATGGCTGAATACATGCCGCATCGCCACATGTTTATAAAGCTCAAGGAGTTGACTGAAACTGCTGTCATCTTCCAGCAGCGCGTGGTTGAATTCCCCGCTGAAAATGAGCGGCAAATTATCAATAAAACGCGACGCCGCATACGGCACCAGTTTATTTAATGTATTGACCCGCAAATACATAAAGAACTGGTCTTCCGTACTGCGGCTTAATGTATTTGAGCGCGATTTTTCCCAGGCATTTTCGACAACCTGCGCAAACAGCGAACCTTTTTCATGGGTACCCCAGGACGCATAAAGATGTTGATAAAGCTCCTCGACGCTGAAGATTCTTTTCTCCACGGCATCTTCCAGATCGGCCACGCAATAGGAAATATCATCGGCGGCTTCCATAATCCACGTCAATGGAAAGCGGCCGTTTGGCGTCAATGAAAGTTCTTTACGTAACCGTTCAATATAGACCTCTTCGGAAAGGTAATAGCCCGGTTTTTTCATTAAATAGCTGTGGGACGCGGGCGTATCCCCCATCCACCACGCGGGACGCGTGTATTTCAGAATGCAGCCGACCTGTGCCCAGGTCAGGTTCATGCGCATCAGGGAATGAACCAGCCGGATCCCCTGCGCGTTGCCCTCGAAGTGACACAAATCCTGGCGCACTTTGCGGCGCAGATCGTTCAGCCCCTCTTCACCTTCACGCAGGCGTAAATCGCGTACGATGCAGCGATCATCGCTGAGGGGCTGGCTTACCGCATCCGAAGGATAAAGCCGCTGCTTAAACCAGTCATTGATAGCCGCCTCACCAAAGTGGCCGAAAGGCGGGTTGCCGATGTCATGCATCAGGCAGGCCATCTCAACGATGCTCTCGAAGGGCCCCGTCAGCTCGTCCAGACCATAGGTTTCCAGTAAACGCTGCTCTTTGAGACGGCTCAAAATCTCTTTGGCAATGTAGCGCCCGACCTGCTGCACTTCCATCGAGTGGGTTAAGCGCGTGCGCACCGCGGCGTTACGCTCCAGCGGGAACACCTGAGTTTTTTGCTGCAGACGGCGGATGGCAGGCGAGTTAACGATCCGCCCGCGATCGCTTTCGAAGATACGCAGGATCTCATGTTCGCTCTTGTCGCCCTGCGGCGAACGGAAACGTCGGTGCCAGTTTATTTTGGTGCGAAAATCGATTGGTGACATGTGCTCCCCCGCGTGAGAATGCGTTTCCCCTTAACCGCATGATAGACTATGCATCTTAACAAGGCACATCGCGAGTAAATCTATGAAAATCGGCATTATTGGTGCAATGGAAGAAGAAGTTACGCTGCTGCGTGACAAAATTGAGAACCGTCAGACCCTCTCTCTGGGAGGTTGTGAGATCTATACCGGCCAGTTGAACGGTGTTGACGTGGCTCTGCTGAAATCAGGCATCGGTAAAGTGGCTGCTGCGCTGGGTGCAACCCTGCTGCTTGAGCGCTGCAAGCCGGACGTAATCGTGAATACCGGCTCTGCGGGCGGCCTGGCGCCGACGCTGAAAGTGGGCGATATCGTTGTTTCCGACGAAGCGCGTTACCACGATGCCGACGTCACCGCGTTCGGTTACGAGTACGGCCAGCTACCGGGCTGCCCTGCTGGTTTTAAAGCTGACGACAAACTGATTGCGGCGGCAGAGACCTGCATCGCAGAACTCAACCTCAACGCGGTACGCGGTCTGATTGTCAGCGGTGATGCCTTTATCAACGGCTCCGTTGGGCTGGCGAAAATCCGTCATAACTTCCCTCAGGCGGTTGCCGTTGAGATGGAAGCGACCGCGATCGCTCACGTTTGCCATAACTTCAGCGTACCCTTCGTGGTGGTTCGCGCCATCTCTGACGTGGCAGACCAGCAGTCCCACATCAGCTTCGACGAGTTCCTGACCGTTGCGGCAAAACAGTCCACCGTGATGGTGGAGCGCCTGGTGCAGAATCTGGCACGTGGCTAAACATACCGTCAGGGCGCTGGCCGCCCTGCTTCTTCTCGCACCGCTGTGGCTCTATGCGTTACCGCGCGTGATTACCCTCTCTCCCGCAAATACGGAACTGGCGTTTGCCGCCGGGATCACGCCCGTTGGCGTGAGTAGTTATTCGGATTACCCACCGCAAGCCGCGGGTATTGAACAGGTGGCAACCTGGCAGGGGATGAACCTTGAGCGCATCGTGGCGCTTAAACCGGATCTCGTGCTGGCCTGGCGCGGCGGCAACGCCGAGCGGCAGGTCAACCAGCTCACCTCGCTTGGCATAAAGGTCATGTGGATTGATGCCGTCAGCATTGAGCAGGTCGCTCAGGCGCTACGCGCCCTGGCACCCTTCAGCCCTACGCCCAAAAAAGCCGAGGCTGCGGCGAAACAGATGCTGAGCGACTATGCCGCGCTGAAATCCCGATACGATACCCCTGTTAAAAAGCGCATCTTTCTGCAGTTTGGCAGCCAGCCGCTGTTCACCACCGGAAAAGGGTCGATTCAGAACCAGGTGCTGGAAGTCTGCGGCGGTGAAAATATCTTTGCTGCCAGCCGGGTACCGTGGCCTCAGGTGAGCCGCGAACAGGTGCTGGCGCGCCAGCCGCAGGCCATCGTCGTGGTCGGAAATGCGAGCGAGATTCCTAAAATTGAACAATTCTGGCAAAAGCAGCTAAAAATTCCGGTGATCCCGCTCAACAGCGACTGGTTTGAACGCGCCAGCCCGCGTATTATCCTCGCCGCAAAACAGCTCTGTGCCGCGCTGGCAGAGAGTCACTAACATAAGACCCTTTTCGAGGATTTAACGATGCTCGTTTATTGGCTGGATATTCTTGGCACAGCCGTTTTTGCTATCTCCGGCGTTCTGCTCGCCGGAAAACTACGCATGGATCCGTTTGGCGTGCTGGTGCTGGGCGTCGTGACCGCCGTCGGCGGTGGGACTATCCGCGATATGGCGCTGGCAAATGGCCCGGTGTTTTGGGTGAAAGATCCTACCGATCTGGTGGTCGCGATGGTCACCTGCCTGTTGACCATTGTGCTGGTTCGCCAGCCCCGCCGCTTACCCAAGTGGATATTGCCGGTACTGGATGCCGTGGGTCTGGCCGTGTTTGTCGGTATTGGCGTCAATAAGGCGTTTAATGCCGGTACCGGTCCGATGGTGGCAATCTGCATGGGCGTATTAACCGGCGTGGGCGGTGGGATCATACGCGACATTCTGGCGCGTGAAGTGCCGATGATCCTGCGTACTGAAATTTACGCAACGGCCTGCATTGTGGGCGGGATTGTTCACGCTACCGCGTACTATACCTTCGCCCTCCCGCTGGAAAATGCCGCGATGCTGGGGATGGTCGTGACGCTGGTGATACGCTTAGCGGCGATACGCTGGCACCTGAAGCTGCCGACGTTTGCGCTGGATGATAATGGCAGGTAAAAGCAAAACGGTAACCGCAAGGTTACCGTTTTTAGTCTTTTCTCCCTCTCCCTGTGAGAGAGGGACGGAGTAACGGCATCAGCCCGCACTCTCTTAGATGCTGAACGAAGATCCACATCCGCAGGTGCTTGTCGCATTCGGGTTCGTGACCACAAAGCGCGAACCTTCCAGACCCTCGGTGTAATCCACCGAACCACCCACCAGATATTGCAGGCTCATCGGGTCAACCACCAGCGCGACGCCCTGTTTCTCGATAGTCATATCGCCATCGTTAACCTGATCGTCAAAGGTAAAACCATACTGGAAGCCGCTGCAGCCGCCACCGGTAATATAAACACGCAGTTTCAGATCCGGATTGTCTTCGTCGGCAATCAGGACTTTCACTTTGTTGGCTGCTGCTTCGGTAAATTCGAGCGGTACAGCTACTACGTCATCACTCATCTTATGCTCCCATGAATACTGCCATTGGGTAAAATTCACCCAATTCTTTGTCTCATTATCTAATACCCTGGTAATTCATTCAAGTATTCTGCGTGGCGGCCCGTTCAGCCTCTTGTTTCGCCAGGGTACGCGCGAGGATGGTGGAGTATAGCGGTTTTCCACCCAGGAACTGGGCTAATAGTGTCGCGCCGAGACAGGTAATGATCATTGGCAAAATGAGCTGGTAATTGTCCGTCATCTCCAGCACCAGCACGATCCCGGTCAAGGGCGCGCGCAGGGACGCGGCCAGCAGCGCCCCCATTCCGGCCACGGCAAAGGTCCCGGCTTCAAGGTGATAGGCGGGAAAGCCCACTTCAGCCGCCATACCAAACGCGGTGCCGAGCAGCGTACCCAGCGCCAGCATCGGGGCAAAAATCCCCCCGGGCGCGCCGGAAGAGAAGCACAGTACCGTCGTGATAACCCGGGAGATAAACATAAACAGCAGCAGACCCACGCTGAAATTCCCTGCCGCCGCAATGGGAATCAGCCCGAACCCGCCGCCTGCGGCATTCGGCTCGATAAACCCGAGTACGCCACACATTCCGCCCAGCAGACCGCCCATCAGCACCCATTTCGTGGTGTTCCCGCCGTGAATGCGCTGGAACATATCCTGAGCGCGCAGGATAAAGGTGTTAAACAGCGGCCCCACCACGCCAAAAATCATGCCGAGGATCAGGTAAAGCCACAGGGTATTGACCGGCGCGTTGGTCAGTTTACCCACCTCAATGACCGCGCCCTCGCCATTAAAGATGCGAAACACGATGCTCGACATAATCACGCCGGTGAATACCGCTTTAATCGAGATCAGGTTGTAGCGGAACTGCGCGCGCATCTCTTCGATAATGAACAAAATACCTGCCAGCGGCGCGTTAAACGCGGCGGAAAGCCCCGCCGCCGCGCCGGTTGCCAGCAGCGTATGGCGCGCTTCGGCGCTTCGCATCCGAAACAGATCGCCCACCATGCGGCCGACGTTCCCCCCCAGCTGTACCGTGGGTCCTTCCCGTCCAAGCACCATTCCGGCGCCCAGAGTCCCCATGCCGCCGATGAACTTAACCGGAATCACCCGCCACCAGCGCACCGGACGCAGCTCCTCCAGCGCGCCTTCAATTTCCGGGATGCCCGATCCCCCCGCTTCCGGCGCGAATTTACGCACCAGAAAATACCCCACCATGGCAAACAGCGCGGACAGCCCGAATGCCCACACCCAGACCAGCCATTCGCTGTCGGCGAAACCGGCCACGGTGCCCACTCGCCAGTTGAGTACGGCATTAACCGCTTTTTCAAACGCCACGCCAACCAGGCCCGCGAGAGTACCCACCACGGCAGCGGCCAGCAGGATCGCCAGCGGCGTTTTATCGCGATTGAGCAGCCGCCGAATGCTGATTCGGTGCTGGGCGCGCGTAAACTGTTGTTCTTCAAAAGACGGAGAATCTGATTTCATGTCCTGTTCTTATTTGTCACACAAAAAGCCGCGAGGATTTTACCAGAGACGGCCCTACCGTCTCCTGAAAATTACTTAACAAATCTTAAAGCATTGCCCGGCTAAAAATTTCATAACCTTCCCCGAATCACATAGAATAGTGGGCTTAACCATTTTATTCGAACCAGGAACGACGCCATGAGCAAGTCTGAAAACCTCTACAGTGCAGCCCGCGAGCTTATTCCGGGTGGCGTGAACTCACCTGTGCGCGCCTTCACCGGCGTGGGCGGTACGCCGCTGTTTATCGAACGTGCTGACGGCGCGTATCTGTATGATGTCGATGGCAAAGCCTATATCGATTATGTGGGTTCCTGGGGTCCGATGGTGCTGGGCCACAACCACCCGGCGATTCGTAACGCGGTAATCGAAGCCGCCCAGCGCGGCCTGAGCTTCGGCGCGCCAACCGAAATGGAAGTGAAAATGGCGGAGCTGGTGACCGAACTGGTGCCTACCATGGACATGGTGCGTATGGTGAACTCCGGTACCGAAGCCACCATGAGCGCCATCCGCCTGGCGCGCGGTTTTACCGGCCGCGATAAAATCATCAAGTTTGAAGGCTGTTACCACGGTCACGCCGACTGTCTGCTGGTGAAGGCCGGTTCCGGCGCGCTGACGCTCGGCCAGCCGAACTCGCCTGGCGTACCGGCAGATTTCGCGAAGCACACCCTGACCTGCACCTACAACGATCTTGCTACCGTTCGCGCGGCGTTCGAGCAGTATCCGCAGGAAATCGCCTGCATCATCGTTGAGCCGGTTGCCGGCAACATGAACTGCATCCCACCGCAGCCTGAGTTCCTGCCGGGCCTGCGCGCCCTGTGCGACGAGTTCGGCGCGCTGCTGATCATCGATGAAGTCATGACCGGCTTCCGCGTGGCGCTGGCGGGTGCCCAGTCTTACTACGACGTCGTGCCGGACCTGACCTGCCTCGGCAAAATCATCGGCGGCGGCATGCCGGTCGGCGCATTCGGTGGTCGTAAGGACGTGATGGAAGCCCTGGCGCCAACCGGCCCGGTTTACCAGGCGGGCACGCTTTCCGGTAACCCTATCGCCATGGCGGCGGGCTTTGCCTGCCTGACCGAAGTGGCACAGCCGGGTATTCACGAAACCCTGACCGACCTGACCTCGCAGCTGGCAAACGGTCTGCTGGAAGCGGCAGAAGAAGCGGGTATTCCGCTGGTGGTTAACCACGTGGGCGGCATGTTCGGGATTTTCTTCACCGATGCGAAAACCGTGACCTGCTATCAGGACGTGGTGAAGTGCGACGTTGAACGCTTCAAGCGCTTCTTCCACCTGATGCTGGAAGAAGGCGTGTACCTGGCGCCGTCCGCGTTCGAAGCGGGCTTTATATCCGTGGCGCACAGCGAAGATGATATCAACAACACCATCGACGCGGCGCGCAAGGTGTTTGCGAAGCTGTAAGATGTGCGGCTTGATGCCCTCACCCCAACCCTCTCCCACGGGGAGAGGGAGCAAACACTAAAACGGCAATCAAAGGATTGCCGTTTACTTTTATTACCGACTCTGCTTTCTCAACAGATAAATAAAGTACGGCGCACCGATAAAGGTCGACAGCAGACCCGCCGGGATCTGATACGGGAACAGCACCATTCTTCCGCACCAGTCCGCGAACACCAGCATCACCCCGCCCGTCAGGGCCGACATGACGATATGCGGCATCGTCCGGCGGAATCCCATCATTCTGGCAATGTGCGGCGCCATTAATCCGACAAAACTCAGCGGTCCAATCGTCAGGGTTGCCACAGCCGTCAGGCACGCCGCCAGCAGCAGCAGGGCCACGCGCGCTGGCGTCAGCGCCATTCCCACCGCACGCGCGGTTTCGCCGCCGAGCGGCAGAATGGTCATCCAGCGGCGGCACAGCGGCACCATCGCCAGCAGCACGAGCATCACGATCCCGGACCAGACCACCTGGCTGCCGGTGGCGTTGTACGTCGAGCCGGAAATCCAGGTCAGGATCTTCGCCATACGCGGATCGCCGCTGGCCTGCAGCATCATCAGCAGCATGGTAAATGCGGTGCTGAGCGCCATCCCGGCAAGCAGCATGCGGTGCGGCGAAAATCCGCCGCGACCGGCGGCAATCAGGATAATCATCAGCGTGACTGCCGCACCGATACTGCCGGCAGGCATCAGCCAGCCAAACGCATTCCCCGGCACAAAGAACAGCATCAGCACCACGCCAAAGGCGGCGCCAGAGCTGATCCCGAGCACTTCCGGGCTTGCCATCGGGTTGCCGGTCAGACGCTGAATAATGCACCCCGCCACTGCCAGCATCACCCCTGCGATCAGCGCAGCGAAGATACGCGGCCAGCGCCATTGCACCAGTTCATTGAGTAAATCACCCGTTGCCCAGTGCCAGCCCGAGGCATCGCGTCCGAATGAGAGCGCCGCGAACGAGGCGATAATCATCACAGCCAGACCGGCAAGGCTAAACCACAGCACCGACTGACGTTCAGCGTAGACTTTATCGCCGGCGTCCATCGCCGGTGCGCTCATGCTGCGCAGGCGCGGCAGCAGCCACAGCAGCAGCGGCGCCCCGATAAGCGCGGTCACAGAGCCGGTGGACACTTCCCTCCAGACCTGCGCCAGCCAGAGAATAAGCTGATCGGAAAGCCAGAGGATCAGCGCCCCAATCAGCGGCGCCAGCATCAGACGCGCCAGCAGGCGACGCGCCCCGAGCATTTTCGCCAGCAGCGGCGCAAACAGGCCGATAAATCCGATGATGCCGACCGCGTTGACCAGCAGGGCACTCAATACAATCGCCAGCGTCAGCGCCGCCAGACGAGCCAGCGACAGCGCCAGCCCCAGGTTACGCGCCACGCCATCATCCAGCCCCATGAGCGTCAGAGGGCGCAGGAGCAGCAGCGTCAGCACGACGCCGCCAGCCAGCTGCGGCCAGAGGTGCTCTACAACGCTCCAGTCGGTCTGGGTGAGCGTGCCGGTACTCCACAGGAACATGCTTTGCAGCCGATCGTGATGGAACAGCACCAGCAGCTGGTTAATCGCCCCGCAGTACAGGCTCACCACCAGCCCGGCCAGAATAAGCGTCACAGGAGAAAGGCGCTTGCCCCAGGCCACGCCAAAGACCAGCGCGCCCACCACGCACGCCCCCGCGAGTGCCGCAAACTGCGAGGTTAACGCTCCCGGCAGCGCCCACAGCGTGGTGATGGTGATCCCAAGCTGCGCGCCGGTCGCGACGCCGAGCGTGGTTGGCTCTGCCAGCGGATTACGCAACACCTGCTGGAACAATACGCCCACCAGCCCTAAGCCGGCCCCGACCAAAAGGGAGATCGCCAGACGCGGCAGCAGGCTGTAGTGGAACAGCATCTGCTGAATATTGTCGATATCCGGCGAGGCCAGAGCGGCCCCCCACTGCTCGCGAGGTAAGGCCGCAGAGAGGTTGAACCCGGTTAATACCAGCGCAACCAGAAAAAGCAGGGATAACAGCAGCGCCGGGAAGCGGGCGATACGCGTACTCATGCTTTACCTCCCAGGGCGTTATCCAGCACGCGGGCAAAATGCATGGCCGACAGCGTCGCGCCGTAGAACCAGACCGCCGGGGCGCGCTGGAAGCGCCTCTCGCGCACAAACGGCATCGCCTGCCAGAGCGGGGTCGCCATCAGGGTTTGCATGTCGCGTTCGTTACCGTGGTCGAAACAGAGCACGTCCACATCGCGAAACGCCGCCAGACGATCGATACCCACGGCGGTACTGCCCCAGAAGGTCATCTCCCCTTCCCAGGCGTTGCGAATGCCGAAGCTGTCCAGCACCTCCTGGAAAAGACAGTTTTTACCGAAGACCAGCATATGGCGGGCATCCAGCAGCGTCACCATCAGCAGCGGACGATCGCCCCGGTGAGCAAAGCGCGGCTTCAGGGAGTCGATCAGGGCATCAAATTCGTCGAGATGCTTTTTGGCCTCCGCTTCGCGGTTGAGGAAATGCGCCATCTCGTTAATCGAGTTTTTCGCCACGGCCAGCGGTTTTTTACCGTCGCTGAAAGCAAATCCACGTCCCGGCGCAATGCGCGCCATTGTCTCCTCTGACGGGCCGTAGCCCGCTGACCAGAACAGGAACGAGGGTTTCATCTGGGTGAGCAGCTCAAGGTTTGGCTCCGTACGCAGGCCGACGTCGATCACCGAGTCCGGCAGCTTTGGCTCGTTCACCCAGAGGTTATAGTTAGGAATGTCCGCCACGCCATAGGGCGTGACGCCGAGCGCCATCATCAGTTCGACCGGCAGCCACTCCAGAGCCACAATACGATGCGGATCGACGGCGGCGGCACGCGCCGTATTCATTTTTAACAGCAGCGGCGAGAGCGCCATCGCCGTCAGCAGGCGACGGCGGCTAATGCGTGTGTTATTCAGCATCAGTAGACAAAGCTCACCGGTGCAGCCCCGGCCGGGTGAGGCAGAATACCCATCGGAATACCGTAAATATGTTCCAGCGTTTCGCTGCGCATCAGCTCTGCCGGTGTCCCCTGGGCAATCATCTCGCCCCCGCGCAGCGCGACGAGGTAGTCACAATAGCGCGCGGCCATGTTGATATCGTGCAGAACCGCGATGACCGTCAGGCCACGCTGCTGGCTCAGGCGATGCACCAGCGCCAGGACGTCGACCTGATGGGCAATATCCAGCGCAGAGGTCGGTTCATCCAGCAGCAGACAGCGGCTGTCCTGCGCCACCAGCATCGCGATCCACGCGCGCTGACGTTCGCCGCCGGACAGGCTATCCACCAGACGGTGCGCCAGCGGTTTTAGCCCGACCAGCGCAATCGCCTCTTCCACCTTCTCTCTGTCGGCGACGCCGAAGCGCCCAAGCGCACCGTGCCACGGATAACGCCCAATCGCCACTAGCTCGCGCACCGTCATCCCTTCCGCCTGCGGCAGCTGCTGCGGCAGATAGGCCACTTTGCGGGCAAAGGCTTTACTGCTCCAGCTCTCCAGCGGTTGGTCATCCAGCAGAATATCGCCTTCTGAAGGCGGCTGATGGCGCCCCAGCATCTTGAGAAGCGTGGATTTACCGGAACCGTTATGACCAATCAGGCCCGTCACTTTACCGGCCGGAAACGTCAGAGAGAGCGGATGCAGCAGCGTGCGCCCGGGTACGCGAAAGGATAGATGGTTGAGCGTAAAGGTGGTGTCGGGTTGCGTTTGAATATCCTGCATATCAGCCAACTTAAATAAAAAGGGCACGGCGAACCGTGCCCGAAGAGAGATTAGAAGCGGAAGGTCGCGGTGGCAACAACCTGACGTTCAGCACCCCAGAAGCAGCCGTAGGTATTGAAGCAGCTGGCAACGTACTCACGATCGAACAGGTTGTTTACGTGCAGCGCCACGTTTGAGCCAGCCATGCCAACGCGTGCCAGATCGTATCTGACCAGCGCATCGACTACGGTGTAGCTGCCCACCTTGAAGGAGTTCGCCGGATCGCCATAGCTTGAGCCCGTGTAACGCACGCCGGTACCCAGCGTCAGACCCGACAGCGCACCGTCAAACAGGGTGTAATCGCCCCACAACGATGCCATGTGTTTTGGCACCTGAGCAGGCGTGTTGCCTTTGTAGGTGGTGTCCGTGGTGTATTCCGCATCGGTATAGGTATAAGAACCCACCAGGTTGACGCTCGCAGAGAGGGCCGCTTTCGCTTCCAGTTCTACGCCACGCGCGCGGATTTCACCGCCCTGAACCGAGAAGAAGGAGCCCGCCGGGTCCGCCATCAGGTTGTTGGTTTTGGTCAGCTGGTACAACGCACCGGTGACGACGATCGGACGATCGTTCGGCACGTATTTCACGCCCGCTTCGTACTGTTTGCCTTTAGACGGCGAGAACAGCTTGCCCTGGGCATCGGTCTGCGAAGCCGGTTCAAACGATTCGCTGTAGCTAAAGTACGGAGTTACGCCGTTATCAAACAGATAGTTAACGCCACCGCGCCAGGTGAACTGGGTATCATCACGTTTGGAGGTGGTGTTCGTCACGCGGTTGTAGGATTCCTGATCGGCCCAGTCATAACGGCCGCCCAGGGTTACCAGCACTTTATCCCACTGCGCCTGATCCTGAACGTACAGACCCGTCTGTTTTTGACGGTTGAGGATCTGATATGGGCCGGAGGTCGCGGGATCTTTTGAGCCGAAATCAAAATCGCCGTTTACCGGATTGTAGAGATCCAGCAGCGGAACAGAGTCGTCGTAACCGAACCAGGAGTTGATGTCATTCCGCATGCGCATAAAGTCAACGCCGGTCAGCAGGACGTGGTCCACCTCGCCGGTTGAGAATTTGCTCTGCAGCTGGGTATCAACGGTAAAGTTCTGCAGCTTTTCGTTATCGACAACGTATTTACGCGCCAGATAATGGCCTTTGTCCGATGGCGCTAGCGCGGCACACTGTTTGTTGCCGCTGTTTGCCGGATCGGTACAGACGCCATAGCCATATACGCTGTTTTGCGAGGTTTTGTTCTCGGCAAAGCGCAGGTTCTGACGCACGGTAAAGGTATCGTTGAACTCGTGATCGAAGCTGTATCCCACCATTTTCTGGTTACGGGAATAGGTATTGTTCTTCGCGCCTTCGTTGAAGTTCGTCGGCAGACGATCGCCGTTCGGCAGCGGCTCAACCGTTCCCTCTTTTGGCAGCCAGCCGTAGTAGCCCGTTTCAGGCTCGTTCTGGAAGTAGGAGAGGAACGTGAAGGTGGTTTTATCATCCGGACGCCAGGAGAACGATGGCGCGATGGCGTAACGCTGCTCTTCCGCACGCTCCTGCTGAGCGTTATTAGAACGCGCAACGCCCGTTAAGCGATAAGAGTAAACGCCGTCGTCGTCGATCGCATCGCTAAAGTCAAACCCGGTCTGGAACAGGCTATCCGTGCCGACTTTGAACTGGATCTCTTTCAGCGGCTCGGTTGTTGGGCGCTTACTGACCATGTTCAGCAAACCGCCCGGGCTGCTTTTGCCGTACAGAACGGAAACCGGACCGCGCATGATCTCGGCGCGCTCCAGCATATAAGGATCAATCACCGCGTCGTTATAGAAGTTCCCCTGCATTTTCATGCCGTCGAGGTAGTTATTCTGCGTCTGGCCATCGGCCGCGAAGCCGCGAATGATCAAATAGTCATAGGTGTTAGACGCGCCGCGCGTGCCGACCGCAACGCCCGGCGTGTAGCTCAGGGCTTCTTTCACCGAGCGCGGCTGATGCAGCGCCATCTCTTCGGCAGTGACTACCGAAATAGACTGCGGAACCTTTTGAATAGGGGTATCCGTTTTGGTTCCGGTCGCGGATTGCCGTGCGGCGATGGTCGCAGCAGGCCCCCAGGCACTTTCCTGTGCCGCAGGTGCTGCGGTAACCGTAATGGTTTCTTCTTTTTTCGGGGTTTCGGCCGCGTGAGCATAAGCAGACATGCCGGCAACCGCTGTGGCGACGACGACCGCGAGCTTACGCAGCGACGTGTTCATTGGCTGAGCAGTATTGGAAAGCGCCATGTTGAATCTCTGATGTGAAAGTGAATGATAACGTAAACGAGAATTATTATTATGAGCGCCAGAATAATATGCGAAACGCTGGTTGCATAGCAAGCAGTAAGCGGCCCTATGAGAATTAAGGGTTTAAGAAATCATCAAGAGAAAACGAAGGGTTAATCAGAGTTAAAGCGAGGGTTAACGAAATGAGGTTTACGGGTAAAAAAAGCCCCCTTCCAGGGAAGAGGGCTTTAAAAGCTTAGTTACCGCCGAACATGTCTTTAATCCAGCCCGCGACACCGTCGCTGTCTTTCTTCTCATTCTGCTGCTGCGGCTGTTGCTGCTGCGGCTGCTGTGGCTGAGAAGACTGGTCGAACGGGTTACCCGTTGGCTGTTCTGGCTGGCTTTGCTGGCACAGCGAGTCCGGGTTTGCGGTCCAGACAGGCAGCGTACGCATTCCGCCGCCGCAGACGAAGTTACCGGAGCTGTCTACGCCCATATCGACGATATCTTCCGGCGCAACCAGATTCAGCGGCACAGGAGACTGATTCGCCAGATAGCGCTGGTAAATCGACATCGCCCCGCTCGCGCCGTACAGCTTGGTCGGCTGGTTGTTGTCGCGGCCTACCCAGGTGATCACCACTTCACGGCCATCAATACCGGCGAACCAGGTATCGACGTTGTTGTTGGTGGTCCCGGTTTTACCCGCCAGATGCAGACCCGGATACTTCGCGCCCAGCTGACGGCCGGTACCGCGCTGCACGACCTGCTGCATCGTCCACAGCGTCATATAGGCGGCCTGAGCGGGAACGGCACGCTCCGCCTGCGGGAAGCTCTGATACAGCACGGAACCATCTTCGGCAATCACTGAGCGCAGGGCAGACAGCGGCGCGCGGTTGCCCCCGCTGGCAATGGTCTGGAACGCCTGCGCCACTTCGATCGGCGTCAGGTTAAGCGCGCCGAGGATCATCGCCGGCACCGGGTGCAGCTGATCTTTCGCCACGCCCAGTTTTTGCCAGGTATCGACAATCGCCGGCAGTCCCAGCGACATGCCCAGGTTCACCGTTGGCACGTTCATGGAACGGGTCAACGCATCCACCAGCATGACCTGGCCGCTGAACTGTTTATCATCGTTCTGCGGTGACCAGACCTGGCCGTTAGGCTGGCGCAGGGAGATCGGCGCATCCGCAATCCAGGTATTCAGGCGATACTGATTTGGCTGGCTCAGGGCTGTGAGGTAGGTTGCCGGTTTTGCCAGAGAGCCGATTGAGCGACGCGCCTGCATCGCACGGTTGTAGCCTGCAAACTGCGGCTCGGCCCCGCCCACCATCGCGCGCACTTCGCCGGTGTTACGGTCAACCACCACCATCGCGGTTTCAAGATCGGAGAGCTTACGCTGTTTCTTCAGCGCCGGAATGCCTTCCACCGCCGCTTTTTCGGCCGCATCCTGCGCCACGGAGTCAAAGGTGGTGAAGATCTTCACGCCGGAGAGATCTTTGACCTTATCACCGAGCTTGCTTTGCAGCTCCTGACGCACCAGCTGCATAAACGCAGGCTGAGGCGAAATCACGCCGCCGCGCGGCTGAACGCCCAGCGGACGCGCGCTCAGCATGTCGTACAGCTCCTGGTCAATCACCTGCTGCTGTTGCAGCAGACGCAGAACGAGGTTACGACGCTCCAGCGCCAGTTTCGGGTTACGCCACGGGTTATAAATGGACGCCCCTTTCACCATGCCCACCAGCAGCGCCTGCTGGTCCAGGCTCAGCTCTTCTACCGGGCGACCAAAGTAGTACAGACTCGCCAGCGGGAAGCCGCGGATTTCGTTATCGCCGCTCTGACCAAGGTACACCTCGTTCATGTACAGCTCAAGGATACGATCCTTGCTGTAGCGCGCATCCATCAGCACGGCCATGTAGGCTTCGTTCGCTTTACGCCAGTAAGAGCGTTCGCTGGAGAGGAACAGGTTTTTCACCAGCTGCTGGGTCAGCGTACTCGCTCCCTGCACGGTGCGACCGGCAGTCAGGTTAGCCAGTACCGCACGGCCAATCGAGTAGAGGCTGATGCCATCGTGCTCGTAGAAGTGACGGTCTTCGGTTGCCAGCAGGGTATCAACCAGCAGATCCGGGAAGCCGTTACGCGCCACGAACAGGCGCTGCTCGCCGTTTGCTGACGAAAGCATGGTGATCAGACGCGGATCGAGACGGAAGAAACCGAACTGACGGTTGTTATCCATGTTCTCGATGGTGTCCAGACGATCGCCGTCAAAGGTCAGACGCGCGCGCACCTGCCCCTCTTTGCTGTCCGGGAAATCAAACGGACGACGAATCATCTCAATGCTGTTGGACTGCACGGTAAATTCGCCAGGCCGCGTCATTTTTGACACCTGACGATACTGGGTGGCTTCCAGCAGTTTGACCATCTCGTTCTTGGTGATGGGCATATCTGGCTCAAGGTTCACCATACGGCCATACACTGCCGCAGGTAGCTGCCAGACTTTACCGTCGATACGGCTACGGATCTTCTGATCCAGATACACGCCGTAAATCGCCATCAGGACGACAAAAACAATAAACAGCTTCAGCAGCAGCCAGAACCAGCCGCGTTTGCCCCGAGGCTTACGCCCTTTGCCTTTTCCATTACGCGGCATCGGTTCTTCATCCTCATAATCGTCTTCATAGTCATCGTCATAGTCCTCATCTCTGAGGCGACGACGGCTTACCTTTTCTTTCGCCGGACGCGTTGGTTTTCCCTTACGTCCTATTGGCTCGCGGTCATCCCCCGCCATGCTTTTTCTCCGCAACTTTCAGGCGCAAAGGCCAGATTTTCTTTTCTTTCACAGGCCTGTGAAAGAAGAAATCTCTCAAAATAAACAGCAAGACTTTCCTGTCAGGAAAGTCTTTAGTGTTTTCTCCCTCTCCCCGTGGGAGAGGGCTGGGGTGAGGGCATCAGGCCGCACTCCCTCTTTCACCTAACCTACGAATATTTCTTCGTTCGCCGCGTCGGCGCCGTATTCGCCGGATCGTCCGGCCAGACATGTTTGGGATATCGCCCCTTCATCTCTTTTTGCACTTCACGGTAGCTTCCCGCCCAGAACGCACCCAAATCTCGGGTGATTTGTAATGGACGATGCGCAGGCGACAGCAGCTCAAGCACTAACGGCACACGCCCTTCCGCAATGGACGGCGTTGTGGCTTCACCAAACATCTCCTGCATCCGAACCGCCAGCGCCGGCGGATTATCCTCATGATAACGGATGGCAATCCGGCTTCCGGTCGGCACAGTGTAATGCCCTGGCAGTTCACTATCCAGACGTTGACGTAATGACCAGTCCAGTAAATTCTGTAACGCGGTCTTAACATCAAGCGCCTTAAGGGCTCGCAGAGAGTGTACGCCGCTCATTTGCGGCAGTAGCCAGCGCTCAAGCGTAGCGAGCAGCGTCTCGTCATCCACCGCAGGCCAACCGTATTCCGGTAGCCACTTCGCGGCGCAGTGCAGACGAATGCGGTACTGCTCCGCTTCCGGCGTCCAGTTCAGGGCGCTCAACCCTTTTTCCCGAATTCCGTTCAGCATCGCCTGGTGAAGCTCGTCTTCCGACGGCTTCGCCAGCGGCTTCGTTCCTAACGTCAACTTACCAATCTGGCTGCGACGAAAGGCCTTCAGCGTGCCCTGGGCGTCATCCCATTCCACGGTATCAGATTGCTGAAGCAGCTGCGGACAGGCACGCGTCAGGGCGTCAATCTCTACGGCAATCGCCTGCAGGATACGCGCATCCGGAGAATGGCTGCCCTGCAGCAGCAGCGGGGCGATCAGCCATTCGTGGCGCGTCAGCGCATCATCGCTGTCCAGCATCGCCCCCATGCCGTTTGCCAGCTGGTAGCGACCGTCCAGCCCGCGCCGACGCGCAATCCTGTCCGGGAAAGCCTGGGCCAGCAGGAAGGCAATCTTATCGCTGTCAGGCGCACCTCCCCGGCTATTCAGGCGTTTACTCAGCTGCTGCGCCCGCTGCTGCCAGTTCCCCTGGCTGCGCGAAAACGCCTGCCCCAGATCGCTGCTGCCACCGCGAGGCGGCTCCTCAAGAATAGCCGCCAGTTTTGCCGCCGTGGCAATTTCATCATCCCCTTGCGCGGCCACCAGCATCGCGGCCAGACGCGGATCGTTGCCCAGCGCCGCCATTTTCTGGCCGCGCGCCGTCAGACGCTCGCCTTCCAGCGCGCCAAGCTGTGTCAGCAACGTGCGCGCAGCGGTGAGGTTTACGACAGGAGGAGGATTAAGCCAGGTGAGCTGCTCAGGGTTCGGGCAGCCCCACTGCAGCAGATCCATCACCAGACCAGACAAATCGCTTTGTAAAATTTCCGGCGTGCTTTGCTGTGCGGCGCGTTCAGCCTGCTCCGCGCTGGTCAAATGCAGGCAGATGCCCGGCTCAAGACGCCCCGCGCGGCCCGCGCGCTGCACCATCGACGCCTGGCTGATGCGCTGCGTCAGGAGTTTAGTCAGCCCGGTACGCGGGTCAAAGCTTGCCACTCTCTCCTGCGCGCTATCCACCACCAGGCGAATCCCTTCAATAGTCAAACTGGTTTCAGCAATGTTGGTTGCCAGCACCACCTTGCGCTGCCCCGCCTGTGCGGGAACAATCGCTTTACGCTGATCCTGCAGCGACAACGCGCCGTAGAGCGGGCAAAGCAGCACGTCGCCGCCTGCGCGGGTAGAAAGCTGCTCCTGCACGCGCTGAATTTCACCGACGCCCGGCAAAAACAACAGCAGGGAACCGGCTTCCTGGCGCAGCAGCTCAGCGGTGGCAATGGCGACGGCCTCGTCAAAACGCTGGTGGGAGGGAAGCGGCTGATAGCGGCGTTCAACCGGAAACGCCCGCCCTTCTGAGCTGATGACCGGCGCATCGGGTAATGCCTGTCGTAGCCGCTCGTTATCCAGCGTGGCCGACATAATAAGCAGCCGGAGATCGTCGCGCAGCCCCTGCTGCACGTCCAGCAACAGCGCGAGGGCCAGATCCGCCTGCAGGCTGCGCTCGTGGAATTCATCGAGGATCACCAGCCCGACGCCGTTCAGCTCCGGATCGTTTTGCAGCATGCGGGTGAGAATACCCTCGGTGACCACTTCAAGACGCGTGTTCGGACCAACGCAGGTCTCGGCACGCATCCTGTAACCTACCGTTTCGCCCGGTTTTTCATTCAGCAGTTCCGCCAGACGCTGCGCCACGTTGCGCGCGGCCAGCCTGCGCGGCTCCAGCAGGATAATTTTCCCGCGGATATTTCCGTCTTTCAGAATCTGCAGCGGCAGCCAGGTGGACTTGCCCGCGCCCGTAGGGGCATTCAGCAAAACCTGTGGGGAATGGCGTAAGGCAGCGAGAAGCTCAGGAAGAATGACGGCGACCGGCAATGAGGACACTAACAGCTCCAGAGGGTTAACATTAGTCGGCGTACATTGTAGCATCGGCGCATATCATTACCGAGTCCTCCGTATGCCTGAGTCGAAACGGCTGTTTTTTGCCATTGAATTGCCCACCACCATACAGCGTCAAATTGTTCGCTGGCGCGCCGATTGCTTTTCGCCGGAAGCGGGCCGCCCTGTCGCGGCGGCCAACCTGCACATGACGCTGGCCTTTTTGGGCGACGTCAGTGCCGAAAAACAGCGGGCGTTAGCCGCAATGGCCGGGCGTATTGCCCAGCCGGAATTTACGCTGCATCTCGACGACGCGGGCCAGTGGCCGCGTTCGCGCGTGGTCTGGCTGGGAACGCGCCAGCCGCCGCGCGGATTATTGCAGCTGGCGAATATGCTGCGCGCCCAGGCGGCGCGCAGCGGCTGTTATCAGAGCCCACAGCCGTTTCATCCACATATCACGCTGCTGCGCGATGCCGGTCAGGCCGTTGCCATCCCGCCGCCGGGTTTTCACTGGGCCTTTCCGGTCAACGCATTCGCGCTTTACGAATCCGTCTTTGCACAGGGACGCACCCGCTATACGCCGCTACAGCGCTGGACGCTGGGCAATACTGAAAGGAATTCTGATGAAGTTTAGTCCTCCCCTGCAGCACGCTACGCTTATCCAGCGATACAAACGCTTCCTCGCCGACGTGATCACCCCCGAAGGGGTTCAGCTCACCCTGCACTGCCCCAATACCGGCGCCATGACGGGGTGTGCGACGCCGGGTGACAGGGTCTGGTATTCCACTTCAGAAAATAGTAAACGCAAATATGCCCATACCTGGGAAGTGACCGAAACCCAAAACGGGGCATTTATTTGCGTTAATACCCAGCGCGCAAATCAGCTGGTTAAGGAAGCGCTGACCCTTGGCGCCATTCCCGAACTGGTGGGATATGGCACGCATAAAAGTGAAGTGAAATATGGCGATGAAGGCAGCAGAATTGACTTCATGTTACAGGCGGAAGACAGGCCCGAGTGCTATATTGAAGTAAAATCAGTGACGTTAGCGGAACAGGAAAATGGCTACTTCCCGGATGCGGTAACGCTGCGTGGCCAGAAGCATCTGCGAGAGCTAATGAGTGTTGCGGCGGCGGGCAAACGCGCCGTATTGCTGTTTGCGGTGTTGCATTCAGCCATTGAACGTTTCTCCCCTGCCCGCCATATTGATCCTAAATACGCGCAATTGTTGCATGAGGCACAAAAGCAGGGGGTAGAGGTTTTCGCTTATAAAGCGGAACTTTCTGCCGATAATATGACTCTGAGATCCTCTCTTCCCATTGTCTTGTAAGGGATTAGACGATTGTCGAATAAGTGTTCTGGCCGCGTGCGCAAATACGCTTTTCCTCACAGGCTTGTCAAGTGTTACGTTTAGATAATTGCCTTACGGAAAAGCATCTGCTATTTATAGCGACCTGATTTTTCCCCCAACACGGGGATCGATAGTGCGTGTTAAGGAGAAGCAACATGCAAGAAGGGCAAAACCGTAAAACATCGTCCCTGAGTATTCTCGCCATCGCTGGGGTGGAGCCGTATCAAGAGAAGCCGGGCGAAGAGTATATGAACGAAGCCCAGCTGTCGCACTTCAAGCGTATTCTTGAAGCATGGCGTAATCAACTCAGGGATGAAGTCGATCGCACCGTTACTCATATGCAGGATGAAGCTGCCAACTTCCCGGATCCGGTAGACCGTGCCGCTCAGGAAGAAGAGTTCAGCCTCGAACTGCGTAACCGTGACCGCGAACGCAAACTGATCAAAAAGATCGAGAAAACGCTGAAAAAAGTCGAAGACGAAGATTTTGGCTACTGCGAATCCTGCGGTGTTGAAATCGGTATTCGTCGCCTGGAAGCGCGTCCTACCGCCGATCTGTGCATCGACTGTAAAACGCTGGCCGAAATCCGCGAAAAACAGATGGCCGGTTAATACCAGCGCTGTTTACACATACCAAAGGCGGGAGTCTCTCCCGCCTTGTTACTGTTGATATGTCTGAATCACACTATATTGGGCGCTTCGCGCCATCTCCTTCCGGTGAATTACACTTCGGCTCATTAATTGCCGCGCTCGGCAGCTACCTGCAGGCTCGCGCCCGCCTGGGAAAATGGCTTGTCCGCATTGAAGATATAGACCCCCCGCGTGAAGTTCCCGGTGCTGCAGAGACGATTCTGCGTCAGTTGGAACATTACGGTCTTCACTGGGATGACGAGGTGCTCTGGCAGTCAAAACGTCACGAGGCTTATCGGGAACGTCTGGCCTGGCTTCGCGATCGGGGGCTTTCCTATAACTGCACCTGCACCCGCGCGCGTATCCAGAGCGTGGGTGGCGTCTATGACGGCCACTGCCGCACGCTTAATCTTCCCCCGGAAAATGCCGCCGTACGTATAAAGCAGCGCTCCCCGGTAACGCGCTTTACCGATCTCCTCTCCGGTGAGATTCATGCCGATGAACGTCTGGCGCGTGAGGATTTTATTATTCACCGCCGTGACGGCCTGTTCGCCTATAACCTGGCGGTGGTCGTCGACGATCGTTTCCAGGGCGTGACGGAAATTGTACGCGGGGCGGATCTGGTCGAACCGACCGTGCGACAAATATCGCTGTATCACCAGTTTGGCTGGACGGCCCCGGACTACATTCATCTGCCGCTGGCGGTCAATGCGCAGGGCTTTAAATTGTCAAAGCAGAACCACGCCCCGGCCCTGCCAGACGGCGATCCGCGTCCTGTTTTGATCGACGCGCTGCGATTTCTCAACCAGAATGTAACCAACGAATGGCAGGATCTGCGTATTGACGAACTGCTGAAAATGGCCGTTGCCAACTGGACGCTCGCGGCAGTGCCAAAAATCCAGCATTCTCAAATGCGTTGCGCTGAGCTATGATTAGCCGCTTTTTTCATAACAAAACACACTACGAGGTGTACCATTTTTACCCGAGTCGCTAATTTTTGCCGTAAAGTGCTAAGCCGCGAAGAGAGCATGGCGAACGATGCTATTGCACAGCCACACATGTCGGTTATTCCGCGTGAGCAGCACACTATTTCCCGCAAAGATATCAGTGAAAATGCCCTCAAGGTGCTCTATCGTCTGAATAAAGCGGGCTATGAGGCCTATCTCGTGGGCGGTGGAGTACGTGATTTACTGCTGGGCAAAAAACCAAAAGATTTCGACGTGACGACCAGCGCCACGCCTGAGCAGGTGCGCAAATTATTCCGCAACTGCCGTCTCGTTGGCCGCCGTTTCCGTCTGGCTCACGTGATGTTTGGGCCGGAAATTATCGAAGTGGCGACCTTCCGCGGCCACCACGAAGCGGGCGCATCCGATCGCACCACGTCACAGCGCGGCCAGAACGGCATGCTGCTGCGTGACAATATCTTCGGCTCTATCGAAGAAGATGCCCAGCGTCGCGACTTCACCATCAACAGTCTTTATTACAGCGTGGCGGATTTCACCGTGCGCGATTACGTCGGCGGCATGCAGGACCTGAAAGAAGGTCTGATCCGTCTGATTGGCACGCCGGAAACGCGCTATCGCGAAGATCCCGTGCGTATGCTGCGCGCCGTGCGTTTCGCCGCCAAGCTCAATATGCGCATCAGCCCGGAAACGGCAGAGCCGATTCCGCGCCTGGCGACGCTGATTAACGACGTGCCGCCTGCCCGCCTGTTTGAAGAGGCGCTGAAGCTGCTGCAGGCCGGCCACGGCTTTGAAACCTACAATCTGCTGCGCGAATACAACCTTTTCCAGCCCCTGTTCCCGACCATTACCCGCTACTTCACCGAAAGCGGTGACAGCCCAATGGAGCGGATGATTGCGCAGGTGCTGAAAAATACCGATACCCGTATTCGCAACGACATGCGCGTCAATCCGGCGTTCCTGTTTGCGGCGATGTTCTGGTATCCGCTGCTGGAAACGGCCCAGCGAATTACCCAGGAGAGCGGGCTTGCCTACTATGATGCCTTCGCGCTGGCCGCAAACGACGTGCTGGACGAAGGGTGCCGTACGCTCGCTATTCCAAAACGCATTACCACGCTGGTGCGCGATATCTGGCAGCTTCAGCTGCGCATGTCCCGTCGTCAGGGCAAACGCGCCTGGAAGCTTATGGAGCATCCAAAATTCCGCGCCGCCTTCGATCTGCTGTCGCTGCGTGCTGAAATTGAACGCAACCAGGAGCTGCAGCGCCTGGCGCAGTGGTGGGCTGAATTCCAGGTCTCCGCCCCGCCGGAGCAAAAAGATATGCTCACCGGGCTGGATGAAGAGCCGGAACCGCGTCGCCGCCATCGTCGTCCGCGCAAACGTGCGCCGCGTCGTGAAGGGACAGCATGACCCTTGCGTATATCGCCATCGGCAGCAATTTAGCCTCTCCGCTGGAGCAGGTGAACGCTGCCGTACAGGCGCTTGGGGAGATCCCGCAAAGCAAGATCGTGGCGGTCTCCTCTTTCTACCGCACGCCGCCGCTGGGTCCGCAGGATCAGCCTGATTATCTCAATGCCGCCGTGGTGCTGGAAACTGCCCTTGATGCCGAAACGCTGCTGGACAATACCCAGCGCATCGAACTGCAGCAGGGCCGCGTACGCAAAGCCGAGCGCTGGGGACCGCGCACGCTGGACCTCGACATTATGCTGTTTGGTCACGAGACCATTAGTACTGAACGTCTCACCGTTCCGCATTACGACATGAAAAATCGCGGGTTTATGCTCTGGCCGCTGTTTGAAGTCGCCCCCGATCTCATCTTCCCGGATGGCATCCCACTCAGGACCATTCTGGACAACCTCAACGCGGAAAGACCCGCCCGCTGGTGATCCGGTTCCCCTGCCGGTTAACCTCAAAATAATTGTGGCTAATCGGTTACCTAAAATCATTGTTCCCCCGAATGTTACTGTTAGAATGCGCAAAGATTCGCTTTTGGGCTATCAGGAAACAGTATGAAACCAACCACCATCTCCTTACTGCAGAAATGCAAACAGGAAAAAAAACGCTTCGCCACCATCACCGCGTATGACTACAGCTTCGCCAAACTCTTTGCCGAAGAGGGTATCAACGTCATGCTGGTCGGAGATTCGTTAGGGATGACGGTACAAGGACATGATTCCACCCTGCCGGTCACGGTTGAGGATATCGCTTACCACACGCGTGCGGTACGCCGCGGGGCTCCAGCCTGCCTGCTGCTTTCCGATCTGCCTTTTATGGCCTATGCCACGCCGGAGCAGGCATTCGAAAACGCGGCAGCGGTCATGCGTGCTGGCGCTAACATGGTCAAAATTGAAGGCGGCGCCTGGCTGGTGGATACGGTGAAGATGCTCACCGAGCGCGCCGTGCCGGTGTGCGGCCATTTGGGCTTGACGCCGCAGTCCGTCAACATCTTTGGTGGATATAAAGTGCAGGGCCGCGGTGACGCCGCCCAGACGCTGTTTGATGATGCTCTGGCGCTGGAAGCCGCAGGCGCCCAGCTGCTGGTGCTGGAGTGCGTGCCGGTTGAGCTGGCGAAACGCATCACCGACGCGCTGTCCATTCCGGTGATTGGTATCGGTGCAGGCAACGTGACCGACGGCCAGATCCTGGTGATGCACGACGCCTTTGGCATCACCGGCGGGCATATTCCGAAGTTTGCCAAAAATTTCCTCACCGAAGCGGGCGACATGCGCGCTGCGGTCAGGCAGTATATTGCCGACGTTGAATCCGGTGTTTACCCGGGTGAAGAACACAGTTTCCATTAAGGAGTCTCGTTGTGCTAATCATTGAAACCCTGCCGCTGCTGCGCCAGCATATCCGTCGTGCGCGTCAGGAAGGTAAACGTATCGCACTGGTCCCGACCATGGGCAACCTGCATGACGGCCATATGAAGCTGGTTGACGAAGCAAGAGCCCGTGCAGATATCGTGGTGGTCAGTATCTTCGTTAACCCAATGCAGTTTGACCGCGCCGACGATCTGGCACGCTATCCGCGCACCCTGCAGGAAGATTGCGAGAAGCTCAAAAAACGCCATGCGGATATTGTCTTCTCTCCGGCACCGGCGGATGTCTATCCTCAGGGTACCGATGAGGCCACCTACGTTGACGTACCGGGCATTTCCACCATGCTGGAAGGCGCAAGCCGCCCGGGTCATTTCCGCGGCGTATCGACCATCGTCAGCAAGCTGTTCAACCTGGTGCAGCCGGACGTTGCCTGCTTCGGTGAGAAAGATTTCCAGCAGCTGGCGCTGATCCGCAAGATGGTTGCGGATATGGGCTACGATATCGAGATTGTCGGCGTACCGATTGTACGCGCCAAAGACGGTCTGGCGCTCAGCTCGCGAAATGGCTACCTGACCGCGGACCAGCGTAAAATCGCGCCGGGCTTAAGCAAGGTCATGAACACCATGGCAGAACAGCTGCTGGCGAAAGAGTTAACGGCCGAAGAGATTATTGCTCTGGCTGAACAGGCGCTGAACGATAAAGGCTTCCGCGCTGATGATATTCAAATTCGCGATGCCGATACGCTTCTGGAGCTTACACAGACCAGCAAACGTGCGGTCATTCTGGTGGCGGCATGGCTTGGTCAGGCCCGCCTAATCGACAACAAAGTGGTTGAACTGGCGTAGGTTTCTCTACCCGGAAGATGAAAGGTAAACGTAATGATTCGCAAAATGCTGCAAGGTAAGCTTCACCGTGTGAAAGTCACCCAGGCCGACCTGCACTATGAAGGCTCCTGCGCCATCGACCAGGATTTCCTTGATGCTGCGGGCATCCTTGAAAACGAAGCGATTGATATCTGGAACGTTAACAACGGCAAACGTTTCTCAACCTACGCCATCGCCGCCGAGCGCGGGTCTAAAATCATCTCCGTTAACGGCGCGGCAGCGCACTGCGCGGACGTGGGCGATATTGTGATTATCGCCAGCTTCGTGATGATGTCTGATGAAGAAGCGCGCCGCTGGCAGCCGAAAGTTGCCTACTTTGAAGGCGACAACGACATGAAACGTACCGCGAAGGCGATTCCGGTTCAGGTTGCTTAAGCACTATCCCTGCGGCTGATTGCTGATCAGCCGCGACATTGTCTCCAGCGAATCCGTTCTTAAGATGTACAGGCGTTTCAGTAAGAACGGATTATCCCCAGGCTTCACCTTCCCTTTCACCGTCGTCACCGCCAGATGGAAACCGGCATCATTCGCCGCCTTTATCGCTTTATTGTCGTAGCCGCCAAACGGATAGGAAAGATAGAGCACGCGTGGATTAAACTGCGCCAGCGCGCGACGCGAGCGTTCAAAATCAAACAAAATCACGTGATAGCTGCGGCTCAGTAAAATCGGGTGCTTATACCCATCCACGCGGTGCAGGAAGTGGGTGTGGGACTGAATATCGAACACATCCTGAATCTCCTTAATCTCCTGCACGCTCATAAACTGCAGCGATTTTGGATCCCACTTCTGCGGATGGCCCTTTATACGGGAAGAGATAATAAACGCGGTAGCCTTGAAGCCGTACTCTTTGAGCACAGGATAGGCATAGCGGCTGACGGATTTCAGGCCGTCGTCAAAGGTAATCACCACCGATTTTGCAGGCAGGTTCATTTTGTTACGCACGTACCCTTCAAGCTGGTACATCGTCAGGGTGGTATAACCCTGATCGCGTAGCCAGGCCATCTGGTTGTTAAACGCACGTACGCTGGTCGTTGTGGACGTATGTCGAAAGCGCGTGTTTTCTTCATCACGCAGAATATGATGGTAGGTCAGAACCGGAAGGCCGTTATCTTCCTGCGCGTCCAGGCTGCTGATCCACGCCAGACGATTGCCGATGCGGATCTGGAACCAGGTCTGATTCAGACGGTCTTTCAGTTTATTCAGTATGGGATAGCGCAGATTGGCGCTTAATGTGCCGAAAGGCGCGCTGCCGCTCGACGGCGCGTTATACACCGGCGTGTCTTTCCAGGTAATGAGGTTCTGATTGCTCAGGGGCTTATTGAGATCCCCGAGGCTGTCCTCGACGCGCTGTTTCCCCTGAACCGGCTCCAGGTGGCCCTTGTCGATAAACCCCGTGCCAAAACCGAAGCGAAATTCGTAGTAGTCCGCCGCCGCGGGCACAACGGCCAGGATCTGCCCGGCGCGCACGTTACCGACGTTGATCACGCTGTTCCCCACCTGCGCCCAGATCGCCGCGTCTTCGGTGGTTTGCATGTACTGGGCAGGCAGCGTGTGCTGACTGAGTAAACTGGCTGAGCTGACGCCGGAAATGAGCATCAATAGCAAGAAAAGAATGCGCGGTAGCATGGTGTCTTAATCGGTGCGGAAAACTGCCGCTATTGTAACAAATGAGACATCAATACCCACGTTTAATTCTTATACAAATCGTGGAGCAGGACGAAGGGAGGATTTTTTTGCTGCTGATGCCACAAGCTGCTGACGCCCGGAACGCCCTGCGCCACGATGGCCTGGCGAAACTCTGCGCTGCTTAAGGATCCACGCTGCGGATACATTAACGCCAGCAGGGAGAAGTTAATACCCGAGATCACTTCACAGCACGCGTGCTTATGACTCAGCAACGCGGCTGCGCGGTAAGGCGCCGCGCCCGATTTATCGGTAAGAAAAATCACGCCATCCCCGGTGTCCGTTTCATGCAGGGCATCGCACATCATGCGGCTCAGCATGTTGGTGCTCAACCCGCGCCAGTAGTTTACCGCCCGGCATTGCACCAGCGGGCCAAATCTGGCTTCAAGCTTATCCAGCATTTCCTGCGCCTGTTCATCGTGGCAGGTGATAACCCATCCCAGCATAACTCCCTCCTTAGCAGGCAAGTAGTTTAGCGGAGTGAAGGTTAGCTTACGGTGATAACTGTCAAAGAAAGTGCCCGGCAAACAGAGCGTCGCCGGGCAAAAGATTAGCTGCGCAGCCCGCGTCCGCGCTGGATCAGCGACCAGCAGAGCAGGTAGAAGGCGATGATGAACACCACCAGTACCGCCACCGTGGTAAACAGCGGCACATCGGTGATGCCGAGGAAGCCAAAGCGGAACCCGCTGATCATGTAGACAATCGGGTTCAGGTGCGACAGCGCCTGCCAGAACGGTGGCAGCAGCGTCAGGGAGTAGAACACCCCGCCGAGATAGGTCAGCGGCGTCAGCACGAAGGTCGGGATCAGGCTGATGTCGTCAAACGTTTTGGCGAACACGGCGTTCAGCAGACCGGCCAGCGAGAAGAGGATCGCCGTCAGGAGCAGCGTCAGCGCGACAAACAGCCACGAGTGGACCTGGAACGGCACGAAGAACAGCGAAATCGCCGTGACCAGGATCCCCACGCACAGCCCGCGCGCCACGCCGCCGCCGACATAGCCCGCGATAATGACGTGCGTCGGCACCGGCGCGACCAGCAGCTCTTCAATATTGCGCTGGAACTTGGCGCTGAAAAACGACGACGCCACGTTGGCGTAGGCATTGGTGATCACCGCCATCATGATCAGGCCCGGCACGATAAACTGCATATAGGTAAAGCCGTGCATCTCACCAATCCGGGAGCCAATCAGGTTACCGAAGATGATGAAATAGAGCGTCATCGTGATGACCGGCGGCACCAGGGTTTGCACCCAGATACGCATAAAGCGGTTGATCTCTTTCGCCCAGATACTTTTCAGCGCGACCCAGTAAAGATGCGTCATGCCTTGTCTCCTTGTTTGTCATGTACCAGAGAGACAAACAGCTCTTCCAGTCGGTTCGCTTTGTTACGCATACTTAAAACCTGAATCCCCTGCGCGCTCAGCTGTGAGAACACGCTGTTAATCCCCTGCTCGCGCAGCACTTCCACTTCCAGCGTCGAGGTATCCACCAGACGATAGTTGTAACCTTCAAGTTTTGGCAGCGCGCTTTTCGCCGCCAGATCGAGAATGAAGGTTTCGGATTTCAGCTTGGAGAGCAGATTCTTCATCGAGGTGTTCTCCACCAGCTCGCCGTTCTGAATGATGCCGATATTGCGGCACAGCATTTCAGCCTCTTCCAGATAGTGGGTGGTCAGAATAATGGTGGTGCCTTTGTCGTTGAGATCTTTCAGGAAGCCCCACATGGAGCGACGAAGTTCGATATCAACACCCGCTGTCGGTTCATCGAGGATCAGCAGCTTTGGCTCGTGCATCAGCGCACGGGCAATCATCAGGCGGCGCTTCATCCCGCCGGACAACATGCGCGCGCGTTCGTTACGCTTTTCCCACAGATCGAGCTGCTTAAGGTATTTTTCGCTACGCTCGAGGGCCTCTTTACGCTCAACGCCGTAATAGCCCGCCTGGTTAACGACAATTTGCTGCACCGTCTCGAACGGGTTGAAGTTGAACTCCTGCGGAACCAGCCCCAGCTGGCGCTTGGCGTTCACCACGTCTTTTTGCAGGTCGTACCCAAAGACGCTCACCCGGCCGGACGTTTTATTGACCAGCGAGCTGATAATCCCAATGGTGGTCGATTTCCCGGCCCCGTTCGGCCCCAGAAGCGCGTAAAAATCGCCGGCCTCTACTTTCAGATCTATTCCGCGTAGCGCCTGAACGCCACCCGGATAGGTTTTTTTAAGCTGCTCAAGCTCCAGTGCAATTGCCATGAAATTAACTTACCTTCAGTTCTTACACACGTTGTGTGGTTTCATTAAAAGTCGGGTTACCCTATAGTAGCGCAACGCAATAACTCGGTTACAGGTCGCTAACCTCCATGAACAACATAGATACACTCATCAGCAACAATGCACTATGGTCAAAAATGCTGGTGGAGGAAGACCCCGGATTTTTTGGAAAACTCGCGCAGGCTCAGAACCCACGCTTTCTCTGGATTGGATGTTCCGACAGCCGCGTACCGGCGGAGCGCCTGACCGGCCTTGAACCCGGCGAACTGTTTGTTCACCGCAATGTCGCCAATCTCGTGATTCACACCGATCTCAACTGTCTTTCTGTTGTTCAGTATGCCGTGGACGTTCTGCAAGTCGAGCACATCATCATTTGCGGCCATTATGGCTGCGGCGGCGTGCAGGCGGCGGTTGAAAACACGGAACTGGGGCTCATTGATAACTGGCTACTGCACATCCGCGATATCTGGTTCAAACATAGCTCACTGCTGGGCGAAATGCCGCAGGAGCGTCGTATGGATACCCTTTGCGAACTCAACGTGATGGAGCAGGTGTATAACCTGGGCCACTCAACGATCATGCAATCAGCGTGGAAACGCGGGCAGAAGGTCTCTATCCACGGCTGGGCGTACGGGATTCACGATGGCCTGCTGCGCAATCTGGAAGTGACCGCCACCAACCGCGAAACGCTGGAGCAGCGTTACCGTTCGGGGATTGCCAACCTTCAGCTTAAGCATGTAAATCATAAATAAAGCCGGGGATTTTCTCCCTCTCCCTGTGGGAGAGGGCCGGGGTGAAGGCATCAGCCCTCGATTACTCGTCCAGCAGTACCACTTTCCCCACATACGGCAGATGACGATAGCGCTGCGCGTAGTCAATGCCGTAACCGACGACGAATTCGTCAGGAATCGAGAAGCCCACGAACTCTACCGGCACCTGCACTTCACGACGGTCAGGTTTGTCCAGCAGCGTACAAATCGCCAGAGATTTTGGCTCGCGCAGGCTCAGGATCTCGCGCACTTTTGACAGCGTGTTGCCGGAGTCGATGATGTCCTCAACGATCAACACATCTTTGCCACGAATATCTTCATCCAGATCTTTCAGGATTTTCACATCACGGGTAGTGGACATGCCGCTGCCGTAGCTGGAGGCGGTCATAAAATCGACCTCATGGGGCACATGCACCTCACGGCACAGGTCTGCCATGAACATGAAAGAGCCGCGCAACAGACCGACCAGCACCATTTCGCTGCCGCTGTCCTTGTAATGTTCGGTGATTTGACGACCCAGTTCGGCGATACGCGCTTTGATCTCGGCTTCCGGGATCATCACTTCAACAGTATGTTTCATATTACTAACCAAATGATTTTAGTGAAAATCTCTCAATACGGATGAGTTAATATCCAGCACTGATACGCAAGCCAGCCATTATATCAGCAAATGGATAAGCCTGGCGTATGAGTTATAAAAAGCAAATATTGTGATTCCGATCACACTTGTTAATACCTATAATTAGTTGCTAGCAAATTATTAACAAAAACTGACGAGTACACTTTCTATGGCTGAAACAAACTCTAAACAGCCGCGTCTACTGGTGACATTAACAGCCGCATTCGCAGCCTTCTGCGCGCTGTATCTGTTAATCGGTGGCGTCTGGCTGGTCGCTTTAGGCGGCTCCTGGTACTACCCGATTGCGGGTCTGGTTATGGTTGGCGTAACCGTCCTGCTGTTGCGTAGAAAACAATCTGCACTGTGGCTGTATGCCGCCCTCCTCCTTGCCACCATGATCTGGGGCGTCTGGGAAGTTGGTTTTGACTTCTGGGCACTGACGCCGCGCAGCGACATCCTGGTCTTCTTCGGTATCTGGCTGATCCTGCCGTTCGTCTGGCGTCGCCTGATTGTGCCGTCCAGCGGTGCGGTGGCGGGCCTGGTTGTTGCCCTGCTGATTACCGGCGGCATTCTGACCTGGGCCGGCTTTAATGACCCGCAGGAGATCAACGGTACGCTGAACGCAGAATCCACGCCTGCTGCGGCTATCTCGCAGGTCGCTGACGGCGACTGGCCAGCGTATGGTCGTAACCAGGAAGGTCAACGTTACTCCCCGCTGAAGCAGATCAACGCGGACAACGTCAAAAACCTGAAGGAAGCCTGGGTATTCCGTACCGGCGACCTGAAGATGCCGAACGATCCGGGTGAACTGACCAACGAAGTCACGCCGATTAAAGTCGGCAATATGCTCTACCTGTGTACGGCGCACCAGCGTCTGTTCGCGCTCGACGCGGCCACCGGTAAAGAGAAATGGCACTTCGATCCGCAGCTGAATTCCAACCCGTCCTTCCAGCACGTCACCTGCCGCGGCGTCTCTTACCACGAAGCGCGCGCCGATAATGCGAGCCCGGAAGTCATTGCTGACTGTCCTCGCCGCATCATGCTGCCGGTGAACGATGGCCGTCTGTTCGCCATCAATGCCGAAACGGGCAAGCTGTGTGAAACCTTTGCCAACAAAGGTATCCTGAACCTGCAGACCAACATGCCGGACACCACGCCGGGTCTGTATGAGCCAACCTCACCGCCAATCATCACCGATAAAACCATCGTGATTGCCGGTTCGGTAACGGATAACTTCTCCACGCGTGAAACCTCCGGCGTAATCCGTGGTTTCGACGTGAACACCGGTAAACTGCTGTGGGCCTTCGACCCGGGCGCGAAAGATCCCAACGCGATTCCGTCGGACGAGCACACCTTTACCTTTAACTCGCCAAACTCCTGGGCACCCGCGGCGTATGACGCGAAGCTGGACCTGGTCTATCTGCCAATGGGTGTGACCACGCCAGATATCTGGGGCGGTAACCGCACGCCGGAGCAGGAGCGTTATGCGAGCGCTATCGTGGCGCTGAATGCGACCACCGGTAAGCTGGCATGGAGCTACCAGACCGTTCACCACGATCTGTGGGATATGGATATGCCGTCCCAGCCGACGCTGGCGGACATTACCGTTGATGGAAAAACCGTTCCGGTGATTTACGCTCCGGCCAAGACGGGCAACATCTTCGTGCTGGATCGCAGCAACGGTAAGCTGGTTGTGCCTGCACCGGAAAAACCGGTTCCGCAGGGCGCGGCGAAAGGCGATTACGTCAGCAAAACCCAGCCGTTCTCTGACCTGAGCTTCCGTCCGAAGAAAGACCTCAGCGGTGCAGACATGTGGGGTGCCACCATGTTTGACCAGCTGGTGTGCCGCGTGATGTTCCACCAGCTGCGCTATGAGGGCATCTTCACGCCGCCGTCTGAGCAGGGCACGCTGGTCTTCCCGGGTAACCTGGGGATGTTCGAGTGGGGCGGGATCTCCGTTGACCCTAACCGTCAGGTGGCGATTGCCAACCCGATGGCGCTGCCGTTCGTTTCCCGCCTGATCCCACGCGGTCCGGGCAACCCAATGGAGCAGCCGAAAGACGCGAAAGGCAGCGGTACCGAAGCCGGCATTCAGCCGCAGTACGGCGTGCCGTTTGGCGTGACGCTGAACCCGTTCCTGTCGCCGTTTGGTCTGCCGTGTAAACAGCCTGCCTGGGGTTATATCTCCGGTCTGGATCTGAAGACTAACCAGATCGTATGGAAAAAACGTATTGGTACGCCACAGGACAGCATGCCGTTCCCGATGCCTGTTCCGGTGCCGTTCAATATGGGTATGCCAATGCTGGGTGGCCCAATTTCCACCGCCGGTAACGTGCTGTTCATCGCGGCAACCGCAGATAACTACCTGCGCGCGTACAACATGACCAACGGTGAAAAACTGTGGCAGGGCCGTCTGCCGGCGGGTGGACAGGCCACGCCGATGACCTATGAAGTGAATGGCAAGCAGTACGTTGTCATCTCAGCGGGTGGTCACGGTTCGTTTGGCACGAAGATGGGCGACTATATCGTCGCGTATGCGTTGCCTGACGAAGGCAAATAAAAGCAAAACGGCAACTTCGGTTGCCGTTTTTGTGTTTGTTCCCTCTCCCTGTGGGAGAGGGTCAGGGTGAGGGCATCAGGCCGCACCTGCGACCACCCGGATTTTTTTATACCGTGAACCCCAGCATCATCCCCGTATCCTCATGCTCCAGCAGGTGGCAGTGCGCCATATAGGCAAACTCCTTCGGCGCGTCGTGGTCAAACTTCACAAGGACCTCGCTGACGCCGCCCTCCACTCTAACCGTATCTTTCCAGCCCGCGCGATGCGCATCCGGCGCTTTGCCGTTCTCTGTGAGAATGCGGAACTGGGTGCCGTGGATATGGAACGGGTGCAGCATCATGTCCCCTTCGCCTGAAATCACCCAGCGCTCAAGCTGACCCTTTGTCGCAGCAAACATCGGCGTGTTCATGTCGAACGCTTTGCCGTTGATCATGTTGGCGTTGTGGAAATCAAAGCCATGGTCGCCGTGATTCATATTCCCCATGCCGCCCATTTTGCCGTGGTCCATATTCATGTGGCCCATCATCTGGCCGTGCTGCATCCCCGCCATCGCCTTATCGCCATATTTCGCCATCAGCGCCTGCATGCCCATCATATCGAGCATCGGGTTCATGGAGAGCTGCAGCTTGCGCTGCGTAAGCCCCTCCAGCGACGGGAGGGCTGGCAGGGTGGTTAACGTATCAGGCAGCGTGCCGGATGCGGCCACCAGCAGCGGCTGAATACGCAGCACCGGATGCGGATTATCAAACGGTGCGACCGCCATCCCCATCTGGCTCACCGGCAGGGTTACGAGGTCAAACGGCTTGCCGTCGCTGATATCCACCAGCACCTCAAAGCGTTCGCCCATGAGCATCGGCAGCTCGCTCACCTTCACCGGCTCCGGCAGCAGCCCGCCGTCGCTGGCGACCACATACAGCGGGCGTTTATCGCTGGCGGCGAAATTCAGCGAGCGCGCGTTACAGCCGTTGAGCAGGCGCAGGCGCAGCCAGCCTTTCGGCGCGGCGTGCTGAGGGTAAATGGCGCCGTTGGTCAGCAGCGTGTCGCCAAACCAGCCTACCGCCGCGCTCATCACGTCCAGCTGATAGTCAATTTGCCCGTCAGCGTTGAATTTCTTGTCCTGCACAATCACCGGTACATCGTCGATGCCCCACTGTTTCGGCAGGCGCAGCAGGCGGCTTTCGTCGTCTTCAATCAGCACCAGCCCCGCCAGCCCCATCGCCACCTGATGGCCCGTTTTGCCATGCTGATGCGGATGGAACCAGCAGGTCGCCGCGCGCTGATCGGGCGTAAAAGTGACGCTGCGCGTACCGCCCGCTTTGATGATGCCCTGCGGCCCGCCGTCCACCTCGCCCGGCACTTCCAGCCCGTGCCAGTGCAGCGTCGTCTCTTCGGCGAGCGTGTTGCGGATATCCACCGTCACCGTTTTCCCTTTACGTAGCTGAAGCGCCGGACCGAGCAAATTGCCGTTATAACCCCACGTCGTGGCGTGGTGCTCGCCGAACGTCGTTTTACCGGCCTGAACCACAAGCTGGATACGGCTGCGGGCGTCAGCGGTCACTAAGTCAGGGATGGGTAAGGCAGGCCTGTCGGCCGCGAAAACCGCGCGGCTCCAGAGTGGTAATGCGCTGGCAGCCCCCAGCACAGCGGAATATTTTAAAAAATCACGACGTTGCATGTTCATTTCCTTATTTCCAGCAGGCGATCTTTTGAGCATAAACCCTCCCCTTACCGGAAGGTCAAGTAAAGCGGCAATAATAAAGATCGTCGCACCGGCATCAAGTATGCTAACGTTAATTTTCCGTGAAGAAGTGGTAGAAGCAATGAAGACGTTTTTCAGGACAATTTTGTTCGGAAGCCTGATGGCAATGTGTGCGAACAGCTATGCGCTAAGTGAAAATGAAGCGGAAGATATGGCCGATTTAACGGCGGTTTTTGTATTCCTGAAAAATGATTGTGGCTACCAGAATTTACCCAACGGGCAGATTCGCCGCGCGCTGGTCTTTTTTGCCCAGCAAAACCAGTGGGATCTCAGCAACTACGACAGCTTCGACATGAAGGCGCTCGGCGAAGACAGCTACCGTGACCTAAGCGGTATTGGTATTCCCACTGCCAAAAAATGCAAAGCGCTGGCTCGCGACTCACTCAGCCTGCTCGCCTACGTCAAATAACCTTCCCGACGCCCCCTGTTGAACCTATAGCCGTGCAACCACGGTTATAGTTAGCTATCATGTTTCGCTCATTTTTTGTGAGCGTAACGGATGTTAACAAAGGAGGAGTCCGCGTATGGCCGACCACACGTTGTGGCATGAAACACTGCATGACCAGTTTGGTCAGTACTTTGCCGTTGATAACGTGCTCTATCATGAGAAAACCGATCACCAGGATCTCATCATCTTCGAAAACGCCGCCTTTGGCCGCGTGATGGCGCTGGACGGCGTCGTGCAAACGACCGAGCGCGACGAGTTTATCTATCACGAAATGATGACCCACGTTCCGCTGCTGGCGCACGGTCACGCGAAGCATGTCCTGATTATCGGCGGCGGCGACGGCGCAATGCTGCGTGAAGTGTCCCGCCATCGTTCCATTGAAACCATCACCATGGTGGAAATCGATGCGGGCGTCGTCTCTTTCTGCCGCCAGTATCTGCCCAACCACAATGCCGGTAGCTATGACGATCCGCGCTTTAGCCTGGTGATTGACGACGGCGTTAACTTTGTTAACCAGACCTCGCAGACCTTTGACGTCATTATCTCCGACTGCACCGACCCAATCGGCCCCGGCGCGTCGCTGTTTACCTCCTCCTTCTACGAAGGCTGCAAGCGCTGCCTGAACCCGGGCGGGATCTTCGTCGCACAAAATGGCGTCTGCTTCCTGCAGCAGGATGAAGCGCTCGACAGCCATCGTAAGCTCAGCACCTATTTCGATGACGTCAGCTTCTATCAGGCGGCCATTCCGACGTACTACGGCGGGATCATGACCTTTGCCTGGGCGACCGATAACGACGTATTACGCCATCTCTCCACCGAAATTATTCAGGCCCGCTTCCATCAGGCCGGTCTTCAGTGCCGATACTACAATCCGGCTATCCATACCGCAGCGTTTGCTCTGCCGCAGTACCTGCAAGACGCATTATCCACTAAGGGGGTGAGCTAATTGAAAAAGCTTAAACTGCATGGCTTTAACAACCTGACGAAAAGCCTGAGTTTTTGTATTTACGATATCTGCTATGCCAAAACAGCGAAAGAACGCGATGGTTACATCGCCTATATCGACGAACTCTACAACGCCAACCGTCTGACCGAGATCCTGTCAGAAACCTGTTCCATTATCGGCGCAAACATCCTGAACATCGCCCGACAGGATTATGAACCTCAGGGCGCCAGCGTGACTATTCTGGTCAGCGAAGAGCCGGTCGACCCGAAGCTTATCGACAAAACTGAACATCCGGGCCCGCTGCCGGAAGTGGTCGTGGCCCACCTGGATAAAAGCCATATCTGCGTGCACACCTACCCGGAGAGTCACCCGGAAGGCGGGCTGTGCACGTTCCGCGCCGATATTGAAGTGTCGACCTGCGGCGTGATTTCACCGCTGAACGCGCTGAACTATTTAATCCACCAGCTGGAATCGGACATCGTCACCATTGACTATCGCGTGCGTGGTTTTACCCGCGATATCAACGGCATGAAGCATTTCATCGACCACGAGATTAACTCCATCCAGAACTTTATGTCCGAGGACATGAAATCGCTGTACGACATGATGGACGTGAACGTGTATCAGGAAAATATCTTCCATACCAAGATGTTACTTAAGGAATTCGACCTTAAGCACTATATGTTCCACACGAAGCCGGAAGATTTGAGCGAAGAAGAGCGTAAGGCGATTACTGACCTGCTCTGGAAAGAGATGCGCGAGATTTACTACGGCCGCAATATTCCGGCCGTGTAAGAGCAAGCCGGAGCAGGGATGCTCCGGGCTGTTATTTCTGTTTCATAAAGTCGCGGTAGGCATTTACCACCTGAAGGAAGTCCTCTACGCCGCACATCGACAGGCTTTCTTCGTCATAGTAGCTCATCCCCTCTTCCATCTCGTCACCTGAAAACTCGAGCTGGTTGGCACGCACCATGACCTCTTCACCGTCCATCCACAGCGTATATTCATGCCCGGCGCACTGCCAGGATCGTTCACTGCCTTTCACCGTATTTGCCGCCTGTTCAACCTCATCAAGAAGTGCGAGATTTTCTTTCACCTCTTCGTTAAACCAGTGTCCAACGGCTTCGTGGCCCATCGACATACGCACTTTCACCACTCCGGTGATGTCGCGCAGAAATTCGTAATCCATAGTGTTTTCCTCTGCAAAGCCATTACGGTAATTATCGCAGCAGCGAGGAAGAAAAAAAGCGGGAGAGGTGGGAGGAATGAAAATAAAAAGGTGAGAGCAAGACCCTGCGGCCTGATGCCCTCACCCCGTCCCTCTCCCACGGGAGAGGGTGCAAACACTAAAAACCGTCTCATGGAGACGGTTTTGCTGTTTATACCGCCGTCTGGAAGATAACCCCGTCGGCCTTCTCGGTGTACTGAGAAAGCTGGTCGAAGTTCAGATAGCGATAGGTATCCACCGCGGTCTTATCCACCTGAGCCACAAAGGTCTGGTACTCTTCCGGCGTTGGCAGTTTGCCAATCAGCGCCGCAACCGCCGCCAGCTCCGCAGAGGCCAGGAAGACGTTCGCACCGGTACCTAAACGGTTCGGGAAGTTACGGGTAGAGGTGGAAACCACCGTCGCACCGTCGGCTACGCGCGCCTGGTTGCCCATACACAGGGAACAGCCAGGGATTTCGATACGCGCCCCGCTCTTACCAAACACGCTGTAGTAGCCCTCTTCGGTCAGCTGAGCCGCGTCCATACGGGTTGGCGGCGCTACCCACAGACGGGTTGGCAGCTGGCCTTTGTGGGTATCCAGCAGCTTACCGGCAGCACGGAAGTGACCGATGTTGGTCATACAGGATCCGATGAACACTTCGTCGATCTTCTCGCCCTGAACCTCAGACAGCGGACGCGCGTCGTCAGGATCGTTCGGCGCACACAGGATTGGCTCTTTGATATCCGCCAGATCGATGTCGATCACCGCCGCGTACTCTGTGTCAGCATCGGCTTCCAGCAGCTGCGGATCGGCCAGCCATTTTTCCATGCCCTGGATACGACGCTCCAGCGTACGACGGTCGCCGTAGCCTTCTGCAATCATCCACTTCAGCAGCACGATGTTGGAGGTCAGATACTCGATAATCGGCTCTTTGTTCAGCTTGATGGTACAGCCAGCCGCAGAGCGCTCGGCGGAAGCATCAGTCAGCTCGAACGCCTGCTCCACTTTCAGATCCGGCAGACCTTCAATTTCCAGAATGCGGCCAGAGAAGATGTTTTTCTTCCCTTTCTTCTCAACGGTCAGCAGACCCTGTTTAATCGCATACAGCGGGATCGCGTGAACCAGGTCGCGCAGGGTAATACCCGGCTGCATTTTACCTTTGAAGCGCACCAGCACCGATTCCGGCATATCCAGCGGCATCACGCCAGTCGCAGCAGCAAACGCCACCAGACCGGAGCCCGCCGGGAAGGAGATACCGATTGGGAAACGGGTATGGGAGTCACCGCCGGTACCGACGGTATCCGGCAGCAGCATGCGGTTCAGCCAGGAGTGGATTACGCCGTCACCCGGACGCAGGGAAACGCCGCCGCGGTTCATGATGAAGTCTGGCAGCGTGTGGTGCGTGGTCACGTCAACCGGCTTCGGATAGGCCGCCGTGTGGCAGAAAGACTGCATCACCAGATCAGAAGAGAAGCCCAGGCACGCCAGGTCTTTCAGTTCGTCACGGGTCATTGGGCCAGTGGTGTCCTGAGAGCCCACGGAGGTCATCTTAGGCTCGCAGTACGCGCCAGGACGAATACCGGCTACGCCGCACGCGCGGCCCACCATTTTCTGCGCCAGCGAATAACCGCGGTTGCTTTCAGCAACGTCTTTCGCCTGACGGAAAACGTCAGAGTGCGGCAGACCCAGCGCTTCACGCGCTTTGGTAGTCAGACCACGACCAATGATCAGCGGGATACGGCCACCGGCACGCACTTCGTCGATCAGCACGTCGGTTTTCAGCTCGAAGCTTGCCAGCAGCTCGTTGGTCTCGTGGTTGCGCACTTCGCCTTTGTACGGGTAAACGTCAATCACGTCGCCCATGTTCAGGTTAGAAACGTCCACTTCGATCGGCAGGGCGCCCGCATCTTCCATGGTGTTGAAGAAGATTGGCGCAATTTTGCCGCCGAGGCACAGGCCGCCGCCGCGCTTGTTCGGCACGTGCGGAATGTCGTCGCCCATGAACCACAGCACGGAGTTGGTTGCGGACTTACGGGAAGAACCGGTACCCACAACGTCACCCACATAGGCCAGCGGGAACCCTTTTTTCTGCAGGGCTTCGATCTGTTTGATCGGGCCGACGCTGCCCGGCTGATCCGGCTCAATACCTTCACGGGCGTTTTTCAGCATCGCCAGGGCGTGCAGAGGGATATCCGGGCGAGACCACGCGTCCGGTGCCGGAGAGAGGTCATCGGTGTTGGTTTCACCGGTCACTTTAAAGACGGTAACGGTGATTTTTTCAGCCAGCGCTGGGCGGTTCAGGAACCATTCGGCATCAGCCCAGGACTGCATCACCTGCTTCGCATAGACGTTGCCTGCTTTGGCTTTTTCTTCCACATCGTAGAAGTTATCAAACATCAGCAGCGTGGAAGAGAGCGCTTTAGCGGCAATCGGTGCCAGCTTGTCGTTATCCAGCGCGTCAATCAGCGGATGAATGTTGTAACCACCCTGCATGGTGCCGAGCAGTTCAATGGCTTTTTCAGGAGTAACCAGTGGGGAGGTGGCTTCGCCTTTGGCGATAGCAGCAAGGAATCCGGCTTTTACGTAGGCAGCTTCATCTACGCCAGGCGGTACGCGGTTGATCAGCAGATCTAACAGGAATTCTTCTTCGCCCTTAGGCGGGTTCTTCAGCAGCTCGACGAGCGCGGCCATTTGGGTTGCATCTAAAGGTTTGGGTACAATTCCCTCGGCGGCACGTTCTGCTACGTGCTTACGGTATTCTTCTAGCACGACGGTTCTCCTCGCTCTCATTGTCATATGCGGCGGGCGTTCTCTTCACGCTCCTGTGAGACAGCAGTTTGTAGGGTAAATGCCCGATACCGCGTCGGGCAGCATAGCAGGATTTCTGCACAGTGTTAATCCGTTTACAAAAAAGCAACATTAAAAAATTTGCTGAATCGTTAAGCATGGTGTAGCGGGGATTCAGGGCATCTTTTTGCGGTATCTTCTGCACCGTGACGCTTCAGTTTTTTCTTCATCAGATATAATTGTGTAATAAATACTCACACTCTTTATCCGGACGTACCGGACGCTTCCCAATAAAAGTCAAAACAGTAAAAGACGGGTGAATAATACTCACGCCAACCGTAACGCCTCACGGCACAGCGCTTGTCTCGTTGGAGTCATTTTATGAAGTTGCCCTTTAAGCCACATCTGCTCGTCCTTCTGTGCAGTGCCGGGCTGTTTGCCGCCTCGGGCGTCATGTTTGTCAAAGGCCGCGCCACGGAGCCCGCCGCGCCGGCCCCCGTCGCACAACAACCGGCTGCACCTGCGCCTGCCGCAGCCCAGCCCGCACCTGTTGTCGCGCCAGCCTACACTGCCGCGCAAATCGATCAATGGGTTGCTCCCATCGCGCTCTACCCGGATGCCCTGCTGTCGCAAATTTTAATGGCGTCGACCTATCCGGCCAACGTGATCCAGGCGGCGCAGTGGTCCAAAGACAACCCTAAAATGGAAGGGGACGCCGCGATTCAGGCCGTTGCCAGCCAGCCCTGGGATCCCAGCGTAAAATCGCTGGTCGCGTTTCCTCAGCTTATGTCCCTGATGGGCGAAAACCCGCCGTGGGTACAAAATCTGGGTGATGCGTTTCTCGCGCAGCCGAAGGACGTGATGGATTCCGTTCAGCGCCTGCGCGCGCTGGCGCAGAAGACCGGCGCTTTACAATCCACGCCTCAGCAGACGGTCACCACCGTGACAAAACCGGCGCCAGCGAAAACCAGCACCGCCGAGGCAACGACAACCACGACGTCCGCGCCCGCCCCAACGGTAATCAAAATTGAATCTGCCGATCCGCAGGTTGTTTACGTCCCGACCTATAACTCCAATACGGTTTACGGGACCTGGCCAAACGCCGCCTATCCGCCCACCTATCTTCCGCCTACACCCGGGGAGCAGTTTGGCAACAGCTTCGTAAACGGTTTAGGCTTCAGCCTGGGCGTCGCCACAACCTATGCCATCTTCAGCAACATCGACTGGGATGATGACGATGACTGGGATCATCACCATGGCGACTGGGATAATCACGGCGGCTATAACCGCAACGGCGATAACAATATCAATATCAACGTTGAGAACTTCAATAAAATCAGCGGACAGCGTCTGACGGACGCCAACCGCACCTGGCAGCACAACCCGGCCTATCGGGAAGGCGTGCCCTATCCGACTAACCAGCTCAACACTCGCTTCCACTCCACCAACGCGGCGACAGGGCTCAGCTCAACGCAGCAAAAACCGGTTAACCGCGATAGCCAGCGTCAGGCCGCGCTAAGCCAGATGGAGAAATCCACGGGTAAAACCTTCCCCCAAACGGCGCGCACCGGAACGAAAGACGTGCAGCGTCAGGCCTCAGGCGAACAGCTGAAGCAGATTTCGCAGCGCAATAACTACCGCGGCTACGACACCAAACCGCAGACGGCGAAGCGGAGCACCGCGCCGCAGCGAGAAAATCGCCAGACCACCGCGCAGAGACAAGAGAAGCGGGTTTCGCAGCCCGCGCAGCAACGCACGCTCCAGCAGCGAAGCAGCCAGCCCCGGGCCAATGCGCTGAGCGGTAACGACAGCCGCTCGGCGAACTGGCAGGCGCAGCAGCAGCGCGGTGCGCAAAGCAGACAGCTCGCTGCGCGCCAGCAGCAGCCACGTCAGGCGTCTGGTGGACGTGCTGAACGCCGTGAAATTCGACATCGCTAAGGGAACCGACATGAAAAGTAAACTACTCAGCGGAATGGTGTTGTTCATGCTTTCGGCCCCGGTGATGGCGCAGCAGTCCTTTAGCACGCCCGATCGGGCAACCGATGCGCTGACCAAAGCCATCAGTGAGCAAAATGAGAGCGCGATGACCAACCTGCTTGGAGAGAACTGGCGCGATTTTCTGCCCCCCGAAGGCGTTGATCCGGATGCTGTCGATCGCTTCCTGCGCGACTGGAACGTCCGTCATACCACGGTTGTCGAAGGAGATACGGCACACCTGGTTGTCGGAGACAGCGGCTGGCAGCTTCCCATCCCGGTGATCAAAACCTCTGCAGGTTGGCAGTTCGACATCAAAGAAGGCGCTGAAGAGATCCTGACCCGTGAAATCGGGCGTAATGAGCTCGCCGCCATTGAAGCCTTGCATGCCTATGTTGATGCGCAGCAAAGCTATTTTGCGATGAACCAGAAATACGCGCAGAAGATTGTCAGCTCGAAAGGCAAAAAAGACGGTTTGTACTGGCCTGCCTCGCCCGGCGAAGCGCCCAGCCCGCTCGGCCCGGCATTTAGCCCGAAAGAGCCAGGTACCGGCTATCACGGCTATCGCTTCCGCATCCTGCCGGACAATCACGGTTTCGCGATGGTGGCCTGGCCGGTCAGCTATGGTCAGACGGGCGTCATGAGCTTTGTGATAAACCAGGACGACAAGGTGTATCAGTCCGATCTCGGCAGCGATTCAGAGCAGAAAGCCCGGGCGCTAGCCGCCTATAACCCTGATAAAACCTGGCAGCCTGTGGCCCCCTGAACGCAGCGCATAAAAAAAGCGGCCATTGGCCGCTTTTTTTCATCTGAAGAAACTTATTTCTTCTTCGCTTTCGCGTTTGGCAGGTCGGTGATGCTGCCTTCAAACACTTCTGCCGCCAGGCCAACGGACTCGTGCAGAGTCGGGTGAGCGTGGATGGTCAGCGCGATGTCTTCAGCGTCACAGCCCATTTCGATAGCCAGACCGATTTCACCCAGCAGCTCGCCGCCGTTGGTACCGACAATCGCACCACCGATGACGCGGTGAGTCTCTTTGTCGAAGATCAGTTTGGTCATACCGTCTGCGCAGTCGGAAGCGATAGCACGGCCAGAAGCAGCCCACGGGAAGGTGGCGGTTTCGTAGCTGATGCCTTTCTCTTTCGCTTCTTTCTCAGTCAGACCGACCCAGGCAACTTCTGGCTCGGTGTAAGCAATCGATGGGATGACTTTCGGATCGAAGTAGTGCTTCATGCCGGCGATAACTTCAGCGGCAACGTGACCTTCGTGAACACCTTTGTGCGCCAGCATTGGCTGACCGACGATATCGCCGATAGCAAAGATGTGCGGCACGTTAGTGCGCAGCTGCTTGTCAACGCGGATAAAGCCACGGTCGTCCACTTCCACGCCAGCTTTGCCCGCGTCGAGGTTTTTACCGTTCGGCACACGGCCGATAGCCACCAGCACGGCGTCGTAACGCTGTGGTTCGGATGGGGCTTTTTTGCCTTCCATGGAAACGTAAATACCGTCTTCTTTCGCTTCAACGGCAGTCACTTTGGTTTCCAGCATCAGGTTGAATTTCTTGCTGATGCGTTTGGTGAAGACTTTAACGATGTCTTTGTCGGCAGCCGGGATAACCTGGTCGAACATTTCAACCACGTCGATCTCTGAACCCAGCGCATGGTACACGGTACCCATTTCCAGACCGATGATACCGCCGCCCATGACCAGCAGACGCTTAGGAACGGTTTTCAGCTCCAGCGCATCGGTGGAATCCCACACGCGTGGATCTTCATGCGGAATGAATGGCAGTTCGATTGGGCGAGAGCCTGCCGCGATGATCGCGTTGTCGAAGTTGATCACGGTTTTGCCGTTTTCACCTTCCACTTCCAGGGTGTTCGCACCGGTGAATTTACCCAGACCGTTTACCACTTTCACTTTACGGCCTTTGGCCATACCCGCCAGACCGCCGGTCAGCTGAGTGATAACTTTCTCTTTCCAGGTACGAATTTTGTCGATATCGGTTTTCGGCTCGCCGAAGACGATACCGTGTTCAGCCAGCGCTTTGGCTTCTTCGATAACTTTCGCTACGTGCAGCAGCGCTTTAGAAGGGATACAGCCGACGTTCAGACAAACACCGCCGAGGGTGCTGTAACGTTCTACGATGACGGTTTCCAGACCTAAATCCGCTGCACGGAATGCTGCGGAGTAACCTGCCGGGCCTGCCCCAAGTACTACGACCTGAGTTTTGATTTCTGTGCTCATCATGACCTCTTAATTTATACCCGTCGTCCACCGGGTCGTTCTATCCGCCCGCAGTTTACAAAATTGTTAACAATTTTGAAACAACAAACGGCTCACGAATTGTCGCTTTCGCCAATAACCTCACAAACACCATGAGATTATCAGAAAAAAGCCGGCCGACTGGCCGGCTTTTCGATTACATCACCAGGCGGCGAATGTCGCTCAGCATGTTGTTGATGATGGTGATGAAGCGCGCACCATCAGCACCGTCGATCACGCGGTGGTCGAAGGACAGAGAGATTGGCATCATCAGACGCGGCACGAACTCTTTGCCGTTCCACACCGGCTCCATCGCGGACTTGGACACACCGAGGATAGCCACTTCCGGCGCGTTAACGATCGGCGCGAAGTGGGTGGTACCCAGGCCGCCGATGCTGGAGATAGTGAAGCAGCCGCCCTGCATTTCGCCGGCAGTCAGCTTACCATCACGCGCTTTCTTGGAGATCACGGTCAGTTCACGGGACAGCTCAGTGATGCTCTTCTTGTTCACGTCTTTGAAGACCGGAACAACCAGACCATTTGGCGTATCAACCGCAACACCGATGTTGATGTATTTCTTCAGCGTCAGCTTCTGGCCGTCTTCGGACAGGGAGCTGTTGAAGCGTGGCATCTGCTCAAGGGCAGCGGCAACGGCTTTCATGATGAAGACCACTGGGGTGAATTTCACGTCCAGTTTGCGCTTCTCAGCTTCAGCGTTCTGCTGTTTACGGAACGCTTCCAGATCGGTGATATCGGTTTTGTCGAAGTGCGTAACGTGCGGGATCATCACCCAGTTACGGCTCAGGTTAGCACCAGAGATTTTCTGGATACGGCCCAGCTCCACTTCTTCGATTTCGCCGAACTTGCTGAAGTCCACTTTCGGCCATGGCAGCATGCCCGGGATACCGCCGCCAGCGGCTGCAGCTGGTGCAGCTTCGGCGCGTTTCACCGCGTCTTTCACGTAGGTCTGAACGTCTTCGCGCAGGATACGACCCTTACGGCCGGTCCCTTTCACTTTCGCCAGGTTCACACCGAACTCGCGCGCCAGGCGACGAATCAGCGGGGTAGCGTGGACGTAAGCGTCGTTTTCAGCGAACTCTGATTTTTCTGCTTTAGCAGCAGGGGCAGCGGCGGGTTTAGCAGCCTGAGCCGGTGCAGCAGCCGGTGCTGGAGCAGCCGCGGCAGCCGGAGCTGCGGCAGGCGCAGCGCCTTCCACTTCGAAGACCATGATCAGAGAGCCGGTAGACACTTTGTCGCCGGTGCTGATCTTAATCTCTTTAACGGTACCCGCGAACGGCGCTGGCACTTCCATAGAAGCTTTGTCGCCTTCAACGGTGATCAGTGACTGTTCAGCGGCAACTTTGTCGCCCACTTTCACCATCACTTCGGTCACTTCAACTTCGTCACCGCCGATGTCCGGTACGTTAACGTCTTTCGCGCCGCCAGCAGCTGCTGGTGCAGCAGCCGGAGCCGGAGCAGCGGCCTGCGCTGGCGCTGCAGCAGGTGCAGCACCCGCCACTTCGAAGACCATGATCAGGGAGCCGGTAGACACTTTATCGCCGGTGTTGATCTTGATTTCTTTAACGGTACCCGCGAACGGAGCCGGCACTTCCATAGAGGCTTTGTCGCCTTCTACGGTGATCAGTGACTGCTCAGCCGCAACGGTGTCGCCCACTTTCACCAGGATTTCAGTGACTTCAACTTCGTCACCGCCGATGTCAGGCACGTTCACTTCTTTCGCGCTCGCGGCAGCTGCTGGAGCAGCGGCGGCCGGAGCGGCTTTCTTCTCTTCCTGCGCAGGTGCAGCAGCTGCTGCACCGTCGGCGGAATCGAAAATCATGATCAGTTTGCCGGTCTCGGTTTTATCGCCAACAGAGACTTTGATCTCTTTAACGATGCCAGCCTGAGGAGACGGGACTTCCATAGAGGCTTTGTCGCCTTCTACGGTGATCAGCGACTGTTCAGCTTCAACTTTGTCGCCTACTTTGACCAGGATCTCGGTGATTTCAACTTCATCAGCCCCGATGTCCGGTACATTGATTTCGATAGCCATTATTCTTTTACCTCTTACGCCAGACGCGGGTTAACTTTTTCTGCATCGATGTTGAATTTGGTGATTGCGTCCGCAACCACTTTCTTATCGATTTCGCCACGTTTAGCCAGTTCGCCCAGTGCTGCTACAACCACGTAAGAAGCATCAACTTCGAAGTGGTGACGCAGGTTTTCGCGGCTGTCAGAACGACCGAAGCCGTCAGTACCCAGAACGCGATAATCATCAGCTGGAACGTAAGTACGAACCTGCTCAGCGAACAGTTTCATATAGTCAGTCGACGCCACCGCTGGCGCGTCGTTCATCACCTGAGCGATGTACGGAACGCGTGGAGTTTCCAGTGGGTGCAGCATGTTCCAGCGCTCACAATCCTGGCCATCACGCGCCAGTTCAGTGAAGGAGGTCACAGAGTACACGTCGGAACCCACGCCATAGTCTTTCGCCAGGATCTGCGCAGCTTCACGTACGTGACGCAGGATAGAGCCGGAGCCCAGCAGCTGAACTTTACCTTTGCTACCTTCGATGGTTTCGAGTTTGTAGATACCTTTACGGATACCTTCCTCGGCACCTGCTGGCATTGCCGGCATGTGGTAGTTTTCGTTCAGGGTGGTGATGTAGTAGTAAATGTTCTCTTGCGCTTCACCGTACATGCGCTGCAGACCGTCATGCATGATGACTGCCACTTCGTATGCGTAAGACGGATCGTAAGAGATACAGTTAGGGATAGTCAGAGACTGAATGTGGCTGTGGCCATCTTCGTGCTGCAGACCTTCACCGTTCAGAGTCGTACGACCGGAGGTACCGCCTACCAGGAAGCCGCGAGCCTGCTGGTCGCCTGCCTGCCAGCACAGGTCACCGATACGCTGGAACCCGAACATGGAGTAGTAAATGTAGAACGGGATCATCGGCAGGTTGTTGGTGCTGTAAGAGGTCGCAGCAGCCAGCCAGGATGCGCCTGCGCCCAGCTCGTTGATACCTTCCTGCAGGATCTGACCTTTCTCGTCTTCTTTGTAGTATGCAACCTGCTCACGGTCCTGCGGGGTGTACTGCTGGCCGTTCGGGCTGTAGATACCGATCTGACGGAACAGACCTTCCATACCGAAAGTACGCGCTTCGTCGGCGATGATTGGAACCAGACGATCTTTGATCGACTTGTTCTTCAGCATCACGTTCAGGGCACGAACGAAAGCGATAGTGGTGGAGATCTCTTTGTTCTGCTCTTCCAGCAGCTGAGAGAAGTCTTCCAGCGCTGGCAGTTCCAGCTTCTCGGTGAAGTTAGGCTGACGAGCTGGCAGGTAGCCTTTCAGCGCCTGACGACGTTCGTGCAGGTACTTGTGCTCTTCAGAACCTTCCGGGAAGGTGATGTAAGACAGGTTTTCTACCTGCTCATCGGTCACTGGAACGTTGAAACGGTCGCGGATATAACGCACGCCGTCCATGTTCATTTTCTTAACCTGGTGAGCGATGTTTTTACCTTCTGCGGTATCACCCATGCCGTAACCTTTGATGGTATGGGCCAGGATTACAGTCGCTTTACCTTTGGTTTCGCGCGCTTTTTTCAGTGCAGCGTAGACTTTCTTCGGATCGTGACCACCGCGGTTCAGAGCCCAGATCTGCTCATCAGTCCAGTCTGCAACCAGTGCTGCGGTTTCAGGGTATTTGCCGAAGAAGTGCTCACGAACGTAGGCACCGTCTTTGGATTTGAAGGTCTGGTAGTCACCGTCAACGGTTTCGTTCATCAGCTGGATCAGCTTACCGCTGGTGTCTTTACGCAGCAGTTCATCCCAACGACCGCCCCACATGACTTTGATCACGTTCCAGCCAGCACCTGCGAAGATGCCTTCCAGTTCGTTGATGATCTTGCCGTTACCGGTTACCGGACCATCCAGACGCTGCAGGTTACAGTTGATGATGAAGCACAGGTTGTCCAGCTTCTCACGGGTTGCGATGGTGATCGCACCTTTGGATTCTGGCTCATCCATTTCGCCGTCGCCCAGGAAGGCGTAAACGGTCTGCTCAGAGGTGTCTTTCAGACCACGGTGTTCCAGGTATTTCAGGAATTTAGCCTGATAGATCGCACCGATTGGGCCCAGACCCATAGATACGGTCGGGAACTGCCAGAATTCAGGCATCAGTTTAGGGTGCGGGTAAGAAGACAGACCTTTACCGTGAACTTCCTGACGGAAGTTGTTCATCTGCTCTTCAGTCAGACGACCTTCCAGGAATGCACGTGCATAGATGCCCGGAGAGATGTGGCCCTGGAAGTACACCAGATCGCCGCCGTCTTTCTCGTTCGCTGCACGGAAGAAGTGGTTGAAGCACACTTCGTAAACGGTTGCAGAAGACTGGAAGGACGCCATGTGGCCACCCAGTTCCAGGTCTTTCTTGGATGCGCGCAGAACGGTCATGATGGCGTTCCAGCGGATTGCAGAACGGATACGACGTTCCAGATCCAGATTGCCCGGGTATTCCGGTTCGTCTTCGACGGCAATCGTGTTTACGTAGTTGCTAGCCCCTGCACCTGAAGCAACCTTCACACCGCCTTTGCGGGCTTCAGAAAGCAGCTGATCAATCAGATACTGAGCGCGCTCAACACCTTCTTCACGGATGACCGATTCGATCGCCTGTAGCCAGTCGCGAGTTTCGATCGGATCCACGTCATTTTGGAGACGTTCTGACATGGGGGTATTCCTTATCTATCTAATACGTTGATTTGTCTGGAACCTGTCCCATTGTGCTCTTTGTTCTTAATATTTCGGGTTATCTCTTTGTTGGCTGCGCTTTCTCACCCCGGTCACATAGTTCGCTATGCTCCCGGGGATTCGCGCGCTTGCCGCCGCGATATAACCCGAACTATTTGAACAACCAAAAGCACAATAAGACAGGTTCTGCGTTTAGTTGCCGCGCTCTAAAAGTACCTGGCGCTTAATCCTTTCGTTGCTGTATGCGGCGTAATGAACGTTCGCGACGCGATTGTTCACGGCTGCGGTCCAGCAAGATTTCCTCAATGAAAGCCAGATGTCGGTGCGACGCTTCGCGCGCCTGCTCCGGTTCCCCGGCCATTATCGCCTCGAATACTCGGGTGCGATGGTTGCTTACCAGTGGGAGCATGTCCCGACGGGCATACAACAATTCAAAATTCTGACGAACGTTCTGGGCCAGCATGGGCTCCATGCAGCGTAGCAGATGGAGGAGCACCACGTTGTGGGCCGCTTCGGTGACGGCGATTTGATACTGGACGACGGCGCTGGACTCGGCGTCTAAATCGCCGGACTGCTGTGCCCGTTCAATGGCCTGATGCAGTTCGCGGATACGCACGCGATCTTCATCAGTGCTCCGAAGGGCGGCATAATAGGCCGCAATACCTTCAAGCGCGTGACGGGTCTCAAGCAGGTCAAACTGGGATTCTGGGTGGTCAGAGAGAAGTTCTACCAGCGGATCGCTGAAGCTCTGCCACAGGCTGTTTTGCACAAAGGTTCCGCCGCCCTGGCGACGAAGCAGCAAGCCCTTTGCTTCGAGACGTTGAATCGCCTCACGCAGAGAGGGACGTGAAACGTCGAACTGTTTTGCCAGCTCGCGTTCTGGCGGAAGTTTCTCACCCGGGCGCAGAGTCCCTTCGAGGATTAAAAACTCCAGCTGCTGCTCAATCACATCAGATAGTTTTGGTTGGCGAATTTTGCTGTAGGCCATATTCCCTGTCTTACGCCTTTTTGCCCGGAGTCAATTGGTCTTACCAATTTCTATTTCGTATCGCTAAAGTAACAAAGTATTCACCTTCTGTCCATATTGGTTTTGATTGAAATCAGTAAACCCTGCACATTTTAACAACCTTACAGAAATAACGTTTCAGAAATGTAACTTTGCACAAATGAGTTGATTACTCCTTAAGAGGGAGATTTAACCATAATGAAACGAGGGTTTTTGCAATCTGAAGCGATTCAACAAGGCAAATAATGAAAATTCGCCCACTTACGGAGCATTTCTATTCTATAGGTTGGGTTAGGAAGAATGAGCGGGCCGATTTACAAATGCTTTCTTTTTATTCAAGTCGTCATCACCCCTTCATAAAGCAGGTGCATTCGCAGGCGCTTACCACTATTCTTGCGCTTACGGAAGTCATGTCCGCTTTTTTCGGTCTCGTTAACCGTAAAGAAATAAATACAGAATATGGATTTTCATAATTACACACGCACAGCGTGAACATAACAACCACACACGAGGTTTCAAATGGAAGCTCAACAGCACGGCGATCAGCTAAAGCGCGGGCTTAAAAACCGCCATATACAGCTCATCGCACTGGGCGGTGCGATTGGTACTGGCCTGTTTCTGGGCAGCGCATCCGTTATCCAGTCAGCCGGTCCCGGCATTATTTTGGGTTACGCGATTGCCGGCTTTATTGCCTTTCTGATTATGCGCCAGCTGGGTGAAATGGTCGTTGAAGAGCCGGTCGCAGGCTCCTTCAGCCACTTTGCCTATAAATACTGGGGCAGCTTTGCCGGTTTCGCCTCGGGCTGGAACTACTGGGTGCTGTACGTTCTGGTTGCCATGGCCGAGCTTACCGCCGTCGGGAAATACATTCAGTTCTGGTATCCCGAGATCCCAACCTGGGCCTCCGCAGCGGCTTTCTTCGTCATTATTAACGCCATTAACCTGACCAACGTAAAAGTGTTCGGTGAGATGGAGTTCTGGTTCGCTATCATCAAGGTCATTGCCGTTGTGGCGATGATTATCTTTGGCGGCTGGCTGCTGTTCAGCGGCAACGGCGGCCCGCAGGCAACCGTGCGCAACCTCTGGGAACAGGGCGGCTTCCTGCCTCACGGCATGACGGGCCTCGTGATGATGATGGCCATCATCATGTTCTCCTTCGGCGGACTCGAGCTGGTGGGCATCACCGCCGCTGAAGCCGACAACCCGGAGCAAAGCATTCCAAAAGCCACTAACCAGGTTATCTACCGCATTCTGATCTTCTATGTGGGCTCGCTGGCCGTGCTGCTCTCCCTGCTGCCGTGGACGCGCGTGACCGCCGACACCAGCCCGTTTGTGCTGATCTTCCACGAGCTGGGCGATACCTTTGTAGCAAACGCACTCAACGTGGTTGTTCTGACAGCAGCGCTCTCCGTTTACAACAGCTGCGTATACTGCAACAGCCGCATGCTGTTCGGCCTGGCCCAGCAGGGCAACGCGCCTAAAGCGCTGCTCAACGTCGATAAACGCGGCGTGCCGGTAAACACAATTCTGGTTTCGGCGGTTGTGACCGCGCTGTGCGTGCTCATTAACTATATGGCACCGGAATCGGCGTTTGGCCTGCTGATGGCACTGGTGGTCTCTGCCCTGGTCATCAACTGGGCGATGATCAGCCTGGCGCACATGAAGTTTCGCCGCGCCAAGCAGCAGCAGGGCGTCACCACCCGCTTCCCTGCCCTGCTCTATCCGCTGGGCAACTGGGTGTGCCTGGTGTTCATGGCGGCCGTGCTGGTGATCATGCTGATCACGCCGGGTATGGCGATTTCCGTCTACCTGATCCCGGTCTGGATTGCGATCCTTGGCGTGGGCTATCTCTTCAGCCAGAAAAGCCGTAATGCCATGAAAGCACACTAAGCCTCTCTCCGCGGCGCCTGCTTTTGCGGGTGCCGCGCGTTGTTATCTCCCTCACACTTTCACGCCCACAGCGCATTTATCCATATCACCGCCCTGATACTGCAACGCATATATTCCTTTGCCAGCAAATAATTCTCTCCATACCGTAAACCGGAGAGCTGTCGATGGATAACAACACACTGTCAGTAAAAGAAAAGATCGGCTATGGGATGGGAGACGCGGGATGCAACATCATCTTCGGCGCCATCATGCTGTTTGTTAACTATTTTTATACGGATATTTTTGGCCTCGCCCCTGCGCTGGTTGGCGTGCTGCTGCTTTCCGTACGGGTGATTGACGCCGTAACGGACCCGATCATGGGCGCGATTGCTGACCGTACCCGCAGCAAATATGGTCGGTTTCGTCCATGGCTGCTGTGGATCGCTTTCCCCTACGCGCTGTTCAGCATTCTGATGTTCACCACGCCGGAGTGGAGCTATAACAGCAAAGTTATCTATGCGTTTGTCACCTACTTCCTGCTCTCTTTAACCTATACGGCCATCAACATTCCCTACTGCTCGCTGGGCGGGGTGATCACCAACGATCCAAAGGAGCGCGTGGCCTGCCAGTCGTATCGCTTCGTGCTGGTCGGCATCGCCACGCTGCTGCTCTCATTAACGCTGCTGCCGATGGCCGACTGGTTTGGCGGGGATAACAAAGCCAAAGGCTATCAGATGGCGATGACCGTTCTGGCGCTGATTGGAACCTGCATGTTCCTGTTCTGCTTCGCCACCGTGCGCGAGCGCGTGCGCCCGGCGGTACAGACCAACGACGAGCTGAAAAACGATCTGAAAGACGTGTGGAAGAACGACCAGTGGGTACGTATTCTGCTCCTGACCCTGTGCAACGTCTGCCCGGGCTTTATTCGCATGGCGGCCACCATGTATTACGTCACCTGGGTGATGGGCCAGAGCACCCATTTCGCCACGCTGTTTATCAGCCTGGGCGTGGTCGGCATGATGCTCGGCAGCGTGCTGGCAAAAGTGCTGACCGACCGCTGGTGCAAGCTCAAGGTCTTCTTCTGGACCAATATCGTTCTGGCGATTTTCTCAACCGCCTTTTATTTCTTCGACCCGAAAGCCACCGCCACCATCGTGGTGCTCTACTTCCTGCTGAACATCCTGCACCAGATCCCGTCTCCGCTGCACTGGTCGCTGATGGCCGACGTGGACGACTACGGCGAGTGGAAGACCGGTAAGCGCATCACCGGGATCAGCTTCTCCGGCAACATCTTCTTCCTGAAGCTGGGGCTGGCGATTGCCGGGGCGATGGTCGGCTTCCTGCTCTCCTGGTACGGCTATGACGCGGGCGCAAAAGCGCAGAGCGCGGACGCCATTAATGGGATCGTGCTGCTCTTTACCGTCATTCCCGGCATTGGATACTTAGTTACCGCTGGCGTAGTGCGCCTGCTGAAAGTGGACCGCGAAACCATGAAGCAGATCCAGTCCGATCTGGAAAAGCGTCGCAATAACTACCGCGAGCTGAATGATTATCAGGAACTCAAAGTCGCTGAGACGAAATAAGGAAAGCCAAATGCAAACCTGGCCAAACCCGTTTATTGAACAACGCGCCGATCCGTACATTTTACGACATGAGGGGCAGTACTACTTTATCGCCTCCGTGCCGGAGTACGACAGGCTGGCGATCCGCCGCGCAGAGTCTCTGGAAGGCTTACGTAATGCCGAAGAAGTGGTGGTCTGGCGCAAACCCAACACCGGCCCGATGAGCCAGCTGATCTGGGCGCCGGAACTGCACCACATCAACGGGAAGTGGTACATCTATTTTGCTGCAACGCACACCCAGGCGCTCGACGCGCTCGGAATGTTCCAGCACCGTATGTTCGCCATTGAATGTGCCGACGGCGATCCGCTCACCGGAACGTGGGTGGAGAAAGGGCAAATCAAAACGCCTTTCGATACCTTCGCTCTGGACGCCACCACCTTTGTTCATCAGGGGAAACGCTGGTATCTGTGGGCGCAAAAAGCGCCGGACATCACCGGTAACTCCAATCTTTATCTGTGTGAAATGGAGACCCCGTGGACGCTGAAAGGCGAGCCGGTGATGCTCAGCAAGCCGGAGTATGACTGGGAGCGTCGCGGATTTTGGGTTAACGAAGGCCCGGCGGTACTGGTTCACGGCGATAAGCTGTTTATCAGCTATTCCGCCAGCGCTACCGACGAGAACTACTGCATGGGTCTACTGTGGATAGACCTGAATGCCGATCCGCAAAACCCGGCAAACTGGCACAAATCCCCCCATCCGGTGTTCGTTACCAGCTACGAAAATCGTCAGTACGGCCCGGGCCACAACAGTTTTACGCAAACGCCGGAAGGGGAAGATGTGCTGGTGTATCACGCGCGGAATTACACCGAAATTGAGGGCGACCCGCTGTACGATCCGAATCGCCATACCCGACTGAAGCTTGTCCGCTGGAATGAAAGCGGGATGCCTGATTTCGGCATCCCGCCCGCGGATACGCTTTAGCCTTTGCGGCGCGCTGGCCTACACCAGCGTGCCGTAGATAGTCAGCAGCGCCACGATAACCACCACCACAAACGACGTTTTCTTCGCCATGGAGACAGCGGCTTTCGGCGTTTCAATCTTGTCGGTATGCGGCTCACGCGCCAGCGAGAACTGCGCCAGACGCGTTAGCACCTGGTACTGCGACGTATGGCGATCGGCAAGAGAAGCGAACCATGCGGGCAGCGCTTTTTCACCGTGACCAATTAACGCGTACACCACGCCGACCAGACGCACCGGGAGCCAGTCGATCACGTGCAGGATGGCGTCAATACCGGACTGCAGGCGTTCATGCGGCGTCAGATAACGGGCAAGCCACGTCTGCCAGGCGCGCAGGAACGCATATCCCATCAGCAGTACCGGCCCCAGCGGACCACCCACTACAAACCAGAACAGCGGCGCAAGGTAGTAACGGAAGTTAATCCACAGCAGCGCGTTTTGCAGCTCGCGCAGGAATTCGCGCTCGTCGCAGTCCGGCGGCACGCCGTGGATCATCGTCAGCTCGCTCGCCATGGCACCGCGCGCATGGGCATCGTCACGGGAGGCGGCTTTCAGGTATGCGTGATAGTGTAAACGCACCTTGCCTGCGCCAATGCACAGCACCCCAAGCAGGATCCACACCACCAGCAGCGGCACGTTGAAAAAGAGTCCGTACAGCGAACGCAGGAGCAGGAACGTAATGACCATCACCCCTGCCATCATCAGCAGCGTGCGCAGCATGGAAAAATGTTTGATACGGCGGAATAATACCTCCAGCCGGTGATCCAGATGCCAGTGCTCGCCGAGCTTGAACAGGCGTTCAGCGATCATAACCAGCAGCATGGTAAACAACGTCATGGTATCTCCTTATTCTGACGACGCGGTGAGCATGGCGCGAAACCGGGGCCAGTCAAAGGCCGGGCCGGGATCGGTTTTTCTCTCCGGGGCTATATCACTGTGTCCCGTGATATTGTCGGCGATAGCCGGGTAGAGTCCGATAAGCGTGCGGGTCACAGCCGCTAGCTGTTGATACTGTGAATCGGTGTAGGGCGTCGTATCTGTGCCTTCCAGTTCGATTCCGATAGAAAAATCGTTGCACCGTTCGCGCCCGTGATACATCGACACGCCGGCATGCCAGGCGCGCTTATCAAAGGGAACATACTGAACCACTTCACCATCGCGACGAATCAGGCAGTGAGCCGATACGCGCAGATGTGCAATTTCAGCAAAGAAGGGATGAGCATCGGGATCAATCGTTCCCGTGAATAACGCATCGATCCACGGGCCGCCAAATTCACCCGGCGGGAGACTAATATTATGAACCACCAGCAGTGTGGGCTTTTCATCCTCCGGGCGGCAATCGTGGTGCGGCGAGGGCACGTGCCGCGCATCCACCAGCCATCCGTTTTCTAACAACATGCTGGAACTCCTTCTGTATGGTGCAATGACTCGGTTCAGAGTAGCATGTTTCAATATTATGATTCGTTACCAATTTGGAGTTTTATCATGCCGCCTCGCCGCTACAACCCCGACCACCGACGTGAAGCGCTTCTGGAACGTATTAATATGGATATTCCGGCAAGCGTCTCCCATGCTTTGAAAGAAGATCTGGGCGGTGACGTTAACGCTGATAAGGATATTACCGCACAATTGTTGCCAAAAGAGACGCGTTCGCACGCGGTCATTATCACCCGTGAAGACGGCGTTTTTTGCGGCAAGCGTTGGGTTGAAGAGGTCTTTACCCAGCTGGCGGGTGATGATGTGCAGATTATCTGGCACGTTGAAGACGGCGAGGCAATTACGGCAAACCAGCCGCTGTTTGAACTGGACGGTCCTTCCCGCGTCTTGCTGACCGGCGAACGTACCGCGCTCAATTTTGTACAAACGCTCTCTGGCGTGGCCAGTGAAGTGCGTCGCTACGTTGACCTGCTGGCCGGTACCCGCACCCAGCTGCTGGATACCCGCAAAACGCTGCCGGGCCTGCGCACCGCGCTGAAGTATGCGGTGCTGTGCGGCGGCGGCGCAAACCATCGCCTGGGCTTATCCGACGCCTTCCTGATTAAAGAGAACCACATTATTGCCTCTGGCTCCGTGCGTCAGGCGGTGGAGAAAGCCTTCTGGCTACACCCGGATGTGCCTGTCGAAGTAGAGGTCGAAAGCCTGGAAGAGCTGGAGCAGGCGATCAAGGCCGGGGCCGATATCATCATGCTCGATAACTTCGAAACAGAGCAGATGCGCGAGGCGGTAAAACTGACTAACGGCCGGGCCCAGCTTGAAGTATCCGGGAACGTCACTTTCGAAACGATCCGTGAATTCGCCGAAACCGGCGTGGATTACATCTCCGTCGGCGCGTTGACCAAACACGTTCGCGCCCTCGACCTCTCAATGCGCTTCAAATAACGCATTCTCCCCTCTCCACCCGGAGAGGGGAATTTCAGCCCCGCTCGCAGATCCGCTGTTCTTCCCTGCAACACTGAATAAATTCTCTGAAGCCTCCTTCCCGTTCCCTTTTTTGCCTCTCGTTTCTGCTCTTTCCCGCTGACAAAGTAGCGCCACTTTGCATAAGGAGCAGATATGGACAGACAACAAGGCTTCACACTCATTGAGCTGATGGTGATTAGTAAAGTTATTTTATAGTAAGTATGAAGAACCTAACTTAACTACTTTTTATGCGATCTAAATCAAACAAAACCCATGATAGAGTAGTAAAAAAATAAGAATTGGCTGAAATTGTGCAAGTTGAGACTTGACTCGCAAACCACTTCATCTTGCTGTTGATTCAACAACTATTTTTCATGGAAATCCGTTAAAAGGAGAAGGAGAAAGTTTTGAAAATTTTATCTAATCATCAAGCAACAAGAGAACAATTACCTATAGTTAGTCGGAATATATCTGGAGTTGTTGTTATTCGTGGTGCTGCAGGCAGTGGGAAAACCACAAGTGCTTTACTTCGTTTGACCGCTATAGTTAACACACTATCATTCCGGAGAAGAATTGATAACAATCAAAACCCAATTAAAACCTTAGTTCTTTCTTTTAACCGAACATTGTCTGGATATATTGAAGGATTGATCAATGATAGTATTCAAACAGGTGCTATTCCTGTAGAAGTTGAAAATGATACATTCGCTAACTGGGCGAGAAGATATATTGGAACTTCTTTGATCGAAGAAAGAGAGCGTGATTCATATCTATGTAGAGGATGTACTAATTTAGGCTATGATATCGATTTTATACTTGGTGAAATTGATTATGCTCGTGGGCGGTTTCGCAGTAATGAATTAGAAAGATATCTTACAGTAGAGAGAACGGGTCGAGGCTTATCTCCCCAAGTAACAAGAACCACTCGTCAGCAGTTAATAGATATTATAAGAGAGTACGAACAGTATCTAAGTAATCGTGGTTTAGATGACTGGCATACACAATGCGAAAAGATGATAAGTAACCCATGCCTTAATTACGATATCATTGTTGTAGATGAAACACAGGACTTCTCTGCAAATCAAATTCGAGCCATACTGAACCATTTGAGTGATGATTATTACTTAACTTTTGTTATAGATACTATACAGCGGTTATATCCTCGAGGTTTTACTTGGACTGAAACTGGATTGGACATGAGGAACGCAGCCTATTTCAGACTGGGTGAAAATCACAGAAACACAATTGAAATAGCAGAGTTTGCAGCATCAATTACGCATGGTTTAACAATTGATGATGATGGAAGTATAAGCGATTTCAGGCAGGCAACGAGACATGGACCAAAGCCAGTTGTATGTAAAGGACTATATTCACAGCAATTAAAATATGCTCTTGATTATATAGACCAAAAGGTTGACCTCAGCAAAGAGTCTGTTGCTTTCCTTAAGCCAAAAGGCGGTAATTGGTTTTCAGAGATTGAAAAAGCATTGAATACCAGGAAACTACCTTACATAACCATCACCAAAAATAAAATATGGTCAAGAGGCCCAGAAAACATTGCATTATCAACCATGAATTCAGCAAAAGGTCTTGAATTCGACCATGTGATTATTTTGGGGCTAAGTGAAGCTAATATGCAGCATCAAGATGAAGAATCTGATGATAAACTGCAACAATTACGGCGATTACTTGCTATGGCAATCAGCAGAGCAAGAGAATCAGTTATCATCGGATATAAAGAATCAGAAAAAACAGATTTAGTAGATTATTTCACGGATGGAACATTTGATGAGGTGATATTATAATGAGCATTCAGGAATTCATTAGCAGAAATGGAATAATAGAGGTCTTGCATTTTACTACCGAAAGAGGATTGACCGGGTGTGCAAGTACTAAATTAGTACTTTCAAGGAAAGCTTTAGATGAAGAGCAATATCTAAGTCATATAGCAACACCTGTATCTACCGAACGCAAAGAGGCACAAGATACATTTAACAAAGATGAAAATTGGTTAGATTACATAAATATGTCGATCAGTGAGATAAACACTCATTATTTTCGTTCAGCCAGGAAAAGATACACGTGCCTTGATCGATGGTGGTGTATTATGTCTTTCGACCCAGTTATCTTAACTCACCCTGGTGTATATTTCACAACCACTAACAATATATATACAGGGGTATCAAGGGCAACAGACCTTAGCGGGTTGCAGGCAATGTTTAATGATAGAGTGACACGCTGGAGTGGTAACGTCGTTGCCCGGAATGGAAGGCCAATGAACCTTGCCACTTGTGAACAAGCAGAAGTTTTATATCCAAACCCGCTAAATATGAGCTTTCTTCAACGTGTATATGTTCAAGATCGAGAACAAGCAGCTTCGATACACGGGACGTTAGTTAGCTTGGGTTTTGGTCAGGTAAATGTTACTATTTGCCCAGAAAAGTTTACCGGTGTGCCTAACACTTTTTAAGAGGGTGAAATGAACATAATCAGAGAGCAAAAAACGATAAACTCTGCACTGTGGGCGGCAGCTGGTGATGCAATCGGTTGGATTTCAGAACTTACCGATGAGAATGGATTAAAGCGTAGAATAGGTGATAGCTATTTATTGAAGCCTGTTAGTTGGAATAGAAAAATAGGTGGATACTCAGGTGTAACTGTAAATCTACCTGCAGGAACTTATTCCGATGATACCCAATTAAGATTAGCTGTATCGAGAGCAATCAGAGATAACGGCGAGTTTGATATTGAGTCATTCGCTAAAATTGAACTTCCAGTTTGGTTATCTTATGCATTAGGTGCAGGACGTGCTACAAAATGGGCTGCATCCCATCTTATGCGTAAGGATATTACTTGGTTTTCTAATTTCTATAAAAGCGATGGTACTGAATACATTAATGCAGGTGGTAATGGCACAGCCATGAGAATACAGCCTCATGTCTGGAGCTGTAAAAATTTGTCTCAAAAGGCATATACTGCATCAGTTGTTAAAGACTCTCTTGTTACCCACGGACATCTCATTGCAGTTTGCGGAGCAATTTTACATGCAGATGCTTTGCAATATGCTTTAATTAACGATCGACCTGCAAATGTTTCCGAACTTGAAAATATAATAGACGACTTTGCAAAAATACCCGACATTATTAATAGCATTTATGAGCTGAAAAATTTCTGGCTTCCTAATTGGGAAATAATAAGCAATAAAAACATTGTTGACGAAGTTAATAGCATTATAATTGAAACTAAGAACTTCTTATCAAAAGCCGTTACTGCTTCTAATAATGTTAATGATCCAGAAAGCAAATATAAGGTTGCTATAAGTGCCTTAGAGTGTGATAAAGAATCAAGAAGGGGTGCAGCAACAAACACTGCTCTTGCCAGTAGCCTTCTATGCCATTTTTTTAAAGACACCACTCCTTATGAAGCAGTCATTGCCTGCGTTAATACTTTAGGTACTGATACTGATTCAATTGCAAGCATGGCTGGGGCTATTTTTGGTTGTTACAATGATATGCCTAAATGGGATATTCAGGATAGCAAATATATTATCGATGAATCTATACGACTGAATAAAATATCCGAAGGTAAAGCAACTACTAATTTCAATTACCCCAATATAAATAAATGGAACGCTCCACAAACTCAAAGTGATAGTCTGGCAATAAATAGCCATGGCGAACATTATGTTTTGGGTCTTGGGAAAGCTAATGTACTCCAGAGTGAAGCGTGGACTACAAAAATTCATTCTTGGCAATGGTTGAAACTTGTTTTTGGACAAACCATTTTAATTAAGAGTAAAATTGGTGACATTAAAAAAGTTAACAGACCAGACTTAAGTAATATTGAACCAAGGCAACAAACTGAATCTTCGGCATTATCATTCGAGACTCAACTTCACAACACAGTCCATCAGGGTTCCTTTGATTATGATATTGAGGGAAACAATCAATTAGATCTTGATGAAATTACCAACCTTTTAATAAAGGAAGGTTTTAATGAACAAAAAATCGGACATTATTTAATTGAGTTTGCAGATAAAAAAGGCCTTGAGTCATGTATTGGTTTTGCGGCGATCATAGGTAAAGCTTTTATTGCAAGAAAGAAAAAACATTGATAATGAAAAGCCCAATGGAAATCCATTGGGCTTTAAAATAAAATATCACGTTCTCTCTAACTTAAATTATGTAAACTTATCAACATAAAAATATACCTCAATCTTTTGGTTCTATTAAATTATGTATACTCTCCGTAGGAATTGATAAGTCCCTCACCGCATCTAAAACCTTTTCTCTCGTATCAATAATGAAATTAATTTTAGATAATAATTTATTTCGAAATTCTGAATTTATCATGAACTTATTCAAAACATCAATGATGCATTTTATTTCTGCCGGATTAGAAGAATGTAATATACTTGGTATTTCTTTTCCCTTTTTAAAATACATCCCAGCATCTCCCAAACATTCATTAAGATGGGAAACTAAAGAATGACAAGTAATATATAGTGGATCTTCACTATTGACAATAGTATCTAACAGTGGACTCTTGGATGAACATAAATTCCAATTATATGTATTAATCAAGACAATAGAACCATTTAATTTCCTTAATTCTTCAGTGAATTCATCTAATTCCATGTATAATTCATTAATGCTTGAAAAGAAGCTCTTTACATCTGACTCATCATAAAAAAGATCTTCTTCATTTCCTAAAAACCTCCATTTCAAGTGATTGGCTGAAATAATCTCCATTGCCTTGTATTTTACATTAGGGATAATATTTGTCTTTAAATTCACTCCCTCAGTAATTGCTTCCTTTTCAGTTAGACCTAACTTCCAATCTTTAGCTACATTATATGCAACAATTGCCATTACAGCTACAATGCCATTGAATATGGCAGACGCCCAATCCGAAATTTTAGTATTTTTCACGATCTCAGGATAATTAGCCCCTAACGCAAATAAAAAAATGAAAAATGTAGCTGATATTAGTACATACACTGTTACGGGTAATCTCATTACAAATCCTTGAACTCAAAAATGTTAATATTAAACGTATTAGATTATACCATTCAGTCCCGATAGGGATAGAACATATATAAGTAAAAAACCATCAAATTAAGCTCAATAATTGGGTTCAAGAATATGGCATGATCTTGGACAGAACTATTTTCCCGATAGTTCTGGATAGGTATACCCCAACCAGACCTGTAATTTATCTTTGTGAAGTGGTTCACTAAATCGATTTTACAACTTAAAAAGGACCAAATATACTAAACCAAGTAAAATGAACCTTAGGAGTTTACAATGCGTATTTGGGGATATTTACGGGCTTCAACCAGTGAACAAAATGCTCTGCGTGGGAAAGAGGAACTTGATGAATTTGTAGGTACACATGGAATGAAAGTTTCAAAGTACTTTATCGAGAATGTTTCTGGTGCAACATTGCAACGTCCTCAACTTTTCCAGTTACTTGATATCGCAGAATCAGGCGACGTACTTCTATGTGAACAGGTAGACCGCCTGGCCAGGCTGACTACTGATGATTGGAAAACTCTTCGCTCTCTAATCGAATCAAAAGGAATTCGAGTTGTATCGTTAGATCTTCCTACCAGCTACCAATTATTGAAAGGAAGTACTGATTCACTAACTTCTCGCATGTTCGAATCAATGAATACAATGATGTTAGATTTTCTGGCAGCATTCGCCCGTAAAGATTATGAAGATCGCAGACGTCGCCAAAAACAGGGAATTGAGAAAGCTAAAAGTGAAGGAAAATACAAAGGACGTCCTGTAGATGAAAATCTCAGAATGAAGGTAAAGGAATTGCTTTCAGACGGTAAAAGCTGGAATCGAATTCAGGAGTTATTGGGTTGTTCAAGAGCAACTATTTCTAAAGTTTCAAAGTTACAAACAGATTGAATAAGAAATAAGCTATGATTCATAGATACTTCAGTGAGACCGAACGCTTACTCCATAGAATGATGCACATGTACTTTGATAAAAAAACGGATGATTATATTATGTTCGGTGTTCTTCTTTGTGAATGGAGCGATGAAAGTACTTCAAGAATTATTAATAGCGGTTTTCCACCAGCCCTGACGCATCGATGCCAATAAAAAAGGTAGCCTACGCTACCTTTTAACATCAACCACCAAGATTTGTACTATTCCTTAGTCGATAAAGATCTAATGTTTTATCGCGGATGATATTCATTTTGCTTTCAGCCGCAATTAAACTCCAGATTGTACCCTCTTCTTTTTGATAAAAAGCCTCAATTCCTTTATTATACGAATCTCTGTATTTTATCCATTGCCTTTGTGAATCTCTTAGCGTAGTACGCACATTTTCAGGCTGATCTTTCATTAGCAGTTTGTACTGATTCCCAAGCTCAGCATCCCACGCTGCAGTAGCTTTAATATAGCAATTCTGTGAGTCAATAATGCTAACAGCATCCAACTTGCATTTTTGTAATGTACTATCAATATTTTGCTTAAGTTCCTCACCAGAGGCCGATAAACAAAATAGTAAGCTTGAACTTATAACCATCACTTTATAATACATAGTAATAAGCCTATTTTAATTATCGATTTGTACTGTAACACGATGTTCTATCTCATTAAGATGAGCTACGCCACATTTTTCTAATTGAGCACGTGCAAAATCGATGTCATTCCTGGTTCTTTGAATTTCGGGATCAGTAGTAGGACTCCTCCCGCCAGCAAACGGGGATGTTCCGCTTTGCCTCAAAGCATCCGATGTTTCATTCCAGTACTTAATGGCTTGCTCAGACGCTGCATTTGCAGCTAACAGTCGATTGAATTCACGTGAGCATGACTTCTTTTGAACAGCAATGTAATCATCGACCCAAACACCATGTTGCTTGTAGATATTTTCAGCTACTAAGTATTTACCACTGCTCTTGTCGAGACTATTAATCTTACTTTCGATGTAGTCTTTGTTCTTTTTTTCTAATGCTACAGCGGCGGCATATTTATCGGCTAATTTCATTGACTCATCTTGCTTAGCTTTAACTTCAAGCCACTTTTCTCTGTTAAAGATCCCGGCACTCTTCGCTTCAGAGAATTGATCTTCGCTCCTAAAGCCAAGATTCTTTCCTTGTACATTCATCATATATACATTAGCCTGCCCAGCTATTAATAATAAAATGACAATGATGATAGGTAGAAGAAAGTTATTAAAAAACTTTGGAAGTTTTTGCATTAATGCGGGGTAGTTTTCTTGCATAGAAGGAATGGCTACAATTGACCACCAAAATGAGATGATCATAACCATACTCCAAAATGCTAAAGTAACTAATGCAAGTAATACTGTAGCAAATGACATCCCTGGTTCATTGAATGTACTGAAATAACTATAAACCATGAACACCATGATTAAGCAAAATCCCATATAAACAAAAAACTGTAGTTTCTTCATTTTTATTTTACCTTATTATTTTAATACTCGCTTTATATTACCGAGAGAGTCAACCTCTACTCTGACAAGTTTTCTACATGCCCCGCACGAACCTACACCTGTACCACTGCTTTTAATTCCGGTGTTTACTGTTGTGGTACTTCCACAATGCGGACAAACCACTGTATATGTTGCGTATGCCACAATTTATTCCTCACTATTATTGTAACGTTCAGGCCAGATTTCCTCTCGAGTTACACCGATATAATCTGCAATGATCTTCTCACCTTTAGGCCAATGTCTCTCAAGGGCGTTGTATAGCGTTCGTTCATGCAAGCCGTTGTCTCGGGACAACTTAGCCAACGAACTACCTTTTTTGCGTATAGCTGCGAGTACATCGGCCCGATGCCAGTTTCGAGTACTGGCATTTGATTCCTTTTTTTGAGATCCTTCTTGTTTATGATTCTTCATTATGATCACTCATTACTTAATCATGAATATGATTGATCAATAAAATGAACATGTCAAATCGAATTAGGAATACAGTTCCTTAAGTTGAATGGCGATAGAATGAACAATAAAAAGCAGAGTACTAAAGAGTTCAGTGAACGCTTAAAGCACGTCATAGCAGCACTTGGAACAACGGGTAGAGAGTTCTCAAAACGTGCGGGTATTGGCTATAGTACTGTTCACAACTACATGCACGGCTCATCAAGCCCTACACTGGATAACTTGGTACTCTTGGCAAAAGCAGGCAATGTATCTATTGAGTGGCTGGCTACAGGCCAGCAATCGAGCATGAGCAGCACTGATTCAGATGTCATACATGTACCTTTTATTGATCATGCCGATGAAATGTTGAATCTTGATGCTCAACTGCTTGATGTGAAGGATTTACACTCTCTGCGTGCTATCAGGGTTAATACCGATGTAATGACCCCTACTTTTCTTACGGGTGCAGTACTACTCATTGATACTAACGATAAAAATTTAACCGATAATAAACTTGTTGTATTAAAACAGAGCGGGAATTATTTGTTTAAGAGAGTACAGGTGCTCATGGAGGGAGTACGCTTACTGAGTGATAATGACAATTATCCGTCAATCGCAGTCGCTTTTGAAGATATGAAAAGTATCAATGTCATTGGTGCTGTAGTGATGATTATTAACAAAATTAATTAGCACAATGAGTACTTCCACCAATCACCGTTAACAAACCTACCCAAGGTAGTGAAAGGTGGAAGTTGTGACTATTAAGGTACATGACACAATTAATTAGGAGATCATAGCAAGAGATCTCTACAAGCAGAGATCATTCCTTTCAATCCTAACGATATCTGATTGAATTAATATTTCCATTTAATGTTGTTTTTTGACTGTCCCGCTTTACAAGCGAGCCAGGAATTTCATTCGATTGAATCTCACGGCGTTCGCTTCAACTCGAATATCAATTCATTGGATATTAATTTTTTGAAAGGGCATTTATCAAATATTGATTAGCTTTAACAGCGTTACCTCTTGACGGGATTTCTTGGATACATTTCGATCCCCCACCGCGGGGGGAAGATATTCAAGATATACAATTAATTTGTACTTCTTGACGCTGATACCCATCAACATTTCATACAGCGAATTTTGGATACAACTATATTGTACTCAAGCGGAAGCGGGTTGCCCTGTTTCTTCCTATCGCCATTCTTTGCAACGGTCGTAGCTCATCACTACTCTTCTTATAAAAGCTGTATGAATAACTCCTATAAGCATCTAAGTACTTCTCAAATTCTGGACGGATCTATTTTGTATAAATTCGCCACAGAATCTATTAGAAGTAATAGACTCCCTTATACCATTTGGTAAGGATTGGCCTTATATGTCTATCAAGGGAATCTACGGGGTATTATCCGATTTCTTTATAGTGCCACATTGCCGTGACTCCTGCGTTTTCGTCTTTATTGTCTGGAATTTACGCTCGGGAAATTTGCACGGGTTTCATTTGCACTGCGTTCTGTTGAACAACTCATCTGCCATCTACTTGTCGATAGGATCAGGTTTTAATTTATTATACCAAGGATAATGACGCTCTTATCATTACCCCACGACTAACGGGTACACCAACAGGATTTTAAACTATACATATAGTATAGGACATAACTTAAATTCATTTCATTTTTTTCTTCTATCCCTATAAATATCTACTGATATTTATAGGGATAAAAAAATATATGTGAATCATTTAGTTTTGACGCTTAAAGCACTTTATTTTAAGACAAGCTTCGCTAAAGAACCTGCCTTTAGGTCTGTAATAATATTACACGGGGACTATCAATTTTTCGATATACACAGTTAAGGTTCCGTTCAACAATAAAAAAAACGAGCCAATTTTTTACTATGTATAATTTATTTTAATGTATAAGGATGCCTGAACTACGCTCAAAAAAAATGAGGTTTCTTCCTAAACAAGTTAACCAAATAATGCATATGCCTCTTCATTGCTAATCGGTTTGGAATTTAAAAAATACTGTTCTTTTTCAATATCGTATGTCATTACATCATCGCCAAGTGTAACTACTAACGTTTTGTTTTCTACATATGTATTACTTAATAGGAAACCTTCTTTAAGACTAATAGTTAACCATTGCAGATCAGTACTAACGTAAAAAGAAACCGATACTAACACAATATTTTTTTGTATTTTTAGTATTTGAATCTCTCTGATGATCTTTCTTATTTTTATATTGAAATCCTGCCTGACCTCAATGTTACTAACATCCAACAACTCATAATTTATTTTTTTTACTATATCTTCATAACTAACACTAACATTCTCTAATGCTTTTAAATCATCAATTTTTCCTTGTAATTCCCTAATTTTTGCCTCAAGATTTTTAAGTACCTTATAATCCGTTTCAGTTGGAATATCGACAGAATCGACTGTTCTTTGAACATTTGCAAGATAGTTAGAATAATGAATTAATTCACTGCTCAAATTTTCAACTTCTGCTGCATGAGATGAATTGCTAAGACTGCCAAAATCTAAATGCCTCAGATATTTTAGTAATGTATTCTCAACGACATTATACTTGAATCCGTTAGCAACACATCGTTTATTCCCTGCGATAGCATGAGAACATCGACCAAAGCGATTTCCATTCTCATTATTAATTAAAATATGACCAGCCTTGCATAATCCGCAAACTAACACTCCTGAAAATAACGTATTAGCTCGACGGTTTATTTTTTTATCTCGGCCTGGTTTTGTTAAACGCTGCTCAGCTCTTTTGAATTGAAGCTCAGTAACAATAGTAGGGTACATCATAATCCCATCAAAATTATTACGTAGTGTTGACTGAGTTCTATGTTTACCTGTGACTCTCTCGTCTTTTAGTACTCTATGTACGCTCCAATTACTCCACGTTTTGCCATTGTACTTGTATCCTTCACTATTAAGTCTATCTCTGATAAATGCCTGACCATAACCATTATTATACCATTCAAAAATGAGACGAATTGGTGCCACATTTTCTGGTATTTCTTGGTACTGGTTATTTTCCACTTTTAACCACCCCGGACAACGCCCTGTCAAAGGAATATGTTTTTTTACTGTTCTTTCAAAACGTTCATCCCAATTTTTAATCGAAAGCTTTTGCTTTCGGAGTGATTCTTTGTGGCTACGAGTTAATCCTGCTGATATTTGATTTAAGTCACTGCATCTATGATGTACTGTCTCTGTATCAATTTCATGTACATCACATCCTTTGTTAATCAAACCTAAAAAAAGCTCCGCGGCTTCATTGGGATTTGCTCTTGAAAATCGATCTATATTTTCAATAATCAATACAGCGTTTTTGATCTTTCCGCTTTTGTAATCAGCTATAAAAGAATGAAGTACAGATCCTTGTTCAATATTTTTTCCACTAAAACCACTAACCCCTTCAGCTTTTAAGAATACTATATTGTCAACACTCAATTCGTATCCTAAGCCATCCTTGTCCTCATATTCTTCAACATAAGTTGTTAGCAAGGCTTGCTGACGACTCATACCAAATCCACCTTTCTCAGTCTTTTGGCGTCCTGAACTTACACGGCAATAGCAGAAGGCTGTTTTGATACCCATGATAAAAATCCTTCTAATTTTTTTACTATATAATAACACACATAATGGTGGTCATTGGCATCATTGCGATTCTGAGCGCCATCGGCGTTCCCGCCTATCAGAACTACCTGCGCAAGGCGGCGCTGACCGATATGCTGCAAACCTTCGTTCCCTACCGCACGGCCATCGAGCTTTGCGCGCTGGATCACGGTGGCGTGGAGAGCTGCGACGCCGGCAGTAACGGTATCCCTTCCCCCACCACGACACGCTACGTTTCAGGAATGAGCGTGGCGAAAGGGACCGTGACCTTAACAGGACAGGAGAGTCTTAACGGGCTGACGGTAACCATGACGCCACGGTGGAGCGACGGCAACGGTATGACGGGCTGGACGCGCGACTGCAACATCAGTGCTGACAGCGCCCTGAAACAGGCCTGCGAAGACGTTTTCCGCTTCGACAATAACTGAGGAGCGGATAATGAATACCGATCAACTCGTGGCGCTTTGTCAGCGCCATCACGCACTGCTGCTCACCAGCGACAGTGACATGGTCAGCATCGCCGTCGTGGGCAGCCCCGCGGCTGAACTCATGGAGGCGCTGCGCTTCGCGACCCAGAAACGGATTGATATTGAGTGCTGGAGCGCTGAGCGCATGGAAAAACACCGGCAGCTAACGTCACAATCGCATCTGCCCGTCGTTTCGCAAACACACTCGACGGTGGATATCCTCAACCACACGCTGCAGCAGGCAATCAACCAGCGCGCCTCCGACATTCATATCGAACCGATGGAGCATGCATGCCAGATTCGGTTACGCATCGACGGGGTTCTTTGCCCCCAGCCTCCGCTTTCCGCCTCGCTGGCAAGCCTGTTCAGCGCACGTTTAAAGGTGCTGGGTAATCTTGATATTGCAGAACGTCGTTTACCTCAGGACGGTCAGTTTACGATTGAGCTGGCAAACGAGCCGGTCTCGTTTCGGATCGCGACGCTTCCCTGTAGCGGTGGTGAGAAAATTGTTCTGCGTCTGCTGCATCAGGTTCAGCAGGCTCTTGAGCCGAAAGCGCTTGGCATGAGCGCAGAACAACTGGCCTGTTTCAATGAGGTTCTCCACCAGCCGCAGGGGCTCATTCTGGTCACCGGCCCCACCGGCAGCGGCAAAACCGTGACGCTGTACAGCGCGCTGCAGGCGCGTAATACCCCTGACGTCAACATCTGTAGCGTGGAGGATCCGATTGAGATCCCCCTTGCGGGATTAAACCAGACGCAGATTAATCCCCGGGCGGGTTTAACATTCCAGAGCGTGCTGAGGGCGCTGCTGCGTCAGGATCCAGACATCATTATGGTCGGCGAAATCCGTGACGGTGAAACGGCAGAAATTGCCATTAATGCCGCCCAGACCGGTCATCTGGTGCTGTCAACACTGCACACCAACTCGACGACGGAAACCCTGATTCGCCTGGAGCAGATGGGCGTCGCGCGCTGGATGATATCTTCCGCGCTGTCGATGGTGATTGCCCAGCGGCTGGTCCGGCGTTTGTGCCCGCACTGTCGCCGGGAAGCCAGCGAGCATGCTGAATTACCGCGCGCCGTATGGTCCAGACCGCTTCCACGCTGGCAGCCCACCGGCTGCGATCGCTGTTATCACGGTTTTTATGGCCGCGTGGCCATTTTTGAAGTACTGGCGATCGACAATACCCTGCGCCGGGCCATTGCCAGCGGGGCGGGAATCGAAGTAATAGAGGCGAGTGCCCGGCAGGCGGGAATGATTTCTCTTTTTGAGCACGGCTGCATGGCCGTCGAAAAAGGGCTGACCACGATCGAAGAGCTGGTGCGCGTGCTGGGAATGCCGGATGGCTGCTAATCAGCTCTGGCGCTGGCGAGCACTCACCAAAGAAGGTGAGCCCCGAAGCGGGACACTCTGGGCCACAGACCGCAATGCCGCCTTCACCAGGCTGATGCGTAGCGATCTCCATCCTCTGGCGCTGACCCGATGCGCTCAGCGGCACCGCTGGCGGCCGCATCACTGCTACGAGATGTTTCGCCAGCTCGCGACGCTTCTGCAGGCGGGGCTGACGTTGTCCCACAGCCTGCAGATGCTGGCAGAGCAACATCCGTTAAAACCGTGGCAGGCGCTGCTGCAAAGCATTGCCGATGAGCTCAGTGAGGGATCCCCCTTTTCTGAGTCGCTAAAAAAGTGGCCAGCGGTGTTTAGCCCACTGCATGTCTCGATGGTGAAAACCGGTGAGCTCACAGGGAAACTGGAGGAGTGCTGCCGCCAGCTCGCGCAGCAGCAAAAAGCGCAGCAGCAGCTCAGAGAGAAAGTGAAAAAGGCCCTGCGCTATCCGGCGATCGTCCTGACGCTGGCCTTACTCGTGGTGCTGGCGATGGTCATTCTGGTCTTGCCCGAGTTTGCCGCGATCTACAAAACGTTTAACACGCCGCTTCCGATGCTGACACAAATGGTCATGGGGATGGCCGCATTTATCCAGTCCTATGCCCTCGCGTTGTTCGCCGCGTTATTAGCGCCCTTAGCCGCCGCCTGGGCTCTGAGGCAGAACCCTCGCTGGCAGCGCATGCTGATGCACATGCCCGTGATGGGCGCGCTGGCAAAAGGCCAAAAACTGGGACACATCTTTACCGTACTGTCACTTACGCAGCAGGCAGGTATCCCCTTTTTACAGGGACTGGAGAGCGCAGAGGAGACCGTTGAAAGTTGTTACTGGCGGGGGATACTCCGCAGCGTTCGGGAGGACATTGAAAAAGGTCTCCCCGTCTGGTCATCCTTTCAGAAAGCGGCCATCTTTACCCCGCTGTGTATTCAGCTTTTACGAACCGGTGAAATGTCAGGTGCGCTGGACATCATGCTGGCAAATCTCGCCCGGCACCACACGGAACAGACCTTTCAACGGGCAGATAATCTGGCGGCACTTCTCGAGCCAGTGCTTCTGATTGTGACAGGGGTCATCATCGGCACGCTGGTGGTGGCAATGTACCTACCGATATTCCATCTGGGAGATGCGATGAGCGCGGGTTAGGGCTAAACAGTGCTGGCGCACGGGCATGCGCCAGCAGAAGCCATTACAGGCTATTGAATACGCGGTTTTCCTGTTCCTGAACGCGAATAAACGTCGTACGTTTCGTCAGCTCTTTCAGGCGGGATGCCCCAACGTAGGTGCAGGCCGAGCGCAGGCCGCCGAGGATATCGCGCGCGGTGTATTCAACCGGGCCGCGCAGAGGTAGCTTCACGGTTTTGCCTTCTGCCGCACGGTATTTTGCCACGCCACCGACGTGACGGGTCATCGCGGATTCAGAGCTCATGCCGTAGAAGAGCATAAATTTCTCTCCATTTTCTTCCACAACGGTACCACCGCTCTCTTCGTGTCCAGCCAGCATACCGCCGAGCATTACGAAGTCTGCGCCGCCGCCGAAGGCTTTCGCAACGTCGCCCGGCATGGTGCAGCCGCCATCGCTGATGATCTGGCCGCCCAGACCGTGCGCCGCGTCGGCGCATTCAATGACTGCAGAGAGCTGCGGATAACCGACGCCGGTTTTGACGCGGGTCGTGCACACGGAACCCGGGCCAATACCCACTTTCACGATATCTGCACCGGAAAGGATCAGCTCTTCACACATTTCACCGGTCACCACGTTGCCCGCGATGATGGTTTTCGTCGGCCAGGCTTCACGCGCCTTGCTGACGAACTGCACGAAGTGCTCGGAGTAACCGTTCGCCACGTCAATACAAACGAAGTTGAGCGCCGGGTTAGCGTTCAGGATCTGTTTGGTCTTCTCGAAATCCGCATCGGAGGTGCCGGTAGAAACCATCACATGCTTCACCACGTCAGCAGGCGCGGTCGCAACAAACGCATTCCACTCTTCAGGGCTGTAATGTTTGTGCACGGCGGTGAGAATGTCGAACTGTGCCAGGGCGGTTGCCATCTCAAAGGTTCCCACAGTATCCATGTTGGCAGCGATGATCGGCACGCCAGACCAGGTCTGACCGGAATGCTTAAAGGTGAATTGACGTTCGAGTTCAACGTCTGAGCGACTTTTCAGTGTAGAGCGTTTAGGGCGGATAAGAACGTCTTTGAAACCTAACTTCAGATCTTCTTCGATACGCATGTGCGGATTCCTGGGGTTAGAGGCAAATATGTTAAAAGCACAACTCCAGTGACGTTATCATACGCGCTAATACCTGCTCCGCAAGACTGCGAAATTCTCTTTTTTTACGCTACAATCCTATAAATTTACCTGGTAAAAAGCAGGTAAACAGGGTCAAACAGTTGCTGGCGCACCTAATAGTTTTAAACAACTGATTTTAATAATGAATAATTCCCAGGATTTGAATTAATGGGGTATATCGTCGCATTAACCGGCGGCATCGGTAGTGGCAAAAGTACCGTTGCGGACGCGTTCTCTCGTTTGGGTATCACGATTATTGATGCCGATATCATTGCCCGCCAGGTGGTAGAGCCCAATACATCCGCGCTAAAGGCCATCGCAGAACATTTTGGTCAGGCAGTCATCAGTGCCGATGGCACACTGAATCGCCGTCAGCTTCGCGAATGTATTTTTTCTGATTCTGCGGAAAAAGACTGGCTTAATGCCCTGCTCCACCCCATCATCCACCAGGAAACTCAACGTCAGATAGCCGCAGCCCGCTCGCCCTATGTCCTGTGGGTGGTTCCGCTACTGGTTGAAAATCAGCTGCAGAAGAAAGCCGATCGCGTGCTGGTGATTGATGTCGCACCCGAAACGCAAATCCAGAGAACCATGACGCGCGATCGCGTCTCTCGGGAGCATGCTGAACAAATTCTTGCCGCTCAGGCTACGCGCGCTCAGCGCCTTGCCGTGGCGGATGATGTTATTGATAATAACGGCGCACCAGATGCCATTGCATCGGATGTTGCCCGTCTGCACGCGCAGTATCTGACGTTCGCCGCGCAGGCCGTTGCACAGGAAAAACCATAATGTCGACACACATCCTTTTTGAGCATCCGCTCAACGAAAAAATGCGCACCTGGCTGCGCATCGAATTCCTTATTCAACAACTTTCACAACATCTGGCTGTTAACGATCATGCCACCGCGCTGCACTTCTTCCGCAACGTAGGCGATCTGCTGGATGTGATTGAACGCGGCGATGTCCGCACAGAATTACTCAAAGAGCTGGAGCGCCAGCAGCGTAAATTGCAGGCATGGACGGAGGTCCCCGGCGTAGATCAGAGCCGTATCGACGCGCTCCGCCAGCAGTTGAAAAGCAGCAGTGCCGTCCTGATGGCCGCGCCGCGCGTCGGGCAGTTTTTGCGTGAAGACCGCCTGATTGGCCTGGTGCGCCAGCGTCTGAGCATCCCTGGCGGCTGCTGTAGCTTCGACCTGCCGACGCTGCATATGTGGCTACATATGCCACAGGCGCAGCGTGACGCACAGGTGAACAGCTGGCTGGCAAGCCTGGAGCCAATGCACCAGACGCTGTCGTTGATCCTCGATCTGATCCGTAACTCTGCGCCGTTCCGCAAGCAAACCAGCCTGAATGGTTTCTTCCAGGATAACGGTGATGATGCCGATCTTCTGCGTCTCAATCTGTCTCTCGGCGAACAGCTTTACCCACAGATTTCCGGGCATAAGAGCCGCTTTGCGATTCGCTTTATGCCGCTGGACAGTGAAAATGGCACCGTGCCGGAACGTCTCGATTTTGAACTGGCCTGTTGTTAAGGAGTGCCGATGTCTGATGTCACCACCGTAAGCTGCCCAACCTGTGGCAAAACCGTTGTCTGGGGCGAAGTCAGTCCGTTCCGCCCATTCTGCTGCAAGCGCTGCCAGCTCATTGACCTTGGCGAATGGGCGGCGGAAGAGAAACGCATTCCAAGCGAAGGCGATCTCTCGGACAGCGATGACTGGAGTGAAACCCAGCAGTAATCTGTAAAGCCTGCTGGCGCTTCGCTCAGCAGGCCTACGGTTGTGCGACTAACCGCAGGATCACGGGTTCATTAGCTGGCGGGAATTTTTCGGCATCACTTGCCTGAAGTTCCACCCAGTTACCCGGCTGTCCCTCTTTTCCCCAGGGTTCTCCCTCCCAGTTTTCCACCAGCCAGAACCACAGCGTAATGTGCCTGTCCGGAAACTGGTACTCAAGCTTATCAAACAGCGTTGCGCTAAGCGGCGTGATCCCCACCTCTTCCTGAAGCTCCCGAACCAGCGCCTCTTCCGGCGTTTCACCTGACTCGATTTTACCGCCTGGAAATTCCCACTTGTTCGCCATATGGGCGTCGGCAGCGCGCTGAGTGATGAAGATTTGGTTTTGCGGGTTGCGAATAATCCCGACGGCAATTTGCAGTATTTTCATATTGTCACTTCCATAAAAAAGGCGCAGATATCTGCGCCTTTTTGTTTTTTTATGAACTTAGCTCAGGCGGCCGTGGCACGCCTTGTACTTTTTACCGGAACCACACGGGCAAGGATCGTTACGACCCACTTTACGATCGCCGGTCTGCGCGGCGATCGCCGCTGCGGCTTCGCTGTCGTCGGTCTGATGACTCAGCTGTTGCATCTGTGCCAGACGCTCGGCTTCTTCACGACGCTGCTGCTCCATCGCTTCCACTTCTTCCGGCATACGCACCTGAACCTTGCTCAGGGTGCTGATCACTTCATACTTCAGTGATTCCAGCATAGAGGCAAACATGGAGAAGGATTCACGCTTGTATTCCTGCTTCGGATCTTTCTGCGCATAGCCGCGCAGGTGAATACCCTGACGCAGGTAGTCCATCGCCGCCAGGTGCTCTTTCCACAGGGAGTCGAGCGTCTGCAGCATCACGCCTTTTTCGAAATGACGCATCATTTCAGCGCCAACAACCTCTTCCTTACGCTTGTAGACGTCCAGCGCGGTTTCAAAGATACGTTCGCGCAGGGTCTCTTCGTGCAGCTCAGGCTCTTTATCCAGCCACTCTTTGATTGGCAAATCGAGGTCAAAGTCATTTTTCAGACGTTCCTGCAGGCCTTCGATATCCCACATCTCTTCCAGAGACTGCGGTGGAATATGCGCGTCGATGGTGGCTTTAAACACATCTTCACGAATGCTGTTGATGGTTTCGCTCACGTCGGACACGTCCAGCAGTTCGTTACGCTGGGTGTAGATCGCGCGACGCTGATCGTTAGCCACATCATCATATTCCAGCAGCTGCTTACGAATATCAAAGTTGCGGCTTTCCACTTTACGCTGTGCGTTAGCGATCGCTTTAGTCACCCACGGGTGCTCGATGGCTTCGCCAGGTTTCATCCCCAGCTTACGCATCATGCCGGACACGCGGTCGGAGGCGAAAATACGCATCAGCGCATCTTCCATAGACAGGTAGAAGCGGGATGAACCGGCATCACCCTGACGACCCGCACGGCCACGCAGCTGGTTATCGATACGACGAGACTCGTGACGCTCTGTACCGATGATGTGCAGACCGCCGGAAGCCAGGACGGCGTCATGACGAACCTGCCAGTCAGCTTTGATCTGCGCAATCTGTTCTGGCGTTGGGTTTTCCAGCTCCGCCACTTCAGCCTGCCAGCTACCGCCCAGCATAATATCGGTACCACGACCCGCCATGTTGGTGGCGATGGTTACGGCAGCCGGATAACCCGCCTGCGCAACAATGTCCGCTTCTTTGGCGTGGAATTTGGCGTTCAGAACGTTGTGTTTGATACCCGCTTTAGTCAGCTCGTGAGAAACCACTTCAGATTTCTCGATTGAGATGGTCCCCACCAGAACCGGCTGGCCGTTGGCAGTGCGGTCGCGAATATCTTCGATGATCGCCTGAATTTTTTCCGCTTCGGTCATGTACACCAGGTCCGGCATATCCTTACGGATCATTGGACGGTTGGTTGGAACGACCACGGTATCCAGCTTGTAGATGGAGCTGAATTCAAACGCTTCGGTATCAGCAGTACCGGTCATCCCCGCCAGCTTCTCGTACAGACGGAAGTAGTTCTGGAAGGTGATAGACGCCAGCGTCTGGTTTTCATTCTGAATATCCACACCTTCTTTGGCTTCCACAGCCTGATGCAGACCGTCAGACCAGCGACGTCCCTGCATGGTACGGCCGGTGTGTTCATCGACAATGATCACTTCGCCGTCTTTAACGATGTAATCGACGTCGCGGGTGAACAGCGCGTGGGCGCGCAGTGCAGCGGTCACGTGGTGCATCAGCATGATGTTGCTCGGGGAGTACAGGGACTCACCCTCTTCCATGATGCCTTCAGCTACCAGCAGTTCTTCAATTTTCACCAGACCACGTTCGGTCAGGTTCACCTGGCGCGCTTTTTCATCTACGGAAAAGTGGCCTTCACCCTGGAAGGTATCCGAGTCCTCTTTCTCCTGACGCAGCAGGTGTGGAATGATTTTGTCGACCTTACGGTACATCTCTGAGCTGTCTTCAGCCGGGCCGGAGATGATCAGCGGAGTACGCGCTTCATCGATCAGGATGGAGTCAACCTCATCCACCAGCGCATAGTGCAGCTTACGCTGTACGCGCTCTTCCGGGCTGAACGCCATGTTGTCACGCAGGTAGTCGAAGCCGTATTCGTTGTTGGTGCCGTAGGTGATGTCCGCGTTATACGCTTCGCGCTTGGCTGGCGCAGGCAGGCCGGACATGTTAATGCCGACGGTCATACCGAGGAATTCGAACAGTGGGCGGTTGTTTTCGGCGTCACGCTGCGCCAGATAGTCGTTGACGGTAACCACGTGAACGCCTTTACCAGTCAGCGCATTCAGGTAAGCCGGCAGCGTTGCGGTCAGGGTTTTACCTTCACCGGTACGCATTTCCGCGATGCAGCGCTCGTTGAGCACCATACCACCCAGCAGCTGGACGTCGAAGTGACGCATGCCGAATACGCGCTTACTCGCTTCGCGCACGACAGCAAACGCTTCCGGGATCAGGCTTTCTAAGGTTTCACCTTTTTCCAGACGCGCACGGAATTCCGCCGTTTTCGCTTTCAGCTCGTCATCAGAGAGCTTCTCCATCGCCGGTTCCATACCGTTGATGACGGCAACAGCTTTGCGCATACGGCGCAGGGTACGATCGTTACGACTACCAAAAACTTTAGTTAACAATTTGATTAGCATAATAAATTCTCAAACGCCCCATTGTGGGCAGATAAATTAAGGTATTGAAAAAGTTAATTTAGCTGAGGCGTTGCGGCCCGGCGCGAATGCCGTGAGCCTGGCTAATCCAGGTTGAAACAGAGAATGAAGCTGGTGAAACAAACGCACGCTGCGTTGTCTGACGAACCATGACCGGCGGCTGGCTGTCCTGCGTGAGCAGCGCGTTGAGCGTGTCCAGCAGGGCAAGATGCTGAGCCTGCACCGGCAGCGCCTCTTCCGCAACAGGCATGGCCTGCGGTGCCATCGCAAAGGACAGATGGCGGATAACGGTGCGGATAGCGTGCTGGTGCCAGTAATCGACGGTGAAGTTTGGGCGGCGACTGGCTTCAAGCCACGCGAGGTTAGTAAAGTTAACCCGCGTGTTGAGATCGTGTTTAGTGGTGGAGGTTTTTGCGGGCGTCGCCGCTTCGGCACTGTTGCTGAGCGCAGGCAAGCCGAAACTCGCCGCGACCATCCCTAATAAGAGATGCGGCCAGAAGTAACGTCTGCCAAATTGTCGCCAGCGCGTCAGTATTCCGCTCACCTGCTCCACCCAATAAGCCAGCCTTGCAGAGGCTGAGTTCAGTTATTCATTTTAGCGCCCAGATAGTACCACTAAAGCCAATATACATCAGCAGGAATGAGGTGCCGCCGCGGAGAAAAACGGTCAAGAATGCAGCTAACGCACATAATTTTCTGAGTAAGACAAACGAGAGATACCGCAGGGGTAAACGAAGAAGGGTAAAAATAAAAACGACTGGTCTTCCTGGTCGGAGAGAGTACCAGGTTAACCAGTCGATTTTTTTACGAAACGGTTTGAACCGTTACGCCAGAACCATGCTTGGTGCTTTGAAAGCCAGCGGCAGTTCAGCTTCGTCTTCGAAGGTCACATATTCCCAGGCTTCCTGTTTTGCCAGGACGGCCTGCAACAGTTTGTTGTTCAGCGCATGACCGGATTTGAACGCGGTAAATGCACCAATGATGTTGTGACCACACATGAACAGGTCGCCGATAGCATCCAGCATTTTATGACGAACGAATTCATCTTCGAAACGCAGGCCGTCTTCGTTCAGTACGCGATAATCGTCAACAACGATGGCACAATCGAAGCTGCCGCCCAGGCACAGGCCGCGGGACTGCAGATATTCGATATCACGCATGAAGCCAAATGTACGGGCTCGGCTGATCTGGCGCATAAACGCATCGGCAGAGAAGTTCATCGCATAGCGTTGGGTGCTGGAGTCAATCGCCGGATGGTTAAAGTCGATGGTAAAGTCCAACGAGAAACCATTGTACGGTTTGAATTCAGCCCATTTATCGCCATCTTCGACGCGAACGGTCTCTTTGATGCGTACAAATTTCTTCGCGCAGTTCAGTTCTTCGATGCCGGCATCCAGCAACAGATAGACGAACGGTGCAGCACTGCCATCCATAATCGGGATTTCTGGCGCATCGACTTCAACAATAATGTTGTCGATACCCAGACCCGCCAGGGCGGCGTTCAGGTGCTCTACGGTAGAAATCCGCACGTCATGCTCGTTCACCAGACAAGTACAGAGCATAGTATCACGCACAGATTTGGCATCGGCCGGAAAATCTACCGGTGGATTCAAGTCGGTGCGACGATAGATGACCCCGGTATTGGCCGGCGCAGGGCGTAACGTCAGCGTGACTTTCTTGCCGGTATGTAAACCGACACCAGTCGCCTGAACGATACGTTTAAGTGTCCTTTGTTTGATCATCGTATAATCTCGCCAAATTAACTATCCAACCGAGAGTGTATATCACTAACGGTGGGCCAGTTTAGCACAAAGAGCGCAAATCCCCTAATTCCAGCCAATTCTTAGTCAGCTTGCTTACGCAGGAACGCCGGGATATCCAGATAATCTGGCTCTTTCGCCGTTTGCGGCGTTGGGTCGTTCACCACTTTCGCGGCCGGTTTCTGCTCCTGAGTCAGAGGAGACATACCGTGCTGCTGGTAACGATCCATTACCGGTTGCTGAGTCTGCTTGTTGGTCACTAAGGTGATCTCAGGACGCTTGTCCATACCGATACCGGTCGCAACAACGGTAACACGCAGCTCGTCGTTCATTTCAGGGTCAAGGGAAGTACCGATTACCACGGTAGCGTTGTCAGAGGCGAACGCACGGATGGTGTTACCCACGGTTTCGAACTCATCCAGACGCAGGTCAAAGCCAGCGGTAATGTTGACCAGCACGCCGCGCGCACCAGACAGATCGATATCTTCCAGCAGTGGAGAAGAGATAGCCATTTCAGCCGCTTCTTCAGCACGGTCTTCACCGCTCGCCACGCCAGAGCCCATCATCGCGTAGCCCATTTCGGACATCACGGTGCGAACGTCTGCAAAGTCAACGTTCATCAGGCCAGGACGGGTAATCAGTTCAGCGATACCCTGAACCGCGCCTTTCAGCACGTCGTTTGCTGCACCGAATGCGTCCAGCAGGGAAATACCGCGACCCAGAACTTTCAACAGCTTGTCGTTCGGGATGGTGATCAGCGAGTCCACATGCTTGGACAGCTCGGTGATACCCTGCTCCGCGAAGGCCATACGCTTCTTGCCTTCAAAATTGAAAGGCTTGGTCACGACAGCAACGGTCAGGATACCTAAATCTTTAGCCACTTCAGCCACAACAGGTGCTGCGCCGGTACCGGTACCGCCACCCATGCCTGCTGCGATGAAGACCATGTCCGCACCTTCCAGTGCAGCGCGCAGCGCTTCACGATCTTCTTCAGCCGCATTACGGCCGACTTCCGGGTTAGCCCCTGCTCCCAGCCCTTTGGTGATACCACCGCCGATCTGGATAGTCTGGCCAACAGCTGTCTTACGCAGTGCCTGCGCATCGGTGTTAACTGCGAAGAATTCAACACCTTCAATGCGTTCACGCACCATATGCTCTACGGCGTTACCGCCGCCGCCACCGACGCCGATGACTTTAATCACCGCGTCGTTGGTCAGTTCCATAGGTTCAAACATAATTTCTCTCTCCGTTGTGCCTGTCGCCCGAGACCGCTAATTCTCTCCGGTCTCTTAAAAAAATTAAAACTCTTTTCGCAACCAGTTGTTCAGTCGTTTGACCCACGACCCCACTGAGACGCGTTTTTCCACTTCTGCTTCACCACTGAGATGAGATTCCTTCCCGTAGTGGAGCAGGCCCACAGCCGTTGAATAATACGGCTCCTGAGCATAATCCGTTAAACCGGTGATATTCAGCGGCGCACCAATACGCACCTGCGTATGGAACACGCGCTGAGCACAGGCCGCAAGACCTTCAATTTGCGCTGCACCGCCGGTTAATACAATCCCCGCCGCAAGATGATGTTTAACGCCCTGCTGACGAAGCTGTTCCTGTAACTGTAAAATCTCTTCGTTGACCAGGTTGAGCAGCTCGGTATAGCGCGGCTCTATCACCTCTGCCAACGTCTGGCGCTGCAGGCTACGCGGTGGACGACCACCGACGCTCGGCACTTCAACGCTCTCATCTTTGCCAACGATAGACCCCAGCGCGCAGCCGTGGCGCACTTTAATCGCTTCTGCATCGCTCGGCGGCGTACCAAAAGCGTAAGCAATATCGCTGGTCACAACGTTCCCGGCATAAGGGATCACTTTAGTGTGGCGCAACGCACCGCCGGTATACACGGCGATATCCATTGTACCACCACCAATATCGACCACACAGACACCCAGTTCACGTTCATCTTCGGTCAGCACGGAATAACTTGCCGCCAGACCCGCGAAAATAAGTTGGTCAACTTTCAGGCCACAACGTTCAACGGCTTTTACAATGTTCTTCGCCATATCGTTGTGACATGTGATCAGGTGCACTTTTGCCTGCATACGTACGCCAGAAAGACCGACCGGGTTCTTGATCCCTTCCTGGTAGTCAATTGCATATTCCTGTGGAATGACATGCAGCACGCGATGTTCGTCGCGGACACGGACGGATTTCGCCGTGTGCACGACGTTTTCAACGTCTTCCTGCGTCACTTCTTCTTCGGAAATCGGCACCATACCGATTTCGTTCTGGCAGCTAATGTGCTTACCAGAAAGTGCCAGATAGACAGAAGAAATCTGGCAATCTGCCATCAGTTCAGCCTGATCGATGGCGCGCTGAACGCATTTCACCACCGATTCAAGATCGTTTACCCCACCTTTATCCATACCACGGGACGGGCAACTGCCTACGCCAATGATATTGACCATACCGTCGGGCAGAACTTCCCCTACTAAAGCGGCAACCTTCGCGGTGCCAATCTCCAGTCCAACTACCAGTTTTCTGTCCGTCGCCTTGATCATTGTTGTTCTGCCTGTACCTGTGCCTGATTCTGTTGCTGATTAGGTTCCTCGACCGGAGCCGGTACCCAACCGACTGCTGCGCCTGAGTCATAGCGCAAATCAACGTAGCTTATCCGTTTGCCGTCAGTCTGTGCCTGCTGCTGTAAAACCGGGTAAAGTTCGACAAAACGCGCCAGACGCTTCATTGTGTCGCCGCGTCCCAGGTTGAGCTTAATGCCGTTCGTTAACGTCAGCTGCCAGGAACGGCGCGCCGTCATGGCAGCATCTTTTAACGTAAACCTGTCCTTCGCCAGCACCTGCCCCATTTCGCGAAAACCTTGTAACACCTCGTTTTCGCTACCTTCCGGGCCATACAACATCGGTAAATTTTGCTTGTTGACACGATCGGCCGGGACGCTGAAGGAGTTTCCGTCTGCGTCAACCATGTGCTGATCATTCCAACGCGCAATGGGCACATATTCAACCAGATGAATCTTCAATTCATCAGGCCATTGCTTTCTTACGCTCGCCTGTTTTATCCATGGCAGACGTTCTATCTGGCTCTGGATAATATTGACGTCCTGCGTCATAAAGGTGCCAGGTGACCCCAGCGCCAGTATTGACTGGCGAATATCGTCGTTACGCGTGTAGTGACGCTCACCGGTGACCACCAGCTTAGAGAGCGGCAACCGCTGCGCATCTTCCATCCAGCCCAGGACCATCCAGCCGCTGATAAACACGGTGCACAGCACCCCGAGCAGGAAAATGATGCCTGCAAGACGCGTTCCATTACTGCGGCGTGAAGAGGCGTATTCGTCCTCATCATCGCGGTTGCGCGTGTTCAATGCAGCCTGAGACATATCAGCCCGCCTGGTCCAGAATGCGTACGACTAACTGCGAGAAGCTCATCCCCGCCTGACGCGCGGCCATCGGCACAAGGCTGTGGCTGGTCATTCCCGGAGAGGTATTCGCTTCCAGCAGATAAAATTGTCCGTCACTGTCCTGCATCACGTCGATGCGTCCCCAGCCCTGACAACCCAGAATATGCCAGGCTTTAAGCACCAGGGACTGTAAATCTGCTTCACGCTCAGCTTCAAGACCACAAGGGCAGAAATATTGCGTCTCATCAGAGAGATACTTCGCCTCATAATCATAGAAGGTTCCGGCCGGTTGGATACGAATTGACGGTAAAATTTCTTCGCCAAGCATCGCGACGGTAAATTCCGGCCCGCTGAGCCATTTTTCAACCAGAACTTCTTCATCATGTTGAAATGCCAGTGCTAAAGCGGACGAAAGATCTTCAGCTTTCTCGACTTTGGACATTCCCACGCTCGAACCTTCCCGGCTGGGCTTTACAATAACCGGTAAGCCCAGCTCAGCAATGCGTGTATTAACGCTATCCGGCAGGCCCAATTCAAATTCGCGACGCGTCAGTGCTACCCATGGCGCAACGGGTAACCCCGCGCCCTGCCACAGAAGCTTGCTGCGCAGTTTGTCCATAGAGATAGCGGAGGCCATCACGCCGCTGCCGGTGTACGGCATGCCGATCAAATCCAGAAGCCCCTGCAGGGTGCCGTCTTCGCCGCCGCGACCATGCAAAGCGATAAAGACTTTATCGAAACCCATGGCTTTTAATTGCGTCACGTCGACCTCTTTTGGGTCGACCAGGTGCGCATTGACGCCACCTTCGCGCAGGCCCGCCAGCACAGCCGCGCCGGAATTCAGGGAAACCTCGCGCTCGGCGGAGGTGCCGCCAGACAGGACAGCAATCTTATCAGCCATGATGCTCATCCTCCTGGGTTTGCGGCTTCAGTTTGATTTCAGCTAAGGTACGGGCGATTTTGCCGATATTTCCCGCGCCCTGAATCAGAATCAAATCATTACCTGTCAGGACCGGTGCCAGAATTTCCGCCACCTGTGCTGGGTCAGAAACCAGAATAGGGTCAACTTTACCGCGTCCACGGATGGTACGACACAGGGAACGGCTGTCAGCCCCCGGAATCGGCGTCTCGCCTGCGGCGTACACGTCCAGCATTAACAGGGTGTCTACCTGTGACAGGACGCTGGCGAAATCGTCGTACAGATCGCGCGTACGCGTGAAGCGGTGCGGCTGGAAGACCATCACCAGATTTTTGTCCGGCCAGCCTGCACGCGCGGCTTTAATGGTGGCATCGACTTCGGTCGGATGGTGGCCGTAGTCGTCCACCAGCATCGCAGTGCCGGCTTTACCGTTCACGGCGTCCAGCGGGAATTCACCGAGGAAGTCGAAGCGACGGCCGGTGCCCTGGAAACTTTCCAGCGCGCGCAGAATGGCATCATCATCAATGCCTTCTTCCGTCGCGACGGCCACAGCCGCTGCGGCATTGAGGGCGTTATGGCGACCTGGCGCATTCAGCGTGACGTGCAGCAGCTCTTTGTCCTGACGCGCCAGCGTGAAGTGCCCCTGCGCACCGATCTGTTTGTACTCTTCCACGCGGACGTCAGCGTCTTCGCTGAAGCCGTAAGTGGTGATTTGACGACCCACGCGCGGCAGCAGCTCGCGGATCACCGGATCGTCTACGCACATCACCGCGCGTCCATAGAACGGCAGGTTGTGCAGGAAGTTGATGAAGGTCTGCTTTAAGTTCTCGAAGTCGCCCTGGTAGGTATCCATATGGTCAGCTTCGATGTTAGTGACAATCGCCACCATCGGCTGCAGGTGCAGGAACGACGCGTCGCTCTCATCCGCTTCGGCAATCAGATAACGACTGTGGCCCAGACGCGCGTGTACGCCTGCGGCTTTGACCAGACCGCCGTTGACGAACGTCGGGTCGAGACCCGCTTCCGCATAAATACTGGAGACCATCGCCGTGGTCGTGGTTTTACCGTGGGTCCCGGCAATGGCGATGCCGTGACGGAAACGCATCAGTTCCGCCAGCATTTCTGCACGGCGGATCACCGGAATGCGCGCTTCGTGCGCGGCAACGATTTCCGGGTTGTCAGAGGAGATGGCGCTGGAGACCACCACCACGCTCGCATCGCGCACATTTTCTGGACGATGGTTGAAATAGATAGTCGCCCCAAGCGACGCCAGCTGCTGCGTAACAGGGTTTGGCGCCAGGTCAGACCCGCTGATCTGATAACCTTCGTTAGCTAACACTTCGGCAATACCGCCCATGCCAGCACCACCGATGCCAACAAAGTGAATGTGCCGGACGCGACGCATCTCGGGCACGATTGAACGCAGTTTTGCCAGTTGTTGTGTATTCATTCTCTAAACGCCATCGACTACTTAAAATTCGTGCAGCGCAAAACGCGCTGCGAGGGTTAAGCCTGGGCTGCCAGGCTCACTTCTTTTGCCACCCGTTCCGTCGCATCAGGGATAGCGGCCGCGCGTGCGCGTTGCGCCATCTCCAGCAGTGCGTCTCTGTTCCAGCCCGCCAGGGTGGTGGCGGCCGCGTCGGCGGTAAATTGTGGCTGTTCAAAAATCTTCGCGGCACCGGCTTTCTCAAGCGGCAGCGCATTCCAGTACTGCTGTCTGTCTTTGTGCTGGAACGGCACAAACAGGGCCGGCAGACCGGCGGCGGCGATCTCGCTCACCGTCAGCGCGCCTGAACGACAGACCACGACATCGGCCCAGGCATACGCTGCCGCCATGTCGTCGATAAATTCTGTGACTTTATGCTGCGGCTGCCCCGCTTCGGCGTAAGCTTGCTCAACGGTCTGCTGAGCGCCTTTTCCGCTCTGGTGCCAGATGGTCACGGTATCCCCCAGCTTTGCGGCAACCTGCGGCATCGTCTGGTTTAAAATGCGTGCGCCCTGAGAGCCGCCGACGACCAGTACACGAACCGGCCCTTCACGGCCCGTCAGGCGAGCGTCCGGCAGCGGGAGCGCCAGCACGTCCACACGCACCGGGTTACCCACCACGTCCGCTTTCGGGAACGCACCGGGAAACGCCTGCATAACTTTGGTAGCGATTTTCGCCAGCCACTTGTTGGTCAGACCGGCAATTCCGTTCTGCTCATGCAGCACAACGGGAATGCCTAACGACCACGCCGCCAGCCCGCCAGGACCAGAGACATAGCCGCCCATGCCCAGCACCACATCTGGCTTAAAGCGCTTCATGATGGTGCGCGCCTGGCGCCAGGCGTTAAAAATACGCACCGGTGCCAGCAGCATTGCCTTGAGGCCTTTGCCCCGAAGGCCGGAAATACGAATAAAGTCGATCTCAATACCGTGCTTCGGCACCAGGTCGGCTTCCATGCGGTCTGCGGTTCCCAGCCAGCGTACCTGCCAGCCCTGATCCATTAAATGGTGCGCAACCGCCAGCCCCGGGAACACGTGTCCGCCGGTACCGCCTGCCATCACCATTAACCGCTTCGGTTGATTCATCGTGAACCTCGTGTAAACGCCTGGGCTTTTTCCAGACGCGTCTCATAATCTATACGCAACAAAAACATGATGGCCGTCGACATAATCAACAGACTCGAACCACCATAACTGATCAACGGCAACGTCAGACCTTTGGTCGGCAGCATACCCGCTGCGGCCCCAACGTTAACCAATGCCTGGAAGCTAAACCAGATACCAATTGAACAGGCTAAGAATCCTGAGAAGCGGTGATCGATCTCCAGCGCTTTCCGGCCGATGGACATGGCGCGGAAAGCGACGAAGAATACCATTAAAAGCGCTAGTACCACACCGATATAACCCAGTTCTTCCGCAATAATGGAGAAGATGAAGTCAGTATGCGCTTCCGGTAAATACTCCAGTTTCTGTACCGAATTACCCAGCCCTTGCCCCCAGACTTCACCGCGACCAAAGGCCATCAGGGACTGTGTCAGCTGATAACCGCTGCCGAAGGGATCTTCCCACGGGTTCCAGAACGAGGTCACACGGCGAATACGGTAAGGCTCGGCGAGGATCAGCAGCACAACCGCCGAAATCCCCATCCCGATGATAGCGATGAACTGCCACAGCTTCGCGCCCGCCAGGAACAGCATGGCCAGAGTGGTAACGAACAGCACGACAACGGTACCGAGGTCAGGCTGCGCCAGCAGTAATACCGCCAGCACCAGAATCACGCCCATCGGTTTTAAGAAGCCGCGCAGGTTGTTACGCACTTCATCAACCTTACGCACCAGGTAGTTAGCCAGGTAGCAGAACAGGGAGAGCTTGGTAAATTCCGCAGGCTGAATGCGCAGCGGGCCAAAGGCGATCCAGCGTGAAGCCCCGTTAACAGAGCTCCCCACCACCAGTACGATCAGCAGCATAATAATCGAGGCGATCAGCATCGCCGTACTGTGGCGCTGCCAGAACTCCATCGGCAGACGCAGGGTCACCAGCGCCAGGCAGAACGCCAGGATGATGTAAAGACCATCACGCTTGGCAAACAGGAAAGGATCGTTCGCCAGACGCTGCCCGACGGGCATTGAGGCTGACGTCACCATAATGAAGCCGACCGCCGCCAGCCCCATAGTGAGCCAGAACAGCGTGCGATCGTACATGACCAGGCTGTCGTTATCTTTTTGACGAGAGCCCATCACCCAGCCTTTGAGCGCCGCAAATACCCATGCCAGGATCCCAATTCCTGGCAGGCGCGGCATTTTCAGGCGAGGGAGAGATAAACGCATTAGCCTAACTCCTTCGCCAGGCGGGTAAAGACATCACCACGCTGTTCGAAATTCTTGAATTGATCGAGGCTGGCACAGGCCGGAGAGAGCAGCACCATATCGCCTGGCTTCACGCGAGGGGCAATCAGCCGCATCGCCTGTTCCATGGTTTCGGTTTGCTCGGCAACCTCAGGGCGCAGTTCAGCCAGCTCGCTGCCGTCACGGCCGAAGCAGTACAGGCGGACGTTATCTCCGGCGAGATACGGCTTCAGGGAGGAAAAATCAGCTGATTTACCGTCGCCGCCCAGCAGTAAATGCAGGGTGCCGTCAACGTGCAGACCGTTCAGCGCGGCCTCCGTGCTTCCGACGTTGGTAGCTTTGGAGTCGTTAATCCAGCGCACGCCGTTGTGCTCCAGCGCCAGCTGGAAACGGTGCGCCAGACCAGAAAACGTGGTTAACGCTTTCAGGCTGGAGGAGCGCGGCAGCCCTACTGCATCCGCCAGCGCCAGCGCCGCCAGGGCATTGGTATAGTTGTGCTGACCAGTGAGCTTCATCTCTTTCACGTTCAGCACTTTCTCACCCTTCACGCGCAGCCAGGTTTCGCCCAGCTGACGGTTCAGGTGGTAATCCCCCATCGTGATACCGAAGCTGATACAGCGATCGTCTGCACCGCGTACGGGCATGGTCAGCGCGTCATCGGCGTTTACAACGCAGACTTTGGCATTTTCATAAACGCGCAGCTTGGCGGCACGGTACTGCTGCAGACCAAATGGATATCGGTCCATATGATCTTCAGTCACGTTGAGGATCGTCGCAGCCGCAGCGTGCAGGCTGGAGGTCGTTTCCAGCTGGAAGCTGGAAAGCTCGAGAACATACAGCTCGCAGCCTTTATCCAGCAGCATCAGAGCGGGTAAACCAATGTTACCGCCAACGCCGACGTTCATGCCCGCCGCTTTCGCCATTTCACCCACCAGGGTGGTGACGGTGCTTTTACCGTTAGAACCGGTAATGGCGATAACAGGCGCCTGCGCTTCGCGGCAGAACAGCTCGATATCGCCGACAATCTCAACGCCCGCATCCGCAGCAGCGCTCAGCGAAGGATGCGCCAGCGCCATACCTGGGCTTGCGACAATCAGATCGGCTGCCAGCAGCCAGTCATCATTCAGACCACCAAGGTGGCGTTCAACCTGTTCCGGCAGTTTGTCCAGACCCGGCGGAGAGACACGGGTATCCATCACGCGTGGCGTCACGCCGCGTGCGAGGAAAAAGTCCACGCAGGAGAGCCCCGTGAGGCCCAACCCGATGATAACGACTTTTTTGCCCTGGTAATCTGCCATGATTAACGTACCTTCAGCGTTGCCAGGCCAATCAACACCAGCATCAGCGAAATAATCCAGAAGCGCACAATCACGCGCGGCTCCGGCCAGCCTTTCAGTTCATAGTGGTGGTGAATCGGCGCCATACGGAAGATGCGCTGACCGCGCAGCTTGAAGGAACCGACCTGCAAAATCACCGACAGGGTTTCAACCACAAACACGCCGCCCATGATCACCAGCAGGAACTCCTGACGCAGCAGTACGGCGATAATGCCGAGCGCACCGCCCAAGGCCAGAGAACCGACGTCACCCATAAAGACCTGCGCCGGATAGGTGTTGAACCACAGGAAGCCCAGCCCCGCGCCGACAATCGCCGTACAGACGATCACCAGCTCACCCGCATGGCGCAGATAAGGGATGTGCAGGTAGTTCGCAAAGTTCATGTTACCGGTCGCCCACGCCACCAGCGCAAAACCGGCGGCCACAAAGACGGTTGGCATAATGGCCAGGCCATCCAGACCGTCGGTCAGGTTAACGGCGTTACCGGTACCGACAATCACAAAGTAGGCCAGCAGGATGTAGAACAGCCCCAGCTGCGGCATCACGTCTTTAAAGAACGGCACGACCAGCTCGGTAGCTGGCGTGTCTTTGCCTGCCAGATACAGCGCGAAGGCCACGCCCAGCGCGATCACCGACATCCAGAAATACTTCCAGCGCGCGATCAGGCCTTTGGTATCTTTGCGGACGACTTTGCGGTAATCATCCACAAAACCGATGATCCCGTAACCCACCAGTACCGTCAGAACGCACCAGACGTACGGGTTGGAGGGATAGGCCCACAGCAACACGGAAACGACGATGGCGGTCAGGATCATGATCCCGCCCATGGTCGGCGTGCCGCGCTTGCTGAAGTGCGATTCCGGACCGTCGTTACGCACAACCTGGCCGAAAGAGAGTTTTTGCAGACGGGCAATCATGCGCGGGCCCATCCACAACGAGATGAACAGCGCAGTCAGCAGGCTGACGATGGCGCGAAACGTCAGATACGAAAAGACGTTAAAGCCTGAATAATATTTGACCAAATGTTCGGCCAGCCAAACTAACATGTCCCGTTCTCCTGTAATGCGTGCACAACCTCTTCCATGGCGGCACTACGTGAACCTTTCACTAACACAGTCACAATTTGTTTTTCTGTAATCAACGCCTTAAGGCGCGCTATCAACGCGGTTTTATCAGCAAAATGCTCGCCAACGCCGCTGGCTTGGCTAATCGCCTGGCTCAGTTTTCCTGCGCTCAGCACGCAGTCCAGCCCTGCAGCTTTCGCCGCTTCACCGACCTGGGTATGGCAGGCTTCGCTTTCGTCGCCCAGCTCTGCCATATCGCCCACCACCATGATGCGGTAGCCCGGCATTTCAGATAACACCTGCACCGCCGCCGTCATCGAGCCCACGTTCGCGTTGTAGGAGTCATCAAGCAGCAGCTTGTTTTCCGAAAGCTGAATCGGGAACAGACGCCCCGGCACGGCTTTCAGGTTCGCCAGCCCGGTTTTAATCGCTTCATGCGACGCGCCCACTGCCGTCGACAACGCCGCCGCCGCAAGCGCATTGGCGATATTATGGCGACCCGGCAGCGGCAGCAGCACATCTACGCCACCCGTTGGGGTGGTGAGGGTGAACTCCGTACCGTGCGACGTCACATGGATATTGGTCGCGGTAAAATCACTGTTGGCCGCATTCGGCGAGAAGCGCCAGGTTTTACGCGAACCAATAATGCTTTGCCAGTTCAGCCAGTCGTTGTTGTCGGCGTTCAGAATGGCGATACCGTCATCCGGCAGGCCGGTGTAAATCTCACCTTTGGCTTTCGCTACGCCTTCCAGCGAGCCAAAGCCTTCCAGATGCGCAGCCGCAAGGTTATTCACCAGCGCGGCTTCCGGGCGAGTCAGGCTCACGGTCCAGGCGATTTCGCCCTGGTGGTTTGCCCCTAACTCGATTACCGCAAATTCATGTTCTTTGGTCAGGCGGAGTAATGTCATCGGCACGCCGATGTCATTATTGAGGTTGCCCGCGGTATAAAGCGTATTCCCGCACTGGCTGAGGATCGCCGCCGTCATCTCTTTCACCGACGTCTTGCCTGATGAACCGGTCAAGGCGACAACGCGCGTAGGGACCTGCTGGCGAACCCAGGCGGCCAGCTCACCGAACGCGAGACGCGTATCTTTCACCACAATTTGTGGCAGATCGATATTGAGCTTGCGGCTGACGAGCAGCGCACCGGCGCCGTTCTCTTTGGCCTGTTCCGCAAAATCATGCGCGTCAAAACGCTCGCCTTTCAGCGCCACAAACAGACAGCCTGCGGTGATTTTGCGGGTGTCCGTCGTTACGGCATCAATGGTCAGGTCCAGCCCGTGCAGGTCGCCCTTAAGAATGGCAGCTGCCTGGCTTAACGTGATGCTAATCATGCCACGACTCCCAGCAGACGAGCTGCCGTTACGCGGTCCGAGTAGTCCAGACGGCGATTGCCAACGATCTGATAATCTTCATGGCCTTTGCCCGCCAGCAGGACAACATCATTCTCCTGCGCCTGCATGATGGTGTTGGTCACGGCTTCCGCACGCCCTTCCACCACGCGAGCGCGGCCCGCGTCCAGCATGCCCGCCAGAATGTCATTAATGATGGCGCGCGGCTCTTCAGTACGCGGGTTGTCATCGGTCACAACCGGAATATCTGCGAACTGCTCGGCAATAGCCCCCATCAGCGGGCGTTTGCCTTTATCGCGATCGCCGCCGCAGCCAAACACGCACCAGAGCTTACCGGCGCAATGCAGGCGCGCCGCTTCCAGCGCTTTTTCCAGCGCATCCGGCGTGTGGGCATAATCAACCACAACGGTCGGTTTCCCCGGCGCGCTGAACACTTCCATACGGCCGCAAACCGGCTGCAGACGCGCTGAGGTTTTCAGCAGTTCAGCCATCGGATAACCCAGCGCCAGCAGCGTTGCCAGCGCCAGCAGCAGGTTGCTGACGTTAAACGCGCCCATCAGGCGGCTTTCAATTTCGCCTTCACCCCAGGAAGAGGCAAAGCGGATTGTCGCCCCGCTGTCGTGATAATTCACCTCAACCGCCTTCAGCCAGCGGCCGTGGCAGTTCGGATTGATATGGTCTTCCATCGACACCGCAACCGCATCCGGCAGCTTCGCCAGCCAGCGGCGGCCCACTTCGTCGTCGGCGTTGATGATGGCTTGTCCGTAATGGTGAGTAGAGAACAGCAGCCATTTCGCGGCTTCGTAATGCTCCATATCACCGTGATAATCAAGATGATCGCGGCTCAGGTTGGTAAACACGGAAGCGGCAAATTTCAGCGCCGCGACGCGGTGCTGAACCAGACCGTGCGAAGAGACTTCCATCGCAGCAAAGGTTGCCCCCTGCCCTGCCAGACCGGCAAGCACATGCTGTACGTCTACGGCCGAGCCGGTGGTGTTTTCCGTCGGGCTCACTTTGCCCAGCAGGCCGTTACCCACGGTACCCATCACCGCACCGGTTTCACCCAGCAGCTGGGCCCACTGCGCCATCAGCTGCGTGGTAGTGGTTTTACCGTTCGTACCCGTGACGCCGACCAGGCGCAGCTGGTCGGAAGGTTCGTGATAAAAACGTCCCGCCAGCGCGGAAAGACGCTCGTTTAACTGGCTGAGATAGATGACCGGCACCCCGTGCATTTCACGGATCTCACCGTCGGTTGCCTCATCTTTGGCCTCAGCAATAATGGCAGCCACACCTTGCGCAATCGCCTGCGGGATATAACGACGCCCGTCCGCCTGATGACCGACCACCGCCACAAAAAGATCGCCAGAAGCAGCCACGCGGCTGTCCAGTACCATCTCTCGCAGTGCTCGCTCCGGTGCATTTGGCACCCACGGAGCGAGAAGGTCGCGCAAATTACGATCTGCCACCTGTACCCTCGCCTTGATTAATTACAAATTCACTTTTTTCGCCCGTCGCCAGCGCATCCGGTTCAATGTTCATGGTGCGTAACACGCCGCCCATGATAGCCCCGAACACAGGCGCGGAGACGGCGCCGCCGTAGTATTTACCCGCCTGCGGATCGTTTATCACGACCACCAGCGCAAAACGCGGATTGCTTGCAGGCGCAACGCCTGCGGTATAGGCAATGTATTTGTTGATATAGCGGCCGTCCGGCCCTACTTTTTTCGCCGTGCCGGTCTTGATGGCGATGCGATAACCTTTGATTGCCGCCTTCACGCCGCCGCCGCCGGGCAGCGCCACGCTTTCCATCATATGAACAACCGTACGGACGGTTGATTCCGGGAAGATACGCTCGCCGGGAACCGGTGGATCAACTTTGGTAATCGACAGCGGACGATAAACGCCATAGCTGCCGATCGTTGCGTAGACTCGCGCTAACTGTAACGGTGTCACCATTAGCCCGTAGCCGAAAGAGAAGGTGGCCCTCTCTATGTCAGACCACCGTTGTTTTTGAGGATATAAGCCACTGCGTTCTCCGACCAACCCCAAATTGGTCGCCTTTCCAAGTCCAAAACGTGAGTAAGTCTCTACTAACGCTGAGGACGGCATCGCTAACGCCAGCTTTGAAACACCGACGTTACTCGACTTCTGTAACACCCCGGTCAGGGTCAATTCGCTGTAGCGCGCCACGTCTTTGATCTCGTGGCCGTTAATTCGGTATGGAATGGTATTCAGGACGGTGTTTTCGTTGACGATACCGCGCTGAAGGGCAGTCATGACCACCATCGGCTTAACGGTCGAACCCGGTTCGAACACGTCGGTGATGGTACGGTTACGCATAATATCCTTCTGCGTACCGGTAAGATTGTTAGGGTTGTAGGACGGGCTATTGGCCATCGCCAGCACTTCACCCGTGTTGACGTCAACTAACACGGCACTGCCCGATTCCGCTTTGTTGAAGGCCACGGCATTGTTCAGCTCGCGGTAAACCAGCGCCTGTAACCGCTCATCAATACTCAGGGCCAGATTGTGTGCGGCCTGGCTGTCCGTAGAGGAAATATCCTCGATCACGCGACCATAGCGGTCCTTACGCACAATACGCTCGCCGGGCTGGCCGGTGAGCCATTTATCAAAGCTTTTTTCAACGCCTTCAATCCCCTGGCTATCAACGTTAGTAAAGCCAATGAGGTGAGCAGTCACTTCGCCGGATGGATAGTAACGACGGGATTCTTCACGCAGATGGATCCCAGGCAGCTTCAATTTTTTGATGTAGTCCGCCATGTCAGGGTTCACCTGACGCGCCAGATAGATAAAGCGCCCTCGCGGGTTCGTATTTACGCGTGAAGCTAACTGGTCCAGCGGCATCTTCAGCGCATCCGCAAGGGCCTTCCAGCGGTTATCAAGCGTGATCCCGCCAGCATCATGCAGTTCTTTAGGATCGGCCCAGATCGCCTTCACCGGCACGCTCACCGCCAGCGGACGACCCGAGCGGTCGGTGATCATCCCGCGGGATGTCGACACTTCCTGGACGCGCAGGGAGCGCATGTCGCCCTGACGCACCAGCATGTCAGGGGCGATGATTTGCAGCCAGGCCACGCGTCCCAGCAGAAAACCCAGAGCGAGTAAAATGCAGCCGCAAAGCAACGCAAAACGCCAACTGACAAAGTTGGCCTGTTCTTCCTGACGTTTTGGTTTTAGCGTTTTTGCCGCTGCTTTCATGCGTCGCGTTTTCCCTTATTTTTGTACTACGATATTTTCCTGCGAAGGATCAACATGCTGCAGTTGCAGCTTTTCCGTTGCGATCCGTTCAACCCGGCTGTGATCGCCGAGCGCGTTTTCTTCAAGGATCAGATTTCGCCATTCAATATCCAGCGCATCGCGTTCCAGTACCATCTGCTCGCGTTGCGCAGTCAATAAACGTGTATGGTGGGCGGTGGTCACCACCGTAACTGCCGTGACAATGATGCAAATGAACAGACAGAGTGGCAGTTTCCCAAACCGCAAAAGATCGTCGCCGATCACGCCAGGCAAGGCATGGCGCTCGTTGCTTCCTAACGAATCCTTAACTTTGCTTAGGGTCTCTGTCACTCTGCCGATCATGCGTTCGTCCTCTCTGCAACACGCAGCACTGAACTACGGGCGCGTGGATTCTCTGCCACTTCTTCTTCGCCCGGCATCAACTTGCCTAATGCTCGCAACTGACGGCCACCCAGCTTCCTGAGTTGTTCTTCCGTCATCGGCAGCCCCGCTGGCACCTGTGGACCGCGGCTTTGCTCGCGCATAAAGCGTTTCACAATACGGTCTTCCAGCGAATGGAAGCTGATGATGGATAACCGCCCACCCGGGGCCAGCACGTCGAGCGAGCTTTTTAGCGCCAGCTCTATTTCCTCCAGTTCACTGTTTACCCAGATGCGAACCGCCTGGAAGGTACGGGTCGCGGGATGTTTGTGCTTATCCTTCACCGGTGTCGCCGCCGCGATCACTTCGGCCAACTCTTTGGTACGGGTCATGGGCTCAATGCGATTGCGCTCAACGATGGCGCGCGCAATACGTTTGCCAAAGCGCTCTTCGCCAAACGTTTTGATGACCCATGCAATATCTGCTTCGTCAGCGGTCTGTAACCACTCAGCGGCAGACTGACCGCGCGTCGGGTCCATACGCATGTCCAGCGGACCATCACGCATAAAGGAGAAACCACGTTCAGCGTCATCAAGCTGGGGTGAAGAGACGCCAAGATCGAGAAGAATCCCGTCGATCTTGCCCGTCAGGCCACGCTCGGCAACATAATCCGCGAGCGCAGAGAAAGGTCCATGCACGATGGAAAAGCGTGGGTCATTGATGGTTTGTGCAACGGCAATTGCCTGCGGATCGCGATCGATTGCCAGCAGACGTCCTTCCTCTCCAAGCTGGGAGAGAATCAAACGCGAGTGACCACCGCGACCAAACGTGCCATCAATGTAGATGCCATCCGGACGAATATTCAGACCGTTTACGGCCTCGTCCAGTAACACCGTTTTGTGTTTATAATTTTCCATCATATTTATAGAGACAAGTCCTGCAGCCGTTCCGATAATGTCGCGGAATCAGACTGCTCAGCGTCGATATCTTCCTTGACCTGTTGATACCAGGTCGTTTCATCCCACAGTTCAAACTTGTTGAACTGCCCGACCAGCATCACTTCTTTGGTCAGACCGGCATGTTGCCGCAACACAGGGGCAATCAGTAACCGCCCTGCGTTATCCATCTGACATTCACTGGCATGTCCCAATAACAGCCGCTGCACGCGGCGTTCCTGCGGGTTCATGCTCGACAGTCGCGACAGCTTTTGCTCAATAATTTCCCATTCAGGCAAGGGGTAAAGCAGCAGGCAGGGGGAGTTAATGTCAATGGTGCAAACCATTTGACCCGCAGCGTTCTCAATCAGCTGGTCGCGGTATCGGGTTGGTACCGATAAACGCCCTTTGCTGTCGAGATTGACTAACGTAGCTCCACGGAACATGCCAGTCTCACCCCTCCTCACCACTTTAACCCACAAATTCCCACCTAAAGGAGTTTACGGAGCGAGGGAAAAGCTTGTCAAGCCAGGACTCTCCCTATAAGGACCCGAAAGCCCTCTATTTACAGAGATAAACAGTCCTGGTTAATAACTGCACAACTGGCGAGGCAAAATTAACGTTATGAATATTTGTAAGAAAAAAACCGAATATGCACACTAGCGTTAAAGCTCACTCAATATCATCGCAGATAAATATAAAGTGTCAGTTTGCGACGCGGGCAGCATTTTATGACAGATTCTCAGGGGATAACAGCGCCAGATTCATCCAGGTGCCCGGTAAGCGCGGAGGTTGCCACGTAAGCTGAAGCAGTAAGAGGAAAAACGTCTGAATATTCATCGACCGAAGAGGGTTTGTAACAAAATAATACAAAGATAGCTGTTTAAAATCGCCCGCATGTTCTTTAAAAGGACAATTTAAAAGCCAGAATGAATTAAAAAAATAGGCGATTACGATCCCGCAAGAATTATCCTAATTTCTCTCCGGGAATTATCTGCACGAATAATCACAGCAAAATGGGGCAGATTTCTCCGCCCCGGTCATTTCATTTTTGGCGGCTTAAAATTCCGCGATGGTAGAGATTACGTTTGATACGCGTCAGACCCGGCTTCGGTTTGCGCGGCTCATCCAGGCTTGCCAGCACAATCTCAAGCACGCGTTCAGCCACATCGCGGTGACGCTGTGCTACCGCCAGCACTGGGCACTGCAGGAAGTCGAGCAGCTCATTATCCCCGAACGTGGCAATCGCCAGGTCGGAGGGCAGTTTACCTTCACGACGCAAGGTCACATCCATGACACCCTGCAACAGCGCAAATGACGTGGTGAACAGCGCCTGAGGCATCGGATGCGTTTCCAGCCATTTCTCAAACAGCTGCGCTGCGGCTTCGCGTTCGTAGCTATTGGCATAGAGGTAGTGAACCTCGCGCGGATCGTCTTTCCAGGCGGTTCTGAATCCCTGCTCACGCAGGAAGCTCACGGAAAGCTCGGGCAACGCGCCAAGATACAGCACTGTTTCAGCGGGGAACGTTCTCAGCTCTGCGGCCAGCATTTCTGCATCATCCTGATCCGCACCCACGACGCTGGTGAAATGCTCGCGATCGAGCGCGCGGTCCAGCGCAACGATTGGGAACGGGTCGTTCGCCCAGCGCTGGTAGAACGGATGCTCTGGCGGCAAAGAGGTCGACACGATGATGGCATCCACCTGGCGCTGGAGCAGATGCTCAATGCAACGCATTTCGTTGTCGGGCTGGTCTTCCGAGCAGGCAATCAGCAATTGATAGCCGCGCTGGCGCGCCTGACGTTCAAGATAGTTGGCGATACGGGTATAGCTGGTGTTTTCCAGGTCAGGGATCACCAGACCAATAGAGCGGGTACGCCCGGCACGCAGACCGGCTGCGACAGCATTCGGATGGTAGTTATGCTCACGAACCACCGCCATAACTTTTTCAACGGTCTTGTCGCTGACACGGTACTGCTTTGCTTTACCGTTAATCACATAGCTGGCCGTTGTTCGTGACACGCCGGCTAGCCGGGCGATTTCATCCAGTTTCACAATTGCCCCTTAAAAAAAGAAAAGAGTCCATGGCCCTGTCAAGGTTATGGTTAAATCTTTTAACATCTAAACGCAGAAAAGACTTCGCGGCAACCGCTTTTATCTGCGTTGTCGGCTGATTACGCAAAAAAAAGCCCGGCTTTGGTGACCGGGCAGAAAGAGGCGAACCTTTTTGACAACTAACGCATGATTTTCTCGCCGCGTGACAGACCTACGACACCCGATCTCGCGACCTCGACAATTTTTGCAACGTCCCGCACGGACGCGAGGAAAGCATCCAGCTTGTCGCTTGTCCCGACCAGCTGCACCGTATAAAGAGAAGGCGTTACGTCGATAATTTGTCCGCGGAAAATATCCGCATTGCGTTTGACTTCATCACGCCCGTAGCCACTGGCCTGGATTTTCACCAGCATGACCTCACGTTCAACGTAGGCCCCCTGCCCCAGCTCGCTCACGCGCAGTACGTCGACCAGCTTATGCAGCTGTTTTTCAATTTGCTCAAGCACTTTGGCATCGCCGACGGTTTGGATCGTCATGCGCGACAGCGTCGGGTCTTCCGTTGGGGCAACGGTCAGGCTTTCAATGTTATAGCCGCGCTGCGCAAAAAGGCCAATGACGCGAGACAGTGCGCCAGACTCGTTTTCCAGTAAAACAGATAATATCCGGCGCATATCAGGTTCTCTCCGTTTTGCTTAACCACATTTCATCCATACCACCACCACGAATATGCATCGGATAAACGTGCTCGGTCCCATCAACAATCACATCCATAAAGACGAGGCGGTTGTTTTTAACGTGCTCAAGCGCTTGCGCGAGCTTCGTCTCCAGCTCAGCCGGATCGGTCACCCGCATGCCTACATGGCCGTAAGCTTCAGCAAGACGAACAAAATCCGGCAGCGATTTCATGTATGACTGAGAGTGGCGGCCAGAGTAGATCATATCCTGCCACTGCTTCACCATACCGAGATACCCGTTATTCAGGTTCAGCACCAGTACCGGCAGTTCATATTGCAGCGCGGTAGACAGCTCCTGAATGTTCATCTGAATACTGCCGTCCCCCGTCACGCAGACGACGGTTTCATTCGGCAGCGCCAGCTTCACGCCCAGCGCGGCAGGCAGACCAAAGCCCATAGTTCCCAAACCACCGGAGTTGATCCAGTGTCGCGGTTTATCAAACGGGTAATACAGGGCGGCAAACATCTGATGCTGCCCCACGTCTGAGGTCACGTACGCCTCACCTTTCGTCAGTCGCCACACCGCTTCAATGACCGCCTGCGGCTTAATATTTTCACTTTGCGTGTCATATTTCAGGCACTGACGCGCGCGCCACTGCTCAATCTGCTGCCACCAGTCGCGGATCTCATCCAGCGGCTGGGTTGCACTCTCCTGGGTCAGCAGATCCAGCATTTGCTCCAGAACCTGCCGGGCGTCACCGACGATCGGCACATCAGCCGACACCGTTTTTGAAATTGACGTTGGATCGATATCAATGTGCAGCACGGTAGCGTTTGGACAATACTTTGCCAGGTTGTTGGTGGTGCGATCGTCAAACCGCACGCCCACGGCAAAGATCACATCGGAATGATGCATTGTCATGTTGGCTTCATAAGTACCGTGCATACCCAGCATCCCCAGCGCCTGACGATGGGTGGCAGGAAACGCCCCCAGCCCCATCAGTGACGACGCAACGGGAAGGTTAAGCTTTTCAATCAGTTCACGAAGCTGGGCTTCACAGGCAGAGTTGATCGCCCCGCCACCGACATAGACCACCGGTTTTTTGGCTGCCAGAAGCGTTTGCAACGCTCGCTTGATCTGACCTTTATGCCCCTGCGTTGTGGGATTATAAGAGCGCATGCTGACCGATTCCGGCCAGACATAAGGCAGCTTGTTTGCAGGATTGAGAATATCTTTAGGCAGATCGACCACCACCGGTCCCGGGCGTCCGCTCGCCGCCAGCCAGAAGGCTTTTTTCAGTATGCCGGAAATGTCTTCTGTTTGCTTGACCAGGAAGCTGTGCTTCACAACGGGACGCGAAATCCCAACCATGTCGCACTCCTGAAACGCATCGTAGCCAATCAGTGAGGTTGCCACCTGCCCGGAGAGGATCACCAGCGGGATAGAGTCCATATAGGCCGTTGCAATCCCGGTAATGGCGTTTGTCGCGCCGGGGCCAGACGTGACTAACACCACGCCCACTTCACCCGTCGCACGTGCCAGGCCGTCAGCCATGTGTACCGCCGCCTGCTCGTGACGTACCAGAACATGGTCAATGCCCCCAACCGTATGCAGCGCATCATAAATATCGAGAACCGCACCGCCAGGGTAGCCGAACACTTGCTTTACGCCCTGATCGATCAGCGACCGAACGACCATTTCCGCGCCAGACAACATCTCCATGCTTTGCCTCCAGGCATTTTGTTATAGACGGACTGCCGAATTCATTTCCGCACCGTCTTACGATTGGGATGAACCAATCTTATATTTTGCAGAGTGTTCTTTACCTTAACCGCTCGTTATGAGGCAGGCAATTAGCAAACCCGGGGAGATAAACGGTGCGTAAAGCAGAAAAAGCAGCCGTTCACAGAAGATATGGTTAATTCCTCTGGGAATAGAGAGTGAGGTGATAAATCATCGCTGAAAAGCGCGACAATGCAGGAAATCATCTATTTTTGCGTGCCGTAGAGCAGCCAAAAAAAAATCATCACAGAAGAAAATAGCAGTTATCTAAAAAAACTCAGGATAAATCACATAAACCGATGCGATTTATCCTGATGCGTTTACCGGCGACAGATGCCAACCAGCAACTCTTCCATCCACTGATGTCCTTTATCCCGGCCCGCTGCTTCATGCCAGGAAAGATAACAGGTACGGCTATTTAGCTTGAGCGGCAGAGGCAAAATTTGCAGATTTAAAGGGTCAGAAAACTCTTCTGCCAGCCAGCGCGGCGCAATTGCCACCAGCTGTGTCTGGGAAACCACGTTTAATACGCTGACCATGGCCATGCCCTGATAAGCCACGCTCGCCTGTTTATCCGCAGTGTCATACCACGGCAGGCTAAAGGAAGCATATCTGTCGAGCGCAACAACGGCGTGCTGCTCGTTATAAACATCGTTTTCTCGCAGCGGAGAATTCAGGCGCGGGTGTTTTTTACTGGCGACCAAAACCATTTCATCTTTAAACAGCGGCACGCAGGAAAATTCCGGACGACGGAACTCTTCATACCCCAGAACGAATTCGATCTCCTGATAGCGTAACTGATGTTCTGTGTTTTGATTCAGGGATGATTTAAAAACAAGATTGATATTTGGTGCGATCTCTTCAACTTTATTATAGATGATCGACGTTAAATAATTATCTAAAGGGCTACAGACACAAAGATGGAATACGCGCTCGCTGCTTAAGGGTTCAAAGCCCGATCCCGGCAGCTCATTTTGGACCAGTTGCAACGCCTGACGAATGGAGCCAAACAGCTGGAATGCGCGCGCCGTAGGCTGGATCCCCCTCCCGTAGCGAACAAATAATTCGTCGTTAAACATAAGCTTAAGCCTGGCAACGGCATTACTCACGGCAGGTTGTGACATCCCCAAGGTTTGGGCAGCGCGGGTGATATTCTGTTCCTGCATGACAGCATCAAACACCGTCAGAAGATTCAGATCCACCGTGCGTAACTGTGGTTTAATCCCATCAGTAGCTTGAGGTTGTTTAATATTATTTTCTGGCACTTCTGACTCCACTGTCACGCTACACCCCTTTGCCAACGTACGGTAATAATCCTGAAAAATATCATTTATCATGCAAATACGATCAGCGAAAGAGAATTATTTAAAATTCGGAATAAATAAAGACTGTATATTAACGAAAATTAATGAACAAAACTGATATGTTTGACTTTAGGATTTAAATGAAACCATAAATCAAACCAATATACAATTGCCGTCAGGTTAATGATGGCTTAAGTATTATTAAACTGTTATTACTATCGCCCTACAGTTAGTTAACAACCTGTTATCTCTATTCGATTTCCAGCATTCCGGAAAAGATTCACTGCATCTATAAGTTTATGATATCAAAACTATTTAAACACAAAGCATCCTCATAAAACATTTCACTCATTTTTAAACATTTATATTTATTGGTTTCTGCAACTCTTTTCTCAAGTCCAAAATTAGACAATTAATCGGGTCAAAAAAGCTAAAACCAGCACAATTAGCTAAAGTGAATACCCGATTGATTCCATCTGTCGGGCCCGTTTTCATCCTCAGGGGTTGACATGAACAACCGTATCCAGTACCACTAAAAGCATATTGAATTTAACGGAGCACGATTCATGACACGCACCATTCGTTTCACCGGTCTACTACTACTAAACGCATCCACTGTGCGCGGTAGACTGGCGGGCGAAATTCAGCGTTGAATCGTCACCAGTAAGACTAGAAACCCGCGCCACTGCGCGGGTTTTTTTATGCTCGTAGCAAGGCGCCCTAAGACTGACAAGGACCTAACCCATGAGCCAGCAAGTCATTATTTTCGATACAACTTTACGTGACGGTGAACAGGCATTACAGGCAAGCCTGAGTGTAAAAGAGAAACTGCAGATCGCGCTGGCTCTCGAACGTATGGGTGTTGACGTGATGGAGGTCGGTTTCCCTGTCTCTTCCCCAGGTGATTTCGAATCCGTACAGACCATTGCGCGCACCATTAAAAACAGCCGCGTCTGTGCCCTGGCGCGCTGCGTAGAGAAAGACATCGACGTCGCCGCCGAGTCGCTGAAGGTCGCCGAAGCGTTCCGTATCCACACCTTTATTGCTACCTCGCCTATGCACATCGCAACCAAGCTGCGCAGCACGCTGGATGAGGTGATTGAGCGCGCGGTCTACATGGTTAAGCGCGCACGCAACTATACCGATGACGTTGAGTTCTCCTGTGAAGATGCGGGCCGTACGCCAATCGAAGACCTGGCGCGCGTTGTAGAAGCCGCCATCAACGCGGGCGCGAAAACCATCAACATCCCGGACACCGTCGGCTACACCATGCCGTTTGAGTTCTCCAACATCATCACCGGCCTGTATGACCGCGTGCCGAATATTGATAAAGCAATTATCTCCGTCCACACCCATGATGATTTGGGTCTGGCCGTAGGCAATGCCATCGCCGCCGTCCACGCTGGCGCGCGTCAGGTAGAAGGCGCGATGAACGGTATCGGCGAACGCGCGGGCAACTGTTCGCTGGAAGAAGTGATCATGGCGATCAAAGTGCGCAAAGACATCATGGACGTGCACACCCGCATCAATCACAACGAAATCTGGCGCACCAGCCAGACCGTCAGTCAGATTTGCAACATGCCCATTCCGGCTAACAAAGCAATTGTCGGTACCGGCGCCTTCGCGCACTCCTCCGGTATTCACCAGGATGGCGTCCTGAAGAATCGTGAAAACTACGAAATCATGACCCCGGAATCCATCGGCCTGAATCAGGTGCAGTTGAACCTGACCTCCCGTTCCGGTCGCGCGGCGGTTAAACATCGTATGGAAGAGATGGGTTATAAGGACAGCGATTACAACATGGACCAGCTGTACGACGCGTTCCTGAAACTGGCCGACAAAAAAGGCCAGGTGTTCGACTATGACCTGGAAGCGCTGGCCTTTATTAACAAGCAGCAGGAAGAGCCGGAGCACTTCCGTCTGGATTACTTCAACGTGCAGTCCGGCTCCAGCGACATCGCCACCGCCTCGGTCAAACTGGCCTGCGGCGATGAAATTAAAGCAGAGGCCGCTAACGGTAACGGCCCTGTCGATGCCATCTACCAGGCGATTAATCGCGTCACCGAGTACGACGTTGAGCTGGTGAAATATGACCTGACGGCCAAGGGCCACGGCAAAGATGCACTGGGTCAGGTCGACATTGTTGTTACCCACAATGGCCGCCGCTTCCATGGCGTGGGCCTGGCGACCGATATCGTTGAATCCTCCGCGAAAGCGATGGTGCATGTTCTGAACAACATCTGGCGCGCCGCCGAAGTCGAAAAAGAGTTGCAACGCAAAGCTCAGAATAAAGAGAACAACAAGGAAACCGTGTAATGTCGAAGAATTACCATATTGCTGTGTTGCCGGGCGACGGTATTGGTCCGGAAGTGATGGCACAGGCGCTGAAAGTACTGGAAGCCGTTCGCGCGCGTTTTGCGATGAAAATCACCACCAGCCACTATGACGTGGGCGGTATTGCGATTGATAACCACGGTACGCCGCTGCCAAAAGCGACCGTGGAAGGCTGCGAAAATGCCGATGCCGTGCTGTTTGGTTCCGTCGGTGGCCCGAAATGGGAACACCTGCCGCCGGCAGAGCAGCCTGAACGCGGCGCGCTGCTGCCGCTGCGTAAACATTTCAAACTGTTCAGCAACCTGCGTCCGGCGAAGCTGTATCAGGGTCTGGAAGAGTTCTGCCCGCTGCGCGCGGATATCGCCGCCAACGGTTTCGACATTCTGTGCGTGCGTGAACTGACCGGCGGGATCTATTTCGGTCAGCCAAAAGGACGCGAAGGCAGCGGACAACACGAGAAAGCGTTCGACACCGAGGTGTATCACCGTTTCGAAATCGAACGTATCGCCCACATCGCGTTCGAGTCGGCGCGCAAACGCCGCCATAAAGTGACCTCCATTGATAAAGCGAACGTGCTGCAGTCTTCCATTTTGTGGCGCGAGATCGTCAGTGAAGTTGCTAAGCAGTACCCGGACGTCGCGCTGTCGCACATGTACATCGACAACGCGACCATGCAGCTGATTAAAGCTCCGTCCCAGTTTGACGTGCTGCTGTGCTCCAACCTGTTCGGCGATATCCTCTCTGACGAATGCGCGATGATCACCGGCTCCATGGGCATGCTGCCCTCTGCAAGCCTGAATGAAGAAGGCTTTGGCCTGTACGAGCCTGCGGGCGGCTCCGCGCCGGATATTGCCGGCAAAAATATTGCCAACCCGATTGCGCAGATCCTCTCCCTGGCCCTGCTGCTGCGCTACAGCCTGGATGCAGGCGAGGCGGCAACCGCAATTGAGAACGCCATTAACCGGGCGTTAGAAGAAGGCGTCCGTACCGGCGATTTAGCACGCGGCACGGCGGCAGTCAGTACCGATGAAATGGGCGACATCATTGCCCGCTATGTCGCTGAAGGGGTGTAATCATGGCTAAGACGTTATATGAAAAGTTGTTTGATGCGCACGTTGTTTACGAGGCACCGAACGAAACCCCGCTGCTGTACATTGACCGTCATCTGGTACACGAAGTTACTTCTCCTCAGGCATTTGACGGCCTGCGCGCGCACAAGCGTCCGGTACGTCAGCCGGGTAAAACCTTCGCGACGATGGATCACAACGTTTCCACCCAGACCAAAGACATCAATGCCTCGGGTGAGATGGCGCGTATCCAGATGCAGGAGCTGATTAAGAACTGCAACGAGTTTGGCGTTGAGCTGTACGACCTGAACCATCCGTACCAGGGCATCGTCCACGTGATGGGGCCAGAGCAAGGGATCACCCTGCCGGGCATGACCATCGTTTGCGGTGACTCCCATACCGCGACCCACGGCGCGTTTGGCGCTCTGGCGTTCGGGATTGGCACTTCCGAGGTGGAACATGTGCTGGCAACGCAGACCCTGAAACAGGGCCGCGCCAAAACCATGAAGATTGAAGTGAAGGGTAAAGCCGCACCGGGTATTACCGCAAAAGACATCGTGCTGGCCATCATCGGTAAAACAGGCAGCGCAGGCGGCACCGGTCACGTTGTTGAGTTCTGCGGCGAAGCCATCCAGGCGCTGAGCATGGAGGGACGCATGACCCTGTGCAATATGGCGATTGAGATGGGCGCAAAAGCCGGTCTGGTCGCGCCGGACGAAACCACCTTCAACTACGTGAAGGGTCGTCTGCACGCGCCGAAAGGTCAGAATTTTGACGACGCGGTCGCGTACTGGAAAACCCTGAAAACCGACGATGGCGCAGCCTTTGACACCGTCGTCACGCTGCAGGCAGAAGAGATTGCGCCTCAGGTGACCTGGGGCACCAATCCGGGCCAGGTGATTTCCGTTAACGACAATATCCCTGACCCGGCATCCTTTACCGATCCGGTCGAGCGCGCCAGTGCGGAAAAAGCGCTGGCCTACATGGGGCTGAAGCCCGGCGTGCCGTTGACCGATGTCGCCATTGATAAAGTCTTTATCGGTTCCTGCACCAACTCCCGTATCGAAGATTTGCGTGCCGCAGCCGAGATTGCCAAAGGCCGCAAAGTGGCGCCAGGCGTGCAGGCGCTGGTGGTACCTGGCTCCGGCCCGGTGAAAGCCCAGGCGGAAGCCGAAGGTCTGGATAAGATCTTTATCGAAGCGGGCTTCGAGTGGCGTCTGCCCGGCTGCTCCATGTGTCTGGCCATGAACAACGATCGCCTGAATCCGGGCGAGCGCTGCGCCTCCACCAGCAACCGTAACTTTGAAGGCCGTCAGGGCCGCGGTGGGCGCACCCATCTGGTCAGCCCGGCAATGGCCGCCGCTGCGGCAGTCACCGGCCATTTCGCCGATATTCGCAGCCTGAAATAAGGAGACAATCATGGCAGAGAAATTTACCCAACATACGGGCCGGGTTGTCCCGCTGGACGCCGCTAACGTCGATACTGACGCTATTATTCCAAAACAGTTTCTGCAGAAAGTGACGCGTACCGGTTTCGGCGCACATCTGTTTAACGACTGGCGTTTCCTGGACGATAAGGGAGAAGTGCCTAATCCGGAATTCGTTCTGAACTTCCCGGAATATAAAGGCGCCTCCATTTTGCTGGCACGCGAAAACTTTGGCTGCGGCTCATCCCGTGAACACGCGCCATGGGCGCTCACCGACTACGGTTTTAAAGTGGTCATTGCCCCAAGCTTCGCGGATATTTTTTACGGTAACAGCTTCAACAACCAGCTGCTGCCCGTCACGCTGAGCGATGAACAGGTCGATGAGTTGTTCGCGCTGGTTAAGGCGAATCCGGGCATTTCATTTGAAGTGGATCTGGAAGCAGAAGTGGTGAAAGCCGGGGATAAGACCTACAGCTTCAGCATTGATGCGTTCCGCCGTCACTGCATGCTGAACGGTCTGGACAGCATTGGTTTAACTCTCCAGCACGACGCGGCGATTGCCGCTTACGAAAACAAACAACCCGCATTTATGAAATAATCCTCCGGCCTGCAGTCCACTCTGCAGGCCGCGTTTTATCCCGATCCCCCCTCCTTCTGTAAATACTTCCCAAACCCAGCCAATAATGACGTTATATTTAATGTCAATTTAATGTTCCGTGCGCAAAATAATCGCTCAATCAGCTGGTAGCGGAAATAATCATGGAAAAGAAAAATGGAAACAAGTCTCATATCCGTTCTCGGGAAATACATAAATGCACATTAGTAAGCGTGATAATAAATAGTTTACTCACCGCATTTCAGATATTTGCAGGAATATTTTCCGGCTCACAAGGTTTAATTGCTGATGGGATTCATTCTCTTTCCGATTTATCCTCCGACTTTGTCGTTCTGGTTGCGAATAAAAAGAGCCAGAAAGGCTCTGATATCGATCATCATTACGGTCATCTGCGTTTCGAAAACGGTGCAAAGCTCATTATTGGCGCTATTCTGCTGCTTGTGGGGGTCGGGATGCTCTGGTCCGCAGGCAATAAACTGCTTCACCCCGAGACACATCAGCTGGTGAAAGGGGCCGCGCTGTGGGTGGCGATTCTGGCGCTGGTGGTAAAGGAAAGCCTGTTCAGATACATGTTTGCCACAGGAAAACGTATTCAGTCCTCGCTGCTGATAGCCAATGCCTGGCATGCCCGTTCTGACGCAGCGTCGTCAGTGGTTGTCGCCATCGGCATTGCCGGGAATTTAGTGGGCTTTCACGCGATGGACCTCATTGCGGCCCTGATTGTCGGAGTATTCATCGCCCACATGGGTTACAAATTTTCTGCCGATGCCCTGCACGATTTGATGGACCGTTCGCTTGAGCCCGAGCTGGAGCACGACATCAAAACGTGTCTTCTCGCAACCGAGGGCGTCACCGGACTCCATGATTTAAAAACACGCAAGATGGGCGATTTAGCCCTTGTCGATGTCCATCTTGAAGTGAACGGCGAATTAAGCGTAAAAGAAGGACATCAGATTGCCGTGAATGCCAGAAATAACGTGATGCAAAAATTCAATGTGCTGAACGTGATGACGCATATTGATCCTGCCCACTAACCGGAACGCATAAATACAGTGTGACGCAACCGACCGTTAAGGTTTCGTTAATTAATCTGCGTCACACTGCATCGCATCAGCTCTCTCATTATTGAGGTAAAAAGCGATGAAACCAAATTTACGCGATACGCTTCCCCATAAAGAAACGCCTTTTCTTCGCATACTGCACATTCTTGTGGCCGTACTGGTCCTCGCCCAGATTATCAATTCTAATTTCACCGAAAGTGAAGCCCTCCACGAATCCGGGCTGAACGGAATTGTCACCTGGATCCATGTTATCTCCGGGTTTGGTTTAATTTTGTGTGGCATTGCCATGATGGCATGGATGTTAACCCAGCGCGGATTTAAGTATTACTTCGCCTGGCTGGCGCTGGATTTTCGCGGAATTGTTGACGATATTCGCACCCTCGCGCAGCGTCAGCTTCCTGACGCGCATGCCGGCGGTATGGCAGCAACGGTGCAAGGTCTGGGCGTGCTGGCGCTGCTGGGCGTTGCACTCTGCGGCGCGGCCTGGTTCGTGCTGAACGCCACGCTCGGGCCGGTTTCGTCCGTCACGGAATCCGTCTTGGATTTGCATAAATTCCTGACGGTCTTTATTGAGACATATTTCTGGGCACACGGCTTCATGGGCCTCGTTCATATGTACCTGACGCTACGCGCGCAGCGTAAATATCAGTATTCAGAATAAAACGGTTCACAGAGCCCGGCGTTCCCGGGCTCCGTTTCGCTCATCCGATCACACGTCTTTTACGCGGCAGGTCAGCAGGAGCGTCACGACGGATAGCGCCGCAATCATCCAGTAGACAGACGCATGCCCGTAGCTTTGCGCCAGCGCCCCCTGAATCACGCCCGCCAGAATCACCCCGGTTGAAATGCTGTTGGTAAAAAGCGTGGTCGCCGAGCCGGCACGACCGGGCATGAGATCCTGAAACCAGAGCATGCCGATCCCGGCAACAATCCCAATAAACACGGCGTTAAACAGCTGCAGCGCCAGCAACGCTTCCCGCGAATGGAAAAGGATCAGCCCCGCGTAGAACAGCACCCCGGCCGCCACGGCGACAATCATCATCCTGCGCTTTCCAAAGCGCTTAACGTAGTAACCCGCCAGAATCATTGCCGGAATTTCCAGCCCGGCGGCAGTTCCCATCAAGATCCCCGCAAGCTTGTCCGGCAGGCCCAGATCGCTGCTGATCCACAGCGGCATATCGATGATGTACATGGTGTTGCAGGTCCACATCAGCGTGGAGGCAATAAACAGCATGCGGACGTTTTTGTCCTGCCAGCCGCTCACCTCGGTGACAGGTTTATCCGTCGTCTGTTCGACGCGCGCCACGGACGGCAGCGCGAAGGCAATCAGCGCCAGGCTGATGACAAAAATCCCGGCGGCGATGGAAAACATGGTGGTAAAGCCGTAGTTCAACGCCAGCATAAAGGCCAGCGGCGGGCCAATGACCCACGCCAGCGAAAGCTGGGCGCGCATCACCGAGCTGAACATCACCACTTCACGCGCCGAGTTATCCGCGTATTCACGGGCCAGCGCGAACAGCTGCGGCATGGCGGTGTTCGCCAGCGACGCCAGCAGCACGCCGCAGGTAATAAGCGTCAGATAATGACGGTTGAAGGCAAAGAGCAGCGCGTTGCCCACGGCCATGGCGCAGCAAAAGAGGATCAGCCTGCGGCGATCGCCATGGCTGTCCGATCGTTTCGCCAGCGCGAGGCTGACCAGGATCCCGGCAATGGCGTTAACGGTGTAAAACAGGCCGACCCAAAACGGCTGCGCCCCCACCTCACGGCTGAGAAACAGGCTCAGCGTCGGCGCCTGCAGCGCCCCCGCCACGCCCATCATAAAGGCCACCAGCATAAAAGCGGCATACACGCCGTTAAGGCGTCGCCCCATCGTCATCAACCAGAGCATGCGCAAGTCCTTGTGAAAGCGAATCGAAATTGGGTGAATAGTAAACGAAAAAAGCCAGCAAAAACATTTTGCTGGCGGGTGATAAGCACCAATACTCAGTCACACATGATCGAGGCGAGTTAGCGGGAAGAGGTCGGTGTTGTAACGTCCCACTGCATCAATTCTTCTAACGTTTTCAGCCGTTGCTCTGCACACCGGCGGGCCAGCCAGGACGATCCTTTTGTCGCTGAAAAGTACTGCTGATAGAACTGACGTGCGGTAGACCTCTTCATAATTTACCTCCTCGCTTCATCGGGGAGAATTATTGGCCTAATATAGGGATAAATAAATTGCTGGTTTTTTGTCAGGAGTTCCCCTTTTATGCCTTCCGGTCGTCTGCAACAACAGTTTATCCGCCTCTGGCAGTGCTGCGAGGGGCAATCGCAGGAGACTACGCTCAACGAGCTGGCTGACCTGCTTAGCTGCTCCCGCCGCCATATGCGCACGCTGCTCAACACCATGCAGCAGCAGGGCTGGTTAAGCTGGGAAGCGGAGGCGGGACGCGGCAAACGTTCGCGGCTGACCTTCCTCTATACCGGGCTGGCGCTGCAGCAGCAGCGCGCGGAAGATCTGCTCGAGCAGGACCGCATCGATCAGCTGGTCCAGCTGGTGGGCGACAAAGCCGCCGTGCGCCAGATGCTGGTTTCCCATCTCGGGCGCAGCTTTCGTCAGGGCCGCCACATTCTGCGAGTGCTCTATTACCGTCCGATGAAAAATCTGTTGCCCGGCACGGCCTTACGCCGCTCAGAAACCCACATGGCCCGGCAAATCTTCAGCGGCCTGACGCGGATAAATGAGGAAAACGGGGAACTGGAGGCGGATATCGCGCACCACTGGCAGCAGCTTTCCCCGCGCCACTGGCGCTTCTTTTTACGCCCCGGCATCCACTTTCACCACGGCCGCGAGCTGGAAATGCACGACGTCATCGCCTCTCTGGAACGAGCCCGCAGGCTACCGCTCTACTCGCATATCTCCCGCATCCACTCCCCCACGGCCTGGACGCTGGATATTGAGCTGTCGCAGCAGGATAAGTGGCTTCCCTGGCTGCTGGGCTACGTGCCGTCGATGATTTTGCCCGGCGAGTGGGAATCAATGAACAATTTTGCCAGCCTGCCGATTGGCACCGGGCCCTACTCCGTGTCCCGCAATAACAGCAACCAGCTGAAAATCCGCGCGTTCGACGACTACTTTGGCTATCGGGCGCTGATCGACGAAGTGAACGTCTGGGTATTGCCGGATCTCAATGAAGACCTGAGCTGCGGGCTGACGCTGGAAGGCCCCACCACGGGAGAAAAAGCCGTGGAGAGTCGCCTCGAGGAAGGGTGTTACTATCTCCTGTTTGACCGCCGCACCCACCGTGGGGCAAACCAGGCCGTCCGCAAGTGGGTTAGCCACGTTTTGTCCCCTTCCAATCTGATCTACCATGCGGAAGAGCAGTACCAGACATACTGGTTCCCGGCGTACGGCCTGCTTCCGCGCTGGCACCACGCCCGCCCGGTGCACTGCGACAAACCCGCAGGGCTGGAGTCCATCACCCTGACCTACTACCGCGAACACGTGGAGCATCGTTTTATCGCCAGAATCATGACCCGGCTGCTGGCAGCCGAGGGGGTTACGTTAGAGGTCAGGGAAGTGGACTATGACGAATGGCATCAGGGGGAGATCGCCAGTGATATCTGGCTCAACAGCGCCAACTTTACCCTGCCGCTCGATTTTTCCCTTTTCTCGCATCTGTATGAAGTCCCGCTGATCCAGCACTGCATCGACCGTGACTGGCAGCAGGATGCCGCCCTGTGGCGCGCGGGCGAAATGAATCTTGCAGCGTGGTGCCAGCAGCTTCTGGCCGAGCAGGCGATCGTACCCTTGATCCACCACTGGCTGATGATCCAGGGCCAGCGCAGCATGCGCGGCCTACGGATGAACACCCTGGGCTGGTTTGATTTTAAATCCGCCTGGTTTGCGCCGCCGGAGCCATAACGCTTTCGTAATATTCACCAAATCATTACAATAGCGCCGTTCTCAACGGGGTGCTGCATCACAGATGTGCGCTGAGATAATACCCGTCGAACCTGATCCGGATAACGCCGGCGAAGGGATTTGAGGCTGTCTCTCAAAATCCTTTGCCACTCAACTTTGAGGTGCAAAGTGTTAAAAAAAGTTCTCCCCCTGCTGGCGCTGTTTGCGCTGCCTGCTTTTGCGAAGCCCGTCCTGACGGTCTACACCTATGACTCCTTCTCTGCCGACTGGGGCCCTGGCCCGGTGGTTAAAAAAGCCTTCGAAGCTGACTGTAACTGCGAGCTGAAGTTCGTGGCGCTGGAAGATGGCGTATCGCTGCTCAACCGTCTGCGCATGGAAGGGAAAAACAGCAAGGCCGACGTGGTGCTCGGGCTGGATAACAACCTGCTGGAAGCCGCCTCGCAAACCAAACTGTTTGCCAAAAGCGGCGTAGCGGCAGAGGCCGTTAACGTGCCGGGCGGCTGGAAAAACGACACCTTTGTGCCGTTCGACTATGGCTACTTTGCTTTTGTTTACGACAAAAATAAGCTGAAAAACCCGCCGAAGAGCCTGAAAGAGCTGGTTGAGAGTGACCAGAAATGGCGCGTGATTTATGAAGATCCGCGCACCAGTACGCCAGGCCTGGGCCTGCTGCTGTGGATGCAAAAGGTTTACGGGGATAAAGCGCCGGAGGCGTGGCAGAAACTGGCCGCCAAAACCGTCACCGTCACCAAAGGCTGGAGCGAAGCCTATGGCCTGTTCCTGAAAGGTGAAAGCGATCTGGTGCTGAGCTACACCACCTCTCCGGCCTACCACATCATCGCCGAGAAGAAAGATAACTATGCTGCCGCTGATTTTGCTGAAGGGCACTATCTGCAGGTGGAAGTCGCCGCGCGTACCGCCGCCAGCAAGCAGCCGGAGCTGGCCGAGAAGTTCCTGAAATTTATGGTTTCACCGGCGTTCCAGAATGCGATTCCCGCAGGCAACTGGATGTATCCGGTCACGAACGTTGCGCTGCCCGCAGGTTTCGAGCAGCTGACCAAACCAAAAACCTCGCTGGAGTTTACGCCGCAGCAGGTCGCCGCGCAGCGTGCAGCATGGGTAAGTGAATGGCAACGCGCCGTCAGCCGTTGATTCCCGGCTGGTTACTTCCCGGGCTGCTCGCCGCCACAGTGATGGTGGCGGTCAGCCTGGGGGCTTTTCTTGCACTGTGGTTCAACGCGCCAGAGAGCGACCTGCTCGCCCTCTGGCACGACAGCTACCTCTGGCACGTTATCCGTTTCTCCTTCTGGCAGGCGTCGCTCTCAGCCCTGCTGTCGGTGCTCCCGGCTATTTTCCTGGCGCGCGCCCTGTATCGGCGGCGCTTCCCCGGCAGGCTGGCACTGCTGCGCCTGTGCGCCATGACGCTGATCCTGCCCGTGCTGGTGGCGGTGTTTGGCATCCTCAGCGTTTACGGTCGCCAGGGCTGGCTGGCTTCGCTGTTCGGCCAGCTTGGTCTGGAATGGTCATTCTCTCCTTACGGCCTGCAGGGCATTCTGCTCGCGCACGTCTTTTTCAATATGCCGATGGCAACGCGCCTTTTTTTACAGGCGCTGGAGAACATTCCCGGCGAGCAGCGGCAGATTGCCGCCCAGCTCGGCATGCGCGGCGTGTCGTTCTTCCGCTTTGTCGAATGGCCATGGTTGCGCCGCCAGCTCCCGCCCGTCGCGGCGTTAATCTTTATGCTCTGCTTTGCCAGCTTTGCCACCGTGCTGTCGCTCGGCGGCGGGCCGCAGGCCACCACCATTGAGCTGGCGATTTACCAGGCGCTGAGTTACGACTACGATCCCGGTCGCGCCGCGCTGCTGGCGATGGTGCAGATGGCGTGCTGCCTTGTGCTGGTGCTGCTGAGCCAGCGGCTGAGTAAAGCCATTCCTGCTGGCAGTAATCAAATAACCGGCTGGCGCGATCCGCAGGACAGCCTGCACAGCCGCGTTACCGATTTTATCCTGATCGCGCTGGCGCTCCTGCTTCTGCTGCCGCCGCTAATGGCCGTTATCGTTGACGGATTGAACCTCAATCTCATCTCCGTCCTGCAACAGCCCGTCCTCTGGCAGGCGACATGGACCTCGCTGCGTATCGCGCTGGCGGCAGGGTTACTGTGCGTCGTGCTAACCATGATGCTGCTGTGGAGCAGCCGTGAACTCTATGCCCGGCAGGCCCAAAAGGCCGGGCAGACGCTGGAGCTGACGGGCATGCTGATTCTGGCGATGCCGGGCATCGTACTGGCGACGGGCTTCTTTTTACTGTTCAACAGCACCATCGGCCTGCCGGAAAGGGCCGACGGCATTGTGATTTTCACCAACGCCCTGATGGCCATTCCTTACGCGCTCAAAGTGCTGGAAAACCCGATGCGCGACGTCAACAGCCGCTACGGTTTGCTGTGCCAGTCGCTGGGCATGCAGGGCTGGCAGCGGCTGAAGGTGGTGGAACTCCGCGCGCTGAAACGTCCGCTGGCGCAGGCGCTGGCGTTTGCCTGCGTGCTGTCGATTGGGGATTTTGGCGTGGTGGCGCTTTTCGGCAATGACGATTTCCGCACGCTGCCATACTGGCTCTATCAGCAAATCGGCTCTTACCGCAGTCAGGACGGCGCGGTCACCGCGCTGTTACTGCTGCTGCTGTGCTTTGCCTTATTTACCGTTATCGAAAAACTTCCGGGGCGTGATGTTAAAACTGACTGATGTAACCTGGCTTTACCAGCATCTGCCGATGCGCTTCACGCTCTCCGCGCGCAAGGGGGAGATGATCGCCGTGCTTGGCCCAAGCGGCGCGGGAAAAAGCACGCTGCTTAATCTGATTGCGGGTTTTCTGCAGCCGGCAAGCGGCGCGATCGTCATTAACAATCACGATCATACCCACACGCCGCCCGCGAAACGTCCGGTCTCGATGCTGTTTCAGGAAAACAACCTGTTTACCCATCTGACGGTGCGGCAAAACATCGCGCTGGGGATGCATCCGGGACTCAGGCTGAACGATGCCCAGCGCCAGAAGCTGGAGATCATTGCCGCCCAGATGGGGATCAACGAGTTCATCGACAGGCTGCCGGGCGAGCTTTCCGGCGGCCAGCGTCAGCGCGTGGCGCTGGCGCGATGCCTGGTGCGCGAGCAGCCGATCCTGCTGCTGGATGAGCCGTTCTCGGCGCTCGATCCCGCGCTGCGCCAGGAGATGCTCGCCCTGGTTCAGGACGTCTGCCAGCGCCAGCAGCTGACGATGCTGATGGTTTCACACAGTATTGAGGATGCCGCCCGCATCGCGCCGCGATCGGTGGTGATTGCCGAAGGGCGTATTTTGTGGGATGGAAAAACAGAAGAACTGCTGAGCGGTAAGGCGGGGGCGTCTTCACTGTTGGGCATTCGTGCCGTCTGATGCCCTCACCCTGCCCCTCTCCCACAGGGAGAGGGAAATCGTCGTTAACGGCTCACCACTTTTAATAAAATCTCGCCGTACACCGGCATCAGCGGGTGACGAATCAGCGCAACCAGGGCTACCACAGCCACGCCAAGCGTCAGCGGGGCCAGCCACAAAAGGCGAGAGCGCGGAAGATAGCGCGTCAGGCGATCGACGCTGGCTTTCCCACTGCGCCACAGTCGCCAGCAGAGCCATGCCGCCAGCCACAGCAGCACAGCCGTACCCAGCAGCAGCCACTTAAACTCACCGCTTTGCATACCGTCAGGAATATCAATGGCAGCACCCGCGAGGATCCCCGGCAGGAAGTAGAACGGCGGCCAGAAGACGCAGCCGATAATGTTCGGCACCACGAATTTCGCGACGGGCAGATCCAGCATCCCCGCCACCATCGGCACCAGCGGACGCGTTGGCCCGACAAAGCGGCCGACGAGGATGGTAAACATGCTGTGCTGATGCAGCGCATGCTCGGTTTTATCCAGCAGGGCTTTGTTCTTTTTCATGAACGACCAGCGGTGCAGCGGCTTCTTAAAGCGCCAGCCCAGCCAGAAGGAGATCCAGTCGCCGAGCAGGCAGCCGATAATCCCGGCCAGCCACGCCTGCCAGAAATTAACCTCGCCGCTGCCAATCAGCGCCCCAAGCCCTGCCATCATCACGGTGCCGGGCAGGATCAGCCCAACCAGCGCCAGCGATTCCAGAAACGCCACCAGCGCCACGGCGATGAGCGAGTACATAACGGACTGGGTAATAAAGTGTTCCAGCAATGCCTGCATAACTATTCCGGTCAGAAAACGAATCAGCGATTCTGCTTAGCGCCCTGCACCGCGTCAAGGCAACAATTGTCTGAATAGTTTACAGGTTGCTTTCTGCATTCACCTGTTTGTTTATCTTTTTTTACCGTTTATTCACATCCCGCGCGGAATTCGCTCGGGCTGGCACCGGTGCACTTTTTAAACACGCGAGAAAAATAGAGCTGATCCTCAAAGCCCACGTTGCGTCCGACGGTGGCAATCGGCATCCGGGTGGTGCTGAGCAGCAGCTTTGCCTGGCTGATGCGCTGATCCTCGCGCCAGCTCAATACGCTGACGCCCAGCTGCTGGCGGAACAGATGCGACAGACGCGACGGCGACAGGCAGACGTGCTGAGCAACGCTGGCGATATCAAACTGGCTATCGGCCAGGTGGTCGCTGATGTACTGGCAGGCGTCGCGCACGCGGTTGTCCAGCGGGGGGTTAAGCGATTCGTTAATCGCCTCCATCCGTCGCAGCAGCAGCTGTTCAAGCAGGTTAATCGCCAGCAGTTCGGCGTAGCGACCACCGGCCTGTCCCGCTTCGATAATCTGCGCAAAAAGCTCGCGAAACTGCCCCAGATGAACCTCATCCGGGCGATAAAAACCGGTATGCGCAAAAATGGCGGGCCACGAAAGCCACTCCTGCCAGTAGGCGCGCGGACGGAAATAGACCCACTGGTGATACCACTCTTTGGCATCCGGATGACGGCCATAGTGGTGGATCTCCCCCGGCGGGAACAGCAGGATATCGCCGGGGCGGCAGACAAACTGCTGGTCACCGTTCTTGATGATCCCTTCCCCTCGCACGGTCAGGTTGAGGATATACCCTTTCATGCCGAGCGGTCGATCGACGTAAAAGTCGAGGTATCCCTCAGCCTCGATAGGGGTCAGTCCCGCCACAAGGTGCGCGTTAAACGAGTATCCCGGCAGCAGGGGATCGTTTTGCGTTTCGGCCATAGATTCAGTTCTCCCAAGGGTCCTGAAGGAAACCAATTGTCCATATCACTAAAAGCAGCTTTAAAATGGCCCGCGAAAAGATCCAAAAAGCATCACGCCGCTTTTACGTCCGCCATGTTTCAGCCTTTCCCCCTGATTTCTCCGCCAGAGCAGGCAGATAACCAGTAACAAAAGTGTCTATAAGTGCGGCAGAAATGTCCACATTGAATATTTGCACGGCGTCACACTTTCCGTTGTAACAGCAATTTAGTCCATAAGATTAGCGGATCCTGCCTGACGACTTTTTTCCCCAGTCTCTAATGTTCTTCCATACCTGTTTTTTCGATGGAGCAACACCATGGCAATTGCGATTGGCCTCGATTTTGGCAGCGATTCGGTTCGCGCGCTGGCAGTGGACTGTACGTCCGGCCAGGAGATAGCAACCAGCGTTGAGTGGTACCCGCGCTGGCAAGAGGGGCGCTACTGTGATGCGCCGAACAACCAGTTCCGTCACCACCCGCGTGACTATATCGAGTCGATGGAAGCGGCGATCAAAACCGTCCTTGCCGAACTGACCGATGCCCAGCGGGCTGAGATTGTCGGAATTGGCGTCGACAGCACCGGCTCCACGCCTGCCCCGGTGGATGCCGAAGGCCGCGTGCTGGCGCTGCGCCCGGAGTTTACCGACAACCCGAACGCCATGTTCGTGCTGTGGAAAGACCACACCGCCGTAGAAGAGGCTGAAGCCATTACGCGCCTGTGCCATCAGCCGGGCAAGACAGACTACTCGCGCTACATCGGCGGGATTTATTCCAGCGAATGGTTCTGGGCCAAGATCCTCCACGTCACCCGTGCCGACGCAGCCGTCGCGCAGGCTGCGGCGTCATGGGTTGAGCTGTGCGACTGGGTGCCTGCCCTGCTCTCCGGCACCACCCGCCCGCAGGATATCCGCCGCGGCCGCTGCAGCGCCGGGCATAAATCCCTGTGGCACGAAAGCTGGGGCGGCCTGCCTCCGGCCGCGTTCTTCGATGAGCTCGACCCGATCCTCAACAAGAGCCTGACGTACCCGCTCTTTACCGACACCTTTACCGCCGATATTCCCGTCGGCACCCTCTGCGAAGAGTGGGCGACGCGCCTCGGCCTGCCGCAGAACGTGGCCATCTCCGGCGGCGCCTTTGACTGCCATATGGGCGCCGTGGGCGCGGGCGCACAGCCAAACACGCTGGTCAAAGTCATCGGGACCTCCACCTGCGACATCCTGACGGCAGATAAAGCCACCGTCGGCGACCGGGCGGTGAAAGGCATCTGCGGCCAGGTTGACGGCAGCGTGGTGCCGGACTTCATCGGTCTTGAAGCCGGTCAGTCCGCGTTTGGCGATATCTACGCCTGGTTTGGTCGCGTGCTCGGCTGGCCGCTGGACCAGCTGGCGGCGGCGCATCCGGAGCTGAAAACCCAGATAGCCGACAGCAAAAAGCAGCTTCTGCCGCAGCTCACCGAAGCCTGGGCAAAAAATCCGTCTCTCGATCACCTGCCGGTGGTGCTGGACTGGTTTAACGGCCGCCGCACGCCGTTTGCCAACCAGCGTCTGAAAGGGGTGATCGCGGATCTCAACCTGGCGACCGACGCCCCTGCGCTGTTCGGCGGTCTGATTGCCGCAACGGCCTTCGGTGCCCGCGCCATTATGGAGTGCTTCACCGGGCAGGGCATCGACGTGAACAACGTGATGGCGCTGGGCGGTATCGCCCGTAAAAACCCGGTGATCATGCAGGCCTGCTGCGACGTGCTGAACCGTCCGCTGCAGATTGTGGCCTCCGATCAGTGCTGCGCGCTGGGCGCGGCGATTTTCGCCGCCGTGGCCGCAGGCGTTCACGCCGACATTCCGACCGCGCAGAAGCATATGGCGAGCGCCGTCGAAAACACGCTTCAGCCGCGTGCCCAGCAGGCGCAACGCTTTGAACAGCTTTATCAGCGCTACCAGCAATGGGCAAAAAGCGCCGAACTTCACTATCTCCCTGTCGCCGCCCCGGCCAAAAGCACCGCGGACACTACGGCAACCCTGACCCATTAAGGACACGATGATGACCATTTTTAATAACTATGAAGTGTGGTTTGTGATTGGCAGCCAGCATCTGTACGGACCGGAAGCGCTGCAGCAGGTGACGAAACACGCGGAGCACGTCGTTAACGCGCTGAACGCGGAAGCTAAACTGCCGTGCAAACTGGTGCTGAAACCGCTGGGCACGACGCCTGACGAAATTACCCACATCTGCCGCGACGCCAACTACGACGATAAATGCGCCGGTCTGGTGGTGTGGCTGCACACCTTCTCACCCGCCAAAATGTGGATCAACGGCCTGTCTATCCTCAACAAACCGCTGCTGCAGTTCCATACCCAGTTCAACGCCTCCCTGCCGTGGGACAGCATCGACATGGACTTTATGAACCTGAACCAGACCGCGCACGGCGGCCGCGAGTTCGGCTTCATCGGCGCGCGTATGCGCCAGCAGCACGCGGTGGTCACCGGCCACTGGCAGGATGGCAAGGCGCAACAGCGTATCGGCTCATGGATGCGTCAGGCGGTCTCTAAGCAGGATACCCGCCATCTGAAAGTGGTGCGTTTCGGCGACAACATGCGTGAAGTGGCGGTCACCGACGGCGACAAAGTGGCCGCGCAGATCAAGTTCGGCTTCTCCGTGAACACCTGGGCCGTGGGCGACCTGGTGCAGGTGGTGAATGAAGTCAGCGACGGCGACGTGAGCGCGCTGGTGGACGAGTACGAAAGCAGCTACCGCCTGACGCCTGCGGCACAAATCAACGGCGACAAGCGTCAGAACGTGCTGGACGCGGCGCGCATCGAGCTGGGCATGAAGCGCTTCCTGGAACAGGGAGGCTTCCACGCCTTTACCACTACCTTTGAAGACCTCCACGGCCTGAAACAGCTGCCGGGTCTGGCGGTACAACGTCTGATGCAGCAGGGCTACGGCTTTGCGGGCGAAGGCGACTGGAAAACTGCCGCTCTGCTTCGCATCATGAAGGTGATGTCGACCGGTCTGCAGGGCGGCACCTCCTTTATGGAGGACTACACCTATCACTTCGAAAACGGCAACGACCTGGTGCTCGGCTCGCACATGCTGGAAGTGTGCCCGACGATCGCCGTGGAAGAGAAACCGATCCTCGACGTGCAGTACCTCGGCATCGGCGGCAAAGCCGATCCGGCGCGTCTGATCTTCAACACCCGTACGGGCCCGGCCATCAACGCCAGCCTGATCGACCTGGGCGATCGCTTCCGCCTGCTGGTGAACTGCGTCGATGCGGTTGAAACGCCGCACTCTCTGCCGAAACTGCCGGTGGCCAACGCCCTGTGGAAAGCACAGCCTGACCTGCCAACCGCCTCAGAGGCCTGGATCCTGGCCGGCGGCGCGCACCACACGGTGTTTAGCCACGCGCTGGATCTGAACGACATGCGTCAGTTCGCCGAGCTGCACGACATAGAGCTGACCGTGATTGATAACGATACCCGCCTGCCCTCCTTCAAAGACGCGCTGCGCTGGAACGAAGTCTATTACGGTTCAAAACGCTAAGTACGGAATGCCCAGTGACGCTACGCTCACCGGGCAGGGAGATAACGATGTTAGACGATCTCAAACGTCAGGTGCTCGAAGCCAACCTGGCGCTGCCGAAACATAATCTGGTCACCCTGACATGGGGCAACGTCAGCGCCGTTGACCGCGAAAAAGGCGTGTTCGTGATTAAGCCTTCCGGCGTGGATTACACGGTGATGACCGCAGACGATATGGTCGTTGTCAGCCTTGAGACCGGCGAAGTTGTCGAAGGTAAGAAAAAACCGTCCTCCGATACGCCGACTCACCGCCTGCTGTATCGGTCATTCCCGACCATCGGCGGCATCGTGCATACCCATTCGCGCCACGCCACCATCTGGGCGCAGGCGGGCCAGTCCATCCCGGCGACCGGCACCACGCACGCGGACTACTTTTACGGCACCATTCCCTGCACGCGTCTGATGACCGACGCCGAGATTAACGGCGAATATGAGTGGGAAACAGGCAACGTGATTGTCGAAACCTTTGAGAAACAGGGGATCGACGCCGCGCAGATGCCCGGCGTGCTGGTGCACTCCCACGGTCCGTTTGCCTGGGGTAAAAACGCAGAGGACGCGGTACATAACGCCATCGTGCTCGAAGAGGTCGCCTATATGGGGATCTTCTGTCGCCAGCTGGCGCCGCAGCTGCCGGATATGCAGCAAACCCTGCTGGATAAGCATTACCTGCGCAAGCACGGTGCGAAGGCCTATTACGGGCAGTAAACTGTATATAAACCCAGCATTAAAATCTTAACCAGGCTATAATCAGGCCTGGTTTTGTTTTCTGGGATAACGGCGTGGCGCAGGCGCAAGAAGGCTTTTTACTGACCCGACACTGGCGGGATACCCCTCAGGGCACCGAGGTCGCGTTCTGGCTGGCAACCGACAGCGGTCCGCTGCACGTTACGCTGCCCCCGCAGGAATCCGTGGCCTTTATTCCTGAAGCCCACGTCGAAAAGGTGAAACAGCTGCTGCGCGGCGAAAACGGCTGGCGTATGACCCCGCTTGAGCTGAAAGATTTCCACCGCCAGCCGGTTTATGGCCTCTACTGTCGCGCCCATCGTCAGCTGATGCGCTATGAAAAGCTGCTCCGCGAGGCGGGTGTGACGCTCTATGAGGCCGATATCCGCCCACCGGAACGCTTTCTGATGGAGCGGTTCATCACCGCCCCCGTCTGGGTCGACGGCACCGCGCAGAGCGGCAGCCTCGTTAACGCGCGCCTGAAGCCGAACCCGCACTACCGCCCGCCGCTGAAGTGGGTCTCCCTGGATATCGAAACCACCCGTCACGGCGAACTGTACTGCATCGGTCTGGAAGGCTGCGGCGATCGGGTTGTCTATATGCTCGGGCCGCCAAATGGCGATGCATCCGCGCTGGATTTCCGGCTTGAGTACGTCAACAGCCGCCCGCAGCTGCTGGAGAAGCTTAACCAGTGGTTTGCCGACAACGATCCCGATGTTCTGATCGGCTGGAACGTGGTGCAGTTCGACCTGCGCGTCCTGCAAAAGCACGCCGAGCGCTACCGCATCCCGCTGATGCTGGGGCGCGGAAACAGCGAGCTGGAATGGCGCGAACACGGTTTTAAGAACGGTGTTTTCTTCGCGCAGGCCAACGGTCGCCTGATTATCGACGGCATCGAGGCGCTTAAGTCCGCCTTCTGGAACTTCTCTTCATTCTCCCTCGAAGCGGTCGCACAGGAGCTGCTTGGCGAAGGCAAATCCATCGACAACCCCTGGGACAGAATGGACGAGATCGACCGGCGCTTTAATGAAGATAAACCGGCGCTTGCCACCTATAACCTGAAAGACTGCGAGCTGGTCACGCAGATTTTCCACAAAACCGAGATTATGCCGTTCCTGCTGGAGCGCGCGACGGTAAACGGCCTGGCGGCAGACAGGCACGGCGGTTCCGTGGCGGCCTTTAGCCACCTCTATTTTCCGCGCATGCACCGGGCGGGATACGTCGCCCCCAACCTCGGGGACGTGCCGCCGCAGGCAAGCCCCGGCGGGTACGTGATGGACTCCCGGCCAGGTTTGTATGACTCGGTGCTGGTGCTGGACTACAAAAGCCTCTACCCGTCGATTATCCGTACCTTCCTGATCGATCCCGTCGGGCTGGTTGAGGGCATGGCCCAGCCGGACGATGAGCACAGCACCGAAGGTTTCCTCGGCGCACGCTTCTCGCGGGAAAAACACTGCCTGCCTGAAATCGTGGGAAACATCTGGCACGGCCGCGATGAGGCCAAGCGCCACGGCAACAAGCCGCTATCACAGGCGCTGAAAATCATTATGAATGCCTTTTACGGCGTGCTGGGCACCAGCGCCTGCCGCTTCTTTGACCCGCGTCTGGCCTCCTCGATCACCATGCGCGGGCACGAGATCATGCGCCAGACCAAAGCGCTGATTGAGTCCCGGGGCTATGACGTCATCTACGGCGACACGGACTCCACCTTTGTGTGGCTTAAGGGCGCGCATTCAGAAGACGACGCCGCGCAAATCGGCAACGCGCTGGTCGCCTTCGTGAACGACTGGTGGCAGGAACATTTGCAGAAAGAGCGGTTAACCAGCGCGCTGGAGCTGGAATTTGAAACCCATTTCGCCCGCTTTTTAATGCCCACCATTCGCGGCACCGATCAGGGCAGCAAGAAGCGCTACGCCGGGCTGATTCAGGAAGGCGACGCGCAGCGGATGGTTTTTAAAGGGCTGGAGACGGTACGTACCGACTGGACGCCGCTGGCGCAGCAGTTCCAGCAGACGCTCTATCTGCGGGTGTTTCGCAATGAGCCGTATCAGGACTACGTGCGCGAGACGATAGCCAGCCTGATGGCGGGCGAACTTGACGCGCAGCTGGTATACCGCAAGCGCCTGCGCCGCCCGCTCGCGGAGTACCAGCGCAACGTTCCTCCGCACGTACGCGCCGCGCGCCTGGCGGATGAAGAAAACGTACGCCGTGGCCGTGCGCCGCAGTATCAAAACCGGGGAACCATCAAATACGTCTGGACCATTAGCGGCCCGGAACCCGTGGATTATCAGCACTCTCCGCTGAATTACGAACACTATCTGACGCGCCAGCTTCAGCCGGTTGCCGACGGAATTTTGCCCTTCATCGACGATGATTTTGCTACACTGGTTACAGGGCAACTTGGCCTATTTTGACGCGTGACGAAATGGCTGCCATCCAGTACCATAGCGCCCTTTCCATTCCTGGACCCATTTTTCGTTGACCGTCTTTTTTGACGGTAGCCGAACTATTGCCTGCAATTAAAGATTAGAGCCGAACAACTATGCCTTTTACACTTGGTCAACGCTGGATCAGCGATACAGAAAGCGAACTTGGACTAGGAACCGTCGTAGCAATCGATACGCGTATGGTTACCCTCCTCTTCCCTGCCACCGGTGAAAACCGTCTGTACGCTCGCAATGACTCCCCTGTTACCCGCGTGATGTTTAATCCGGGTGACACCGTGACCAGCCATGACGGCTGGCAGCTCAAGATTGAAGACGTAAAAGAAGAGAATGGACTGCTCGCCTACATTGGTACTCGTCTTGATACGGATGAAGCCAATGTCATCCTGCGTGAAGTGCTGCTCGACAGCAAACTGGTGTTCAGCAAGCCGCAGGACCGCCTGTTTGCCGGGCAAATCGACCGTATGGATCGCTTCTCCCTGCGCTATCGCGCGCGTAAGTTCCAGAGTGAACAGTACCGCATGCCGTGGAGCGGCCTGCGCGGCCAGCGCACCAGCCTGATCCCCCACCAGCTAAACATCGCCCACGACGTGGGTCGTCGCCACGCGCCGCGCGTGCTGCTGGCAGATGAAGTGGGCCTGGGTAAAACCATCGAAGCGGGCATGATCCTGCATCAACAGCTGCTTTCCGGCGCTGCCGAACGCGTGCTGATCGTGGTGCCAGAAACCCTGCAGCACCAGTGGCTGGTTGAGATGCTGCGCCGCTTTAACCTGCGTTTTTCCCTGTTCGATGACGAACGCTATGCCGAAGCGCAGCACGACGCCGACAACCCGTTTGAAACCGAACAGCTGGTGATTTGTTCCCTGGACTTCGTGCGCCGCAGCAAGCAGCGTCTTGAGCATCTGTGCGATGCCGAGTGGGACATTATGGTTGTTGACGAAGCGCACCACCTGGTCTGGAGCGAAGACGCGCCGAGCCGCGAATACATGGCTATCGAGCAGCTTGCGGAACGCGTTCCTGGCGTCCTGCTGCTGACCGCAACGCCGGAGCAGCTGGGTCTGGAAAGCCACTTCGCCCGTCTGCGCCTGCTCGATCCAAACCGTTTCCACGACTTTGCGCAGTTCGTGGAAGAACAGAATAACTACCGTCCGGTCGCGGATGCCGTCGCCATGCTGCTGGCGGGCAAGCGTCTTTCTGATGACGAACTCAACACCCTGAGCGATCTGATTGGCGAGCAGGATATCGAGCCGCTTTTGCAGGCTGCGAACAGCGACAGCGACAACGCGGAATCCGCGCGTAAAGAGCTGATCGACATGCTGATGGATCGCCACGGTACCAGCCGCGTGCTGTTCCGTAACACCCGTAACGGCGTCAAAGGCTTCCCGAAACGCGAGCTGCATACGATTAAGCTGCCGCTGCCGACGCAGTATCAGACGGCGATTAAAGTCTCCGGCATTATGGGTGCGCGCAAAACCCAGGAAGAGCGCGCCCGCGACATGCTTTATCCGGAACAAATCTACCAGGAGTTTGAAGGCGATACCGGCACCTGGTGGAACTTCGATCCGCGCGTGGAGTGGCTGATGGGCTACCTGACCGCGCACCGCTCCCAGAAAGTGCTGGTGATCTGCGCCAAAGCGGCCACCGCGCTGCAGCTGGAGCAGGTTCTGCGCGAGCGTGAAGGCATTCGCGCCGCCGTGTTCCACGAAGGCATGTCCATCGTCGAGCGCGACCGCGCCGCGGCGTGGTTCGGAGAAGAGGACAGCGGCGCACAGGTTCTGCTGTGCTCGGAAATCGGCTCTGAAGGCCGTAACTTCCAGTTCGCCAGCAACCTGGTGATGTTCGATCTGCCGTTTAACCCGGATCTGCTCGAGCAGCGCATCGGCCGTCTGGATCGTATCGGCCAGGCGCATGATATTCAGATCCACGTGCCGTATCTCGAAAAAACCGCGCAGTCCGTGCTGGTACGCTGGTTCCACGAAGGTCTGGACGCGTTTGAACATACCTGCCCGACGGGCCGCACCATTTATGATCAAGTGCATGGCGATCTGATCGGCTACCTGGCCGCGCCGGAAAACGCGGAAGGGTTTGATGAGCTGATCAAGTCCTGCCGTGAGAAGCACGACGCGCTGAAAGCGCAGCTGGAGCAGGGCCGCGACCGCCTGCTGGAGATCCACTCCAACGGCGGTGAAAAAGCGCAGGCGCTGGCTGAGAGTATTGAAGAACAGGATGATGACACCAGCCTGATCAGCTTCTCCATGAACCTGTTCGACATCGTCGGCATCAACCAGGACGACCGCGGCGAGAACCTGATTGTCCTGACCCCGTCCGATCACATGCTGGTTCCGGATTTCCCGGGCCTGCCGGAAGATGGCTGTACCATCACCTTTGAGCGTGACGTGGCGCTGTCCCGTGAAGATGCCCAGTTTATCACCTGGGAACACCCGCTGATCCGCAACGGTCTGGACCTGATCCTCTCCGGCGATACCGGCAGCAGCACCATCTCCCTGTTGAAAAACAAGGCGCTGCCGGTGGGCACCCTGCTGGTGGAGCTGATCTACGTTGTGGAAGCGCAGGCGCCGAAACAGCTGCAGCTCACCCGCTTCCTGCCGCCAACGCCCGTCCGCCTGCTGCTGGACAAAAACGGCACGAACCTGGCGGGACAGGTTGAATTCGAGAGTTTCAACCGACAGCTGAGCGCGGTAAACCGCCACACGGGCAGCAAGCTGGTGAACGCGGTACAGCAGGATGTGCACGCTATTCTGCAACTGGGCGAAACCCAGATTGAAAAAGCGGCCAGAGCGCTGATTGACGCCGCGCGCAGTGAAGCCGACGAGAAACTGTCTGCGGAGCTGTCCCGTCTGGAAGCGTTAAAAGCGGTCAACCCGAACATCCGCGACGACGAGCTGGCGGCGATTGAAAGCAACCGTCAGCAGGTGCTGGAAAGCCTGAATCAGGCTGGCTGGCGTCTGGATGCCCTGCGTCTTATCGTTGTGACGCATCAGTAAACGGAGCGCAAGATGGTGATGGAGCCTTACAATCCGCCTCAGGATCCCTGGCTGGTCATTCTGTATCAGGATGAACACATTATGGTGGTCAACAAGCCCAGCGGCCTGTTGTCCGTGCCGGGGCGTCTGGACGAGCACAAAGACAGCGTGATGACGCGCATTCAGCGCGATTATCCGCAGGCGGAGTCTGTCCATCGCCTGGATATGGCCACCAGCGGCGTGATTGTGGTGGCGCTGAACAAAGCGGCGGAACGCGAGTTAAAGCGCCAGTTCCGCGAGCGCGAGCCGAAAAAGCAGTATGTCGCCCGCGTCTGGGGCCACCCCGCGCAGGCGGAAGGGCTGGTAGATTTACCGCTGATCTGCGACTGGCCAAACCGGCCTAAGCAGAAGGTGTGTTACGAAACCGGCAAGGCCGCGCAGACCGAGTACGAAGTGCTGGAGTACGCGCCGGATAATACCGCGCGCGTCCTGCTTAAGCCGATTACCGGACGTTCGCACCAGCTGCGCGTGCATATGCTCGCCCTGGGTCATCCGATTCTGGGCGACCGCTTCTACGCGCCGCCTGAAGCGCTGGCCTTAGCGCCACGTCTGCAGCTGCACGCGCAGACGCTCACCATCACCCATCCGGCCTTCGGTAACGCGATGACGTTTAAAGCCCCGGTGGACTTCTAAAAAAAAGCCCGACATCGTCGGGCTTTTTTTTATTTGAAACCTTTCTTCTCTTTAATGAGCTCGTACGCCTTCTGGATTTCCTGCGCTTTTTGCTTCGCCATCTCCATCATTTCTGGCGGTAAGCCTTTCGCGACCAGTTTGTCCGGATGGTGTTCGCTCATGAGCTTACGATAGGCACGTTTAATCGTGGTCTGATCGTCAGAGGGCTTAACGCCAAGCACGTTGCAGGCGTCTTCCAGCGTCGGACCACGCTGCGCCTGCTGCCAGGCACCGCCGGACGACTGCTGGTGATAACCGCCGCCAAACTGCGCCCCGCCCTGCATCATGCGCAGGAACTGGTCGAACTGCATGCGGGAGATGCCCAGCTCTTCCGCAATGACGTACAGCACGTCACGTTCATTAGGGTGAAGTGAACCGTCTGCGAAAGCCGCCTGGATTTGAATTTCCAGAAACATCCGAATTAAATCAAAACGTCCGAAGCAGATGCTGCGGAACTGACGCATTTTTTCGCGAAGCGGATAATTATCCGACTTACCGATGCGAAACGCATTTTGCGCTTCCAGACGGGAGTCGCCGTGCAGGTTCATGCGATCCATAAAGACGCTGGCAATCTGAATATCGGCTTCTGTGACACGCCCTTTGGATTTGGTTAAGTGCCCCATGACCTCAAAGGTGGTGGAGAAAAAGAGTGACTGACGCTCGCGCTGATTGGCAAACCAGGCCATTTTGCGGCTGCGCGCCTTATCAAACATATGGCCGATAATAAGCCCAAGCACAATCCCCCAGAACCCGGCACCCATGATGATGGCGAACGCAACGCCGATTATTTTACCCCAATACTGCATATACTCCCCGGATAGTCATATTCCTGGCCGACGCAACGTCATCATCACTGTGTTCAAGTCACGGTCAATTGAAGGACATCGCCTATAATTTGCTTTATCATACTCGTCATTCGATAGCGAGCCTAACACTCTGGCACGCAAACGGGCAGGATTAACGCTGGTACTGCGCAGATGAGTAAGATAGTCTCTGAGCGTTTGTAAGCCGTAGCCACTGATGACGGAACAATAAAATACAACGTATGAAAAAACGTATCCCCACCCTCCTGGCCACAATGATTGGCTCCGCCCTGTACAGTCAACAGGGGCTGGCGGCCGATCTCGCCTCGCAGTGTATGCTTGGCGTTCCAAGTTATAATCGCCCACTGGTGAGTGGCGATACAAATAGCTTGCCGGTAACCATTACTGCCGACAGTTCGAAAGGGACTTACCCTGACAATGCCACCTTTACGGGCAATGTCGATATTAACCAGGGCAATAGCCGCCTGCAGGCAGATGAAGTGCAATTGCACCAGAAACAGCCGGAAGGTGCGGCCGAGCCGGTACGAACGGTGGATGCGCTGGGTAATGTGCACTATGACGACAATCAGGTCATCCTGAAAGGTCCGAAAGCCTGGTCAAACCTGAATACTAAAGATACTAACGTCTGGAAAGGTGATTACCAGATGGTGGGTCGCCAGGGGCGCGGCGACGCTGACCTGATGAAACAGCGCGGTGAAAACCGCTATACGATCCTGGAAAACGGCACGTTCACGTCATGTCTGCCGGGTTCGAATACCTGGAGCGTGGTCGGTAGCGAAGTTATCCATGACCGCGAAGAACAGGTCGCAGAGATCTGGAACGCCCGCTTTAAGCTGGGCCCTGTACCCATATTCTACAGCCCTTATCTACAGCTACCCGTGGGTGACAAACGCCGCTCCGGTTTCCTGATCCCGAATGCCAAATACAGCACGTCGAACTACTTTGAGTTCTACCTGCCGTATTACTGGAACATCGCGCCAAACATGGATGCGACGATCACGCCGCACTATATCCACAAGCGCGGCAACATCATGTGGGAGAACGAGTTCCGCTATCTGACCCACGCCGGTGCGGGTCTGATGGAGCTGGATTATCTGCCGTCGGATAAAGTCTTCCAGGACGAGCATCCGACCGAAGGCGATAAACACCGCTGGATGTATTTCTGGCAGCATTCTGGGGTGATGGATCAGGTCTGGCGTTTTAACGTTAACTACACCAAGGTCAGTGACCCGAACTACTTTAACGATTTCTCGTCAAAATACGGTTCGAGTACCGACGGTTATGCCACGCAGATCTTCAGCGTTGGCTATGCGGTGCAGAACTTCGATGCGACGGTAACCAACAAGCAGTTCCAGGTGTTCTCCAGCCAGACCGCGAGTACCTATGGTGCCGAGCCGCAGCTGGACGTTAACTGGTACCAGAATGACGTGGGTCCGTTCGACACCCGTATTTATGGTCAGGCGGTGCATTTTGTAAACACCAATTCCAATATGCCGGAAGCCACCCGAGTTCACCTGGAGCCCGTCATCAACTTGCCATGGTCGAATGACTGGGCAAGCCTGAATACGGAAGCCAAGCTGATGGCGACACACTATCAGCAAAAAAATATTGATGATTACAACACCAGCAACAACGCTCATCTTGAGGAAAGCGTAAACCGTACGCTTCCACAGTTCAAAATGGATGGTAAGCTGATCTTCGAACGCAATATGGGACTTCTGGCGGATGGCTATACCCAGACGCTGGAGCCACGTATGCAGTACCTGTACGTGCCTTATCGCGATCAGAGCAACATCAATAACTATGACTCCTCTTTACTGCAATCTGATTACAGCGGCCTGTTCCGCGACCGTACCTACGGTGGCCTTGACCGCATCGCCTCAGCGAACCAGTTAACGACCGGGGTCACATCACGCGTTTATGATGACGCTGCCGTTGAACGTTTTAACGTTTCTGTTGGTCAAATCTACTATTTCACCGAGTCTCGCACCGGCGATGACAATATTAAGTGGGAGAAAGATAACAAGACAGGTTCGCTGATTTGGGCTGGTGATACCTACTGGCGTATGACCGATCGTTGGGGTCTTCGCGGTGGCGTGCAATATGACACCCGTCTCGACAATATCGCCAACAGTACGGCGGCGATTGAGTACCGCCGGGATGAAGATCGTATGGTGCAGTTGACCTATCGTTATGCCAGCCCGGAATATATTCAGGCAACGTTACCAAACTATGGTACTGCAGAGCAGTATAAAGACGGTATTTCGCAGGTGGGTGGCGCAGCGAGCTGGCCAATCGCCGACCGCTGGTCAATCGTAGGCGCTTACTACTTTGACACTAACGCCAATAAACCTGCTGACCAGATGGTGGGTCTGCAATATAACTCCTGCTGTTACGCGCTGCGTGTCGGCTACGAACGCAAGCTTAACGGCTGGAACAGTGAAAACAATCAGAGCAAATACGATAACGTGATTGGCTTTAACTTCGAGTTACGCGGCCTGAGTTCCAACTACGGTCTGGGTACGCAGAAAATGCTGCGCTCGAATATTCTGCCGTACAGTAGCGCCTTGTAATGTGCTTGATTTGCAACGTAATCCGCTTTGCGGTTAATTGAAATGGAAAAAGTATGAAGAACTGGAAAACGCTGCTGCTCGGTGTCGCTATGGTTGCGAATACCAGCTTCGCCGCCCCCCAGGTTGTTGATAAAGTCGCTGCTGTGGTTAACAACGGCGTCGTGCTTGAAAGTGACGTTGACGGTCTGATGAAATCGGTGAAGCTCAATTCGGGCGAAGCCGGTCAACAGCTTCCGGATGACGCTACGCTGCGCCACCAGATCCTGGAGCGTCTGATCATGGATCAGATCGTTCTGCAGATGGGGCAGAAAATGGGTGTGAAGATCACTGACGAGCAGCTCGATCAGGCGATCGCTAACATCGCGAAGCAGAACAATATGTCTTTAGACCAGATGCGCAGCCGTCTGGCCTATGACGGCATCAGCTACGCCACTTACCGGAACCAGATCCGTAAAGAGATGCTGATTTCGGAAGTGCGTAACAACGAAGTGCGTCGCCGCGTCACGATCCTGCCTCAGGAAGTGGACGCGCTGGCAAAACAGGTGGGCAACCAGAACGATGCGAGCACAGAGCTGAACCTGAGCCACATTCTGATCCCACTGCCAGAGAACCCAACGTCAGATCAGGCTGCGGAAGCAGAAAGCCAGGCGCGTTCGATTGTTGAACAGGCGCGTAACGGCGGCGACTTTGGCAAGCTGGCAATCACCTACTCCGCTGACCAACAGGCGCTGAAAGGCGGCCAGATGGGCTGGGGACGTATTCAGGAGCTGCCATCTATCTTTGCCCAGGCGCTGAGCACGGCGAAGAAAGGGGATATCGTTGGTCCTATCCGTTCAGGCGTGGGCTTCCACATTCTGAAGGTGAACGATCTGCGCGGCCAGAGCCAAAATATCTCCGTCACCGAAGTTCACGCTCGCCACATACTTCTGAAACCGTCACCGATCCTGACTGACGATCAGGCGCGTGTGAAGCTGGAACAGATCGCAGCTGACATTAAGAGCGGTAAAACCTCATTTGCGAAGGCAGCAAAAGAGTTCTCTCAGGATCCAGGCTCTGCTAACCAGGGCGGCGATCTGGGCTGGGCGGCTGCGGATATTTACGATCCTGCCTTCCGCGACGCGTTGATGAAGCTGAACAAAGGCCAGATCAGCGCGCCGGTCCACTCTTCATTTGGCTGGCATCTGATCGAGCTGATGGACACCCGTAACGTTGATAAAACGGATGCGGCACAGAAAGACAGAGCCTACCGTATGCTGTTTAACCGTAAGTTCTCTGAAGAAGCCGCAACCTGGATGCAGGAACAACGCGCCAGCGCTTACGTGAAAGTTCTGAGCAACTAATGAAACAGCATCGTGTTGTTATCACGCCCGGCGAACCCGCCGGGATTGGGCCTGACCTCGTTGTCCAGCTCGCCCAGAGCAGCTGGCCGGTAGAACTGGTTGTCTGCGCCGATGCAACACTGTTACAAGACCGGGCAACGCTGCTCGGTCTGCCTTTAACGCTCATCCCTTACGTTGAAGGCCAACAGCCTGCACCTCAGCAAGCCGGTACGCTCACCCTTCTTTCAGTTCCCCTTCGTACGCCGGTCATACCGGGCCAGCTCAGCACGGAAAACGGCCACTATGTCGTTGAAACCCTGGCGCGCGCCTGCGACGGTTGCCTGAAGGGCGAATTTGCCGCCCTGATCACCGGCCCCGTCCACAAAGGCGTCATCAACGAAGCGGGTATACCCTTTACCGGGCATACGGAGTTCTTCGAAGAGCGCTCGCACAGCCCGAAAGTGGTGATGATGCTGGCGACGGAGGAAATGCGCGTTGCGCTGGTGACTACCCATCTGCCGATCAAAGCCATTCCTGATGCGATCACCCCTGAGCTCCTGCGCGAGATCATCGGGATTTTGCACCACGATCTGCAGACAAAGTTTGGGATCCCGCAGCCGCACGTGCTGGTCTGCGGCCTGAATCCGCACGCCGGTGAAGGCGGGCACATGGGCACCGAAGAGATCGACACCATCATTCCGGTACTCAACGAAATGCGGGCGAAGGGGATGAACCTCAGCGGGCCGCTGCCTGCAGATACCCTTTTCCAGCCGAAATACCTGGATAATGCCGACGCCGTGCTCGCGATGTACCACGATCAGGGCCTGCCCGTGCTAAAATACCAGGGCTTTGGCCGCGGGGTGAATATCACCCTCGGTTTACCCTTTATTCGAACGTCCGTTGACCACGGTACTGCGCTGGATCTGGCAGGCCAGGGGAAAGCGGATGTCGGCAGTTTTATTACGGCGCTTAATCTCGCCATCAAAATGATTGTTAATACTCAATGACTAATCGAGTCCATCAGGGCCACTTAGCCCGTAAACGTTTCGGGCAAAACTTCCTTAACGATCAGTTCGTGATCGAAAGCATTGTCTCGGCTATTAATCCGCAAAAAGGTCAGGCGATGGTCGAAATCGGCCCGGGCCTTGCCGCGCTGACCGAGCCGGTAGGCGAACGCCTCGACGAGCTGACCGTCATCGAACTGGACCGCGATCTGGCCGCACGCCTGCAAACGCACCCGTTCCTCGGGCCGAAGCTGACCATCTATCAGCAGGACGCCATGACCATGAACTTTGGCGAGCTGTCGGAAAAAATGGGCCAGCCGCTGCGCGTCTTCGGCAACCTGCCGTACAACATCTCCACGCCGCTCATGTTCCACCTCTTTAGCTATACTGATGCCATTGCCGACATGCACTTCATGTTGCAAAAAGAGGTTGTTAACCGTCTGGTTGCAGGCCCGAACAGTAAAGCGTATGGTCGTTTAAGCGTGATGGCACAGTATTACTGCAACGTGATCCCGGTACTCGAAGTACCGCCGTCAGCGTTCACACCACCACCAAAAGTGGATTCAGCGGTTGTGCGCCTTGTGCCGCACAAAACGAAACCGTATCCGGTTAAAGATCTGCGCGTACTGAGCCGCATTACCACAGAAGCCTTTAACCAGCGCCGTAAAACGATCCGTAACAGCCTGAGCAATTCGTTTACCGTTGAGGTGTTAGCCGAGCTGGGGATTGACCCGGCAATGCGTGCGGAGAACATTTCCGTAGAGCAGTACTGCAAGCTGGCTAATTACATCAGCGATAATGCGCCGCCGAAGGAGAGTTAAGCCATGATTGATTCGCCCCGCGTATGTGTCCATGTACAAAGCGTCTATGTTGAATCACAGTCCTCACCGGACGAAGAACGTTTTGTTTTCGCTTACACCGTGACCATTCGCAATCTGGGGCGGATGCCCGTGCAGCTGCGCGGGCGCTACTGGCTTATCACTAACGGCAATGGCCGCGAAATCGAAGTTCAGGGCGAAGGTGTGGTCGGTGAACAGCCCCACATCGCCCCTGGCGAAGAGTATCAGTACACCAGCGGCGCGGTGATTGAAACGCCGATGGGTACCATGCAGGGCCATTATGAAATGGTCGACGTCGATGGCAATGATTTCCGCGTTGCCATTCCTGTGTTCCGTCTCGCCGTAACCACACTCATTCATTAATCTAATGTCTACATATCTGATTGGCGACGTTCACGGTTGCTACGATGAACTGATCGCATTATTAAAACAGGTCGACTTTACGCCAGGACAGGACACGCTCTGGCTGACGGGCGATTTAGTCGCGCGTGGCCCCGGCTCCCTTGAAGTATTACGTTTCGTCAAATCGCTGGGCGACAGCGTCCGCATGGTGCTGGGCAATCACGATCTGCATCTGCTGGCGGTTTTCGCCGGGATCAGCCGCAACAAACCTAAAGATCGCCTCACCCCACTGCTGGATGCGCCGGACGCGGACGATCTGATTAACTGGCTGCGCCGTCAGCCCCTGCTGCAGATCGACGAAGAGAAAAAGCTGGTCATGGCGCATGCCGGAATCACCCCGCAATGGGATCTTGAGACAGCGAAAACCTGCGCGCGTGACGTTGAGGCGGTGCTGGCAAGCGACTCGTATCCTTTCTTCCTCGATGCCATGTACGGCGATATGCCGAACCACTGGAGCGAGGATCTCAGCGGTCTGGCCCGTCTGCGCTTTATCACCAACGCGTTCACCCGCATGCGCTTCTGCTTCCCGAACGGACAGCTGGATATGTATTCCAAAGAGACGCCGGAAAGCGCGCCCGCTCCGCTGAAACCGTGGTTTGCCATTCCGGGACCGGTGACAAGCGAGTACAGCGTGGTATTTGGCCACTGGGCTGCACTGGAAGGAAAAGGAACACCGGAAGGGATTTACGGTCTGGATACCGGATGCTGCTGGGGCGGAGAGTTAACCTGCTTACGCTGGGAAGATAAAGCTTACTTTGTGCAGCCGTCCAACCGACAGCTGGACCTGGGGGAAAGCGAGGCCGTTGCCTCCTGATACGTAATTCCCTCTCCCGGCCGGGAGAGGGAAAATCACTTAACGACGTTCCAGAATCTCGAAGCAGTAGCTGTGGGAGTTCTGTGCATCCGCGTCGTGGAATTCGCTGAATACCGATTCCCACTCGTCCGGATCGTAGTCCGGGAAATGAGTATCCCCTTCCACTTCTGCATCAATGTGGGTCAGATACAGCTTCTGCGCTTTTGGCAGGAACTGCTCGTACACGCGCCCACCGCCAATCACCATGATCTCTTCGGCATTACCGCATGCAGCAATTGCCTCGTCGACTGATTTTACCCATTCGACGCGATCGTCAGTGCCCGGCTGGCTGCTGATAACGATATTCTTACGGCCCGGCAATGGACGACCAATCGACTCCCAGGTCAGGCGGCCCATCACTACCGGCTTGTTTAACGTAGTACGTTTAAACCATGCGAGATCGGCAGGCAGGTTCCACGGCATGGCATTTTCCATACCGATAACGCGGTCCACCGCCAGCGCTGCAATCAGACTGATCATTGAAAATTTCCCGGATGCAAAAAATTGCCGCCACTATACGGAAAGCTTAATCTTTCGTCGACTGGCGGCAGGGTAAAGATAAAGAAATTTTTTAATATTGCTGGCAACTCCACTTCACGCGGAAGGTTTACTCTCGGGCTCGTCAGCCGGATCGCCGGTATGCTTGCCCTCTTCCGTGCCCTGCCAGCCATGGCGCTGGATCAGCGACAGGTGGTTACGGTCCTCGTTAATGATTTCCGTCAGCATCGCGCTGGTGCGTTTGAACACCGCCGCACGCTCGGTGGCCGTACTGCCGGCCATCGCCGCCATCTCTTCGACCATCTCGGTATTAAAGCGGCGGAACAGGTCTGCCCGTTCGCGTGCTTCATACGCGCCGAGTCCCAGGTTTTCCAGCGCCATGCGGCCAGACTTCAGCGCACCTTCGAAGGTTTCACGCTCCGGCGCGTCTACGCCCGCCTGCCGCAGCCGGATGTAGTGATCCACATCGCGCGCGCGGGAGATAATAGTCAGCGCCGGGAAATGCTCTTTTACCAGCTCCACCATCTGCATGCTGGTTTCCGGATCGTCAATGGCGTTAATCAACACTTCGGCTTTTGCCGCCCCGGCGGATTCCAGCAGATCGACGCGGGTTGCATCCCCGTAAAACACCTTCATATCAAATTTACGCAGGGTATCGACATGGTCGGGGTCGTGATCGAGGATGACCATTTTCACCCCGCTCGACAGCAGTAAACGACCCACGATCTGCCCGTAGCGGCCAAATCCGGCGATGATGACGCGCGGCTGCTCCTCGTCGATCTCGTCGGCCTCGCGCTCCTGCCCGCTGTCCGATTTTTCCAGGCGCGTCAGTACCACCAGCAGCACAGGCGTCGCCGCCATCGACAGGGCGACCGCCAGCGTCAGCGCCTTCGCCCACTCGGGATCGAGCACGTTTGCCATCTGCGCGGCGCCAAACACCACGAACGCAAATTCACTCCCCTGCCCCAGCAGCACGGCGAACCAGCGGCGCTGCCTGCCCGGCACGTTCAGTGGGCGAGCAATCAGCCACAGCATCACCATTTTAATGACCAGGAAGCCGACGAGCAGGATGACGATCCGCAGCGGGTGCGTCACCAGCGTGCCGAAGTCGACGGACATCCCGACGCCGATGAAAAACAGTCCCAGCAGCAACCCTTTGAACGGCTCGATATCGCTTTCCAGCGCGTGACGGTATTCAGAGCTCGCCAGCAGCACGCCTGCGAGGAACGCCCCCATCGCCATCGACAGCCCGGCCTCCTCCAGCAGCAGACCGAAGCCAAACACCAGGAACAGCGCCACGGCGCTGAACACTTCGCGCAGACCAGAACGAGCGACAAACCGCAGCAGCGGGCGGGTCACGTAGCGGCCAAGCAGCACCACCAGCGCCAGCGCGCCCGCCACCTTCAGCGCCGACAGCGCGAAAGCGCCCAGCGTGGTAGAGGAACCGCTGGCCGCCAGCAGCGGGATCATCGCCACCAGCGGGATAGCGGCAATGTCCTGGAACAGCAGCACCGAGAACGCGCTGCGTCCCATCTGGGAGACCGTCAGATTTCGCTCGTTCATCGCCTGCATGGCAATCGCCGTCGAGGAGAGCGCCAGCGTCATGCCGATGAGCTCTGCCACTTTCCAGTCCATACCCAACAGGATGCAGAACCCACCCAGCAGCAGGCCGCAGGCCACCATCTGCAGCGCACCACCGCCAAATACCGAGGCGCGAAGCTTCCACAGCCGCTGCGGGTCGAGCTCCAGGCCAATCACAAACAGCATCAGCACCACGCCAATCTCAGCGAAATGGAGAATCGCCTCGGCATCCGTGACCAGTCTAAAGCCCCACGGCCCAATGACGCAGCCTGCAATCAGGTAGCCGAGCACCGAACCCAGCCCCAGGCGTACCGCCACGGGCACAATCAGCGCCGCCGCGCCGAGGTAAATCAGCGCCTGTATCAGCGTATGGCTATCCATGGTGCGTCTCCTGCCACTCAAGTAAGCGTTGTTTATAATGACGAGCCTGCGCCTGCAGCGTTTCATCGTCGCAAACAAACGTGCAGTGCATCGCAAACGGCGGGAGCCAGTTCAGACCGCAATAGAGCGCGGTCGCCTGCAGCGGCTGCGCCAGGACGTCAAACCCCGGGAAGGAACCGATATCAAAATGGCTTTCCCCACCGCCGGTGGTAACCGCCCACATCAGGCTTTTTCCTTTTAGCGCATTGCCGTTGTGGCCATACGCCCAGCCGTGGGAGAAGACTTTATCAATCCACAGTTTCAGGAGCGGGGGCGTGCTGTACCACTGCATTGGATGCTGCCAGATAATCAGATCGGCACGGGAGAGCGCCTCCTGTTCGGCGGCGATATCGATATTAAAATCGGGATAAAGTTGATAGAGGGAACGTATCTCTACGTTATCAAGCGTCCTTACCTGCTCAAGCATCCGCTTATTCGCATGCGAGTGCTGCGGATAAGGATGGGCATAAATTATCAGAATCATTGATTAGCCTGTTGTTACTGCTTTCTTTTAACAAAAGAGTGTAGTCAGTAATTCAACAGGCTAATAGTGAATATTATTGACGGGCTTACGTCAGAATTCTGAATTAGTTATCCAGCTCGCCCATGGATTTCACCTGGTCACGGTTGATCTGCTCGGTTTGACCGGTTTCGGCGTTTTTGTACGACACCAGACCGGTATCGTCATCCACCTGAGGTTTGCCGTCGGTGACAATGGTTTTGCCATCGGTGGTTTTTACGGCCTGATTAGACGAACAGCCCGCAACGGTAAACATTGTCGTGGCAGCCAGAACGGAAGCGATCAGTAATTTATTTTGCATGGTGTTTTCCCCTGCTCTCAGTTGAATTTCGTTATCGACCTAACCATTTTAGGCTAACTGACTGAAAGCGGATGAAAAACCAGAAGGTTCTGAAGATGGGAGAATGCCCGGCAGCCGAACGGCACCGGGCATTTTTACTTATTTGCTAATCTGCGCGTGCATTTCCTGCACTGAAATCACCTTCTCGGTGGCATCCGCGTTCAGCGCCATGGCCGTTGCGAAACCGCCGTTCAGGGTGGTGTCGTAGTGCACTTTGTACTGCAGCGCGCTGCGACGAATCAGCTTGGAGTCTTCAATCGCCTGGCGGCCTGCGGTGGTGTTGATGATGTAGGTGTATTCGCCATTCTTGATACGGTCCTGAATGTGCGGACGACCTTCATGCACCTTGTTCACCAGACGCGGGTTGATGCCGGCTTCGCCCAGCACAATCGCGGTACCGTGGGTCGCGTCCAGCTCGAAGCCCTGTTTCAGCAGCTTGGCGGCCAGGTCAACCACGCGCTCTTTGTCGCCTTCGCGAACGGAGAGCAGCGCACGGCCTGATTTTCTCATGGTGGAGCTACTGCCCAGCTGCGCCTTCGCGAACGCTTCTGCGAAGGTGCGGCCCACGCCCATCACTTCCCCGGTAGAGCGCATTTCTGGCCCTAACAGCGGGTCAACACCCGGGAATTTGTTGAACGGCAGCACCACTTCTTTCACCGAGTAGTACGGTGGAATGATCTCTTTGGTCACGCCCTGCTGCGCCAGCGTCTGGCCCGCCATCACGCGCGCCGCCACTTTCGCCAGCGGTACGCCGGTGGCTTTGGAGACGAACGGTACGGTACGTGCAGCACGCGGGTTGACTTCAATCAGGTAGACTTCGTTGTCTTTCACCGCAAACTGGACGTTCATCAGACCGCGAACCTGCAGCTCGAAGGCCAGCTTCTGCACCTGCTGGCGCATCACGTCCTGAATCTCCTGGCTCAGCGTGTACGCTGGCAGAGAACAGGCGGAGTCGCCGGAGTGCACGCCCGCCTGCTCGATGTGCTCCATGATGCCGCCAATCAGCACCATTTCGCCGTCGCAGATGGCGTCAACGTCCACTTCTACCGCGTCGTCGAGGAAGCGGTCGAGCAGCACTGGCGCATCGTTGGAGACGCTCACCGCAGTCTGGAAGTAGCGACGCAGGTCGGCTTCGTCATACACGATTTCCATCGCGCGGCCGCCCAGCACGTAGGAAGGACGCACCACCAGCGGGTAGCCAATCTCTTTCGCCTTCTCAACGGCCATTTCAATGGCGGTGACGGTGGCGTTCGCCGGCTGTTTCAGCTTCAGACGGTCAACCGCCTGCTGGAAACGCTCGCGGTCTTCCGCACGGTCAATCGCGTCCGGGCTGGTGCCGATAACCGGCACGCCTGCTGCTTCCAGCGCGCGCGCCAGCTTCAGCGGGGTCTGGCCGCCGTACTGCACGATAACGCCTTTTGGCTTCTCGATGCGCACGATTTCCAGCACGTCTTCCAGGGTAACCGGCTCGAAGTAGAGGCGATCAGAGGTGTCGTAGTCGGTAGAGACGGTTTCCGGGTTACAGTTGACCATGATGGTCTCGTAACCGTCTTCGCGCAGCGCCAGCGAGGCGTGTACGCAGCAGTAGTCGAACTCGATGCCCTGGCCGATACGGTTTGGACCGCCGCCCAGCACCATAATCTTATCGCGGTCGACGGACGGGTTCGCTTCGCACTCGTCTTCATAGGTGGAGTACATGTAGGCGGTGTCGGTCGAGAATTCAGCCGCACAGGTGTCCACGCGCTTGTAGACCGGGTGCAGGTCGTACTGGTCGCGCAGCTTGCGGATTTCCGCTTCACGCACGCCCGCCAGCTTAGCCAGACGCGCATCGGCGAAGCCTTTGCGCTTCAGCACGCGCAGGAAGTCAGCGTCCAGGCCGTTGATGCCCAGCTCCGCTACCTGCTCTTCCAGACGCACCAGCTCTTCAATCTGCACCAGGAACCAGCGGTCGATGTTGGTCAGGTTGAACACGCCGTCGACGGACAGGCCCGCACGGAAGGCATCGGCGATATACCAGATACGCTCTGCGCCCGCGTCTTTCAGCTCGCGGCGGATTTTGGTCAGCGCTTCCGGGTCGTCCAGGCTCACCTTCGGGTCGAAGCCGGTCGCGCCCACTTCGAGGCCGCGCAGCGCTTTCTGCAGGGATTCCTGCTGCGTGCGGCCAATCGCCATCACTTCACCGACAGATTTCATCTGGGTGGTCAGACGGTCGTTCGCGCCCGCGAATTTCTCGAAGTTGAAGCGTGGAATTTTGGTCACAACGTAGTCGATTGACGGCTCGAAGGACGCAGGCGTGCGGCCACCGGTGATGTCGTTCATCAGCTCGTCGAGGGTATAACCCACCGCCAGCTTCGCCGCCACTTTCGCAATCGGGAAGCCGGTCGCTTTAGAGGCCAGCGCGGAGGAACGGGACACGCGCGGGTTCATTTCGATAACAATCAGGCGGCCGGTTTTCGGGTTAACGGAGAACTGCACGTTAGAACCGCCGGTTTCCACGCCGATTTCACGCAGTACCGCCATCGAGGCGTTACGCATGATTTGATACTCTTTGTCGGTCAGGGTCTGGGCTGGCGCAACGGTGATGGAGTCACCGGTGTGGATACCCATCGCATCGAAGTTTTCGATGGAGCAGACGATGATGCAGTTGTCGTTTTTATCACGCACCACTTCCATCTCGTACTCTTTCCAGCCAATCAGCGATTCATCAATCAGCAGCTCTTTGGTTGGAGAGAGATCCAGACCGCGTTCGCAAATCTCTTCGAACTCTTCGCGGTTGTAGGCGATACCGCCGCCGGTGCCGCCCATGGTGAACGATGGACGGATGATGCACGGATAGCCCACGTCAGCCGCGACGGCCAGCGCTTCTTCCATGTTGTGTGCGATACCGGAACGTGCGGTGTCGAGGCCGATTTTCTTCATCGCCACGTCGAAGCGGCGACGGTCTTCTGCTTTATCAATCGCGTCGGCGGTCGCACCAATCATGGTCACGCCGAACTCTTCCAGCACGCCCTGACGCTCCAGCTCCAGCGCACAGTTCAGCGCCGTCTGGCCGCCCATGGTTGGCAGCACCGCGTCCGGACGCTCTTTCTCGATGATTTTACGCACCACTTCCCAGTGAATCGGCTCGATGTAGGTTGCATCAGCCATTTCCGGGTCGGTCATGATGGTTGCCGGGTTAGAGTTTACCAGGATTACGCGGTAACCCTCTTCACGCAGGGCTTTACACGCCTGCGCGCCGGAGTAGTCGAATTCGCAGGCCTGGCCGATCACGATCGGGCCAGCGCCAAGGATCAGGATGCTTTTTATGTCTGTACGTTTTGGCATTGTCTTCTCGGCTCCTGATTATTTAGCGGTCTTACGGTATTGCTCGATAAGTTCGATGAAGTGATCGAACAGCGGCGCGGCGTCGTGTGGGCCCGGGCTGGCTTCCGGGTGGCCCTGGAAGCTGAATGCTGGCTTATCGGTACGGTGGATACCCTGCAGGGTGCCATCGAACAGCGACTTATGGGTCACGCGCAGGTTAGCCGGCATCGAGGCTTCATCGACGGCAAAGCCGTGGTTCTGCGCGGTGATCATCACCGTGTTGTTATCGATGTCTTTCACCGGGTGGTTACCACCGTGGTGGCCGAACTTCATCTTAACGGTGTTCGCACCGCTCGCCAGCGCCAGCAGCTGATGGCCGAGGCAGATGCCGAATACCGGGATGTCGGTTTCCAGGAAGGACTTGATGGCGGCGATGGCGTAATCGCACGGCGCCGGGTCGCCAGGACCGTTGGACAGGAAAATACCGTCCGGATTCATCTTCAGCACGTCTTCGGCAGACGTTTGTGCCGGAACCACCGTCAGGCGGCAGCCGCGGTCAACCAGCATGCGCAGGATGTTGCGCTTGGCGCCGAAATCGTAGGCCACCACGTGGAACGGCAGCTCGCTCTCTTTTTTCGCTTCAGGCAGGTCGCCTTCCAGCGTCCAGCTACCCTGAGTCCAGCTGTAGGCTTCAGCTGTCGTCACTTCTTTCGCCAGGTCCATGCCGTTCAGGCCCGGGAAGGCTTTCGCTTTTTCCAGCGCCAGCGTCGCATCGAGGTTATCACCCGCGATGATGCAGCCGTTCTGTGCACCCTTCTCGCGCAGCAGACGCGTTAACTTACGGGTATCGATATCGGCAATCGCCACGATGTTATGGCGCTTCAGGTAAGAAGAGAGGTCTTCGGTATTGCGGAAGTTGCTGGCAATCAGCGGCAGGTCGCGGATGACCAGGCCTTGCGCATGTACCTGAGAAGATTCTTCGTCAGCCGCATTGGTGCCGACATTGCCGATATGAGGATAAGTAAGAGTAACGATTTGGCGAGAATAGGAAGGATCAGTGAGGATTTCTTGATAACCGGTCATTGAAGTATTGAAAACGACTTCCCCAACCGCCGAACCCGTTGCCCCTATGGCCCGACCGATAAACTGGGTTCCGTCTTCCAGAACCAATAGCGCTGACTTAATCAAAACACCCTCCAGAGAATATTCACTCACTTTATTTGCATATTAATTCATAGCATGTCATGGATCAATGCAAATGTGTTGCCAGCGGATTTTTGGCAAACGGCGGCATTCTGGGGATTTGGTGGGTAAAAGTCAACTTAAAACGGATATTTTGTTTACTCTTTTGCAAGCCTGGCGAGTGGAATGCGGCTTAAGCGACAAAAAGATCAGGTAAATCACTGCGGAAAACGCTTGCGTGCCAGGTTTAATGAAAAATGAGCTAGCGCAGCACTATAAAGTGGACCAGATGGTCAAAATTTACATTTCAGTAACGTTAAAACACCACAAGAGATAGATATTCAGAGGGTTAAGCAAAAATAATCCATGAAACAGATAAAATAAAAGGGCAATAAAATATTGCCCTATGCAATCAAACAATTACGACTGCAATAACCACATCACGATGGGTAATAATGCTTACAAATTGTTGAGATCGAGCACATCTCGCATATCAAAAAGGCCATCTTTCTTGTTTTTAAGCCACAAAGCGGAACGTACGGCGCCGTTGGCGAACGTCATTCGGCTGGAGGCTTTATGCGTAATTTCGACGCGTTCGCCAATATCGGCGAACATCGCCGTGTGTTCGCCGACGATGTCACCCGCTCGCACGGTTGCGAAACCAATAGTGCCAGGAACGCGTTCGCCGGTGTAACCTTCACGCGTATAGACCGCGCAGTCTTTTAAATCTTTATCAAGTGCATGAGCAATCGCTTCGCCCATCGCCAGCGCCGTACCCGATGGCGCATCAACTTTGTAACGGTGGTGAGCTTCTACGATCTCGATATCGGTATAGTTGCCCATCACCTTCGCGGCCTTCTCCAGCAGCTTCAGCGTGACGTTAACGCCCACGCTGAAGTTTGCCGCGAAGACAATCGCAATCTCTTTTGATGCATCCTGGATAGCCTGCTTGCCCGCATCGTCAAAACCGGTGGTGCCGATCACCATCCCCTTGCCGTGCTGACGACAAAACGCCAGATGCGTGAGCGTCCCTTCCGGGCGGGTAAAATCGATGAAGACATCGAAGTCCTCTTTTACCGCCTCCAGGCTGCTTTGCACGGTAACGCCCGTGTGGCCTGCGCCCGCCAGCTCACCGGCATCGGTTCCCAGAAGCGACGAACCTTCACGCTCCAGTGCCGCGCCAAGCGCGACGCCATCCATCTGAAGTGCCGCCTGAATAAGCTGACGGCCCATACGTCCACCCGCGCCCGCAATGGCGACACGGATCTGTGCATCATGCATAGTTATTCTCTTACGTTAAAATGATGTAAACCGTTTTCAGATTAACCAGCCTTGAGAAGCACTGCCAACTGAAAACACCGATAATTAGAATTTAACGTGAAACCGACTTAAATATCAGTAAAAGACATGATTTTGTCGTCACGATAAAGTAACGGGTAAAAAAAAGGCCAGCACAGGAGGTGCTGGCCTTTCATCAGAAAAAGGACTATTCGACTTCGCGGGCGTCGATGCGCAGTTCTTTCGGGACTTCAAAAACAATGTTCTCTTCACGTCCTTCCAGCGGCACCGCTTCGCCACCGCCCAGTTCCTGCAGACGGGAAATGACGTTCTGTACCAGAATATCTGGCGCAGACGCCCCGGCCGTCACGCCGACACAGGCCGCATGCTTAACCCACGCTTCCTGAATATCCGACGCGTCATCAATCAGGAAAGCCGCTTTCCCCATGCGTTGCGCCAGTTCGGCCAGACGGTTGGAGTTAGACGAGTTTTTGGAGCCGACTACCAGCACCACATCCGCCTGTTCAGCCAGTGCGCGCACCGCTTCCTGACGGTTAGTGGTCGCGTAGCAGATATCATCCTTACGCGGGCCGACGATCTTCGGGAAGCGCTGACGCAGCGCGTCAATCACCTCTGAGGTATCGTCTACGGAGAGCGTCGTCTGGGTCATAAACGACAGACGGGCTTCATTTTTCACGTTCAGCGTAAAGACATCTTCAGGCGACTCAACCAGATACATGCCCCCTTCCGGGTTACTGTACTGGCCCATGGTGCCTTCGACTTCCGGATGACCGGCATGGCCAATCAGAATCGACTCTTCACCACGACGGCTGGCGCGAGCCACTTCCATATGCACTTTTGTCACCAGCGGACAGGTGGCATCGAATACGGTCAGATCGCGGCTTTTTGCTTCGTTACGTACCGCCTGAGAGACGCCGTGCGCGGAGAAGATCAGGATCGCACCGTCCGGCACTTCGCTGATTTGTTCAATGAAGATGGCTCCGCGCTCGCGCAGGCTGTCGACCACGTAGCGGTTGTGCACCACTTCGTGACGTACATAAATCGGCGCGCCGTAAATCTCCAGCGCGTTTTCAACAATGCTGATAGCGCGGTCTACACCGGCGCAGAAGCCGCGCGGGTTAGCCAACAGGATCTGCATTTCAGGCCTCCAGTGCAGGATCGATTTCCAGCACTTCAACATCAAAATGAACGGTACGCCCGGCAAGCGGATGGTTGAAGTCAACGGTAATAGAGTCGCCGTTGATCTCGCGGATCACGCCAGGCATTTCGCTGCCGTCCATAGCGGTAAAGAGCATAATCGCTCCGATCTCCGGTTCACCCGCGTCCATAAACTCGCGGCGCGAGAAATACTGGATCAGGTCCGGACTCGGCACGCCAAACGCGGCATCCGGCTCCAGCGAAAAGGCTTTTTTCTCACCCTCTTTCAGGCCCAGAAGCTGCTGCTCAAGACCTTCAGACAGGGAGGTATCGCCAAGACGAAACAGGGCCGGTTTGCCGTTATTGCGGGTGGATTCGGCCGTGGAGCCGTCATCCAGCTTCAGCGTGAAGTGAACGAGAACCGCGCTGTTGCTCTGTACGGATTTAGACATGCAAATTGCTCGCTTGTTTTGCCCGGTAGCATTACGCCACCGGGCGAGTGTGTTACGCCTGCTCTTTCGCGGCCGGTTTAGGCAAGAAGCCTTCCAGCACGATTAACGCCGCACCGATACAAATTGCCGTATCGGCCAGGTTAAAGGTCGCGAAGTGCCAGTCGCCGACGTAGAAGTCGATCATATCGACCACAAAGCCGTGCCACAGACGGTCAAACAGGTTGCCCAGCGCGCCGCCAATGATCAGCGCGTAGGCAATGTTATTCAGCTTTTGCGTGGCCTTCGAGCGGTACATCAGCACCGCGAGGATCACGCAGATACCGAGAGCGATACCCGCAAAGAACCAGCGCTGCCAGCCACCGCTGTCGGCAAGGAAACTAAACGCTGCGCCGTAGTTACGCGCGTAGTGCAGGTTAAGCGACGGGAACAGCGGAACCGTCTCCCCCAGAGCAAAATTCTGGAGGATCAGGAACTTGCTGCCCAGATCGATAATCAGCACCACCACAACCAGCCACAGCCAGCGCAGTCCTGTTGAACAGAGAGTTTTACTCATCAGGCAAACTTACGTTTTTCGCCGTCACCGGCGACGTTGCTTACACAGCGTCCGCAGATGTCTGCGTGTTCCGCCACCTGGCCAACATCGGTGGTGTAATGCCAGCAACGCGGGCATTTCTCACCGTCGGCTTTGCTCAGCGCGACTTTCAGTCCTTTGAGCAGTTCGCTCTGCTGAGCATCAGCAGAAGCATCGGCATAATCCGCAACTTTCGCACCGGAGGTCAACAGGACAAATCGTAATTCATCGCCCAGCGCCGTCAGCTTCGCCGCCAGCTCCGGTTCGGCATACAGCGTAACTGCCGCTTCCAGAGAGCCGCCGACTTTCTTGTCCGCGCGCGCCTGCTCGATAACCTTGTTCACTTCGCCACGCACTTTCAGCAACTCGTCCCAGAAGGCATCGTTCATCGCTTCGGTGCTGGAGAGATCGAACAGACCTTCGTACCACTCGCCCGTGAACACATACTTCTCACGCTCGCCCGGCAGGTAGCCCCAGATTTCATCCGCGGTAAAGGACATGATCGGCGCCATCCAGCGCACCAGCGCTTCTGCGATGTGGAACAGCGCGGTCTGGCAGCTACGACGCGCCACGCTGTCCGCTTTCGCGGTGTACTGGCGGTCTTTGATGATGTCGAGGTAGAACGAGCCCATCTCGATGGAGCAGAAGCGCATCAGGCGCTGCACCACTTCGTGGAAGTCGTAAGACTCATAGGCTTTCAGAATATCTTCCTGCGCCGCTTTCGCGCAGCCTACCGCCCAGCGGTCCAGCACCACCATCTCTTCCGGTTTCACCATGTCTTTTGCCGGATCGAACCCGTTCAGGTTCGCCAGCAGGAAGCGCGCGGTGTTACGGATACGACGATAGCTGTCGGCAGCACGCTTCAGTATCTCGTCAGACACCGCCATTTCGCCGGTGTAATCGGTAGAGGCCACCCACAGACGCAGAATGTCTGCGCCCAGCTTGTTCATCACATCCTGCGGAGAAACGGTGTTACCGATAGATTTGGACATCTTACGGCCCTGACCATCCACGGTGAAGCCGTGAGTCAGTACCTGACGGTAAGGCGCTTTACCCTTCATGGCGGTGGAGATCATGAGAGATGACATGAACCAGCCGCGGTGTTGGTCAGACCCTTCCAGATACATATCGGCAGCGTGACCGGCAAATTCCGGACGCACGTCAACCACGGAAGAGTGGGTAGACCCGGAGTCGAACCACACGTCCAGGGTATCCGGCACTTTCTCGTAGTTGTCTGCGTCAGCGCCCAGGATGTCGCGGGAGTCGAGATCCCACCACGCCTGAATACCGTCAACTTCGACGCGTTTCGCCACTTCTTCCATCAGTTCCAGGGTGTTTGGGTGCAGCTCCTGCGTCTCTTTATGCACGAACAGAGACATCGGCACGCCCCAGGTACGCTGACGGGAGATACACCAGTCAGGACGGTTAGCCACCATGGATTCGATACGCGCCTGGCCCCAGTCAGGGATCCACTGCACGCCTTTGATCTCTTTCAGAGACTGCTCGCGCAGGCCTTTCTGATCCATGCTGACGAACCACTGCGGGGTCGCACGGAAGATGATCGGCGTTTTATGACGCCAGCAGCACGGATAGCTATGCTGCATTTTTTCAACGTGCAGCAGCGCGCCGCTGGTGCGCAGCATGTCGACGATGATGTCGTTCGCTTTGAAGACGTTGATACCGTCCAGCGCCGGATAGGTGCCTGGCAGGTAAGATCCGTCCGGACCAACCGGGTTAGCGATTTCCAGACCGTACTTCAGGCTGATGTTGTAGTCGTCAGGACCATGGCCACCGGCGGTATGTACCGCACCGGTACCCGCTTCCAGCGTCACGTGGTCGCCCAGGATCGCCGGAACGTCGAAGTCCAGGAACGGGTGTTTGAAGCGCATCAGCTCCAGCGCGTCGCCTTTCACGGTGCCCAGTACGGCGTAATCGTTGATATGCGCGCGCTTCAGCACGCTCTCAACCAGATCTTTCGCCAGGATAACCGCCTGACCATCAATCTGAATCAGCGCGTATTCGAACTCACCGGACAGGGAGATCGCACGGTTCGCCGGCAGGGTCCACGGGGTGGTGGTCCAGATCACCAGAGAGATCGGGCCGTTTACCGAGGAGACGCCAAATTTAGCCTTCACCGCATCCTGATCGACAGCGTTGAACGCCACGTCGATAGATGGAGAGGTTTTGTCGTAATACTCAACTTCCGCTTCTGCCAGCGCAGAGCGGCAGTCCACGCACCAGTGCACCGGCTTAGCGCCTTTGTGCAGGTGGCCGTTACCGATGATTTTACCCAGCGCACGGATGATGTTGGCTTCAGTTTTGAAGTCCATGGTCAGGTACGGGTGCGACCAGTCGCCCAGCACGCCCAGACGGATGAAGTCAGCACGCTGACCGTCAACCTGCGTGGCTGCGTATTCGCGGCACTTCGCACGGAACTCGGCGGCGGTGAACTTCTCACCCGGCTTGCCGAACTCTTGCTCCACTTTAAGCTCGATTGGCAGACCGTGGCAGTCCCAGCCCGGAACATAAGGCGAGTCGTATCCCGTGAGGCCTTTGGACTTCACGATAATGTCTTTCAGAATCTTGTTAACCGAGTGACCAATATGAATGCTGCCATTCGCATATGGAGGGCCATCATGCAGAATGAAGGTTTTTTTGCCTTTTTTGGCTGCACGAATGATGCCATACAGGTCATCATCGGTCCAACGCGCCAGCATTCCCGGTTCGCGCTTGGCGAGATCGCCGCGCATCGGGAACCCTGTTTCCGGCAAATTCAGGGTTGATTTATAGTCACTCATCAGATTCTCGGTTCCGTATTTATCACGTAGGCAGTTAAGCCGGGTTCAAAGCCCAAAAAACTCGCGGGCCGTCAATTCATCTCGCGCAATTTGCGCTTTTAGTTCATCCAGCGAACCAAATCGCTGCTCGTTGCGTATTTTTTTACGCAGTATCACATCTATATGGCGACCATAGAGGTCCATTACAACGTCCAGCAGGTGCACTTCTAACTGTTGACGCACACCGGCGACGGTCGGACGCGTGCCAATGTTGGCGACGCCGTAGAACGGTTTATCGCCCAGTCCTGCCACTTCCACCGCATACACCCCTTTAACCGGGGAAACCTGACGACGCAGCGGTATATTCGCCGTCGGGAAGCCTATCGTGCGCCCCAGCGCATCGCCATGGACCACGCGGCCAGAGATGGTGAACGGATGGCCCAGCAGGGTTTCTGCCGTGTCCAGGTCATCATTAGCCAGCGCCTGACGCACCGCCGTGCTGCTGACGCGCACGCCGCCTTCGCAGAAGGTCATCGCGCTGGTGACGTCAAATCCATACTCCAGACCAGCCTTCTGTAATAGCAAGAAATCGCCCTGACGACCAGCGCCAAAGCGGAAATCATCGCCCACGGCAAGAAACTGTACGCCAAGACGCTTAACCAGCAGGTCGCTGACGAAATTTTGTGCTGTCAGCGCGGCAAAGCGACGATCGAAACGTAAACACAATACATAGTCCACGCCGGACTCCGCCAGATAGCGCAATTTCTCGCGCAGGCGAGTGAGTCGGGCGGGAGATTTATCGCCCGCGAACAATTCCAGCGGCTGCGGCTCGAAAATCATCACTACAACGGGCAGGCCACGGGCCTCCCCTTCTTTCCGCAATCCCTGCAACAGCGCCTGATGACCACGATGCACGCCGTCGAAATTACCAATAGTCAGCACGCACCCGTGTGGCGCGCTGCTGAGATTATGTATGCCGCGTATCAGCTTCATGTCTGGCTCAAAACAGTGAAAATCGCCAAAGTATACCTTGTACAGCGGTTAAGGTTAACCGGCGATTGTTCGCGCAAAACAGAAAGCCGTAATGATTTCATCAGGCTGACCTTTCGCAGCGAAAAAATCTGCTCGTGAACTGCGATTTTTATGCCGAAAGGCTGTATTCAGGGAAGACAAGCTGGTAGAATCCTGCGCCATCACTACGTAACGTAGCGTCGCTAATTAACGGCGCTTATTTGCACAAATCCATTGACAAAAGAAGGCAAAGAGGGCATATTCCTCGGCCTTTGAATTGTCCACATAGAACATATTTGGGAGTTGGACTTGGCTAATATCAAATCAGCTAAGAAACGTGCCGTTCAGTCTGAAAAGGCTCGTAAGCACAACGCAAGCCGTCGCTCTATGATGCGTACTTTCATCAAGAAAGTATACGCAGCAATCGAAGCAGGCGACAAAGCTGCAGCGCAGAACGCATTTAACGAAATGCAACCAATCGTGGATCGTCAGGCTGCTAAAGGTCTGATCCACAAAAACAAAGCAGCGCGTCATAAAGCAAACCTGACCGCGCAGATCAACAAACTGGCTTAATCGCTACTTGTTGTTGCTTGTTTAAAGAACCCGCTTAACGCGGGTTTTTTTATGCCTTCAGATTGCCGGTGGCGTAAACAGCGCCGAGTAGTCACGGTTGCAGATTCGCTGCACCGCCGGGTGCTGAATCATTCTTTCGGCAAATATGGCGTGATACTCCTCCATCACGTTATCCACTCTGCCTATCTCCGTAATCTTGTCGTCTGAATAGAGATCGTGCGCGTACAGCGTCGGCGCAATGAAGATCGCATTATGAGCTTCGCCAAAGGCTTTCATCAGCGCCGCATCGTCGAACTCACCGAGGATTTCTACCTTCAGCCCCTGCGAATTAAACCAGTTCAGCAGCTTGCGTCCGAGCATTGAGCGTCGCCCAGGCACCAGCAGGCGACGCTCTTCCAGGCAGGCCGGGAAGGTTTTCTCCGGAGGCGGGTTGATACACCAGAAGCTCACGCCACATTCGCCAATCTTCACCGAGAACAGCCCTTCCTGCTGGGTGGAGTCAATCGGGCAGTCCGAGATAATCATGTCCAGCTTGTGCTGGCTCAGCTGTTCCAGCAGCATCTCGTGGGTGGATTCAAAGCAGCGCAGGTGAATTTGCTCGTCTTCAACTACCGCCGCATCCAGCACGCCGCTCACCAGCCGCTTGGACAGCGCATCCGCCACGCCAACGTCAAAGAGCAGGTTCGACTCTTTGCGGTAGTTGACGATATCCAGCATCTCCTGGCTCAGGGTGAACATTTTGTCCGCATAGCGGAACACCAGTTCACCCAATTCGCTGGGTTCAATCCCACGCCCTTTACGCTTGAACAGCTTGCCCTGCAGACGCTCTTCCAGGGCCTTGATTTGCCCGGTGATGGTTTGCGGCGTCAGGTAGAGCGCCTCTGCTGCTCCCACCACCGAACCCTGTTTGTAGACGTGCCAGAAGTAGTACAGATGGTTGTAATTTAAATGAGACATCGCGTCTTCTCTCCCTGAGTGTGTATCGGGAGGAGGATCGCCTCCTCCCGGTGTTCCGTTATGCCTGGACAGCCTGTCCGGACAACTTCACCTTCAACAAGGTATAACCGATTACCGCGGCCAGTAATGACCCGATGAGAATGCCGAGTTTAGCCCAGACGATAAGCTCAGGCGCATGCGTACCAAACGCCAGTGTCGAAATAAAGATCGACATCGTAAACCCGATTCCACACAGCACGCCGACGGTCATAATTTGCGAAAACGTGGTGCCATGCGGCAATGACGCCAGCTTCAGCTTCGTCGCCAGCCAGCAGAAGAGGCTAATGCCCAGCGGCTTACCGATAAACAGCCCGGCAATGATGCCCAGCGGCAGCACGGACGTCAGCCCGTCCAGCGTCACGCCGCCGAGGGAAACGCCCGCGTTGGCAAACGCAAACAGCGGCAGGATCATAAAGGCAACCCACGGGTGCAGCACATGCTCCAGCTGTTTGGCAGGCGACTTGCCGTCCTGCGGCTTAAGCGGTACGAAGAAGCCCACAATCACGCCTGCCAGCGTGGCGTGCACGCCGGATTTCAGCACCGCCGTCCACAGCACCATCCCCACCAGGATATAGATACCGATGCGGCGAACATTGAAGATGTTCAGCAGCGCCAGCACCGCAATCGCCCCGGCGGCGACGCTCAGGGACAGGATCGACAGATCGCTGGTGTAGAACAGCGCGATAATCACAATGGCACCCAGGTCATCGATGATCGCCAGCGCCATCAGGAAGATTTTCAGGGCCACCGGCACGCGGCTACCGAGCAAGGCTAAGACACCGAGCGCAAAGGCGATATCCGTCGCGGCCGGGATCGCCCAGCCGTCACGCGCAACAGGATCCTGCCAGGTGAACGCCAGGAAGAGCAACGCCGGAACGACCATTCCGCCAATCGCTGCGATCACCGGAAACGCCGCGCGCTGGCGGCTGGCAAGCGAGCCCAGCACCAGCTCGCGCTTAACCTCAAGACCCACCAGCAGGAAGAACACCGCCATTAGCGCATCGTTGATCCACAGCAGCATGTTCTTATTAATTTCCAGCGCCCCGACCTTCAGCTCAACGGGCGTTTCCAGAAATGCATGGTAGAGATCCTGCGTGATGCCAAGGTTAGCCAGCACCATCGCGGCCGCTGCGGCAATAATCAGGATCACGCCACCGGACGCCTCACTGCTAAAGAAACGGTGTAGTAATTTCATTTAAGTTCTCTCTTTTACAACAATACCTCGATAAAACCATAATACCAAGCCAAATAGCTCGGCAAAAACAGATTAATGTTGAGTATAGACTCAGTTTAACCGAGCTATACGCGCAAATAAAAAAGCCCGGAATCGCTTCCGGGCTTTGAGAAGATGAAAACCAGCTAACGAATCAGCGAGTCAAATCATCGAAGAATTTTTTGACGCCATCGAAGAAGCTTTTGGAACGCGGGCTGTTTTTCTCGCCCGTCGGGCCGCCAAAGCTCTCCTGCAGCTCTTTCAGCAGCTGTTTCTGCTTGTCGTTCAGGCCAACCGGCGTTTCGACGACGACGCGGCACAGCAGGTCGCCCTGCGCGCCACCGCGAACGGATTTAACGCCTTTTCCGCGCATGCGGAACAGCTTGCCGGTCTGGGTTTCCCCAGGCACTTTCAGGTTCACGCGACCATCCAGCGTTGGCACTTCGATTTCGCCACCGAGTGCCGCCATCGCGAAGTTGATCGGCACTTCGCAGTACAGGTTATTACCTTCACGCTCGAAGATGGCGTGCTGTTTCACCTGGACCTGAACGTACAGATCGCCTGCCGGTGCGCCGTGCTCGCCTGCTTCGCCCTCACCGGCCAGACGGATGCGGTCGCCCGTATCGACGCCAGCCGGGATCTTAACGGACAGAGTTTTGGTTTTCTCAACGCGACCGTGCCCGTGGCATTTGGTGCATGGATCTTTAATCAGCGTGCCGCGACCGTGACAGTGAGGACAGGCCTGCTGTACCGCGAAGAAGCCCTGACGCATCTGTACCTGACCAGAGCCGTGACAGGTTGGACAGGTCTGAGGCTGTGTGCCCGCTTTCGCGCCGCTGCCGTGGCAAACGTCACACTCTTCCAGCGTCGGGATACGGATCTCTTTGGTTACGCCGCGAACGGCCTCTTCCAGCGTCAGCTCCATGTTGTAGCGCAGGTCCGCGCCGCGCGCCGCGCGCTGACGACCACGGCCGCCGCCAAAGATGTCGCCAAATACATCGCCAAAGATATCGCTGAAGTCAGCGCCGCCGCCAAAGCCGCCGCCGCCGAATCCACCGCCGCCCATGCCGCCCTGTTCAAAGGCTGCGTGACCGTACTGGTCATAGGCCGCACGTTTTTGTGCATCGGTCAGGACTTCGTAGGCTTCTTTGATCTCTTTAAATTTGGCTTCAGCCTCTTTGTCACCCTGGTTACGGTCCGGGTGGAATTTCATGGCCAGGCGCTTGTACGCCTTTTTGATTTCACGCTCTTCCGCAGTTTTCGGAACGCCTAAAATCTCGTAATAGTCTTGCTTTGCCATTGGTTTTTTTAAGCCCCTTAACATGCGAGCACGGGCGTGGAGAGTTCTCCTACGCCCGTGCCGATTAATTACCCTGCATCAGGGCGATTATTTTTTATCTTTAACTTCTTCGAACTCAGCGTCGACAACGTCGTCGTCTTTCGCGTTGTTCGCCGAAGCGTCAGCGCCCGCCTGCTGTTGAGCGTGCTGCTGCTGAGCGATTTCCATCAGCTTCTGAGAAGCCTGCGCCAGTTCCTGCATCTTCGCTTCGATGTCCGCTTTATCTTCACCTTTCAGTGAGGATTCCAGCGCGCTCAGTGCAGCTTCGATAGCAGTCTTGTCTTCCGCTGGCAGTTTATCGCCTGCTTCTTCAACCTGCTTACGGGTGCTGTGCAGCAGATGGTCACCCTGGTTACGGGTCTGAACCAGCTCTTCGAACTTACGGTCGGATTCCGCGTTAGCTTCGGCATCGCGAACCATTTTTTCGATTTCCGCTTCGTTCAGGCCAGAAGATGCCTTGATGGTGATCTTCTGCTCTTTACCGCTGTTTTTGTCTTTCGCAGACACGTGCAGGATACCGTCAGCATCGATGTCGAAGGTGACTTCGATCTGCGGCATGCCGCGCGGTGCCGGGTTAATACCGTCCAGGTTGAACTGACCCAGAGATTTGTTATCCGCCGCACGCTTACGCTCACCCTGAATCACATGGATGGTTACCGCAGACTGGTTGTCTTCAGCGGTAGAGAACACCTGGCTGTGTTTCGTTGGGATGGTGGTGTTTTTGTTGATGAGCGCAGTCATCACACCGCCCATGGTTTCGATACCCAGAGACAGCGGGGTAACGTCCAGCAGCAGTACGTCTTTAACTTCACCGGTCAGTACGCCCCCCTGAACCGCAGCACCGATTGCGACCGCTTCGTCCGGGTTAACGTCTTTACGTGGCTCTTTACCAAAGAACTCAGCCACTTTCTTCTGAACCATTGGCATACGCGTCTGACCACCGACCAGGATAACGTCCTGGATATCGGATACGGACAGGCCAGCGTCCTGCAGAGCAACTTTCAGCGGCTCGATTGAACGGTTCACCAGGTCTTCTACCAGGCTTTCCAGTTTCGCACGGGTCACTTTGATGTTCATGTGTTTAGGACCGGTCGCGTCTGCAGTGATGTACGGCAGGTTCACGTCGGTCTGCTGAGCGGAAGACAGCTCGATCTTCGCTTTCTCAGCGGCTTCTTTCAGGCGCTGCATGGCCAGCGGGTCGTTACGCAGGTCAATGCCCTGATCTTTCTTGAACTCGTCAACGAGGTAGTTGATCAGACGGGTATCGAAGTCTTCACCACCCAGGTGGGTATCACCGTTGGTTGCCAGAACTTCGAAGGTTTTTTCGCCGTCAACTTCGTCGATTTCGATAATAGAGATATCGAAGGTACCACCACCCAGGTCGTAAACCGCGATAGTACGGTTGCCAACTTCTTTATCCAGACCGTAAGCCAGGGCAGCAGCGGTTGGTTCGTTGATGATACGTTTTACTTCCAGACCTGCGATACGGCCAGCATCTTTGGTTGCCTGACGCTGAGCATCGTTGAAGTAGGCAGGTACGGTGATAACAGCTTCAGTTACCGGCTCACCCAGGTAATCTTCAGCGGTTTTCTTCATTTTTTTCAGCACTTCAGCAGAAATCTGCGGTGGTGCAGTTTTGGTGCCTTTCACATCAAGCCATGCATCGCCGTTATCTGCCGCGATGATTTTGTAAGGCATGATGGAAACGTCACGCTGAACTTCTTCGTCCTGGAAGCGGCGGCCGATCAGGCGTTTAATCGCAAACAGGGTGTTTTGCGGGTTTGTCACTGCCTGACGTTTAGCCGGCTGACCAACCAGAGTTTCACCATCCTGGGTATAAGCAATGATAGAAGGCGTGGTGCGATCGCCCTCGGCGTTCTCCAGCACGCGTGCAGTAGTGCCATCCATAATCGCTACACAAGAGTTGGTAGTACCCAAGTCGATACCAATAATTTTACCCATCTAAACGTCTCCACTAAAAATTCAGTCAACATGTGGTTGTGTACCTGTAATAAGGGCAGAACGTGCTTTTTCAACTGCCCAGATTTGATTTTTTTCAGGTCCACACACTGCGGTTGACTACAAGATGGGGTCGCGACGGCATCCATCAAGGGGCAAGCATAAAAAAATTTTAATTTCACCCTGATGAGATCATAGACGCCACCGATTGCGCCCATTATGATGCCGCGCCCAGTCAGGGAGAACTGACGCGGGTTTAACCATTTCACCATATTAATGATGATTTTTTTGAGGACTTATGGGCAACACTAAGTTGGCTAATCCGGCTCCGCTGGGCCTGATGGGTTTTGGCATGACCACTATCCTGCTGAACCTGCACAATATCGGGATGTTCCCGATGGATGGCATCATCCTGGCGATGGGCATTTTTTACGGCGGTATCGCGCAAATCTTCGCGGGCCTGCTGGAATATAAGAAAGGCAATACCTTCGGCTTAACCGCCTTCACCTCTTACGGTTCTTTCTGGCTGACCCTGGTTGCCATTCTGCTGCTGCCTAAAATGGGCATGGCAGACGCGGCAAACGCCCACTTCCTGGGCGTTTACCTGGGCCTGTGGGGCGTCTTCACCCTGTTCATGTTCTTCGGTACCCTGAAAGGTAACCGCATGCTGCAGTTCGTTTTCCTGAGCCTGACCGTGCTGTTCGCCCTGCTGGCGATCGGTCACCTGGTGGATAACGAAGGCATCGTTCATGTTGCAGGCTGGATTGGTCTGGTTTGCGGCGCAAGCGCTATCTACCTCGCAATGGGTGAAGTGCTGAACGAGCAGTTTGACCGCACCGTTCTACCGATTGGTGAAAAACACTGATCCCTCTGTCGTGTCCGCTTCGCGGGCACGACATCCCCTCATCTGCCCCAGCCAAATTCCTAATACCAGCCCCATCAGCGAGAGCGCGAGCACATACCAGGCTGGCGCCATCGGCGAAACACCCATCAGTACCGTCACCGCAATCGGCGTCAGCCCGCCGAAAATGGCATACGACACGTTGTAGGAAAATGAGATCCCGGTGAAGCGTACCTCCGGCGGGAAAGCTCGCACCATGACGTAAGGCACAGCACCCACTACGCCCACGCACAGCCCTACCGTGCCGTACAGCAGGAACAGCTGTTCAGGATGGCTGCCCGCCAGATGGTAAAACGCCCAGCTTGATGCGGCCAGTAACAGGGTGCCGACGATAAAGGTAACGCTGGCGCCGAAACGATCTGCCGCCAGCCCGGCGGCCAGACAGCCAAAGCAGAGCATGATTGTCGCGATACTGTTCGCCTGTAACGTCACGGCAGGGGCGAAACCGTACTGCTTTTGCAGCCACACCGGGGACATCAATATCACCACCACAATGCCCGCCGAAAGCAGCCAGGTGAGCAGCATCGACACCACCACCGCTTTTTTATGACGTACCACGACCGCCTTCACCGGCAGCTCCTGCGCCAGCGCTTTGCGCTGCTGCATCTCGAGGAAAATCGGCGTCTCCTGCAGCCAGCGGCGCAGGTACATCGCGACCAGACCAAACGCCCCGCCCAGCAGGAACGGAATACGCCAGCCCCAGTCGTGCACGGCCTGCTGCGTCATGCTGGTGTTGACAATTGTCGCGACGACGGAACCGAGCAAAATCCCTACCGTTAAGCCCGCGGTTAAGGTTCCGCAGGCGATTCCAATGCGGCGCGCCGGAACATGCTCCGCGACAAACACCCACGCGCCCGGCACTTCACCGCCAATCGCCGCGCCCTGAAGAACGCGCATCAGCAACAGCAGCAACGGAGCGAGAATGCCCATCGAGGCATAGGTGGGCAGCAGACCAATAGCCAGCGTCGGCACGGCCATCAGCAGGATGCTAAGGGTAAACATCTTCTTGCGCCCGACCAGATCGCCAAAGTGGGCCATGATAATGCCGCCCAGCGGACGCGCCAGATACCCGGCGGCAAAAATGCCGAAGGTTTGCACCTGACGCAGCCAATCCGGGATATCCGCCGGGAAGAAGAGTTCTCCCACGACGGCGGCGAAGAAGACGAAGATGATAAAGTCGTAAAACTCCAGCGCACCGCCTAAGGCCGCGAGCGTGAGAGTTTTGTAGTCCTGTCGATTCAGAGGTCGGGTGTTATGTGACATAGCGAACCATTTTGCGTTTGTTGTGGATTTATTTTTACAGCAGTCGTAAAGAAAAAATTACTATACCGTAAAAGCTTTACCACGCTATCGCCGCTTCAGCTAATGTCACATATTGGTTAATTTCAGGAGATTGTTTCGCGACGTGCGTTTTTCGGGCGAAAAGCTGCTACCACTTTCTCATCGGTTTCCACATACGGACCGTCAAGCAGCTGTATACAATACGGTACACTTGCAAAGATGCCGTGAACGAGGACGCTGCCATCTTCCGCTTTCAGCCCTTCCAGCGTCTCTTTGATCGACTTCGGCTGCCCCGGCAGGTTCAGAATCAATGCCTGTTTGCGGATTACGCCCACCTGGCGGGAAAGAATGGCCGTCGGGACAAAGTGTAGACTTATCTGGCGCATCTGCTCGCCAAAGCCCGGCATTTCACGATCGGCAATCGCCAGCGTTGCGTCCGGCGTCACGTCGCGGCGCGCGGGGCCGGTTCCGCCCGTCGTCAGAACAAGGTGGCAGCTCATCTCATCCACCAGCTCGCAGAGCGTCTGCTCGATGATCGGCTGTTCGTCAGGGATCAGGCGGGTCTGAATGTCAAAGGGGGTGGTCAGCGCGCTGCCAAGCCACTCTTCCAGAGCGGGGATGCCTTTATCCTGGTAAACGCCGCTGGAGGCGCGGTCAGAAATCGACACTAGGCCGATGCGTAAGGTATTCATATCCATTCCATTCAAAAAGTACTGATTAAAGGGAATGATACACGCAGAGAGGAGATTCAGACAGGGTACGAAAGAAGTCGCGTGACCGGGAGCCCGGTCACGCAGAATGATTACAGCAGGTCGCCGATCATTTTTTCCAGTTTGCCCTGGTCAACAGCAAACTTACGGATACCGTCCGCCAGCTTATCGACAGCCATTGGATCCTGGTTGTGCTGCCACAGGAACTCGGATTCAGTGATGCGCTCTGGGCGTGCTTTCACTTCACCGGTGTAAGACAGCTTACGCTCGATGGTACCTTCGCTTTCTGCCAGCTCTTTCAGCAGCGCAGGGGCGATGGTCAGGCGGTCACAGCCAGCCAGCTCGATGATTTCACCGACGTTACGGAAGCTTGCGCCCATAACCACAGTCTCATAGCCGTGCTGTTTGTAGTATTCGTAGATTTCAGTAACAGAAACCACGCCTGGATCTTCAGCCGGCGCGTACTCTTTCTTATCGGTGTTGGCTTTGTACCAGTCCAGAATACGGCCCACGAACGGAGAAATCAGGTATACGCCTGCTTCTGCACATGCACGCGCCTGCGCGAAGGAGAACAGCAGGGTCAGGTTACAGTTGATACCCTCTTTTTCCAGCTGCTCTGCCGCGCGGATACCCTGCCAGGTAGAAGCCAGTTTGATCAGGATACGGTCGTTGCTGATGCCTGCATCGTTGTACATTTTGATCAGACGTTTCGCTTTGGCGATAGACGCTTCGGTGTCGTAGGAGAGACGTGCATCCACTTCGGTAGAGATACGGCCAGGAACCAGCTTCAGGATTTCCAGACCGATGTTCACTGCCAGTTTGTCGGTGGCATCCACAACCTGCTGCGCGCGGTCGTTGCTCTGTGCTTTCGCCCAGGTCACTGCGTCGTCAATCAGTTTGCGATACTCAGGGATCTGTGCGGCGTTAAGGATCAGAGAAGGGTTAGTTGTGGCATCCTGCGGCTGGTACAGCTTCATTGCCGCGATATCTCCGGTGTCAGCTACGACAGTGGTGAACTGACGAAGGGAGGTCAATTTATCCGTCATGATAGTGTTTCTCTTTTAACGTGCCCTGGATAATTCACGCTACCGACAGCATGTCTGCAGCGGAAAAATGACAGGTTTACTTGTTAGGGGGATGTAACCGGTCTGCCCTGATGATAACACGACGGAGGGGCAGCGCAACCGCAGACAGTGCGCTTAGGTAGAGTATGGTAAACTCGGAAGATTAACAGGCTGCTAAGCAACAGCATGCCCAATCAGTGGTAGCGCTTACATATTCACTTTGGCATCAACAAGAGGGACGTTAATGCCTGATTTCTTTTTCTTTATTAACGAAGTCCTGTGGGGTTCGATAATGATTTACCTGCTTCTGGGAGCAGGTATTTGGTTTACGCTACGCAGTGGGTTTATCCAGTTTCGTTATATTCGCAAGTTTGGCAGAAGTCTGAAAAACAGCGTTACGCCCCAGCCGGGCGGATTAACGTCGTTCCAGGCACTCTGTACCAGCCTGGCGGCACGCCTCGGCAGCGGGAATCTGGCGGGCGTTGCGCTGGCCATCAGCGCCGGCGGGCCAGGCGCGGTCTTCTGGATGTGGGTGACGGCGCTACTCGGAATGGCCACCTCCTTTGCCGAAAGTTCGCTCGCCCAGCTGTATAAAGAGAAAGATAAAAACGGCCAGTTTCGCGGCGGTCCTGCCTGGTACATGGCGCGTGGTTTGGGGATGCGCTGGATGGGCGTTCTGTTCTCGCTTTTTTTACTGCTCGCATACGGTCTTATTTTTAATACCGTCCAGGCAAATTCTGTCGCCAATGCCCTGCGCTATGCCTTCTCCTGCCCGGAGTGGGTCGCCGGTATTGCTTTAGCCCTCGTCGTTCTGCTCACCATTTCTGCCGGTCTCAGGGGCGTTGCCCGCCTGATGCAGTGGCTGGTTCCCGTTATGGCGCTGCTTTGGGTTGTCGCGAGCCTGTTCGTCGCCGCCCTGCATATCGACCAGGTGCCTGGCGTGATTGCGACCATCGTCAAAAGCGCTTTTGGCTGGCGCGAGGTGGCCTCCGGGGCGCTGGGCTATACCTTTAGCCAGGCGCTGATGGCGGGTTTTCAGCGGGGCATGTTCTCCAATGAAGCCGGAATGGGGTCAACCCCCAACGCGGCCGCTGCCGCCTCTTCCTGGCCGCCGCACCCGGCCGCACAGGGCATTGTGCAGATGATTGGCGTCTTTACCGATACCATTATCATCTGCTCCGCCAGCGCCATGATTTTGCTGCTGGCAGGCCCCGTCCCGCACTCCTCAGGAACCGCCGGGATACAGCTTCTCCAGCAGGCGCTGGTGAACCTGACCGGCGGCTGGGGAGCAGGATTTGTCTCGCTCGTCCTGGTACTGTTTGCCTTCAGTTCGATTGTGGTGAATTACCTCTACGCCGAAAATAACCTTATTTTCCTGAAGCTCGACTCCCGTACCGCAATCGGAGCCCTGCGGCTCGCGGTCATTCTGATGATCATCGCTGGCTCCTTCCTCAGTATGCCGCTGGTCTGGCAGCTGGCCGATATCATTATGGCGCTAATGGCGATCACGAACCTCACCGCTATCCTTCTGCTCTCGCCCGTTGTGACCCTGATTGCCAGAGACTATCTGCGTCAGCGCAAACTCGGCGTTCCGCCGGTATTTGATCCCGCCCGCTATCCCGATATTAAGGCGCAGCTTGCCCCCGGCACGTGGGATGATTTGCCGCGGCAATAACAGCTATCGATCAATTCAGGGCGATTTTTTGCTAAAGTCGCTCTAAATTTCCTGCAAGGACTGGATATGCTGATTCTGATTTCACCTGCAAAAACGCTCGACTACCAGAGCCCGCTCGCCACCGAGCGCTATACCCAGCCTGAACTGCTGGACTACTCGCAACAGCTGATCCGCGAAGCGCGTAAGCTCTCTGCGCCGCAAATCGCCTCGCTGATGAGCATCAGCGACAAGCTGGCCGATCTTAACGCGACCCGCTTTCACGAGTGGCACCCGGATTTCACCCCGGCTAACGCTCGCCAGGCGATTCTGGCGTTTAAAGGTGATGTCTACACCGGCCTGCAGGCGGAAGATTTTAGCGAAGCCGATTTCGATTTTGCCCAGCAGCATCTGCGCATGCTGTCGGGTCTGTACGGCGTACTGCGCCCGCTGGATCTGATGCAGCCGTATCGTCTGGAGATGGGGATTCGCCTGGAAAATGCCAAAGGCAAAGACCTGTATCATTTCTGGGGCGATATCATTACCGACAAGCTGAACGCGGCGCTGCACGCTCAGGGCGATAACGTGGTGATTAACCTGGCATCCGACGAATACTACAAGTCGGTGAAGCCGAAAAAGCTGGATGCGGAGATTATCAAACCGGTGTTCCTCGACGAGAAGAACGGTAAGTTCAAAGTGATCAGCTTCTACGCTAAGAAAGCGCGCGGCCTGATGAGCCGCTACATCATCCAGAACCGCCTGACGAAGCCGGAGCAGTTAACCAAATTTAACAGCGAAGGCTATTTCTTTGACGAGGCGTCGTCGGGGAAAGGCGAGCTGGTGTTTAAGCGCCACGAGCAGTAAAAACAAACCCCGCCAGCTGGCGGGGTTTTGCATTAATGGTGTTTCCAGTCCGGGCCGCGATCGTCGCGGCGGTCATCGTGGTGATGGTCATCGTGACGATCGTCGTGTTTACGATGCTCATCATGTGGACGCCAGTGGTTATCACGCCAGTCATAATGCGCCTTCCACCAGTCGTGGTCGCGCCAGCGGCCGCCGTCCCAGTAATGCCCGTTGTTATCCTGGTCGCCAATCTGCAGTTTGACCGCCGGTACGAGGGTAATTTCAGATGCCTGAACCGCCATGGGGGCGGCCAGCACCAGTGAAAGCGCGATGAGTGCAGGTTTCAGTGTAGACACAGGTGACTCCTTATTCTTCTTGCCCAACGTGGGCCGATGTAAGGAGAGTACGCGAGGGGAACGGGGGATGTTATTCTCTGCAATCCTAAACGCTAAGTGACCGCATTTATTGGGAATTTCTGCTTTTTTCCTGCTTTTTCTCTCCTTAATTTCTCCATAAAAAAGCCGGGTGGTGGCTTCACCTTACCCGGCCTACGATGAGGTCGTCGTGGTCGTTGTAGGCCCGGTAAGGCGTAGCCGCCACCGGGCAACACAATCACGCGCGCGTCATCATCAGCTTACGCAGCGCGGCAAAATCCGCGGGCAGCTCATGTGACAGCAGCGGCAGGTCGGCGCGCTCGGCCAGCTCTTTCGGCAGCGGCAGCGTTTCGCCCAGGATCGCTTCCACGCTCTCTTTGAACTTCGCCGGATGCGCGGTGCCCAGGAACAGGCCATATTCACCCGGGTTAAGCTGGTCGCGCAGCGCGCGGTAGGCAATCGCCGCGTGCGGTTCAGAGATATACCCCACCGCTTTCATCTCGCGCATGGTCTCTTTGGTGGTTTCATCCGTCACCGCGGCGTAACCCAGGTCACCCAGACGCCAGATCTTACGGCGGAACAGCTCTTCCACGCGCGGCCAGTTGTTCGGCTGTGACACATCCATCGCGTTGGAGAGCGTCGCCTGCGTGGCGTTCGGCGCCCACTTCCCGTCTTTCAGGAAGCGCGGCACGGTGTCGTTGGCGTTGGTCGCCGCGATAAAGCGTTTCACCGGCAGACCCAGGGATTTCGCCAGCAGACCTGCCGTCAGGTCACCGAAGTTACCGCTCGGCACGGAGATCACCAGCTGGTTGCGCGCTTCCTGCGGCAGCTGCGCCACCGCTTCGAAGTAGTAGCAGATCTGCGCCAGCAGACGGCTGATGTTGATGGAGTTGGCAGAGTTCAGACCCAGAGCCACCTTCAGCTCTTCGTCGTCGAAGGCCTGCTTGACCAGCGCCTGGCAGGCATCGAAATCGCCGTCGATCGCCACGGTTTCAATGTTGCCGCCGAGCGTACAGAACAGTTTTTCCTGCAGCGGGCTGATTTTGCCTTTCGGATAGAGGATCACCACGCGGACGTTTTTCAGTCCGTAGAAGGCATGCGCCACCGCCGCACCGGTATCGCCGGAGGTCGCGGTCAGGATGGTCACCGGTTTGTCGCCGCTGATGTGGGTCAGCATCTGCGCCATAAAGCGGCCGCCGAAGTCTTTAAACGCCAGGGTCGGACCGTGGAACAGCTCCAGGCAGCCAACGTCAGGCTCAACCTGCTTCACCGGCGCCGGGAAAGCGAACGCCGCACGCACGCGCTCTTCCAGAAGCTCCTGCGGAATTTCGTCGCCGATAAACGCAGACAGAATTTTGGTGCTGCGGGTGACGAAATCCTGCTTCAGCAGCTCGTCAATCTCGGTCAGCTGGAATTCCGGCAGGTCATGCGGGAAGAACAGCCCCTGATTTTTGCCCAGCCCCTGAGTTACCGCCTGCGCGAAGCTGACCTGCTCGTTATGATCTTTAAGGTTATAGAGTTTCATTAATTATCCCAGTACTCGTGCGCCAGCCGTGTCCAGACGGCAAATATGAACAAAGCCTTCCTGATTTTGCAGGTAGTGTTTAGAGAGCCAGTCCGCCACGCGCTGCGCGGTGTCAGGCTTGTCGCACAGGGCGAACAGCGTCGGGCCGGAGCCGGAGATGCCGCACGCCTGCGCGCCGATATCCATCGATGCCTGTCGCGCCTCGTTAAAGCCGGGCAGCAGCTTCGTGCGGTACGGCTCGGCAATGACGTCCTTCATCAGCTTCGCCGCCAGCTGCGGCTGACGGGTGTAGCAGGCGTGAATAAAGCCCGCCAGATGACGCCCGTGGGCGATACAGTCCTGGCGACGATACTGCGCGGGCAGGATCGCACGCGCTTCCGCGGTAGAGACCTTAATGCCCGGATAGGCCAGCACCCACAGCCACTCATCAAACCCTGGCACCTGCTGGCTGATGATGCCATTTTCTTCGATCATCAGCTGCATGCCGCCGAGGAAGCACGGCGCCACGTTGTCATAGTGAATGCTGCCGGAGATGCGCCCTTCCAGCTCGCCCATCAACCCCAGCAGGCGGTTGTTGTTCAGCGGCTTGCCGCAGTGCTCGTTCATCGCCACCAGCGCGGCGACCACCGAACAAGCGCTGGAACCCAGCCCCGAGCCAATCGGCATACTTTTTTCCAGCGTCATGGCAACCGGCACGTTTTTGCCGATCTCCTGACAGAAGCGTTCCCAGCACTGATAGACGATATTTTCGCGCGGCTCAGACGGCAGTTTGCTGGCGAAGCGGCCCACGTTGTTCAGGCTGAAGCTGTCTGCCGCTTCCACCGTGACCGTATCGCCCAGCAGTGAACCATCCACCGGCGTCACCGCCGCGCCCAGCACGTCAAATCCGACGCTCATATTCGCGCTGGAAGCCGGGGCATAAACTTTGACCATGTTAAACTCCTAACTTCCATGACAGGGTACGCAGCAGATCGGCAAACACACCCGCCGCCGTAACATCGTTCCCTGCGCCATAGCCGCGAAGCACCAGCGGCAATGGCTGATAATAGTGGCTGTAAAACGCGAGGGCGTTTTCGCCGTTTTTAACTTTGTACAGCGGGTCGTTGCCATCCACTTCGGCAATCTTCACCCGGCACACGCCATCTTCTTCAATGTTGCCAACATAGCGCAATACCTTACCTTCATCACGGGCTTTCGCAACGCGCGCGGCAAAAGCATCGTCAAGCTGCGGCAAATTTGCCATGAATGCAGCGACATCACCGCTGCTGTCAAATTCTGCCGGCAAGACCGGTTCTATCACGATATCGGAAAGCTCAAGCTCACGGCCCGTTTCACGTGCCAGAATCAGCAGCTTACGCGCCACGTCCATACCGGAGAGATCGTCACGCGGATCCGGCTCGGTATAGCCCAGTTCGCGCGCGGCGCGGGTGGCTTCCGACAGGCTCATCCCCTCATCCAGCTTGCCGAAGATAAACGACAGCGAGCCGGAGAGAATGCCGGAGAAACGCTGCAGTTCGTCGCCCGCGTTCAGCAGGTTCTGCAGGTTCTCGATAACCGGCAGGCCCGCGCCCACGTTGGTGTCGTACAGGAACTTGCGGCGCGACTTGCTCGCCGCCAGACGCAGCTGGTGATAGTAATCCATCGACGAGGTGTTGGCCTTTTTGTTCGGCGTCACCACGTGGAACCCTTCGCGCAGGAAGTCGGCGTACTGGTCGGCCACCGCCTGGTTCGAGGTACAGTCGACAATCACCGGGTTAAGCAGATGATACTCTTTCACCAGACGGATCAGGCGGCCCAGGTTGAACGGCTCTTTCGCCTCGTTCATCTCGGCCTGCCAGTTCTCCAGGTTCAGACCGTGAACGTTGGTGAGTAGCGCTCTGGAGTTGGCAATCCCGCAGACGCGCAGATCGATATGTTTCTTCTTCAGCCACTCCTGCTGACGCTTCACCTGCTCCAGCAGCGCGCCGCCCACACCGCCGACGCCAATCAGGAACAGCTCGATAACCTGGTCGGTGTTGAACAGCATCTGGTGAACCACGCGTACGCCGGTGGTGGCGTCATCGTTGTCCACGACAACAGAAATTGATCGTTCTGACGAGCCCTGGGCAATTGCCACGATATTGATATTGGCGCGCGCCAGCGCGGCAAAGAACTTCGCGGAGATACCGCGCAGCGTACGCATGCCGTCGCCGACCACGGAGATAATCGCCAGACGCTCCTGAATGGCGAGCGGCTCCAGCAGCTCTTCTTTGAGTTCCAGATAGAACTCCTCCTCCAGCGCGCGACGGGCGCGCAGGCAGTCAGCCTGCGGCACGCAGAAGCTGATGCTGTATTCGGAAGAAGACTGGGTAATCAGCACCACCGAGATACCGTTGCGGGACATAGCCGCAAACACGCGCGCCGCCATGCCGACCATCCCCTTCATCCCCGGGCCGGAGACGCTGAACATCGCCATGTTGTTCAGGTTGGAGATGCCTTTGACCGGCAAACCGTCTTCATCGGTACTCGCGCCAATCAGCGTACCCGGCGCCTGCGGGTTACCGGTGTTTTTAATCAGGCAAGGGATCTGGAACTGGGCAATCGGGGAGATGGTACGAGGGTGAAGCACTTTGGCGCCGAAGTAGGAAAGCTCCATCGCTTCCTGGTACGACATCGACTTCAGCAGCCTGGCGTCCGGAACCTGGCGCGGGTCACAGGTATAAACGCCGTCGACGTCAGTCCAGATCTCACAACAGTCCGCGCGTAAACAGGCGGCCAGTACGGCGGCGGAGTAGTCGGAGCCGTTACGGCCCAGCACCACCAGCTCGCCCTTCTCGTTACCGGCGGTGAAGCCTGCCATCAGGATCATATGGTCAGAAGGAATTTTGCTTGCGGCGATACGGCGGGTTGATTCGGCAATATCAACGGTGGATTCGAGGTAGTGGCCCACCGCCAGCAGTTTTTCAACCGGGTCGATCACGGTCACGCTATGTCCGCGCGCTTCCAGCACGCCGGCCATGATGGCGATAGAGAGTTTTTCGCCCCGGCAGATCAGCGCCGCGTTGACGCTGTCCGGGCACTGGCCGAGAAGGCTGATGCCGTGCAGGACATGTTTGATTTGCGCGAATTCCTGCTCAACGAAGGACTTCAGCTGAGCGTGTGGGAAGCCTGGCAGCGCCTCTGCCAGCCCTTGCAGCAAGTCAGCGAAGATACGCTCTGCGTCGCTGATGTTCGGGAGTGCATCCTGGCCACCGATGGTTTTTTCAATCATCGCCACCAGATGGTTCGTGATTTTTGCCGGGGCAGAGAGCACGGTAGCAACCTGCCCCTGCCTGGCATTGCTTTCCAGGATATCGGCAACACGCAGAAAACGTTCTGCATTTGCCACTGATGTACCGCCGAACTTCAACACTCGCATGGTTCTACCTCGTTTCCTTTAGCCGAAAAAAAAGCCCGCACTGTTCAGGTGCGGGCTTTTTTTTGTTTTTCCTGTACGCGTCAGCCCGCATCGTTACCTGTGGTAATGATGATGGTTGTAGTAATGGTGGTGATGCTGATGCGTTTCATGGATGTTGTGTACTCTGTCATTATTATCTGTCTGTCCTGTATTCTTTTAGGGTTAAAGGATCGGGCACCTTAAGTCAACGAATTTTTAATTTGATCACAATTCGGGAGACTCTCACGTCCCGCTGTTTGCAGATTTATTTTCATCCGATTCGCCCAAGTGCAACCCATCAGTACAGACTTATTCACCATAGTAAAAACTTATGACAGGATTTTACTCCGCCAATTTTTTTTCAATATCGTGCAGCAAACGGTGCAGCATTGCGGTGTCCCGCTGCTCAAGACGCCCAAGACGCTGCTGCAGCCAGTCAGCCATTTTTTGATCGTCCGCCACCCCCAACTGAGACAACAGTTGCTCAACGCGAGCGCGCAGCGCAGCCAGCTGATTTTCATTTGCCCCTTCTGCCGGAGGCTGGGGGATTTGTATTAGGGAGGCTAATTGATAGCAATAAACCATGACCGCCTGGCCTAAATTCAGGGAGGGATAATCGGCGACCATCGGCGCACCGGTAAGAACGTCCGCCAGCTCCAGCTCTTCGTTGGTTAATCCGGAATCTTCGCGACCAAACACCAGCGCGGCTTTATCCAGCCACTGGCTTTTCTCGCTCAACATCGGCACCAGCTCCGCTGGCGTGGCATAGTAATGGAACTTCGCACGGCTGCGCGCGGTGGTCGCAACGGTAAACGAAATGTCGTGCAGCGCATCAGCAAGCGTCGCGTAAGTGGTTATATTATCGAGGATATCGCCCGATCCGTGCGCGACCCAACGAGCCGCAGGCTCCAGGTGGGCAGCGCTGTCCACGATACGTAAATCGGTGAATCCCATGGTCTTCATGGCGCGCGCGGCAGCGCCTATATTTTCGGCTCTGGCTGGGGCAACCAGTACAATCGACAGATGCATTTATGCTCTCTTTTTAATCAGTTAGCGGGCAAAAATGTGATGCACTTCAACATATTACGCGGCGCGAATTTACAAAAATGCAACACAAATCACCGAAATAGCGTTTCATAACAAATTAAAAACGCTAAACTATTCCTTGTCTGAACAATCAGTTAGAATGTTAACAGAACACTATTATCCCCATGTTTTATAATGATAATAGCGACATGAATACCCTATTCTGATTGGATTCGCTTCGTTTATAAATCAATGTCCGCAACTAGTTGGTTTATTGAAAAATTGTGACAAAGGCTAGCATTCGGCTACGATGATTTCATCAAACTGTTAACGTGCTACAATTGAACTTGATATATGTCAACGAAGCGTAGTTTTATTGGGTGTCTGGTGTCACTTAGCCTGTTATGTTGCTGTTAAAATGGTTAGGATGACAGCCGTTTTTGACACTGTCGGGTCCAAAGGGAAAGTACCCAAGACCAAGCTAATGATGTTGTTGACGTTGATGGAAAGTGCATCAAGAACGCAATTACGTACTTTAGTCACGTTAAGCCGATCATGTTAATTTGCGACATGCATCAGGCAGGTCAGGGACTTTTGTACTTCCTGTTTCGATTTAGTTGGCAATTTAGGTAGCAAACATGCAGACCCCGCACATTCTTATCGTTGAAGACGAGTTGGTAACACGCAACACGTTAAAGAGCATTTTCGAAGCAGAAGGCTACGATGTCTTTGAAGCGACCGATGGCGCAGAGATGCATCAGATCCTTTCTGAAAATGATATCAACCTGGTGATCATGGATATTAACCTGCCGGGCAAAAACGGTCTTCTTCTGGCGCGCGAACTGCGCGAGCAGGCGAACGTCGCGTTAATGTTCCTGACGGGCCGTGATAACGAAGTTGATAAAATTCTTGGCCTGGAAATCGGTGCGGATGACTACATCACCAAGCCGTTCAATCCTCGCGAGTTAACCATTCGTGCACGCAACCTGCTGTCCCGCACCATGAACCTGGGTACGGTCAGCGAAGAGCGTCGTAGCGTAGACAGCTACAAATTCAACGGCTGGGAACTTGATATCAATAGCCGTTCGCTGATTAGCCCGAACGGTGAGCAGTATAAACTGCCGCGCAGTGAATTCCGCGCGATGCTGCACTTCTGCGAAAACCCGGGCAAAATTCAGTCCCGTGCAGAGCTGCTGAAGAAAATGACCGGCCGTGAGCTGAAACCGCACGACCGTACCGTAGACGTGACCATTCGTCGTATTCGTAAGCATTTCGAATCTACGCCAGATACGCCGGAAATCATCGCCACGATCCACGGCGAAGGGTATCGTTTCTGCGGCGATCTGCAGGAGTAATCCCGCAGTTAACGCATTAAAAAACGGCGCATTTGCGCCTTTTTTTTATTTCCAGATCCGCATCGTATCGTCATCCGGTGCTGCGGGTAGCTCAGGTCGCTTCGGCTGAGAGAGCGAGTACCAGTCGAAATGCCGGGTCAGGTACATCACCGCGAACAGCGCCAGCGCGAGAACCGCTGACCCCAACAGCAGCGCGCTGTCCTCCGAGCGCAGCAGGAACCACATCACGACATCCAGCCCGAGTAGAGCCAGCACAAACAGCCCGCTGCGCTTCCAGCTTTTCAGCACGGCCTGCAGGTACATTCCGTTCATCGCTGCGCCAACCAGACTTGCAACAATCCAGGCTGGCGTAAACCCGACGTGTTCAGACAGCGCCAGCAACACCAGATAGAACAGGACCAGCGACAGCCCCACCAGCAGATACTGCATCGGATGAAGGCGTAATCCGGTTAAGGTTTCGAAGACAAAGAAAGCCATAAACGTCAGCGCAATCAGCAAAATAGCGTATTTAATTGCCCGGTCGGTCAATTGATATTGGTCAGCCGGCGTCGCTACCGTCACGCTAAAGGCCGGGAGCGCCTCCCACTCCGGCGATTCCTTGCCGTAGAACCAGCTCTCAAGGTTATTTGCAAACCAGCTGCTCTGCCAGTTCGCCTGGAAACCAGACTCGCCTATTTGATGCTTAACGGGGAGATAATCGCCCATAAAACCCGGATGCGGCCAGTTGCTGTTGAGCGTCATTTCGCTATTACGCCCTACCGGCACCACCGCAAAACTGCCGGTTCCCGCCAGGCTGAGGGACATATCAAGCGCAAACGTTTTGGCTTCCAGCGCTTTGTCGGTCAGCGGGATGTGGATCCCAGCAAGCGCACCGTAGACGCCTGAACCGGGTTCCACGCTTAGGGTCTCACCATTGATTTTAGAGATACTGACCGCGCCAATACCCCGCGCGTCGCCAACACCCGTCACGATAAACGGCTGCCCTGTCGCGATCGTTTCCCCTTTCAACTGCTTCAGCTCTTCGGTATTAAACTGCGCTTTTATCTTCAGGTCCGTGTTCCAGATCTGCCCGTCATAGATACCAATATTTCTCAACTCAACGCGTTGGTTCCCTTCAACAACCAGAGATTCCGGCAGAATGAAATGCATGTAGCTTTTCTTGTATTCGACCTTCTTCTCATCCTCTATCTTGTAAAAGATCTCCGTCATCGGAATCGCAATCATCGGGCCGACCAGTTTTTGCGGTCCGCTGGTACTCTGGCGCAGCGTATTTTCGACATCGTTGCGGTAGCTCTCGCGCTCTGAAATCAGGTTACTGACCATAAACAGCGGAACTAACAGCAGCAGGATGCACCCCAGCAGGGTGCTAATTTTCCAGAACAGTGGGGATTTCATCATTACGTCTCCTTTGTGATGAGGAGAGCGTAACCAGGCCGTGTGGGGTCAGTTTGAAGTTATGTGAAGGGACGGTGAAGTATCAGCGTGGCCATCACGCCACCTTCATCACGATTACGCAATGTAATCTCTCCCTGATGCAGACGCGCCACCTCCTGAACAAACGCCAGCCCGAGCCCGCTGCTCTTCAATCCGTTCTCCCGCGGCAGAGAATAAAAGCGCTCAAAAATACGATCCAGCGCGTAATCCGGGATCCCGCTTCCGCTGTCGGTGACGATCAGCTGTATCTGCCCCTGCACTTCCCGGGCCGCCAGTTCAATGGCGCCGCCCTGCGGCGTAAAATCGATAGCGTTATCCAGTAAATTACCGAGTGCCTGTTCGAGAAGGTCGGGATCGCCTTCAACATGAATCGAAGCGGGCTGAAGGGTCAGTACAATCTCTTTTGCTGCCAACAGCGCCGAGCGCGCGTCGGCAAGACGCGTAAACAGCAGGTCGACACGGACGATCTGAGGCGTAATTTCGACCCGATTTTCAAGACGCGACTGAGTGAGCAGTTTTTCAACCAGCGACTGCATACGCGCGTTTTGCACCAGAATATTATCGATAAACCGCGCGGCCACCTGCGGCGGCGGCTGCTCGGAGAGAATTTCCGCCGCGCCGCGTATGGCGGCGATGGGGCTTTTCAGCTCGTGGGTCAGCGCATGGACATAGTGTTCAATGTAGTTTTTCCCTTCCAGGCGAATGCGCATACTCTCCAGCGCCAATGCCAGCTTGTGCAGTTCGCTACTGCCAGGATTAGGCAGCGGGAGAGGCGTATCCGTGGTCACCGAGTCGGCATAGCGCGATAACGTCGCGATAGATCGATTGATCCACCACGCCACAACGAGGCCAATCAGCAGGGCAATGCCGAGCAGCGCCCCGCCTGCCCACAGGATCCGCCGCTCGCTGCGATGGATAACCGGTGCCATCGCGCTGTTAGGTTTCCCGACCGACACCACGCCGATAATCTTGCCCTGCTCCACAACCGGCGCAGCAACATACATCACCGTGCTCTCCGGATCGTCGGGATGGCTCTGGGTACTGCGCGCGCCGTATTCACCGCGAAGCGTCAGCCAGACATCGTTCCAGCGCGAGTAATCTTGCCCCACGGCCAGACCGGCGGAATCAAATACCACTCTGCCCTGCGCATCGGTCATGTAGACGTGGTACTCGTTACGCACTTTATGAATCCCGCCGATATTGGCGCGGAAGGGGCGCTGATGAAGCTGAGAAAAGGCCTGCGCCAGTTTGCCCTGCTGCGCATGACCCGAAAGCAAATCGTCACGTCCAATTTCAGCCAGCAGGGTCGCGGTGTCGATTAACGTGCCCTCGGTTGCCCTGCGCACGCCGGGTTTTACTTCCTGAACAAAGATCGACAGCACAAACCACGCGGCGATGGCCACGATCAGGAAGTACCCCAGCAATAGCCGCATCCCAATGCGCATTAGTAAAGGCCCAGACTGTAGCCCATACCGCGATGGGTGCTGATGGGTGACATTTCCTCGTTAACCGCCCGCAGTTTGGCGCGTAGGGTTTTGATGTGGGTGTCCACGGTACGATCGAAGCTGTCGCCGTCTTCACCCCACACCTTGTCCATGAGCTGCTGACGAGAAAAGACCCGCCCGGGGGCCTGCAACAAGGTTTTGAGCAGCAAGAATTCATAGCGGGTCAGGGGCAGTGCTTCACCGCACCAGCTAATTCGCGCGGCAGGCTCGTTCAGTTCAAACTGCCCGATACGCAACGTTGCTGCTGGCGCAGCGGATTTTTGCATGCGCCGTAAAATCGTCCGCACCCGGGCGCAGACTTCACGAGGGGAGAAAGGTTTCGCAACGTAGTCATCAGCCCCCATTTCCAGGCCAAGCAGCTTGTCTACCTCATCACTGCGCGCCGTCAGAAACAGCACGGGCAGTGAGGGATACTGCGCCAGAAGCTGGCGGCAAAGCTCAAATCCACTGATGTCCGGCAGCCCGACGTCCAGAATAGCGAGCGCCGGAACCTGCCGCCGCGCCTCCTCCAGCACGGGTAAACCGCGTTCAAACGCCTTTACCGCGAATCCTTCCTGCTGAAGCATGTAGATCAGCGTATCGGCGATACTGGTTTCGTCTTCAACCAGCCAGACCACAGGTTGTTGCATAGTTCATCCCTGAATTAATGCCACGGCATAATCGGCACCGCGCTGATCGCGTTTTTCGGCGAGCCTTCCACCACTTTGTCAGAGTAGGCAAGGTAAGCCAGGGTGTTGCGTTTGGCATCATAGAAACGCACCACCTGCAGCTTTTTGAACACCAGCGAGGTCCGTTTCTGGAACACCACGTCGCCCTGCGCTTTGCCGTTTTTAATTTTATCACTCAATTCAACTGGCCCCACCTGCTGACAAGAAATCGCCGCATCGGAGGTATCTTCCGCCAGTCCCAGCCCGCCTTTGATACCACCCGTTTTCGCGCGGCTGACGTAGCAGGTGACGTTTTTCACGTCCGGATCGTCAAACGCCTCCACCACGATTTTGTGGTCCGGGCCGAACATTTTGAACACGGTATCGACGGAGCCAATCTGTTCTGCCTGCGCCGCGCGTCCAACCATCAGCATCAACGCGGTGAAGATCAAAGTCTTGTATTTCATATTGTTACCATTCTTTAAAATTACACTGAGCGATTATTCAACACTTTAGACAAAAATGTAGCAAGATCACAGGATTAGAATATATCTGCCTGTAATGTGCTCTAAAAAGCATGAATGCGCAAAAAAAACACTGAATGCTAAAACATCAAAAAATGCTATTATCCGCTAACCTGTTATCAGGCACCTGCTGTTTTAAGGATGAGGATAGTATATGGATCAGGCTGGAATTATTCGCGACCTGCTCACCTGGCTGGAAGGTCATCTCGACCAGCCTTTGTCACTGGATAATGTGGCGGCTAAAGCAGGCTATTCCAAGTGGCATCTGCAAAGGATGTTCAAGGATGTCACCGGTCATGCTATCGGGGCCTATATTCGCGCACGTCGTTTATCAAAATCTGCTGTGGCATTGCGCCTGACCGCGCGGCCTATTCTGGATATTGCCCTGCAATATCGTTTCGATTCACAGCAGACCTTCACCCGCGCCTTCAAAAAACAGTTCTCGTTGACGCCAGCGCTTTATCGTCGCTCGCCTGACTGGAGCTCGTTTGGCATGCGTCCGCCGCTGCGTCTGGGCGAGTTCGCGATGCCAAAATACGAAATTGTCACGTTGCCTGAAACCCATCTGATCGGCACGACACAAAGCTACTCCTGTTCACTGGAGCAGATTTCAGAGTTCCGTCATCAGATGCGCGTCCAGTTCTGGCGCGACTTCCTGAGCCACGCACCGACGATCCCGCCAATCCTGTATGGCCTCAACGAAACGCACCCAAGCCAGGAAAAAGACGACGAGCAGGAGGTGTTCTACACCACCGCGCTGACGCCAGAGATGGCCAATGGGTATATTCAGGGTTCGAAGCCAGTCGTGCTGGAAGGCGGCGAATACGTGATGTTCGCCTATGAAGGGCTGGGAACGGGGGTTCAGGAGTTTATCCTGACCGTTTACGGAACCTGCATGCCGATGCTAAATCTGAATCGCCGTAAAGGTCAGGACATTGAGCGCTACTACCCGGCGCAGGATGCCAAACCGGAAGAAGGCCCAATTAATCTGCGTATGGAATTCTTGATTCCGATACGTCGTTAACGCTGCAGTTCGTCAAGCGCAGGGGCATCAAGATGCGAAATGTCCCCTGCCATCTCCACTACCCAGCCCGACGCCAGCCACGCGCTTTCCTGATAATCAATCCGGGAAATGGAGCAGTTGCGCAGGCGCAAACGGCGCTCAGCGTAAGCCGGTAACCCCAGAATGGTGCTTACCAGGCAACCCAACGCAATCCCGTGACTCACCAGCAGCGGACGGCTTCCCGCCGGCAGCTTCAGGCACTCCGCCAGGGCGGCATGCATGCGTACGCTAAGCTCCTGCATGGACTCGCCTTCAGGAATACGGCCATCTTCGGTACCGTTCACCAGCGTGCGGCGCCAGCCCTCCTCCGCTTCCGTCAGCGTATCGATATGGCGTTTCTCCAGCACGCCCATATCCAGCTCGCGCAGGCGCGGCTCCAGCATGACGTCACAGCCGCAGGCATCTGCGATGATGCGCGCCGTCTGCTGTGTGCGACCTAAATCGCTGGTAATCACGTGGGTAATGCCCAGCGTTCTGGCGCGTTCCGCCACCTGCCACGCTTGCTGCACACCCTTCTCGGTGAGAGGACTGTCTGACTGGCCTTGAATACGTCGCTCGGCGTTCCACTGCGTTTCACCGTGGCGAACAAGGTATACCTGTAACATGCTTTTTTTCCGTTATACTGCGATGAGTTTTTTTTGAATCGAGCTTAATTATGCACCATGTTGTCTCTGCTACCACTAATCCTGCCAAAATTCAGGCAATTCTAAGGGCATTTGACGAGATCTTCGGCGCAGGATCCTGCCATATTGAGGCCATCGGCGTCGAGAGTGGCGTTCCTGAACAGCCGTTTGGCAGCGAGGAAACGCGCGCTGGCGCACGAAATCGCGTGGCAAACGCAAAGACTGCCGCACCGGATGCTGACTTTTGGGTAGCGATTGAAGCAGGTATCGACGAAGGCGCAACCTTTAGCTGGGTGGTCATCGAAAGCCGCGAGCAGCGCGGTGAAGCGCGTTCGGCCACCCTGCCGCTGCCGGAGATCATTCTGGAAAAAGTCCGTGCGGGTGAAGCGCTAGGGCCAGTGATGTCGCAGTACACCGGAATCGATGAGATTGGCCGTAAAGAAGGGGCGATTGGCGTCTTTACCGCAGGTGCGCTGACGCGTTCAGGCGTTTATCATCAGGCCGTGATTCTGGCCTTAAGCCCGTTCCATAACGCGATTTATCGGTAAGTTTTTTTGGCCGGATAAGGCAAAGCCGTCATCCGGCGTCTTTCAGCAATACCGCTTCCAGCCACTGGCGCAGCTCAACCGGGGCCGACTTCAGGCTGTTCGAGCCTCGGGTGATCGTTGCAATACCCGCGCCGAGCTCATTTTTCAACTCGCGCTGGCTCATCTCTCCGCGCAGCAACTCTTCAATGATCCGCACGCGGGTGCCCAGCGCCTCACGCTCGTCCGGCGTGAGCATCAGCTGCATAAGGGGTAAATGCAGATCCTGTTCGTAAGACTGACGCAGCAGCTCCACAAAACGAAGCCACTCCAGATGACGTTGTTCGGCCATTGCCGAGGAATACGGGGAATGCTGGGTCATGTTATGCTGCCTCTTGTACTCTTTAGCGAGTACAGCATAACACAACCCACGCCGATCAGTAACGTCTCTGCCACTCGGCATCGCTCATCAGGGTATCTTTCTGCCCCATGAAGTAGCGATAGTAAGCGTCATAGGCCAGCACGTTCTTCACGTAGCCGCGCGTTTCCGAGAACGGAATGCTCTCCACAAAAGCCACGGCGTCGATGCGTCCGGCGCTGTTGCCGAGCCAGGTCCGCACGCGCCCAGGACCCGCGTTATACGCCGCAGAAGAGAAGATGCGGTTATTACCGAACTGCTGATACACGTACTGGAGATAGCTGGTACCGATGTTGATGTTGGTATCCGGATCCAGAAGCTGCGACGGACTGCTGTAGCCCGGAATATTAAACATCTTCACCGTGTGCGTCGCCGTGCCCGGCATAATCTGCATCAGGCCGCTGGCGCCCACCGGGGAACGGACTTTCGGGTTCCACGCGCTCTCCTGACGGGCAATCGCCATCGCGTAGCTTTGCGGGATATCTTTGCCGCTGGTGTAGCGATCGAACAGATCTTTGTACGCCAGCGGGAAACGCTCTTCCAGATGATCCCAAAGCTTGCCGGCGATCGTCGCCTGCACGCTGAGATCCCACCAGTGATTATCAAACGCATAGCGGGCAAGCTGGGCTTTCTCATCGGTGGTGCGGCTGGTCACCAGATTCGCCCACTCGCTGCGCGCGGTGTTATCCATATTCCAGTACATCAGCTCGCGAACGCGCGCCATTTCTGGCCCCTGCGTCAGCGCCGGGTTCGCGTTGGCAGGCGCTTTATCTATACGGAAGGTGTATTCCTCGCCCAGACGCTGCGCGGCAGCCATTGGGTAAAACCCGCGCTGCTGCATCAGCGAATGGAGGATCTCTTTGGCCTCATCATCACGACCGCGCTCCATCAGCAGATCGGCCTGCCAGTAGCGCCATTCGTCTTTCTCTTTGGCCTCCATGGGCAACCGCGCGAGCCAGGTATTCAGCCCACGGCGATCGCCCGTGCCCAGCGCCATGCGCACGCGGCGTTCCACCAGCGACGTAGAATTCGAACGCATAATGGCATCGTCACGCCAGCGCGCCTGTTCATCGGTCACATCGGTGCCCATCAGTCGCCACGCCACGATGTCGCGCAGCTCCTGGGTTTGCTCCTCATTGAGCTGCTGCGCCTGCACCAGCTGCGGGATCATCAGCCGCGCGTTTTCGACATCGTCACGCGCCACGCTGGCAAAGGCCACCGCCGCCATCTGGCGGGTAAAATCGGTCGCGCCGGTACTGCGGGCAAAGGTCAGGACGCTGTTTGGATCGTTAGCCAGCGAGATAACCGCCGTGGAGATCGTCTGGTAATCGGACGGCATCTGCCCCGCCAGCGTGGTCACCAGACGCGTGTTACCGGCTTTCATCGCCAGACGGATGCGTTCAAGGTAGGAGAGCGGATCCTGCTTGCCGGAAGCACGCCACGCGCTAAACAGAGAATCACAGGCGTTCGGCTGGTTTTTTCCGGTCAGCCAGAGCTCTTTCGCTCCGGCCCAGGCCTCTTCCTGCTGGCCGGTCGCCCATTTTGCGTAGTAATAGTTACACTGCGCTTCGGTGGCGTTCGGCTTTTCAGGGCTAAACGCCAGCAGTCCGCGCCAGTCTTCGCGACGCGCCAGCTCATTCACAAAGCGAGACTGCAGATTTCGGGCTGGCGGCAGGGTTGGGTTCGCCTGAATGAAGTTATTCACGGTGACGGTAGGCTGGTTCATCAGATCGTCGGTTATCTGGCGATACTCCAGATACGGATACAGCGGATAATCCTTTAGCGTCGGCATCAGCGCCTGCACGGTATCCATCTGCTTGTTGTCCCACGCCTGTTTAATCTGGGCGTAGCGGTTACGTTGTTCATCCAGTGAATCGGCATGCACCGCCTGGCTTACCACCATTACGCATACGCTGGCAGCCAGCAGACGCCAGACCACCCGTTTGGCTTTTTCCACAAGCTCTTCCTCATTGTTTTTTCGTCAATTGCAGCGTCTTGCCACGTCAAAGTCTAATTAACTTATGCTAACCAGGCATCCTTCAACGCGCCACGTCATGGACACTTTTTTACCTTTCTTGCGCGTTTTAACACTCCCGACGTTCCTGGCTGGGATTAGGACGTGAAAAAGGCTACACTTCGAGGCTGAAATTCCTTCTCATTACGATAAAAGAGGCGAAGTCCAACGTGGCTCAATTCGTTTATACCATGCATCGTGTCGGCAAAGTTGTCCCGCCGAAACGTCATATTCTTAAAAATATCTCGCTGAGCTTCTTCCCGGGCGCAAAAATCGGTGTTCTGGGTCTCAACGGTGCCGGTAAGTCCACCCTGCTGCGCATCATGGCCGGCATTGATACAGACATCGAAGGTGAAGCCCGTCCGCAGCCTGGCATCAAGATTGGTTACCTGCCGCAGGAACCTCAGCTGAACCCGGAACACACCGTTCGCGAATCCGTTGAAGAAGCGGTATCCGAAGTGGTTAACGCGCTGAAAGGTCTGGATGAAGTGTATGCCAAATACGCTGAGCCGGATGCGGACTTCGACAAGCTGGCCGCGCAACAGGGCAAGTATGAAGAGATCATCCAGGCGCACGACGGTCACAACCTGAACGTGCAGCTGGAGCGCGCGGCTGATGCCCTGCGTCTGCCGGACTGGGATGCGAAAATCGCGAACCTCTCCGGGGGTGAACGCCGCCGCGTGGCGCTGTGCCGCCTGCTGCTGGAAAAACCAGACATGCTGCTGCTCGACGAACCGACTAACCACCTGGACGCAGAATCCGTGGCGTGGCTGGAACGCTTCCTGCACGACTTCGAAGGCACCGTTGTGGCGATTACCCACGACCGTTACTTCCTCGACAACGTCGCTGGCTGGATCCTGGAGCTGGACCGCGGTGAAGGCATTCCGTGGGAAGGCAACTACTCTTCCTGGCTGGAGCAGAAAGATCAGCGTCTGGCGCAGGAAGCTTCTCAGGAAGCGGCGCGTCGTAAGTCTATCGAGAAAGAGCTGGAGTGGGTTCGTCAGGGCGCGAAAGGCCGTCAGTCTAAGGGCAAAGCCCGTCTGGCACGCTTCGAAGAGCTGAACAACACCGAATACCAGAAACGTAACGAAACCAACGAACTGTTTATTCCACCTGGAGCTCGTCTGGGGGATAAAGTGGTTGAAGTGACCAACCTGCGTAAGTCCTACGGCGACCGTCTGCTGATCGACGACCTGACCTTCTCCGTACCGAAAGGCGCTATCGTCGGGATCATCGGTCCGAACGGCGCGGGTAAATCGACCCTGTTCCGCATGATGTCCGGTCAGGAACAGCCTGACAGCGGCTCTATCACCCTGGGTGAAACCGTGAAGCTGGCCTCCGTTGACCAGTTCCGTGACGCGATGGACAACAGCAAAACCGTGTGGGAAGAAGTGTCCGGCGGTCTGGATATCATGCGTATCGGCAACACCGAGATGCCAAGCCGCGCCTATGTTGGCCGCTTTAACTTCAAAGGCACCGACCAGGGCAAACGCGTGGGCGAGCTGTCCGGCGGTGAGCGCGGTCGTCTGCACCTGGCGAAGCTGCTGCAGGTGGGCGGTAACGTTCTGCTGCTCGATGAACCAACAAACGACCTGGATATCGAAACCCTGCGCGCGCTGGAAAACGCCCTGCTGGAGTTCCCGGGCTGTGCGATGGTTATCTCGCACGACCGCTGGTTCCTGGACCGTATCGCGACCCACATCCTGGACTATCAGGACGAAGGTAAAGTGGAGTTCTTCGAAGGTAACTTCACCGAATACGAAGAGTACAAGAAACGCACGCTGGGCGCCGACGCGCTGGAGCCGAAGCGTATTAAGTACAAGCGTATTGCGAAATAAAAGCAAAACGGCAACTTCGGTTGCCGTTTTTATGTTCGTACCCTCTCCCCGTGGGAGAGGGCCAGGGTGAGGGCATCAGGCCGCACAAAATCACCCACCCACGTAATACCGCTTCACCTCGTCAAACTGCATCGCAAAGTCGATATAGCTCATCAGCGCAGGCGAATTCAGCTTGCGGCTTGGGTAGGCCAGCCACAGATCGTTACCTTCAACATTCCACTCCGGCAGTACCTGAACCAGCGCCCCTTTTTCAATTTTATCTTCTACCAGGAAGGCGGGAAGCAGCGTGATCCCCGCACCGGAAATTGCACATTCGCGGGCGTAGACCAGATTATCGGTCATGTGCGCGTTATCCGGCAGGTAGCGGTAATCCTCGCTCGCGCTTCGCAGAAGCCACTCCGACCACGCCCGGTGCGTAATGCAGCGGTGCTCCACCAGCTGACGGGGATGCGTCAGCGGATCCCGACGCGCCAGATAGTCCGGTGAGGCCAGCATGTAGCGCGGGCAGTGCCCGATCATCCGGCCAATCAGGGAGGAGTCCTGCGGCTTACCGGTGCGCAGCGCCACGTCAAAACCGGCCTCGACCAGATCCACCACGTCATCAGAGATCGACACATCCAGCGACACGTCAGGATAGCGAAGCTGAAACTCGGCATTCATGTGCGCCAGCAGCGTCGCCCCAATTCCTGCCGGACAGGTGATCCGCAGCCGCCCGCTGGGGTTTTCGCGCAGCCGCTGAATGGCGTACTCGGCCCGCTCGCTGGCCGCCAGCATTTCGCGACAGTGCACCAGATAGTGCTCGCCCGCAAACGTGAGGCTAATCCTGCGCGTGGTGCGGTTCAGAAGGCGGATACCCACCTGCTGCTCCAGCTGGCTAATTCGCTGGCTAACGCTGGATTTTGGCAGGTCCGCCTTCTGCGCCGCCGCGGTAAAGCTGCCCATCTCCGCCACCAGCGCGAACAGCGCCATATCCTGCAGCTGCTTAAACATGATTGTTCACCCTGTACGAACGCTGAGTTCTTGATTGTCCATCTTATCACGCAACTGTCCACTTTATAGACTAGCCTCAACAAAACGCATGCCATTGAGGAGCACACCATGTCTGTTAAAGCTATTGCCGTTAACCCAGAAAATCCGTCAACCTTCATTGAAATCACCCCGCCAATGCCGCAGCCCGGCGAGCACGATCTGCTGGTAGAGGTGAAGGCCGTCTCCGTTAACCCGGTCGATACCAAAGTCCACGCGGGCATCGCTAAAAACGGGCTGAACGAGCCGCGCATTCTCGGCTGGGATGCCAGCGGGATCGTCAAAGCGGTGGGGGCTGGCGTAACTGGATTTAAACCAGGTGACGAGGTGTGGTACGCGGGCGACATCACCCGCCCGGGCAGCAACACCACGCACCAGCTGATTGATGCACGCATAGTCGGCCACAAGCCTGCCAGCCTCGGCTGGGCGGCTGCCGCTGCACTGCCGTTGACCGCGCTCACCGCGTGGGAAGGTCTGTTTGAACGCCTGAACATTCAGGATGCCGGGGCGGACAAAACGCTGCTGATCATCGGCGGCGCGGGCGGCGTGGGATCGCTGGCGATCCCCTTTGCGAAGCACAACAGCAAGGTGAAGATCGTCGCAACGGCTTCACGAGAAGATTCCGCCCGGTGGTGCCGCGATCGCGGGGCTGATATTGTCGTCAACTACCGCGATCTGAAAGGCGAGCTGGCGAAACAGGGACTCACCTTTGTGGATTACATTTTCATCCTCAACGACACCGACGGGCACTGGGATGCGGTCAGCGAACTGATTGCGCCGCAGGGGCATATCTGTTCCATCGTTGAAAATGAACGTCCGCTGAACCAGGACAAGCTGAAGTCCAAATCCGCCGCCCTGCACTGGGAGTTTATGTACACCCGCAGCATGTACCAGACCGCGGATATGGCGCGTCAGGGTGAGATCCTCAATGAGGTGGCAAAGCTGGTGGATAACGGCGTGGTGGAAAGTTCGCTCAGCGAAACGCTGCACGGGCTGAGCGTGGAAAGCATTACCGAGGCGCACCGTAAAGTGCTGGAGGGACATATGCGTGGGAAAGTGGTGATTGAATTCTGAGTGGCTTGATGCCCTCACCCCGGCCCTCTCCCACAGGGAGAGGGAGGTTAAAGTCCCCTCTCCCTGTGGGAGAGGGTTAGGGTGAGGGGTAAGTTTTTATCCCTGCTCCCCCATCATCTCCTTCACCAGCTCGACGCAGCGCAGGAAACGGGAGTCATAGTCAGACTCCTCCACATGGACAAACTCAACGTTGTTCTCATTGAGCATCTCCACCAGCATGGTCTGAAACTCTCTCCTGTCCACGGAGCTGCCGAGGCTGCGCATGCCGTCGGCCACCCATGGGGTGTTGTTTTCCAGCAGGATCACCAGGTCAAAGCGGTATTCGTCAATCAGCGCCTGCACGAACGGGTGCTCGCGCCCTTCGTATTTTTTACAGAACGCCTGTGTGGTCACGAAATCGGTATCGATAAACGCCACTTTGTTGGCGTATTTGACCGCAAAATCAATGTACTGGGCATGACCGAGCGCGATTTTGTCGTAATCGGAATATTGCAGCGCCATCTCGTCGCCGCCAAGGTGCGAGAAGACATAATCGCGGCCGTACTCCCACGCGCTGGTGGTATTGAAGATGTTCGCCAGCTTGTTGACCAGCGTTGATTTACCGCTCGACTCGCCGCCCAGGATCGCGACGGTACGCACGAAGAACGGCTTCACCTCAGTCGGGATGTAATCCCAGTAGCGGAACGGGTTTTCGCGGATCTGCGCTCCGCTGATGTTCATAAAGGTGCGTTTCGGGTCGATCAGCACCGTCTCGATGCCCAGATGCTCGCGGAACTGCGGCGCGTCGGATTCTTCAGAGGTGTAGATCCAGTTAGGCGCAATGCCCTTCTCTTCCATAAACGCTTTGATGCCGTTACTCCACACGTCCCAGCCGTGCGGATACGGCTCCATGCCCTCTTCGTTAAAGGCATGAATACGAATATTTTTCTGGTACTTAAATGTCTGGAGCAGCCAGCGCAGGCGGTCCGGCACGGTCGGCTGCTGCGACATGGCGCTGTCTTCAAACAGCTGACGGTCACGGGTTTCGTCGTAGCCCATGATGATGTGCAGCTCGTCAACCTGGCTACAGGCGCGCTGGATCAGATAGATATGTCCGGTATGCAGAGGGTAAAACTTGCCGAACACCACGCCGATGTTCTTTTGCATACGCGGGAACTCCAGCCCCAGAAAGCGGTGCAGCGCTTCGAGCTTCTGCGCGCTGGGACTTTTGATTTTGGCGTTCAGCAGCTGGCTCAGGTAGCCTTTGGTCATGCCGCTGGCGTCCGCCACCTGCTGCAGCGTGCAGCCCTTCTGGCGGATTGCGGTCTTGATGTAGTCAAATGATGACATAAATTACGGTGCCTCCTGCAAAATCAAATTTACGTAATTATAAGTCGTCAAAGACATTTAACGCATCAGCGAGTTTTTTCACGCCGAAAACCTGCATCCCTTCCGGGATCTTTTTCGGCACGTTGGCAGCGGGAACGATCGCCCGGCGGAAACCGTGTTTTGCCGCCTCGGAGATACGCTCCTGGCCGCTGGGTACCGGACGGATTTCCCCGGCGAGGCCCACTTCGCCGAAGACCACCAGATCCTGCGGAAGCGGTCTGTCGCGCAGGCTGGAGACCATCGCCAGCAGCAGCGCCAGGTCTGCGCTGGTCTCCGTGACTTTGACGCCGCCGACCACGTTAACGAAGACGTCCTGATCCGCCATCTGCAGCCCGCCGTGGCGGTGCAGCACCGCCAGCAGGATCGCCAGACGGTTCTGTTCCAGACCGACCGCCACGCGCCGCGGGTTGCCCATCATCGACACGTCCACCAGCGCCTGAATTTCGACAAGCAGCGGGCGCGTCCCTTCCCACAGCACCATCACCGAGCTGCCGGAGGTGATCTCATCGCCGCGGCTCAGGAAGATGGCCGACGGGTTGCTGACTTCGCGCAGCCCCTGTTCGGTCATGGCAAACACGCCCAGTTCGTTCACCGCGCCAAAGCGGTTTTTATGGCTGCGCAGGGTACGGAAACGGGAATCCGCGTCGCCGTCGAGCATCACGGAGCAGTCGATACAGTGTTCAAGCACCTTCGGCCCGGCCAGCGAGCCGTCTTTGGTCACGTGGCCGACCATCACAATCGCCACGCCGCGCGTTTTGGCAAAGCGCGTCAGGTAAGCCGCGGTTTCACGCACCTGCGCGACGCTGCCCGGCGAGGACTGAATGTCCGCCATGTGCATCACCTGGATGGAGTCGATCACCATCAGCTTCGGCTGCTCTTCTTCGGCAATCATGCAGATCTGCTCGATGCTGGTTTCGGAGAGCATGTTCAGGTTGCCGGTCGGCAGGCCCAGACGGTGCGCGCGCATCGCCACCTGCTGCAGAGACTCTTCGCCCGTGACGTACAGGGTTTTCATCTGTTCGGCAAGCTTGCAGAGCGTTTGCAGCAGCAGGGTCGATTTACCCGCGCCCGGGTTACCGCCGATCAGGATCGCGCTGCCCGGCACCACGCCGCCGCCGAGCACGCGGTCAAACTCTTTGAACCCGGTGGAGAAGCGCGGCAGCTCTTCGAGGCTGATGTCCGAAAGTTTTTGCACCTTCGCCACGCCGGCGTTACCGGCATAGCCGCTCAGGCGCTCATTGCGCGCCACGCTCGGCGAAGCCGCCACACCACGCACTTCGGTGATGGTGTTCCAGGCATGACAGGCGCTGCATTGCCCCTGCCAGCGCGGATAATCCGCACCACATTCATTACAGACAAATGCGCGTTTTGGAGCTTTCGCCACGGTTTACCTCGTTATTTCTGATTAATGCTGCCGGAGAGAATGCAGAACACCCCCATCAGGTCAGCGTGACGGATAGTGACTTCCGTCTTTTCATTCACTTTTGGCTTGGCATGGTAGGCAATGCCCAGACCGGCGGCTTTGATCATCGGCAGGTCGTTCGCGCCATCGCCGATGGCGACGGTCTGGACAACCGGAATTTCATATTTTTCCGCCAGACGCGTCAGCGTATTGGCTTTGTACTGGGCATCAACGATATCGCCGATCACCTGGCCGGTCAGCTTGCCGTCCATGATCTCCAGCTCATTGGCCACCACGGTGGTCAGATGCAGTTTTTCCCGCAGGTAATCCGCGAAGAAGGTGAAGCCACCGGAAGCAATCGCCACCTTCCAGCCGAGGGACTGCAGCTTCAGCACCAGCTGCGTCAGCCCTGGCATCAGCGGCAGCACGTCGCGCACCTGACGCAGAATGTTGGCATCGGCCCCTTTCAGGGTCGCCACGCGCTGGCGCAGGCTGGCGGTGAAGTCCAGCTCGCCGCGCATCGCACGCTCGGTGACTTCCGCCACCAGCTCGCCGCTGCCCGCCAGCTTCGCAATCTCGTCAATACACTCGATCTGAATGGCGGTAGAGTCCATGTCCATCACCAGCAGGCCAGGGGTTTTCAGATGCGGAATTTTGCCCAGCGGCGCGACGTCCAGCCCGGCGTCGTGCGCCAGACGCGTTGCGCGCTGCGTAAGGGAACCCGCCAGGCGAATAACCTGGTAGTCTTCCACGCACCAGGCGGCGACGATGACCATTGCCGCACCCAGCTTGCTTTGATACTGGGTCAGGCGTTGCTTATCCAGACCGCGTCCGTAGAGGAGCCAGCCGCTACGACCGGCGTGGTAATCCAGAGGCATCACCTCATCGCCACTTAAAGAGAGCGGCAATCCTGGCCATAAAGAGACATCCGTTGGCAGGTCACACCAGGTAATGTTCGGCATTAAAGCTCCTGTAATTTCGTTCGCGCCGGAAGGTTGCAGAGGGAAAATAACGCATGAGGCTACCCTGTAACCATCACTTCTGGCAACATTAAGCCGTAAATTTTCAGCAGGTGGAATATGGCTCGCGCAAAACTGAAATTCCGGCTCCATCGCGCCGTGATTGTCCTTTCCTGTCTCGCACTATTAGTGGTGCTGATGCAAGGGGCATCGTGGTTTAGCCAGAACCATCAACGGCAACGCAACCCGCAGTTTGAAGAGCTGGCCCGCACGCTGGCGCGCCAGGTGACGCTCAACGTCGCGCCGTCAATGCGTACTGAAACGCCGGACGAGAAGCGGATAGGCCAGGTTTTACGCCTGCTCACGGAGAATAGCCGCATTCTTGATGCCGGCGTCTATGATGAGCAAGGCAACCTGATTGCCCGCGCGGGCGAACACGTCGACGTGCGCGACAGGCTGGCGCTGGACGGGAAAAAAGCCGGGGGCTACTTTAACCAGCAGATTGTCGAACCTATTCAGGGGAAGAATGGCCCGCTGGGCTATCTGCGCCTGACCCTCGATACCCACACCCTGCCTACTGAAGCCAAACAGGTCGATAATACCACCAATATTCTGCGCCTGATGCTGCTGCTTTCACTCGCCATCGGCGTTGTGCTGGCGCGCACCCTGCTTCGCGGCAAGCGCTCGCGCTGGCAGCAATCCCCGTTCCTGCTGACCGCCAGCAACTCCGTCCCCGAAGACGAAGAGAGCGAGAAGAAAGATTAGTGATAAAGTAGGCGAACGATTCGGAAAAGGAACTTTGCCATGACGACGTTACGCCTGCTTATCTCTGACTCTTACGATCCCTGGTTTAATCTCGCGGTAGAAGAGTGCATCTTCCGCCAGATGCCCGCCACCCAGCGCGTACTGTTTCTCTGGCGGAACGCCGATACGGTGGTCATCGGCCGCGCGCAAAACCCTTGGAAAGAGTGCAATACGCGGCGTATGGAAGAGGACAACGTCCGTCTCGCACGTCGCAGCAGCGGCGGCGGCGCGGTGTTTCACGATCTGGGCAATACCTGCTTTACCTTTATGGCGGGCAAACCGGAATACGACAAAACCATCTCAACGTCCATCGTCCTCAACGCGCTCAATTCACTCGGCGTAACGGCGGAAGCGTCCGGGCGTAACGATCTGGTGGTGAAAACCCCCGAGGGCGACCGGAAGGTCTCCGGCTCCGCCTACCGCGAAACGATGGATCGCGGGTTCCACCACGGCACCCTGTTGCTGAACGCAGATCTGAGCCGTCTGGCGAACTACCTGAATCCAGATAAGAAAAAGCTCCAGGCCAAAGGAATTACCTCCGTGCGCGGCCGCGTGGCAAATCTGGTGGAACTGCTGCCGGGAATTACGCACGAGCAGATTTGCGATGCGATCCGTGACGCGTTCTTTGAACATTACGGCGAGCGCGTGGAAGCAGAAGTCATCTCCCCTGACAAAACCCCGGACCTGCCCAACTTCGCCGAAACCTTCGCCCGCCAGAGCAGCTGGGAATGGAACTTCGGTCAGGCTCCTGCGTTTTCCCATCTGCTTGATGAGCGTTTTACCTGGGGCGGCGTGGAGCTGCATTTTGACGTGGAGAAAGGCCATATCACCCGCACGCAGGTGTTTACCGATAGCCTGAACCCGGCACCATTAGAGGCACTGGCGGCACGTTTGCAGGGCTGTTTGTACAGGGCGGATATGCTGCAGCAGGAATGCGACGCGTTGATCGGAGATTTCCCGGAGCAGGAAAAAGAGCTGCGGGAGCTGTCGGCGTGGATTGCACAGGCCGTGCGCTAGGTGCGGTCTGGTGCCCTCACCCCGGCCCTCTCCCTGTGGGAGAGGGAGGGAAGAGACAGAATTACTCTTTATCGCCCAGCAGAACGGATTCCAGCGCGATTTTGATCATGTCGTTAAAGGTGGTCTGGCGCTCGGCAGCAGTGGTTTGCTCGTGGGTACGGATGTGGTCAGACACGGTGCAGATGGTCAGCGCTTTCGCACCAAACTCAGCCGCGACGCCGTAGATACCCGCCGCTTCCATTTCAACGCCCAGAATGCCGTATTTTTCCATCACGTCGAACATCTCGCCGCCGTCCGGGGCATAGAACAGGTCAGCAGAGAAGATGTTACCCACGCGCGCTTCAACGCCCAGCGCTTTTGCCGCGTCAACCGCGTCACGCACCATGCCGAAGTCAGCAATCGCCGCGAAGTCATGGTCTTTGAAACGCATGCGGTTAACTTTGGAATCGGTGCAGGCACCCATACCGATAACGATGTCGCGCAGCTTAACGTCCATGCGCACCGCGCCGCATGAGCCAACGCGGATGATTTTCTTCACGCCGAAGTCGGTGATCAGCTCTTTGGTGTAGATAGAGCAGGATGGGATACCCATACCGTGGCCCATAACGGAGATTTTGCGGCCTTTATAGGTACCGGTGAAGCCCAGCATGCCGCGAACGTTGTTCACTTCACGCACGTCTTCCAGGAAAGTTTCTGCAATGTGCTTCGCGCGCAGCGGGTCGCCCGGCATCAATACGACGTCAGCGAAATCACCCATTTCTGCGTTAATGTGAGGAGTTGCCATCTTCAGTTCCTTTTACATTGTTGTTTTTGCCGGGTGGCGGCTACGCCTGACCCGGCCTACATTCTGTTCTCCCTCTCCCTGTGGGAGAGGGTCGGGGTGAGGGCATCAGGCCGCACCCAATCCGTTCAGAACATGGCCTTGCCATATTCCATGTCAGACGTACCAAAGTATTTCGCCAGGGTCTGGCCGATGTCCGCGAAGGTTTCACGGTGACCGAGCGAGCCCGGCTTCACTTTCGGGCCGTACACCAGCACCGGAATGTGCTCACGGGTGTGGTCGGTACCGGTCCAGGTTGGGTCACAGCCGTGGTCCGCGGTCAGGATCAGAATGTCATCTTCACCCACCAGCTCCATCAGCTCCGGCAGACGACGGTCGAACAGCTCAAGACCGGCCGCATAGCCTGCGACGTCGCGACGGTGGCCCCAGGAGGAGTCGAAGTCCACGAAGTTGGTGAAGACGATAGTCTTGTCGCCCGCTTCTTTCATCTCTTTGATGGTGGCATCAAACAGCGCGTCCAGACCGGTGGCTTTCACTTTTTTGGTGATGCCGCAGTTGGCGTAGATATCCGCGATTTTACCCACGGAAACCACGTGGCCGTCTTTCTCTTCAACCAGCTTCTGCAGTACGGTCGGTGCCGGTGGCTCAACGGCCAGGTCATGACGGTTACCGGTACGCTGGAAGTTACCCGCTTTGTCGCCGATAAACGGACGCGCGATCACGCGGCCAATGTTGTAGCCGCCTTCGGTCAGCTCTTCACGGGCGATTTCGCACAGCTCGTAGAGTTTATCCAGACCGTAGGTCTCTTCGTGGCAGGCAATCTGGAACACGGAGTCAGCAGAGGTGTAGAAAATCGGCTTGCCGGTTTTCATGTGCTCTTCGCCGAGCTGATCCAGAATCACGGTACCGGAAGAGTGGCAGTTACCGAGGTAGCCCGGCAGGTTGGCGCGCTTCACCAGCTTATCGAGCAGCTCCTGCGGGAAGCTGTTCTCGTGATCGGAGAAGTAACCCCAGTCGAACAGCACAGGCACACCGGCAATTTCCCAGTGGCCAGACGGGGTGTCCTTACCGGAGGAGAGCTCGTGAGCCCAGGCGTAGGCGCCCACGACTTCCGCGTTGCCGTCCATACCGGCTGCGATTTTACCGGTAGAACCTTCATGCGCTTTCACCAGACCGAGGCGGGTCAGGTTAGGTAGAGTCAGAGGGCCTTTACGACCGTTATCCGCTTCGCCTTTCGCACAGGCTTCCGCGATGTGACCCATGGTATCGGAACCCACGTCACCAAAACGTTCTGCATCTTCGGTTGCGCCGATGCCGAATGAGTCCAGCACCATAATAAATGCACGTTTCATAATTGTTCTCCGTACGTAGTGCTTCAAAAATTATCGATCAGATCAGTATACCGCTATTCGGTGATACGGCGATAGACAGTCGGTGTGGTTTCCGGCGCTTTATCGTCAAGCGTAATTGCCGCTTTCACCGCTTTAGCCGCTTCCTGCCAGCTGGCTTCGTCTTTCGCGTGGATCACCGCCAGCGGACGTTGACCGTCAACGCTGTCGCCCAGGCGGGCCATATCGGTAAAGCCGACGCTGTAATCAATGGTGTCTGACGCCTGACGACGGCCGCCGCCCATCGAGACCACCGCCATACCCAGCGCACGGGTGTCCATTGCAGAGACATACCCTTCGCTATCGGCATACACCGCTTTGCTAAGCGTCGCGGTTGGCAGGTATTTCGCGTAGTTTTCGACGAAATCGGTCGGGCCTTTCTGGGCTGCAACCATGCGGCCGAAAATATCCGCCGCTTTGCCGTTATCCAGCACCGCCTGCAGCTTCGCGCGGGCTTCTGCGTCGTCTTTGGCCAGCTTGCCGGAGATTAACATCTCAACGCACAGCGCCATGGTGACGTCGAACAGACGCGGGTTGCGGTATTCACCAGTCAGGAACTGCACCGCTTCACGCACTTCGACGGCGTTACCGGCGCTGGACGCCAGCACCTGGTTCATGTCGGTGAGCAGCGCGGTGGTGCGCACGCCCGCGCCGTTGGATACGCCAACGATCGCTTCCGCGAGCGCAGCAGAAAGTTCATAGGTCGGCATAAAGGCGCCGCTGCCCACCTTCACGTCCATCACCAGCGCGTCCAGCCCTTCTGCCAGTTTTTTCGCCAGGATTGAGGCGGTGATCAGCGGGATGGAGTCAACGGTCGCGGTGATGTCGCGGGTGGCGTAGAAACGCTTGTCTGCAGGAGCAAGAGAGCTGGTCTGGCCGATAATCGCCACACCAACGTCTTTAATAATGTCGCGGAAGCGATTGTCATCCGGGAAGATATCGAAGCCCGGAATGGCTTCCAGTTTGTCGAGCGTACCGCCGGTGTGGCCCAGGCCGCGCCCGGAGATCATCGGGATGTAACCGCCGCAGGCTGCCACCATTGGGCCGAGCATCAGAGACGTCACGTCACCCACGCCGCCGGTGGAGTGCTTATCCACAATCGGGCCGTTAAGGTTGAGGCTTTTCCAGTCCAGAACGGTTCCTGAATCTCGCATCGCCATGGTCAGCGACACGCGCTCAGGCATCGACATATCGTGGAAGAAAATGGTCATCGCCAGAGCCGCAATCTGCCCTTCTGAGACGGTGTTATCACGAATGCCGTTGATGAAGAAACGGATCTCTTCATCGCTTAATGCATGACCATCACGTTTTTTACGAATAATTTCTTGTGCGAGAAACACGGTAACCTCCATGCGGAATCGGGGGAGTTGTGGCGGGTGGCGCTACGCTTACCCGCCCTACGATCCTGTCGGCCGGATGAGCGAAGCATCATCCGGCATTGTCTGGCAATCAGTAGCTGCTTGCGCTCTTACCGTCGCCGTGACCCAGCGCTTTCAGCAGGCTGGCCAGCAGGCTGGACGCACCGAAGCGGTAGTGACGGGAATCGGCCCAGTCGGCGCCAAACAGTTCGTCGGCAATCGCCAGGAACTGCTGCGCGTCTTCAGCGGTACGCACGCCGCCCGCAGGTTTGAAACCAACGGTTTTGGATACGCCCATGTCGCGGATCACTTCCATCATGATGCGCGCGCTTTCCGGGGTCGCATTCACCGGCACTTTACCGGTAGAGGTTTTAATGAAATCCGCACCGGCTTTGATGGAGATTTCAGATGCCTTACGAATCAGCGCCTCTTCTTTCAGCTCGCCGGTTTCGATGATCACTTTCAGCAGCACATTTGCCGCCGCGCACGCGTCTTTACAGGCTTTCACCAGGTCAAAACCGACCTGCTCGTTGCCGGCGATCAGCGCGCGGTACGGGAACACAACGTCAACTTCGTCTGCGCCGTAAGCAATCGCCGCGCGGGTTTCTGCCAGCGCGATCTCGATATCGTCGTTGCCATGCGGGAAGTTAGTTACGGTTGCAATGCGCACGTCCGGCGTACCCTGCTCTTTCAGCGTCTTACGGGCAATCGGGATAAAGCGCGGGTAGATACAGATGGCTGCGGTGTTACCCACCGGCGTTTTCGCCTGATGGCACAGGGCGATGACTTTTTCATTGGTGTCGTCATCGTTCAGGGTGGTCAGGTCCATCAGTTTCAACGCGCGCAGGCTGCTTGCAGTTAAATCGGTCATAACATTCTCCAACGGCAGTGCCGTATAAATTTTACCTTGCGGGTCTGTGAGTATTCTAACATTCACCCGCATCCACACTTCGACATTCATCACAGTTAATGAAAACTGCATACAAATTTGCATTACTGTAATGAGATCCTCTTCAAACTTTAGCGCGTAAATTGCCGACTAAAGCAGCGATACCCCCTGTCGGATCAAAAGCCCCGACAGGCTGGCTTCCTACAATCCGTTCATCATCCGCAGAACACTCAAGGAAGCGACTATGCCCCACTCCAGCCCCGACGCCCTGCAACAACGTTGCCAGCACATTGTCACAAGCCCGGTGTTAACCCCGGAACAAAAACGTCATTTTCTGGCGCTGGAAGCGGAAAACAACCTGCCTTACCTGGCACTTCCTGAGGCCGCACGAGCCGCACTGGACGAAGGGTTTATCTGCGACATGTTCGAAGGCCATTCGCCTTACAAACCCCGTTACGTTCTGCCGGATTACGCAAAATTTCTGGCTAACGGTTCAGCGTGGCTGGAGCTGGAAGGCGCGAAAGATCTCGACGACGCCCTCTCGCTGTTAACCATCCTCTACCATCATGTTCCGTCCGTCACATCGATGCCGGTCTATCTCGGTCAGCTTGATGCGATATTGACTCCATATGTTAGAATTCTAACACAAGAAGAGATCGATAGCCGAATAAAACGTTTCTGGCGCTATCTCGACCGTACGCTGCCGGATGCGTTTATGCACGCAAACATCGGGCCTGAAGATACGCCCGTCACGCGCGCCATTCTGCGTGCCGATGCAGAGCTGAAGCAGGTCGCGCCGAACCTGACCTTTATCTACGATCCCGATATCACCCCACATGATTTGCTGCTTGAGGTGGCGAAAAACATTTGTGAATGCAGCAAACCGCATATTTCTAATGGCCCGATGAATGATAAAATTTTCACAAAAGGCCGTTACGGCGTGGTGAGCTGTTACAACTCCCTGCCGCTTGCAGGCGGCGGTAGCACCCTGGTGCGCCTTAACCTCAAAGCCATTGCTGAACGCAGCGCATCCATTGACGACTTCTTCACCCGCACGCTCCCTCACTACTGCCAGCAGCAAATTGCCATCATCGATGCGCGCTGCGATTTTCTGTACGGGCAATCTGGCTTCTTTGAGAATAGCTTCCTGGTAAAAGAGGGGCTGATTGATGCGGAACGGTTTGTACCCATGTTTGGCATGTACGGCCTGGCGGAAGCGGTAAACGCGCTCTGTGAGAAAGCAGGAATAGCGGGACGCTACGGAAAGGATGAACAGGCCAACGCGCTGGGCTATCGCATCAGCGAACAGCTTGCAGCGTTCGTTGAAAGCACGCCGGTGAAGCACGGCTGGAAGCTTCGCGCGATGCTTCACGCGCAGTCGGGGATCAGTTCCGATTCGGGCACCACGCCGGGCGCGCGCCTGCCTTACGGCGACGAGCCGGATCCCATCAGCCATCTGCTGGCCGTTGCGCCGCATCACAAACACTATCACTCCGGAATCAGCGATATTCTCACCCTGGAGGAGACGGTCAAACGCAACCCGCAGGCGGTGGTTCAGCTTTGCCTGGGCGCATTCAGGGCGGGAATGCGTGAATTTACCGCCAACGTAGCGGGTAACGATCTGGTCCGCGTGACAGGCTACATGGTTCGCTTGTCGGATCTGGAGAAATACCGGGAAGCCGGATCGCGCACCAATACCACGTGGCTGGGGGAAGAGGCCGCACGCAATACCCGTATTCTGGAACGTCAGCCGCGCGTGATAAGCCATGAACAGCAGATGCGCTTTAGTTAAGTCAGGTCATTCCTTTTTCCTGCGTGGACGGGCCGGGCAGCCGCCTGGCGCTGTTCCTGCAGGGCTGCAACCTGCGCTGTAAAACCTGCCACAACCCGTGGACGATCGGCCGCTGCAACGACTGCGGGGACTGTGTGCCCCACTGCCCGCACGACGCGCTGACGATTCAGGCCGGACGCGTCTGGTGGCAGGAGAGTGACTGCCAGCAGTGCGACACCTGCCTGCATCTGTGCCAGCAGCAGGCAACGCCTATGGCGCACCGCTTCAGCGTGGAAGAGATCCTCACTCAGGTCCGCAAATCCGCACCGTTTATCGAAGGGATCACCGTCAGCGGCGGCGAAGCCACAACGCAATTGCCGTTTTTGATTGCCCTGTTTACCGCGATCAAAGCCGATCCCGCCCTGCGCCACCTCACCTGCCTGGTAGACAGCAACGGTCTGTTAGGCGAAACCGGCTGGCAAAAGCTGCTGCCGGTACTGGATGGCGCGATGCTGGATCTGAAGGCGTGGGGGAACGAGCATCACCGCTTCCTGACCGGGCGCGAAAACCCGCTGATTAAACAGAGCATCCGCTGGCTGGCAGATCATCACCTTTTGACGGAACTCCGCCTGCTGGTTATTCCGGAGCAGTGTGATTACCTGGAACACCTCAAACCGCTAACGACCTTTATCCACGGGCTTGGAAATGTTCCGGTACGCATCAACGCATTTCATGCGCAGGGCGTTTACGGTGAGGCGGCCTCATGGCGCAGCGCCACGCCAGAGGACGTTGAGCCGCTGGCGCTGGCGCTGGAAAAACAGAAGATAACGGTGCTCCGCCCGGCACTTTACCTATAGCGTGATGCCAAATACCGAACGGGTATTTTCCAGCAGCGCATCGGCAATCACCTCTTCAGGCTCTTTTCGCAGTTCACATAGGGTGGTAAACACGCGCGCCGCCTGTTCCGGGCGATTCGGCTGGCCCTGAAAACCATTCAGCGGCATATCCGGCGCGTCGGTTTCCAGCAGGAGCGCCGACAGCGGCAGCTGTGCCATCACGTCCCGGGTTTTACTGGCGCGCGGATAGGTGATGGTGCCACCGACGCCAATTTTATAGCCCAGTTCAATAAAACGCTGCGCCTGCTGCAGGCTGCCGGAGAAACCGTGCACGACCCCTTTTCGCGGCAGATCGATGCGTTTCAGGTGCATCGCCAGCTTATCGTGCGTGCGTCTTGAGTGGAGGATCACCGGCAGATCGTGGCGCTTCGCCAGCCTGAGCTGCGCGTCGAGGATCGTCTGCTGGCGCTCAAACTGCGGATCCTCACGATAAAGATCGAGGCCGATCTCACCGATGGCGACAAGTTTGTTTCCTGCGGTCTGCACGACCTCATCAAGCCTCTCAATGTGCTCATCAAGATGCCGCTCAATCACAATCGGATGCAGGCCGAGCGCGGCATAGAGCGCAGGGTGCTGTGTGGAAAGATCCAGCACCCGGGAAAAATAGGCCGCTTCAACTGCCGGCACAATGATAGCCTGAACGCCTGCTTCGGCCGCTTTCGCTATGCTTTGCGCTTCATCCCCCGTAAACGGCGGAAAATCAAAGTGGCAGTGGGTATCGACAAAGCGGTGCGTCACGCCAGATCCTCGTTATCCAGTAAAGCGTCATTCGCCTGCGGTATATCCACCAGCGGCGTCGTCAGGGCGTCGTTGGCGACAATCGCAGGCGGCAAAATAATGCGTTTATGGCGATGAAGCGGCGGTTGCTCCGCCAGCATTTTCCCCACCGTCGCCAGGAAGTAACGTCCGCACAGCCGCCCCGTTTTGTAATCCATGCGCAGCGCAGGGACGCGGCTGCCCAGGGCCATGCTCAGCAGCGGCTTAGGCGGATAGATTTCAAAAATACGCAGCTTGCCCGGCGGTTTTTCAATGAAGCGCTGCATCGCGCCGTAGGTGGTTTCATGCTGCTTCGCGATGTTCACCAGCGGCTGCAGGCTGCTGTCGCCCAACCAGCGCTCCATCCGTTTGAACCACTGCGGCGTGTAATACATTTGCGACGGTACGGTACGGATCACCACAATGGTTTTCGCCCCGCGCCGGGCGGCTTCCTGCACCGGCACCGCGTCACTGATCCCCCCGTCCAGATAGCTAATACCGTCCAGCAGGGCACCGGTACGATAAAAGCCGGGGATCGCGCTGGAGGCGCGGATGATGTCCAGCCAGTTCTCCTTCTGAGGAGAAAAATAGCCCGGCGAATAGTCATCGCCCCGGCTGGCGCACATCCAGAACTCTTTGCCGCTATCAAACAGACGGGCAGCGGTATCCATGGCCAGAGGCATCTGGCTGGAGGTCGACTCCAGCAGCCAGTCAAGATCGATCAGGTTGCCGCCGCGCACAAAGCGCACCGGATTAAAAAATTCTTTCGCCGTTGTGTAGCGCATGATGACCTTTCGCGCATATCCAGGCTGGTTACAGACATAGGCAGAGAGGTTCTGCGCCCCGGCAGAGGTGCCGAAGTAAAGGTCAAACGGGTTGAACTGCGCGCGCATAAATTCATCCAGCACGCCGGCGGTGAAAATGCCGCGCTGCCCTCCCCCCTCGCAAACCAGTGCGAGTTGTCCTGCGCGAAACGGCTTTAACGTCAGCGGCGCAATATTGCCGAGCGTAACGGGAATTCGTTGCCCCACCTCTGCTTTCCTGTTTTGATTATTTTATAACACCACAGTAACGCACCCGACCTGTTACGCAAATAAGAAAAAGCCAGTCACAGTGACTGGCTTTTTTTTGTTGAAGGAATATTGCGTTTGCTACGGACGTCTACGACCCGTAAACAGGCTGACCAGGAACAGAATAATACCCACAACGAAGACAATTTTAGCTGCCCATGCCGCTGTACCTGCCAGTCCACCAAAGCCCAATGCGGCGGCAATTAACGCGATAACCAGAAATATAATGCCCCAACGAAACATAAGCTTCTCCTTTACCATAGTTAATGTCGGCCGCTAAACGTGAGCGCTCAGGTCACTCACCGGCGTTTTTCCAGAGTAGTTCTTATTTCGCCCGCAGGTTTTAACCAGACGGGCGAATGGTCCAGATTTACTTCGTTTTCAGATCGTTTTTAACGCTTTTCACACCGTCAATCGCTTTCGCGATGGACTCGGCGCGTTCACTTTGCGCCTGCGAATCTACCGTACCGGAGAGCTGAACCACACCATCGGTGGTTTCCACTTTCACCTTGCGGGACGGCACGATGTCATCTGCTAAAAGTTTAGCTTTGATTTCGCTGGTGGTGGCTGCATCACCGGCATAACCTTTCACCGACGCGTTTTTACCGTCACGTACGTGCAGCTTATCGCTGACGGACGCAACGCCTTCAACGCCTTTCGCGACTTTCACCGCCTGTTCGGCCTGAGCCTGGCTTTCCACGAAGCCGCTCAGCGTGACCACTTTCTTGTCGGTCTTAACGGAAATATCGGTACTTTTGATGGCTTCATCATCCACCAGTGCGGCTTTCACTTTTGCTGTGATTGAGCTGTCGTCCATGAAGTTGCCGACTTTATTCATAGAGCTATCGATTTTTTGCCCTGCGGTATCGGCCGTGGACTGGGCTTTATCCATTGTGCTGCTTTCCGCCAGAGCGGAACCGCTCACCAGAACGCTACCCAGGGTTACAGCCAGCAGAGTTTTCGAAATCTTCAGTCTTGTCATATTCATCGATCTATTCCTGTGTTTACCCGTTATTCGGGCTACATACTTCCTTAGTAGTTTTATATATTGCGAATAAACACACGGGCAAAATGGACAACCTAAAGTCATGCATTGAACAGTTAATTTATCCACACCCGGTGTTAAACACTGAGTTAAATATAGATCACTCTCACAGAGCCGCTTTCAGAATTGGGTAAAAAACGCGCGAATAGCGTGAAATTGCGTTGAATTAAGAACATTCCGCAAGGGATTAATAAGACAGGAATTAAAGAAGAGCACGGCGGCAGCCGTGCTCTGAGAGGGATTAGTGCTCGCGGGTTTTACGGAACTGAACGTCAGGGTAACGTTCCTGCGTCAGGTTCAGGTTCACCATCGTTGGCGCGATATAGGTCAGGTTATCGCCGCCATCCAGCGCCAGCTGAATTTCGTTCTTACGCTTAAATTCTTCGAATTTCTTCACGTCAGAACACTCAACCCAGCGCGCGGTCGCGACGTTCACAGACTCGTAAATCGCTTCCACGTTGTACTCGCTCTTCAGACGCGCGACAACCACGTCGAACTGCAGCACGCCGACCGCACCCACGATCAGATCGTTGTTCGCGATTGGGCGGAACACCTGCACGGCGCCCTCTTCGGAGAGCTGAACCAGGCCTTTCAGCAGCTGTTTCTGCTTCAGCGGATCGCGCAGACGGATACGACGGAACAGCTCCGGCGCGAAGTTCGGAATACCGGTGAACTTCATCATTTCACCCTGGGTAAAGGTATCGCCGATCTGAATCGTGCCGTGGTTGTGCAGACCGATGATGTCGCCCGGATACGCCTCTTCAACGTGCGAACGGTCGCCCGCCATAAAGGTCAGCGCATCGGAGATCACCACGTCTTTCCCGGTACGCACCTGGCGCAGCTTCATGCCCTTTTCATACTTACCGGACACCACGCGCATAAAGGCCACGCGGTCGCGGTGTTTCGGGTCCATATTGGCCTGAATTTTGAACACGAAGCCGGTGAATTTCTCTTCCTTCGCTTCCACTTCACGGGTGTCGGTTTTACGCGGCATCGGACGCGGCGCCCACTCCACGAGACCGTCCAGCATGTGGTCAACGCCGAAGTTACCCAGCGCGGTACCGAAGAAGACCGGGGTGATTTCACCGCTCAGGAACAGCTCTTTATCGAACTCGTGAGACGCCCCCTTCACCAGCTCCAGCTCGTCGCGCAGCTGCGCGGCCAGCTCTTCGCCGACTGCCACGTCCAGCTCAGGGTTATCCAGACCTTTCACCACGCGAACTTCCTGAATGGTGTGGCCTTTACCGGTCTGATACAGGTAGGTTTCGTCTTTATAGAGGTGATACACCCCTTTGAACAGCTTGCCGCAGCCAATTGGCCAGGTGATTGGCGCACAGGCGATTTTCAGCTCGCTTTCCACTTCGTCCATCACCTCCATCGGGTCACGGATGTCACGGTCGAGTTTGTTCATAAAGGTGAGGATCGGCGTATCGCGCAGACGGGTAACTTCCATCAGCTTACGGGTCCGGTCTTCTACACCTTTCGCGGCGTCGATCACCATCAGACAGCAGTCCACCGCCGTCAGGGTACGGTAGGTATCTTCGGAGAAGTCTTCGTGGCCCGGGGTGTCCAGCAGGTTCACGAGGCAGTCGTGATACGGGAACTGCATCACTGAGGTGGTAATCGAAATACCACGCTGCTTTTCCATCTCCATCCAGTCAGATTTTGCATGCTGGCTGGAGCCACGGCCTTTAACGGTACCGGCAGTCTGGATCGCCTGTCCGAACAGCAACACCTTCTCAGTGATGGTCGTTTTACCGGCATCCGGGTGCGAGATAATGGCAAAAGTGCGGCGCTTGGCCACCTCTTGCAGATAAGGAGACAACGTCATAATTAAATCTTCTTTTATAAGCGCGGCAGCACGCCACGCATCATGGAATACAAAATTGCGGCTATTTTACCCATCAATGGGGGGCAGGCAATCATTGTTTACACAGGAGTTGCTCCAGTTCGTTCAACGACGTCACGGTCCAGGTCGGCTCGATGCCTTCAGGCTTCACGCGGCCATGCGCGTTGAGCCAGACGGTCGACAAACCTGACTTCATGCCGCCCAGGATATCTGACTCTGCAGTATCACCCACCATCAGGACGCGATCGCGGTCAGGATGACCGGCCTGGGCCAGCGCGTAGTCGAAAATACGCGGATCCGGTTTAGGTACGCCCACCTCTTCCGAGATCACCAGCGCGTCGAAATGATCGCGCAGGCCGGTGCGCTCGAGGCGGATCTGCTGCAGGGCGGTAAAACCGTTGGTGATGATCCCCAGCTTCACCTTGCCTTTCAACGCATTCAGCAGGGAAACCGCACCCGGCAGTGGCGCACAGATATCGGCCATCGCGTTCAGGAAGGCATCATTCAGCGTTCCCGGACTGACCTTTAAGCGTTCCGCCCAGACGTCAAAACGCTGGTGCTGAAGCTGTAACGCGGTGATGGCACCGTTCTGGTAATCCACCCACAGCGGCTTGTTTACCGCCTGATAGTCCTGAAAATCTTCAGCGGTGAAGGTCACGCTATAGTCGAGAAACATCCGCTGCAGGCCGCCGAACGAGTCAAACGTAAACAGCGTTTCGTCGGCATCAAAGAAAATCCAGTCCCATTTCATCGTTACAACCTTATATTCGTTATCCAATCGGCAGAGCCATTATGATGGCGTCTTCACGTCCCTCTGCGGTGGGGTAGTAGTTACGGCGGACCGTCGCCTCGTTAAAGCCTAAGCTTTCATAGAGCGCGATGGCGGCGACATTCGACGCGCGCACCTCCAGCCACAGGGTGAAAACGTCACGGGTTTCGAGCTCACGAATGAGGTGCTCGAGCAGTTCTCTTCCCAGCCCACGGCGCTGGAACGCGGGATCAACCGCAATATTAAACAGCGTCGCTTCATCAAGAACAACCTGCGTGATCGCGAAGGCGGCCATGGTGCCGTCAACGTCCAGACGGAAGTTCAGATACCGTTCGCCCTGATTGCTGGCGAAGGTTTTTTCGCTCCACGGAAAGGCGTGGGCGCGTGTTTCAATCGCAAACGCTGTGGTCAGGTCAGGCGTCGTGAGGGAAGAAATCGTGTTCATATTCGCAGATTTGTTGCCATAGCGCGCTGCGCGCTTTTGGGTTGGCTTTCAGTTCGTCCAGCGCTGGCGAGCAGATCTGGCTCCCCTGGAGGGGGATCTCGTTTGTCTCTCCGATACGCCAGCTGTTACAGCGGCTATCAGGAGGAAGCATCGCGACACGCTCTGGCGTCAGCTGTAAAACCTGGTCGGCCGTCATCTTCAGGCTGCGAAGGACATCATCGATCAGGGGTTCATTCAGGGCAGGCAGTTCTTCCGCCACCATCACCAGACGTACGTGCTCAGGGATGGAAATGGCGATTTCGCCCTGCAACGCCGTCGGGCGACGCAAAGCCCACTGGGTAATGCCCAGCTGCTGCAACTGCCAGTCTCGTCGGGATGTCATAGGGAAAACTCCTGTCTCTCAGGCGCGCAAATATAGCAAATGTGTCGAAAGTGCGCCATCTACCTACTATAATCCCCGCCTGAGTTTATTGAGGAACAATTCATGTCTGCATTTACCCCGGCAAGTGAAGTCTTGCTGCGTCACAGTGATGATTTCGAAGAAAGCCGTATTCTGTTTGCCGGAGATATGCAGGATGACCTGCCTGCGCGTTTCGACTGTGCTGAAAGCCGTGCCCACACCCAATACTACCACCACTGGCAGGTGCTGAGCCGCCAGATGGGCGAGCGCGCGCGCTTTAGCCTGGTGGCGGAGCAGAGCGATATCGCCGACTGCGATACGCTGATCTACTACTGGCCGAAGAATAAACCGGAAGCCCAGTTTCAGCTGATGAACCTGCTCTCCCTGCTGCCGGTCGGCTGCGATATTTTCGTGGTGGGTGAGAACCGCAGCGGCGTGCGTAGCGCTGAACAGATGCTGGAAGGCTACGCGCCGCTGAATAAAGTCGACAGCGCACGCCGCTGTGGTCTGTATCATGGCCGTCTGGAAAAACAGACAACGTTCGATCCACAGGCATACTGGGACGAGTACCAGCTTGACGGCCTGACCATCAAAACCCTGCCGGGCGTATTCAGCCGCGACGCGCTGGATACGGGCAGCAAGCTGCTGCTCTCCACCCTGACGCCGCACACCAAAGGCAAAGTGCTGGACGTCGGCTGCGGCGCGGGCGTGCTCTCTACCGTGCTCGCCAGCCATTCACCAAAAGTGCGCTTAACCCTCTGTGACGTGAGCGCCCCTGCGGTTGAGGCCAGCCGCGCAACGCTTGCCGCAAACGGCATTGAAGGCGAGGTGATTGCCAGCAACGTCTTCTCCGACGTCACCGGTCGCTTCGACATGATTATCTCCAACCCGCCGTTCCACGACGGTATGGAGACCAGCCTTGAAGCGGCACAAACGCTGATCCGCGGCGCAACCCGTCATCTGAACAGCGGCGGCGAGCTGCGTATAGTCGCGAACGCCTTCCTGGCGTACCCGAAAGTGCTGGACGAAACCTTCGGCTTCCACGAAGTGATCGCCCAGACCGGCCGCTTTAAGGTCTACCGTACCGTCATGACGCGCCAGGCCAAAAAGTAATCTCCGCTCCAGCAGGCCGGATAAGCGCAAGCGCCATCCGGCTCCGCATAGCGCCTGCATCGGCCATTTTTGCAGCAATCAAGGCGTCGCGCGCACTTTTCTGTTGACGTAAAGCTGAAAACATCTAGAATGCGCCTCCGTGGTTACGATACTTTTAAAGTATCGATGGTATGCGAAGGTGGCGGAATTGGTAGACGCGCTAGCTTCAGGTGTTAGTGTCCTTACGGATGTGGGGGTTCGAGTCCCCCCCCTCGCACCATAAATCACAATGATATTGCTCGCACTGGGCGAAGGTGGCGGAATTGGTAGACGCGCTAGCTTCAGGTGTTAGTGTCCTTACGGATGTGGGGGTTCGAGTCCCCCCCCTCGCACCAACGAGGCGATATCAACAATAGTAAGATGACTGTGCGAAGGTGGCGGAATTGGTAGACGCGCTAGCTTCAGGTGTTAGTGTCCTTAGGATGTGGGGGTTCGAGTCCCCCCCCTCGCACCAATTATCTTACATCCCTTCTGAAGTTCCCCTTGTTTTCCCTGTTATTTCAAACTCATCAGTACCACCAGAATTCCACTGACCAGTGCTACGCATGATGGCAGTAAAACAAAGTGGCGAAGCTGCTTATGCCAGATCATGCCTGACGTGACTAACAGGCCTGACACAATGATCGCTTTCCAGGTATCAAGGGAGAGATCGGCAAACATCAACCCGCCGAGAATGGCTCCCGGTAGCAATACCCCCCAACCACTGCCAAGCGCCCTGTTCAACATGATCTGCCCTCTCACAACGATAATGATAACCAATATCATATGACACAAGTTATCATTTGTCAGCTGAATGAATCAAAATCCATCGACCTTTACCTTTCCCGTAATGACAGGAATTGCCTAAGGTGATAAATTGCACACCTGTTAACAACATCTAAAGATTTTCTGATAATTACTCTTTGAGTTTTTTGCATGTTTTATTGCGAAACGGCACCTACTTATTTGTTTTAATTAAATTTTAATAAAAACGCACGACTATGACATCACAATCCTGGCGGTCTTTGGTTCACAGAAAATATCAATTGTCGTTACGTTTATTTTTATTTCTGAACGCAACCTCGGCAGTGTTCTCGGTAACAAATCCGCTCAATTCTGTACGCCTGTTATCTGCCCCACTTATTGCTATTTTCTCCATCAGCACCGGCCTGTTCGTCTGGCACTGGAGAAAGCGCGCGCGGAAGATCAATATTCCCGTTGTTTCAGGGATCTTCGGTATTTTGTGGGCCTGGCAAATTGAGTCTAAATTCGCCTTAATTCCCCACGACCACGCGACGTATTTGTTAATCGCTCTATTAACGGTACTTTTTATCGGAACGCTGGCATTCGCGAGTAATATCAAAGCATTTACGCTGCACTCATTGCCCACCTTTATTGTCTGCCTGTGGCTAAGCGATCACGATATATGGCTGAGAATGACCTATTCTTTCGCACTTCCTGTGGTGGCAATTGCTATTCATAACATTTTGCAAAAGCGTAACGACCGTTTCGCTCAGGAATTGCTCTCGCGCCTGTTGGAAGAGCGAGAAACCCTTACCGATCTCAGCATGATGGACCCGCTTACCGGGCTCTATAATCGTCGTGGTCTGCAAAGCCGTCTGGAGAACCTGCCGACGGTAGAAAATGGCGAGCACTTTGTCCTGCTGATGGATATCGATCACTTCAAAGCCTATAACGATCACTATGGCCATATGATGGGCGATCAGGCGCTGAAGCGCGTCTCTGCGGCAATCCGCGACGCCGTGCGTTCTCGCGATATTGTGGCGCGTTTTGGCGGAGAAGAGTTCATGGTGCTGCTGACCAATATTTCACTCGAACATGCTCGCCAGACGGCCGAGCGGATCCGTCAGAAAGTCTACGATTTGAAAATTCCGCATCTGTTTAACGAGAGTGTCGCGACAAACGTCACCATCAGCATTGGTATTGCTATTTTCGAGGATGAAGACGTGGAAGGCGCGCTGGAAAAAGCGGACAAAGCCCTCTACGAAGCAAAGCATATGGGGCGCAATAACATTCTGTTAAGTGAAGAGCTGCAGACGGCATAAACATCACGGCGGTGTCTTAAAGACAAAAGTCTTGCCATTGATATGAGCAATAGTTAGGATTGGCAATCATTATCATTTAGATTTCTATCTATACTATGGCTACGCATACCGCACACATCGTCGAGCCCCTCCTCTGGCGAGCGCCCCTCACCAGCGGGAATGCTTCGCTTGCGGATGCCATACGGGATAAGATTGCGGAGACGCGCGCCCACCTGCTGGACTTTATCCGCCTTGATGAAGCGCACCCGAACCACGCCATGACGCTCTCAGAGTGGCGTCAACCGACAAAACTGCAGTCGCTGTTGGCCACCTATTCCGACCATATCTATCGCAATCAGCCCACTCTTAAGCGGGAAAATAAACCACTGCTCTCTCTTTGGGCGCAGTGGTATATCGGGCTGATGGTGCCTCCCCTCATGCTGGCGCTGTTAACCCAGAAGAGCATGCTGGAACTTTCGCCGGATAATTTCCACGTCGAGTTTCACGAAACCGGGCGCGCAGCCTGTTTCTGGATTGATCTGCACGAAGACCAGAACGCGGAACGCCTGACGGCTCAGGAACGCATGGAGCAGCTTATCACCCAGGCCCTGATCCCGGTCGTGGACGCGCTTGAAGCGACGGGAGAAATTAACGCGAAGCTTATCTGGAGCAATACGGGCTATTTAATCCACTGGTATTTAACGGAAATGAAGCCTCTGCTTGGTGATGAGAACGTTGATGCCCTGCGTCAGTCCTGTTTCTTTGCAAAACAGCTTTCCGATGGCCGTGACAATCCGTTATTCCGTACCGTCGTGCTCCGTGATGGGCTTCTGGTTCGCCGCACCTGCTGCCAGCGCTATCGCCTGCCGGACGTTAAGCAGTGCGGGGATTGCACGCTGAAATAATCGGCCACGGCCTGATGCCCTCATCCTGCCCCTCTCCCTGAGGGAGAGGGAACAAACACTAAAAACGGCAACCTGAGTTGCCGTTTTGCTTTAACCTAAGCCACCTGCTGATTGTCCTCTTCCGCGTTACGCTGTGCTTCTTCCGCTTCCTGCTCCAGCAGCTGTTTCTCGTACACTTTGAAGAACGGGAAGTAGATGATTGCCGATACGCAGGCCAGAACCACAACCAGAATAGCCGCGCGGAAATCCCAGCCCAGAGCCCACGCTGCGCCTATTGGCGCCGGTGCCGTCCAGGGAACCACTGAGATGACGCGGCCAATCAGGTCAAACGTCATCGCCGCCCAGGCCAGCACGGCATTTACCATCGGTGCCAGCAGGAACGGAATAAAGAACACCGGGTTCATCACGATTGGCGTACCGAAGATAACGGGTTCATTGATGTTGAAGAAGCTGGGTACCACGCTCAAACGCCCGATAGAGCGTAAATGCGCTGAACGGCTACGCAGATAGCAAATCACCAGCCCCATCGTGGCGCCCGACCCGCCAATCACGATAAAGAACGTCCAGAACGCCTCCATAAAAATATGCGGCAGAGGCTGGCTGGCGGCCAGCGCGGTCTGGTTCGCACCGAGGTTAGTCAGCCAGAACATCTGCAGCATCCCGGAGACGATGGCGGCGCCGTGGATACCGGCGAACCACAGCAGATGGCCAATCAACACGGCCAGCAGGATCGCAGGCAGGGAATCCGCTGCGGAAACCAGAGGTTTAAAGACCGACATAATGGCCTGCGGGATCAGCATGCCGAACTGAGACTGAATGAACAGGCTGAGAGGATAGAGCGTTAACACCACTACCAGTACCGGAATCAGCAGATCAAACGAGTTTTTGATCATCGGAGGAACCTGGTCTGGCAGGCGAATACCGATGTTATGCGCCTTGAGAAAACGCATCATCTCAACGCAGTAGATCGCCACCAGAATCGCGGTAAAAATGCCCGTCCCACCCAGGCTATCGACAGGCAGCGTGCCTTTGGTTTTCGGTGCCGCGACCAGCAGAAACGCCATCAGCGACAGCATGGCGCACATAAACGGGTCTAACTGGTGTGATTTGACATAATGTTTGCCAAGGTTATAGGCGATGGCCGCACAGATATAGATGGACATAATGCCCATCGTCATATCAAACGGCGTCAGGATCTGGCCTTCAAACTGCTTCGCCATATCCAGCCAGGCTCGGGCGAAACCCCAGGTGGTATCCGGCGAAAACGGCGGGTATGCGAACACTAACAGAAACGAACCCACAATCATAAATGGCATCGCAGAGATAAACCCATCACGGATAGCCATGACATGACGCTGGGAAGAGATCCGCCCGGCAATGGGGCTCACGTAATTTTCAACAAAACGGAATATCAGGTTAAACGCAGCATGGTTGGCAGACATGGCAGATCTCCTGTCAGACGTTTGTTACGGGCACATTTGCGCCGCACGTTGTTCCATAAATCACCTTCACAACCTTGCTGGCTTGTGGACCAGTGGTACTGCTCAGACGGAATGGTTTCATAATTTGCTCTTATTATTGGATACAGGGGACGTTACGTACTCAGTATTAATCGACGCATCTCGCTCTGCAACCGGTTACTGTAACCGGTTTCCGTGATTGTGAAGAGGATCCAGAAATCAGCCGTTCGGGATATTTGTTACTGAAGAGATATTTACAGAGCATAAATTCTTATGACAGATTACGCAGGATATTTGTCAGGAGGAAACAATGAGTTTGCAGTCTGTACAGCAGTTTTTTGCCGACAACGCGCCGGATATAGACGTCATTGAACTTAGTCAGAGTACCGCTACCGTTGCGTTGGCTGCTGCCGCCCATCGTGTTGAACCGGGGCAAATCGCCAAGACCTTGTCATTAAAGGTGAAAAATGAGGTGATACTGGTGGTGGCGAAAGGCGATGCGCGCCTGGATAACAAAAAGCTGAAAGATACGTTTGGTGCAAAAGCGCGCATGCTCAGCAGTGATGAAGTGGTGACCATCACAGGTCACCCCGTTGGCGGCGTGTGCCCGTTCGGCCTTGAAAACCCGCTCGCGGTTTACTGCGATATCTCATTAAAGCAGTACGCCGAAGTTCTGCCCGCAGCAGGCGCAATTCACAGTGCCGTGCGTATTTCACCTGACAGAATGGCAGAGCTGACTTCCGCAAAATGGGTTGATGTTTGCATCTGATTGATGCGCCAGAGCCTGTCTGGCGCGCAACAGACAGGTTATAAAAAAGTCGGCTTGCTGAGTATCGAACTTCGCGGTTCTCTTGCCGAAAGGTGGGTAATAATATCCGCCGCATCGAGCAGCCCTACGTCAGAGTTCACCCCCAGCTTGACCATCGCATTAAACTTATGCGCCCGGATGGTCTTAATATTGCGTTCAAGCTGTGCCGCGATTTGAGGAATGGAATAGCCGCAAGACATATAACGCAATATTGCCCGTTCCGTTGGGCTTAACATTCTGCTTTGACTCTGGTACCAGTGATTCATCATATTGTCATTGATGCGCAGGGTTTCGCTCAGCAACACCATGAGTTCCTTCTGCAGGTGCTCAAGCTTCAGTGATTTACTGACCACACCGTGAAGGCGTGACGGGGAAAGATGGCTAATCAATCTTGCTTCCATCTCATCAGCGACCAGGATAATGCGCTGGATATGGCCATGCGTAAACGCAAAATCCCGCAGGTGCGCCAGGCAGCTACGACGCTCTTCTCGCGCATCGGAATATGAATAGATCAGCGAGAAAAAATTGATGTGCTGAAGTGCTTTCTTAAAGCTGTCAAATTCGCTAAACAGATGCAGCTGATAATGATTCAGGCCGGGCATCGCAAAAAGATGCTGCAGCCCAACAGCACTCATCGTGCAATTTTCGACGATGGCGATATGTCTTGTTGAATCGGTTTTTTCCATTCCTCGAACTCTCCATAGGCTGACATCAAACTCAGCTCTCGCATTCCCTGTGTACTGTTTATCCAGGCGTACATATCGGCATTACTGCGTAATGACAGCCGTCGCATCGCACTGTTTTTCTGCGCACTGACGGTTTTATTGCTCTTCTTTAGCAATGTGGCGATTTGGTTAATCCCCCATCCTTTACCTAACAGCCGCAATACTTTGCGTTCGGAGTGCGTAAGGGCAATAACATTTTCGTCTTCATCCCCCGTACTTTGAGGTTCAGGGGCTAACAACGTCTGGCTTATCCGCTCTGCGCGTTCGCTACCTGCCCGAATAGCGTTCACCAGGCCTTCAATGGGTTCCATATCAGAAAGCAACGTACTTTCCGGGCGCACAAGTAGCTCAACGGCAATAGGGTTAAGCGGCCGCGAAACTAAAAAGATCCAGTGAATGTTCCGGTATTGATTCAATAAATTGAAATACTCTTCGAGCGCGCCCCGAGGATTCCAGTATTCGCCTGTAATATCGGCAATGATGACGTCAGCGCGGCGTAGCTGGAGCAGTGTTAACTCCTGCAATGAGCTGCAATAGGTCAATTCAAAATCGGGGAAATGGCGAGTCATTACGCCCCCCAACCCGTTTTGCATGACCGGTATCCGGCTAATGATAACGCTATGCTTACCGTGCAAAGACAACATAGACCCTCCGTGTCCATTCTTCATGTGATGAGTAACGTTAAAGTGCATCAACGTATGAGTATTTTCGTCCCTGAGTGTAAAGCAGGTTAATACAAGCAGAAGATGAGATGTTTTCTTACTTTAAGAAATACCTAAACAGCAGTAATATCTCACAAAGCGAAATTAAATTTAATTGCAGTGTCATTAAAATAACTACAATATAAAATTAGAATAACTAAATATATATAATTTATCTTTTAATAATTATAATTCACCAGAATGATGAATTAATCCCAACCCCTTCCGCACTTAGGCGCTGCAACTGTTTGCATAAACCTTGATCTGGCCCACAGCAAGAGGCACTGCACTTTGTGCTAAAAGTAATCGCTATGGGCCAACCGGCAACTTTCCACCTTCTTCAGGACAATACATGCAGGCAGATCGGTCAACGCAGCGTGCTATCACGCGGCTATGTATTCAGTGCGGTCTTTTTCTGCTCCAGCACGGCGCGGAAAGCGCGCTGGTTGAGGAGCTTTCCACCCGGCTGGGACTGGCGCTGGGTATGGATAGCGTTGAAAGCGCTATTTCATCTAATGCCATCGTGCTGACCACGATCAAAGACGGCCAGTGCCTGACCTCCACCCGCAAAAACCATGATCGCGGCATTAATATGCACGTCGTGACCGAAGTGCAGCACATCGTCATCCTTGCTGAACATAAGCTTCTCGATCTTCGGGAGATTGAAAAACGGTTCAGCCAAATTAAGCCATTGCGTTATCCGCGCTGGCTTGTCGTGGTGATGGTAGGGCTGTCTTGCGCCTGCTTTTGTAAGCTCAATAAAGGCGGCTGGGACGGCGCGATCGTCACCTTTTTCGCCAGCAGTATCGCCATGTATGTTCGCCAGCTGCTGACGCACAGGCAGCTGCATCCGCAAATTAACTTCTGCATTACCGCGTTTGTCGCCACCACGGTTTCCGGCCTGCTGCTGCGCCTGCCGCAGTTTGCCACTACCCCGACGATTGCCATGGCCGCCAGCGTGCTTCTGCTGGTTCCGGGCTTTCCGTTGATCAACGCCGTTGCCGACATGTTTAAAGGACACATCAATACCGGTCTGGCACGCTGGGCTATTGCCAGCCTGCTGACGCTGGCGACCTGCATCGGCGTTGTGATGGCCATGACACTCTGGGGGTTACGCGGATGGGCGTGATAGATTTTCTGCTGGCGCTGGCACAGGACATGCTTCTGGCCGCCATTCCTGCCGTCGGCTTTGCGATGGTGTTTAACGTTCCGCAACGCGCTCTGCGATGGTGTGCGCTGCTGGGCGCGATTGGCCATGGCTCGCGAATGGTGATGATGACCGCAGGATTTAACATCGAATGGTCGACATTTATGGCCTCCATGCTGGTTGGCAGTATCGGCATTCAGTGGTCGCGCTGGTATCTGGCGCATCCCAAGGTGTTCACCGTCGCCGCCGTGATCCCAATGTTCCCCGGCATATCTGCCTATACGGCGATGATTTCCGCGGTGAAAATCAGCCACTTTGGCTACACCGAGCCTCAGATGATCCTTCTCCTGAGCAACTTTCTTAAGGCGTCGTCCATCGTCGGCGCGCTCTCTATCGGGCTGTCGATCCCCGGGCTGTGGCTGTACCGCAAACGCCCACGCGTTTGATATTTGTGTTATTTCGCTGCCATGGAGATAATCTTTCTGGTCCGTTTGGTGAAAATAAGGAAAGGATGTGGCTAACCCTGGCAGCGAACACCCCGAGCACAGCGAAGAATCCAGCCTGAAAGAGAAAATTTTTCAGAGCGCCATCGCGCTTTTTGCCGAGTATGGATTGAACGGTGCCCGCATGGAGCAGATCGCGGAGAAAGCGGGCACCACCAAACGCATGGTGGTTTATCATTTTAAGAATAAAGAGAATCTCTATCTCCTGGTTCTGGAACATGTTTACACCCAGATTCGCGCCAGTGAAAAAGCGCTAAGCCTGGCGGGAATGCCCCCCGTCGAAGCGCTGGTCAACTTGGTTGAAGCCACCTTTGACTATCATGCCGACCACCCGGACTACATCCGGATTATCTGCATGGAAAACATGCAGCGCGGCCGCTTTATGCAGCAGTCGAGCTATCTTCGCCAGGTTAACCGTTGTGCGCTCGACCTGCTGGAGGGCATCCTGCTCCGGGGCAAAGAAAAGCAGCTCTTCAGCCAGACGGTTGACGCCCGCGATCTTCACCGCCTGATAAGCAGCTTCAGCTTTCACTACGTTGCCAACAGCTACACCTTCACGCTCCTGTTTGAAGACGGGGCGGACGAACAGGCTCAGCGCCAGCACTACCGCAAAATGGCCGTTCAGGTGGCGCTCCGCTACACCTGCCCATAAAATTGCTTGCAATTAAATCGCACACTATCTATATTCATCTTATGAACGCGAAAACGAACGACGCAACCGCTGCGCTCAAGCTGGATAACCAGCTCTGCTTTGCCCTCTATTCGGCAAATCTGGCGCTTAACAAGCTGTACCGGCAACTGCTGGCACCGCTGAAACTTACTTACCCGCAATATCTGGTAATGCTGGTGCTGTGGGAGCAGGATGACGTCACGGTGTCGGACATCGGCGAACGCCTGTTTCTGGATTCTGCGACACTGACGCCGCTGTTAAAACGGCTGGAAAGTGGTGGGTTAATCAACCGTCACCGTTCGCGTAAAGACGAACGTCAGGTCGCCGTTACCCTGAGCGAAGCGGGACGTGAACTGCAGCAGCAGGCATTGGGTATTCCCCATGCGGTGGGTTGCGCAGCGCAGTGTGATACCGACACTTTGCTGGCGCTCAAACAGCAGCTCGAACTTTTGCGACAACAGCTACACCGCGCGTAAAGCTATACTTTACGCGTGATTATTACCCATATATATCGCACGCTATTTAATAGCACACGTTAAAGCAAGATGAGGAACCTGCCATGTCTTTAGAAAAAGTTGTTTATACCGCCAAAGCAAAAGCAACCGGTGGCCGTGACGGCCGCGCGACCTCTTCCGATGGCGTACTGGACGTAAAACTGGGCGTGCCAAAAGAGATGGGCGGCATGGGCGGAGAAGTGACGAACCCTGAGCAGCTATTTGCTGCGGGCTACTCTGCCTGCTTCCTGGGCGCGATGAAGTTCGTGGCCGCACGCGACAAATTCACCCTGCCAAAAGATGCCTTTATTGAAGGCGAAGTGGGTATTGGACCGCTGCCTACCGGTTTTGGTATCGAGGCAAAACTGAACATCCACGTTGAGGGTATGGATCCCGCGGAAGCCAAAAAGCTGGTCGATGCGGCGCACATTGTTTGCCCGTACTCTAACGCGACCCGCGGCAACATCGACGTGACCCTGAATATCATCGCGTGATAAATACCTGATGGCGCTGTGCTTTTCAGGTCTACGACCGTAGCCCCGGTAAGCGCAGCGCCACCGGGGAAATCCCCTCCTTCCCTTTCCTCTCTCTGTGCTACCATAAGCCCATATCACGCCCGTAGTAATCAGTAGAGTAAGCGTTATGTCCTCCAGAATTCTGACCACCAGCATTGCTGGCATTGATGCCTTTATGCGCGACCCACGCGGTGTGTTGACCCATGCCGAAGGCGGCACGGTTGCGGTTTTTGCCGACAACGCGCCGGCGTTCTACGCAATCACGCCGGAACGCCTGGCACAGCTTCTGGAGATTGAAGCGCAACTGTCACGCCCGGCGAGCGATATCACGCTGGACAACCAGTTCTTTGATGAGCCGGTCAACGCCCCCGTGACCGTTCCGATGGGAAAATTTGCCCTGTACGCGGGCTGGCAGCCGGATGCGGATTTTCAGCGGCAGGCCGCGCTGTGGGGCATTGCGCTAACCCAGCCGGCCACCGCGGAAGAGCTCGCCGCGTTTACCGCCTGGTGGCAGGCGGAAGGGAAAGTCTTCACCCATATTCAATGGCAGCAAAAGCTCGCGCGTCATCTTCAAATTACCCGCGCCGGCAACAACGGCCAGCCCAAACGCGATATCAACGCGTTTTCCGAACCGGATAAACAGATCCCCAGCGGATTCCGAGGTGCGAAATGAAGAACGTCGGCGACCTGATGAAACGTCTGCAAAAAATGATGCCTGCCAACGTGAAGCCCGCGTTCACCACGGGCGAAGAGCTGCTGGCGTGGCAAAAAGAGCAAGGTGAGATCCGCGCCGCCGCGCTCGCCAGGGAAAACCGGGCGATGAAAATGCAGCGCACCTTTAACCGCTCCGGTATCCGTCCCCTGCACCAGAACTGCTCGTTCGATAACTATAAAGTCGAAACCAACGGACAAATGAACGCCCTTGCCGCCGCCCGTCAGTACGTGGATGAATTCGACGGCAATATCGCCAGCTTCATCTTTAGCGGCAAGCCGGGTACCGGAAAAAACCACCTTGCAGCCGCCATCTGCAACGAGCTGCTTCTGCGGGGTAAATCGGTTCTTATCATCACCGTGGCCGATATCATGTCCGCGATGAAAGACACCTTCAGCAACCGCGAAACCAGCGAAGAGCAATTGCTCAACGATCTGAGCAATGTCGATTTACTGGTCATCGACGAGATTGGCGTTCAGACAGAATCCCGCTATGAAAAAGTGATCATCAACCAGATTGTCGATCGCCGCTCCTCGTCCAAACGCCCCACCGGCATGCTGACGAACCACAATATCGACGAGATGACCCGCCTGCTGGGTGAACGCGTCATGGACCGCATGAAGCTGGGTAACAGTCTCTATGTCATCTTCGACTGGGAAAGTTACCGCAGCCGCGTTACCGGCAAAGAGTATTAAGACAGTTCCAGGAATCGCCACCTGGGCACAGGTATATACTGGAACCCCTTCGGCCCAAAACGGACCTTTTTGAGAGAGCCATGATGAAAAAACAGATTCTAATCAGCACCTTTTTAGGCGCGCTGCTGGTGACCGGCGCAGCGCAAGCGGCGTCCTGGCAGGAGTCCCTGTCAAGCGCGGCAAATGAGCTGACCAAAGAGAGCAGCAGCTCTCAGGGTGGACTCTCCGCCTCTTCCCTCACCAGCCTGCTGGGCAACAGCTCTCAGAGCCTTAGCGCGGGCACGATGAACAACGCGGCGGGGATTCTGGAATATTGCGCGAAGCAAAAGCTGGCCTCAGTGACCGACGCGAAAAACGTGAAAAACCAGGTGCTGGGTAAACTGGGTCTGGATACCCAGGAGCAAAAAGCGGACACCAACTATATGGACGGCATTCAGGGCCTGCTTAACGCGCAAAACGGGCAGCAGCTTAACCTGAGCACCCTCGGCAACTCTTCTCTGGCAAAACAGGTGAAAACCAAAGCCTGCGATCTGGTGCTGAAACAAGGCGTTAATTTCATCTCCTGATCCCCCCTTTTTCTGCCACAACACGCCGCGTTTAATGCGATAGTCTTGCAACGCGGCGCTAAACGAACGTTTTTCCTTGCCGCCACCGTCTCAGCGTCCGTTTGTCAGGATGCGACCTTCTTCATAAAAACGATTTTCTAAACCAAATCCTAACAACAGCACACTTTCGTGACACTAAAATTGCAGCTTAACGACATCGCAATTACATTGTATGACCCAAAAAATAAACAGTTAGCCAGCGAAGCACCTGGCGTCATGAGGATATGCTGTTGTCAGAATTCATGTCTCTTATCCTTTTTCTGGCTTCTGTCGGCGTTTACGCCTGGAAAGCCGGCCGTCACACCTGGTGGTTTATCGCCACGCTGGTGGTACTCGGCATTTTTATTATTTTAAACATTACCTTATACGCCAGCGACTACTTTACCGGTGACGGTATTAACGATGCGGTGCTCTACACGCTAACGAACAGCCTGACGGGCGCGGGTGTGGGCAAGTACATTCTTCCGGGGCTCGGCCTTATCGTCGCGCTGGTGACGATTTTTGGCGCGCTGGCCTGGGTGCTGCGTCGACGTCGCCATCTTCCGCACCATCATGGCTACAGCCTGCTGGCGTTATTCCTGGCGCTGGCCTCCGTCGACGCCAGCCCGGCGTTCCATCAGATCACCGAGCTGGTGAAATCCCAGTCGCGCGACGGCGATCCGGATTTCGCGGCTTACTACAAAGAACCGTCCAAAACGATCGCCAGCCCGAAGCTCAACCTGGTCTACATCTACGGTGAAAGCCTGGAACGCACGTACTTTGATAACGATGCCTTCCCGAACCTGACGCCAGACCTGGGCGCGCTGAAAAACGAAGGGCTCGACTTCAGCCACACCATGCAGCTGCCGGGTACGGACTATACGATTGCCGGAATGGTTGCCTCCCAGTGCGGTATCCCGCTGTTCGCGCCTTTTGAAGGTAACGCCTCAGCCTCGATGTCGACGTTCTTCCCCCAGAATATTTGCCTCGGCGATATCCTGAAAAACTCCGGCTACGAAAACTATTTTGTGCAGGGGGCAAACCTGCGCTTTGCCGGAAAAGACGTGTTCCTGAAATCACACGGTTTTGACCACCTGTATGGCTCAGAAGAGTTAAAAACGACGGTTGCCGATCCGAGCTACCGTAACGACTGGGGCTTCTATGACGATACGGTACTCGACGAAACCTGGAAGAAATTCGAGGAGCTTTCCCGCGCGGGCAAGCGTTTCTCCCTCTTTGCGCTGACGGTGGACACCCACCATCCGGACGGGTTCGTCTCGCGCAGCTGCAAACGCAAAAGCTATGACGTGGATGGCAAAAACAACACGTCTTTCAGCGCCGTGACCTGTAGCCAGGAGCACATTGCCGCGCTGGTCGAGAAAATCAAAGCCTCGCCCTGGTTTAAAAACACCGTCATCGTCGTTTCGTCTGACCATCTGGCGATGAAAAACAGCGCCTGGGATCGGCTCAACAAGCAGGATCGCAGCAACCTGTTCTTCGTCCTGCGCGGCGACCAGCCGCAGCAGGAGGTCATCGCCACCAAACGCAACTCCATGGATAACGGCGCAACCGTGCTGGACATTCTGGGCGGCGACAACTTTATTGGCCTGGGCCGTAGCACGCTGTCGGGGCAATCCCTGTCGGAAGTGTTCCTCAACATGAAGGATAAAATCCTCGCCTGGAAGCCAGACATTATCCGCCTGTGGAACTTCCCGAAAGAGATGAAGGACTTCACCGTCGATCGGGATAAAAACACGATTGCCTTCTCGGGCAGCAGCTTCCGTCTGCCGCTGCTGGTACGCGTGTCGGCGGGGCGCGTCGAGCCGCTGCCGGAAAGCGAATATTCCGCTCCGCTGCGCTATCAGCTGGCCGATTTTGCCCCACGCGATAATTTCGTATGGGTCGACAGATGTTACAAGATGGGCCAGCTCTGGTCGCAGCCGCTGGCGCTTTCTACCGACTGGTGCGTCTCTCAGGGTCAGCTCGGCGGAGAGCAAACCGTACAGCACGTGGATAAAGCCCAGTGGAAAGGCAAAACCGCGTTCAACGATACGGTGATTGATACCGCGCGCTATCAGCGTAACGTCGACATGCTGAAAATCAGCGATAACGACATTCGCTACAAAGCGGACAGTTTTATCTTTAACGTGGCCGGCGCGCCCGAGGAAGTGAAGCAGTTTAGCGGCATCTCGCGTCCGGAGTCCTGGGGGCGCTGGTCCAACGCGCAGCTGGGCAACGAGGTGAAAATTGAGTACGCCCATCCCCTGCCGGAACAGTTCGACCTGGTGATCACCGCCAGAGCGTATGGCCCCAACGCTAACAAGCCCGTACCGGTTCGCGTGGGCAGCCAGGAGCAGATGCTGACGCTCGGGAACGACGTGAGCACGCACACGCTGCATTTTGAGAACCCATCCCGCAGCAATACCCTGGTGATCGTGCCGCCGGAACCGCAGTCCACCAATGAAGGGAATATTCTCGGCCATTCACCGCGCGAGCTCGGCATTGGCATGGTCGAAATTAAAATTGTGAGTCGCGCAGGCTAATGGTCGACGTTAACATCACCGTCCGCCCCACGCGTCCCGGCGACGTTGCCTCCCTTCCCGCCATTGAACGCGCGGCGGGCGAGCGCTTTCGTGAAAGCCCGGATCTCGCCTGGCTTGCCGACGGTGAGGTTATTTCCGCTGAGCAGCACCTTGAGTATGCCGAACGTGGGCTAAGCTGGCTGGCGCTGGCGAACGACCAGCCCGTCGGGTTTATCCTTGCCGAGGCCCACCCTTCATCACTGTTTATTGTCGAACTCTCGGTTTATCTGGACTGGCAGGGAAAAGGGATCGGCAGGCAGCTCATCGCCTGCGTGGCAGGCCATGCCCGCACGCTGGGGCTGGCGTCGCTGACGTTGACGACGTTCAGGGACGTACCGTGGAACGCGCCGTTCTATGCAAAGCTGGGGTTTGAATACGTAGCTGAACTCACGCCTGAACTGCGTGAAAAACGTGAAGAAGAAGCAGCGCACGGCTTAGCGTATAACTCCCGCTGTGCCATGCGTCTGCCGCTTTGATATCGCCCGGTGGCGCTGCGCTTTTACCGGGCCTGCAATAACCTTCCGTAGGCCGGGTAAGGCGTAGCCGCCACCCGGCACAACGCACCGGGTTAGAACGTTTCCCAGTTATCGCCTGAATCGGCCGTCGCGGTTTTACGCGCCATCACCGGCGTGGAAACCGCTTTAGCCGCAGCGAATTCGCGCGCTTTCATCTGCTCCTGCTGAATGCGGAATACCGCCACGGCCTGAGTCAGACGGCTCGCCTGCTCTTCCAGTGCGGCCGCCGCTGCGGCAGATTCCTCTACCAGCGAGGCGTTCTGCTGGGTCACGCGATCCATCTCAGCGACCGCCAGACCCACCTGGTCGATACCGCGGCTCTGCTCGTCAGACGCAGAGGCGATTTCACCCATGATGTCCGTTACGCGGGTCACCGCGTTCACGATCTCACCCATGGTTTCACCGGCGCTTTCTACCAGCGTTGAGCCCACTTCCACGCGGCCCACGGAGTCTTCAATCAGGCTCTTGATTTCGCGAGCCGCCTGGGCGCTGCGCTGGGCCAGGTTACGCACTTCACCTGCCACCACCGCAAAACCACGGCCCTGCTCGCCCGCACGCGCCGCTTCTACCGCCGCGTTCAGTGCCAGAATGTTGGTCTGGAAGGCAATGCCGTCGATCACGCTGATAATGTCGGCAATTTTCTGCGAACTACCCGCGATATCGCGCATGGTCTGCACCACGTTATCCACCACTTTGCCGCCTTTCTGCGCGGTTTCAGAAGCGCTCAGCGCAAGGTGGCTCGCCTGACGGGCGTTTTCGGCGTTCTGCTTAACGGTTGCCGTCAGCTGCTCCATGCTGGCAGCGGTCTCTTCCAGGGAAGCGGCCTGCTGTTCAGTACGGGAAGAGAGGTCGTTATTGCCCATCGCAATTTCGCTCGCGCCGCTGTAGATCGCGTTCGCGCCGTTACGCACGTCGCCGACGGTACGCACCAGCTCACTCTGCATATGGCGCAGCGAGTCGGCCAGTTCACCCATCTCGTTGGTGCCCTGAACCTCAATGCGCTTCACCAGGTCGCCGCTGGCGATATGGCGAATGTTGTCGATCAGACGATTCAGCGGAGAGATCAGCGTCTGCTTGATGTTGAGCCAGACGGCCACGATCACCACCAGCACGGCAATCAGGACGCTGAGCAGCACCCAGATAGCCTGGCTGTAGGAGCTGTTGCTGTCTTCGACCGCCGTCTGATACAGCTTGTCGTTCTGCTGCAGGTAACTCACATACTGCTTCTCAAAACCGTCCTGATAGCTCTGGGTCGGCTGGTCGAAGAAGGCGTTGATTTTGCCGGCACCCAGCAGCTGAATCAGCTCCGCCAGCGCACCGTGGTAAATATCATAGTTACGCTTGATCTCCATGGCATCCGCATCGCTTTGACGCGGATCGCGCGGCAGGGCTTCGTAGGCAGCCCAGTTTTTTTCCGCCTGTTTCAGAGACGTAGACGCGATTTGCATCAAATCGTTAACGGTCGCGCCGCTGCCGATATTGCTCTGATCCATCATGTAGCGGATACCCGCACGGTTTAGGGTATTACGGGTTTGCAGCAACGCTACCCAGCTGGCGTTCAGCGTGGATTGTTGCTGGCGAATGGTTTGCAGGACGGTGAAATTCTCTTTGTCATTCTTAAGGGCATTAAAGAAAAGACCACCGGACGTGAGTTGTAAAAGGCCAAATATCGCTAAAACCAGCATTAAGCTGGTGACAATCTTGATACGGTTTAACATGTTTTCTCTTTCCTCAGACAGATACAGAATTTTCGGCCTGGAAAGGGAAAACTTTACGAAAATCATCCTGGAATTTGTGGTTTTTACTCTTCTTCCCGCGCTGCGTTATGCCGGTTTCCGAGTTCAATAAACTCTTCCAGCAGCGCCGTCAGCTGTTTCATCTTCTCCGGCGTGTATTCCGCCTCGATCTGCTGATACGCCTCTTCGACCTGTGCCTGGGCGTGTTCATACAGCGCATTCCCCTCTTTGGTCAGCGACACGTACAGCTTGCGCTGGTCGTTCACCGGCTTTAGGCGCAGCACCAGGCCGTCGCGCTCCATCCGCGTCAGAATGCCGGTCAGGCTCGGGCGCAGGATGCAGGTGCGAAACGCCAGATCGTGAAAATCCATCGACGGATGTTCAGCCAAAACGCGCACAATGCGCCACTGCTGCTCGGTCAGATTATGGCGCTTCACGATCGGGCGGAAGTACGACATCGCCGCTTCCCGCGCCTGCAGCAGCGCGATGGTTAATGAATCATGCATAGCCTCTCCCCTTCACATCATTAACAAGTAAACAATCCCTAAAAGATGCTTTTATAAACAACACGTTTTCCGTCAAAAAGTCTAACAGAAACCCATCAATTTTATTAAGCATATGATTTTATTATCAATAAAACCCAGTATGTAAATTTATTGTTATTCACATCACAAATCTTTCACTTCTGATTGCGAAATAAACAGCAAAAGCATAAAACCAGATCATTAACATATTAATGAAATCACAACCCGGACCACCGGGGTGAGGAGTATATGAATGAAAGGTACCGTTTTTGCCGTCGCCCTCAACCATCAAAGCCAGCGTGAAGCCTGGCGTGAGGCCTTTGAAAAAGCGCCCTACAACACGCCGCCGAAAACAGCGGTGTGGTTTATCAAACCGCATAACACGGTGATTAGCGCGGGCGAGCCGATCCCCTTCCCGCACGGGGAAACGGTATTAAGCGGCGCGACGGTGGCACTGGTCGTGGGCAAAACCGCCAGCAAGGTTCGCGTGGAGGACGCCGCGGAGTACATCGCGGGATATGCGCTCGCCAACGAGGTGAGCCTGCCGGAAGAGAGCTTCTACCGCCCGGCCATCAAGGCCAAATGCCGGGACGGATTTTGCCCGCTCGGCGAACTTGTCGCCGTGGATAACGTGGATAACCTGACCATCATCACCGAGATCAACGGCCGCGAAGCGGACCACTGGAGCACGGCCGATCTTCAGCGCAGCGCCGCCGAACTGCTGAGCGCCCTGAGCGAGTTCGCCACCCTCAATCCCGGCGATGCGATCCTGCTCGGCACCCCGCAAAGCCGCGTGGAGATCCGCCCGGGCGATCGCGTGCGTATTCTGGCGGAAGGTTTTCCGCCGCTGGAAAACCCGGTGGTGGATGAACGCGACGTCGCCATTGCGCACAGCACGCCGCCGCACGCCACGCTGTTTGCCCTCGGTCTGAACTATGCCGACCACGCCAGCGAGCTGGACTTCAAGCCGCCCACCGAGCCGCTGGTATTTATCAAAGCCCCGAACACCTTCAACGGCGACGGCCAGACGTCGGTGCGCCCGAACAATATCGAATACATGCATTACGAAGCGGAGCTGGTGGTGGTCATCGGTAAAACCGCGCGTAAGGTCAGCGAAGCCGAGGCGATGGACTGTGTTGCGGGCTATACGGTCTGCAACGACTACGCCATCCGCGACTACCTGGAAAACTACTACCGACCGAACCTGAGGGTGAAAAGCCGGGACGGGCTGACCCCCATTTCCCCAAACATCGTGCCAAAAGAAGCCATCCCCGATCCGCACAACCTCGCCCTGCGCACCTTCGTCAACGGCGAGCTGCGGCAGGAAGGCACCACCGCCGATCTCATTTTTAGCATCCCGTACCTGATTGCGTACCTGAGCGATTTTATGACCCTGCAGCCGGGCGACATGATTGCCACCGGCACGCCGAAGGGGCTGTCCGACGTGGTGCCGGGCGATGAGGTAGTGGTGGAAGTGGAAGGCGTGGGACGCCTGGTGAACCGGATTGTCAGCGAGGAGACTGCAAAATGAAAAAGATTAACCACTGGATCAACGGTAAAAACGTCGCCGGAAGCGAGTACTTCCACACTACCAACCCGGCCTCCGGCGAGGTATTAGCGGAAGTCGCCGCCGGCGGTGAAGCTGAAGTTCACCAGGCCGTCGCCGCCGCCAAAGAGGCGTTCCCGAAATGGGCCAACCTGCCGATGAAGGAGCGCGCGCGCCTGATGCGTCGTCTGGGTGACCTGATCGACCAGAACGTGCCCGAGATCGCCGCCATGGAAACCGCCGACACCGGCCTGCCGATCCACCAGACCAAAAACGTGCTGATCCCGCGCGCCTCACACAACTTCGAGTTCTTCGCCGAGGTGTGCCAGCAGATGAACGGCAAAACCTACCCGGTCGACGACAAGATGCTCAACTACACCCTGGTGCAGCCGGTGGGCGTCTGCGCGCTGGTGTCGCCGTGGAACGTGCCGTTTATGACCGCCACCTGGAAGGTCGCGCCGTGCCTGGCACTCGGAAACACCGCGGTGCTGAAGATGTCTGAACTCTCCCCGCTGACCGCCGACCGTCTGGGCGAGCTGGCGCTGGAGGCGGGCATTCCGGCGGGCGTGCTCAACGTGGTGCAGGGCTACGGCGCGACGGCAGGCGACGCGCTGGTGCGCCATCACGACGTGCGCGCCGTCTCCTTCACCGGCGGCACCGCCACCGGGCGCAACATCATGAAAAACGCCGGGCTGAAGAAATACTCCATGGAGCTGGGCGGCAAATCCCCGGTGCTAATTTTTGAAGATGCCGACATCGAGCGCGCGCTGGACGCCGCCCTGTTCACCATCTTCTCCATCAACGGCGAGCGCTGCACCGCGGGCTCGCGCATCTTCATCCAGCAGAGCATCTACCCGGAATTCGTGAAGCGCTTTGCCGAGCGCGCCAACCGCCTGCGCGTGGGCGACCCGACCGATCCGAACACCCAGATCGGCGCACTCATCAGCAAGCAGCACTGGGAGAAAGTCTCCGGCTACATCCGCCTCGGCATTGAAGAGGGTGCAACCCTGCTGGCGGGCGGCCCGGACAAACCAACCGATCTGCCTGCGCACCTGAAGGGCGGCAACTTTCTGCGACCAACCGTGCTGGCGGACGTCGACAACCGCATGCGCGTGGCGCAGGAAGAAATCTTCGGGCCGGTGGCCTGCCTGCTGCCGTTTAAGGACGAAGCGGAAGGCCTGCGCCTGGCGAACGACGTGGAGTACGGCCTGGCGTCGTACATCTGGACCCAGGACGTCAGCAAGGTACTGCGCCTGGCGCGGAATATCGAAGCGGGCATGGTGTTCGTGAACACCCAGAACGTGCGCGACCTTCGCCAGCCGTTTGGCGGCGTGAAGGCCTCCGGCACCGGCCGCGAGGGCGGCGAGTACAGCTTCGAGGTGTTCGCGGAGATGAAGAACGTCTGCATCTCCATGGGCGACCATCCGATTCCAAAGTGGGGGATCTGACCATGGGTAAATTAGCGTTAGCGGCAAAAATCACCCACGTTCCGTCGATGTACCTCTCCGAGCTGCCGGGGAAAAACCACGGCTGCCGCCAGTCGGCCATCGACGGGCATAAAGAAATCAGCAAGCGCTGCCGGGAGCTGGGCGTGGACACCATCATCGTGTTCGACACCCACTGGCTGGTGAACAGCGCGTACCACATCAACTGTGCGGACCATTTTGCGGGCGTCTACACCAGCAACGAGCTGCCGCACTTTATCCGCGACATGACCTACGACTACGACGGCAACCCGGCGCTCGGCCAGCTGATTGCCGACGAGGCGGTGAAGCTCGGCGTGCGCGCCAAAGCGCACAACATCCCGAGCCTAAAGCTGGAGTACGGCACGCTGGTGCCGATGCGCTACATGAACGCGGATAAACACTTCAAAGTGGTCTCCATCTCGGCGTTCTGCACGGTTCACGACTTCGCCGACAGCCGCAGGCTGGGCGAGGCCATCGTCAGCGCCATCGAAAAATACGACGGCACCGTGGCGGTGCTCGCCAGCGGCTCGCTGTCGCACCGCTTTATCGACGACCAGCGCGCGGAGGAAGGGATGAACAGCTACACCCGCGAGTTCGACCGCCAGATGGACGAGCGCGTGGTGAAGCTGTGGCGCGAGGGGCAGTTCAAAGAGTTTTGCAGCATGCTGCCGGAGTACGCCGACTACTGCTACGGCGAGGGCAACATGCACGACACGGTGATGCTGCTGGGGATGCTCGGCTGGGACAAATACGACGGCAAGGTGGAGTTCCTCACCGAGCTGTTCGCCAGCTCCGGCACCGGCCAGGTTAACGCCGTTTTCCCGCTGCCCGCGTAAGGAGCCACCATGCCGCACTTTATTGCTGAATGTACCGACAACATCCGCGAGCAGGCCGACCTGCCGGGGCTGTTTGCCAAAGTGAATGAGGCGCTGGCCGCCACGGGCATCTTCCCCATCGGCGGCATCCGCAGCCGCGCCCACTGGCTGGACACCTGGCAGATGGCCGACGGCAGGCACGATTACGCCTTTGTGCATATGACGCTGAAGATTGGCTCCGGGCGCAGCCTGGAGAGCCGGGAAGCCGTGGGGGAGATGCTGTTTGCGCTGATCAAAACGCACTTCTCGGCGCTAATGGCGAACCGCTATCTGGCGCTGTCATTCGAGCTCGAGGAGCTGCACCCGACGCTCAATTACAAACAAAACAACGTGCACGCGTTGTTTAAGTAATACCGTCCCCTCTCCCTTTGGGAGAGGGTTAGGGTGAGGGGAAATCTCTGCGGCCTGATGCCCTCACCCCGTCCCTCTCCCACGGGGAGAGGGAGAAAACAAACGTAAAACAGGATATCGCCATGCTCGACAAACATACCCATACCCTGATCGCCCATCGTCTGCATCAGGCGGAACAGTCCCGGGAGCAGATCCGCCAGATCTCTCTCGACTACCCGACGATCACCATCGACGACGCCTACGCCGTCCAGCGCGAATGGGTCAGCCTGAAGATTGCCGAAGGCCGCGTGCTGAAGGGCCACAAGATCGGCCTGACCTCCAAAGCGATGCAGGCCAGCTCGCAGATTAGCGAACCGGACTACGGCGCGCTGCTGGACGACATGTTCTTCCACGACGGCAGCGACATCCCGGTCGATCGCTTCATCGTCCCGCGCATCGAAGTGGAGCTGGCATTCGTGCTGGCAAAACCGCTGCGCGGCCCGAACTGCACCATCTTCGACGTCTACAACGCCACGGACTACGTGATCCCCGCGCTGGAGCTGATCGACGCCCGCTGCCACAACGTTGACCCGGAAACCCAGCGCCCGCGCAAGGTGTTCGACACCATCTCCGATAACGCCGCCAACGCGGGGGTGATCCTCGGCGGCCGCCCGATTAAGCCCGACGAGCTGGATCTGCGCTGGATCTCCGCCCTGCTCTACCGCAACGGCGTGATCGAAGAGACCGGCGTCGCCGCAGGCGTGCTTAACCACCCGGCGAACGGCGTGGCGTGGCTGGCGAACAAGCTGGCACCGTACGACGTGCAGCTTGAGCCCGGCCAGATTATTCTCGGCGGCTCGTTTACCCGCCCGGTGCCCGCCAGCAGAGGCGACACCTTCCACGTCGACTACGGCAACATGGGCTCCATCAGCTGCCGCTTTGTGTAAGGAGACAACCATGCAAAACGCATTCAAAGCGGCGCTGAAGGCGGGCCGCCCGCAAATCGGTTTATGGCTGGGGCTCACCAGCAGCTACAGCGCCGAGCTGCTGGCCGGGGCAGGCTTCGACTGGCTGCTGATCGACGGCGAGCACGCGCCGAACAGCGTGCAAACCGTCTTAACCCAATTACAGGCCATCGCGCCCTATCCCAGCCAGCCGGTGGTGCGCCCGTCGTGGAACGACCCGGTGCAGATCAAACAGCTGCTGGACGTGGGCGCGCAAACCCTGCTGGTGCCGATGGTGCAAAACGCCGACGAAGCGCGGCTGGCGGTACGTGCCACCCGCTACCCGCCCGCGGGCATTCGCGGGGTCGGAAGCGCCCTGGCGCGCGCCTCGCGCTGGAACCGCATCCCGGATTACCAGCAGCAGGCCAACGACGCCATGTGCGTGCTGGTGCAGATTGAAACCCGCGAGGCGCTAAAAAATCTGCCGCAGATCCTCGACGTTGAAGGCGTCGACGGCGTGTTTATCGGCCCGGCGGATCTGAGCGCCGACATGGGCTTTGCCGGCAATCCGCAGCACCCGGAGGTGCAGGCCGCCATCGAGCAGGCTATCGCGCAGATCCTCAGCGCGGGCAAAGCCCCCGGCATCCTGATGGCGAACGAGCCGCTGGCGAAACGCTACCTCGAGCTTGGCGCGCTGTTTGTCGCCGTCGGCGTCGACACCACCCTGCTCGCCCGCGGCGCCGAAGCGCTGGCGGCACGCTTTATCGAACAACCGGTTACGTCAGTTAATAACAATAAATCCGTCTACTAAACGTAAGATCTGGAGCGCACCATGACGACCTCTACCCTGCAAACCCATGATAATAAAGCTGTTGAACATCGCGCCATTAACAAGCTGTTCCGACGCCTGATCGTCTTTCTCTTTATCCTGTTTGTCTTTTCGTTTCTCGATCGTATCAACATCGGCTTTGCCGGGCTGACGATGGGCAAAGATCTGGGCCTCACATCGACCATGTTTGGCCTGGCCGCGACGCTGTTTTACGTCACCTACGTGCTGTGCGGGATCCCGAGCAACATCATGCTGGCGAAGATCGGCGCGCGGCGCTGGATCGCCGGGATCATGGTGGTGTGGGGCATCGCCTCCACCTGCACCATGTTTGCCACCAGCCCTGAAACGCTCTACGTCCTGCGCATGCTGGTAGGCATTGCCGAAGCGGGCTTCCTGCCGGGGATTTTGGTCTACCTCACCTGGTGGTTCCCGGCCTATCACCGCGCCCGCGCCAACGCGCTGTTTATGATCGCCATGCCGGTGACCATGATGCTCGGCTCGATCCTCTCCGGCTACATTCTGGCGATGGACGGGCTGTGGAACCTGAAGGGCTGGCAGTGGCTGTTCCTGCTGGAGGGGCTGCCGTCGGTGGTGCTCGGCGTGGTGACCTGGTTTTATCTCAACGACACGCCGGATCAAGCTACCTGGCTCGACGACGACGAAAAGCAGGCGCTGAAAACGATGATCGCCCGCGAGCAGGAGGTCGCCATTGCCCAGTCCGTCACGCCGCGATCGACGCTGCGCGAAGTGCTGACCCCGGCGGTGCTGCTCTACACGCTGGCCTACTTCTGCCTGACCAACACGCTCAGCGCCATCAACATCTGGACGCCGCAGATCCTGCAAAGCTTCAACACGGGGAGCAGCAATATCGTCATCGGCCTGCTGGCGGCGATCCCGCAGTTTTGCACCATTCTCGGGATGATCTGGTGGAGCCGACGCTCCGACAGGCTGAAAGAGCGAAAAAAGCACACCATCCTGCCGTACCTGTTCGCCGCGGCGGGATGGATGCTGGCCTCGGCCACCGATCACAGCCTGATCCAGCTGCTTGGCATCATTATGGCCTCAACCGGATCCTTTACCGCCATGGCGATATTCTGGACCACGCCGGATCGGGTGATTAGCCTGCAGTCCCGCGCGGTGGCGCTGGCGGTGATCAACGCCATCGGCAACGTCGGATCCGCCGTCAGCCCGCTGCTGATCGGCATTCTGCGCGACGCGACCGGCAGCTTCAGCTCCGGGCTGTGGTTTGTGGCCGGGCTGCTGGTGGTCGGCGCGCTGGTGCTGACGCGCATTCCGATGACGCAGCGGGATCAACAAAGGAACGAGCATGTGCCAGAGCCCTATCGCCAACATTGATATCAGCAAGGAGTACGACGAAAGTCTGGGCACCGACGATGTGCACTACCAGTCGTTCGCGCGCATGGCGGCCTTTTTTGGCCGCGACATGCAGGCGCACCGTCACGACCAGTATTTTCAGATGCACTTTCTCGATACCGGGCAGATTGAGCTCCAGCTCGACGATCACCGCTACTCGGTGCAGGCCCCGCTGTTCGTCCTCACGCCGCCGTCGGTGCCGCACGCGTTTATCACCGAATCCGACAGCGACGGACACGTGCTGACGGTGCGCGAGGATCTGATCTGGCCGCTGCTGGAGGTGCTCTATCCCGGCACGCGGGAAGCGTTTGGCCTGCCGGGGATCTGCCTCTCGCTGGCCGACAGGCCGGACGAGCTGGCGGCGCTGAAGCACTACTGGCAGCTTATCGCCCGGGAATCCACGGAACAGCTGCCGGGTCGCGAACATACTCTGGTCCTGCTGGCGCAGGCGGTGTTTACCCTGCTGCTGCGCAACGCGAAGCTCGACGACCACGCTTCGGGCGGCATGCGCGGCGAGCTGAAGCTGTTCCAGCGCTTTACCCAGCTGATTGACGTTCATTACCACCAGCACTGGACGGTGCCGGAATACGCCAGCGAGCTGCACCTGACCGAATCCCGCCTGACCGATATCTGCCGCCGCTTCGCCAACCGCCCGCCGAAGCGGCTGATCTTCGACCGCCAGCTGCGGGAAGCCAGGCGGCTGCTGCTCTTCTCCGACAGCGCGGTCAGCGACATTGCCTGGCAGCTGGGGTTTAAGGACCCGGCCTATTTTGCCCGGTTTTTTAATCGCTTAGTGGGATGCTCGCCGAGCGCGTATCGGGCGCAGAAAGTACCTGTGTCGCCTGTTCCCCTCTCCCAAAGGGAGAGGGAGTAACCGTCCCCTCTCCCTTTGGGAGAGGGAAGGGTGAGGGAAATCACACTCTGCGATCTCTCGCGAAAAGTACCCGCCGTTGTCCCAATCGTCCCTTCACGTTCCGCCCCTCTCAGGCTTCAATTAAACAACAAAAACAAAACATAAATTTAACAACCTTATTCCGATACGAGGTCCCTATGAAGCCTGAAGATTTCCGCGCTGATGCCAAACGTCCGTTAACCGGCGAAGAGTATTTAAAAAGCCTGCAGGACGGCCGTGAGATTTATATCTACGGCGAGCGCGTCAAAGACGTCACCACCCATCCGGCGTTTCGCAACGCGGCGGCCTCCATCGCACAGATGTACGACGCGCTGCACAAGCCGGAGATGCAGGACACGCTCTGCTGGGGCACCGACACCGGCAGCGGCGGCTATACCCACAAGTTCTTCCGCGTGGCGAAAAGCGCCGACGACCTGCGCCAGCAGCGTGACGCCATCGCCGAGTGGTCGCGCCTGAGCTACGGCTGGATGGGCCGCACGCCGGACTACAAAGCCGCGTTCGGCTGCGCGCTCGGCGCCAACCCGGCCTTCTACGGCCAGTTCGAACAGAACGCCCGCAACTGGTACACCCGCATTCAGGAAACCGGCCTGTACTTCAACCACGCCATCGTTAACCCGCCGATCGACCGCCACAAGCCGGCGGACGAGGTGAAAGACGTCTACATCAAGCTGGAGAAAGAGACCGACGCCGGGATTATCGTCAGCGGCGCGAAGGTGGTGGCAACCAACTCGGCGCTGACCCACTACAACATGATCGGCTTCGGCTCCGCGCAGGTGATGGGCGAAAACCCGGACTTCGCGCTGATGTTCGTCGCGCCGATGGATGCCGAAGGCGTGAAGCTGATCTCCCGCGCCTCTTACGAGATGGTGGCAGGCGCAACCGGATCCCCGTACGACTACCCGCTCTCAAGCCGCTTCGACGAGAACGACGCGATCCTAGTGATGGATCATGTGCTGATCCCGTGGGAAAACGTGCTGATCTACCGCGATTTCGACCGCTGCCGTCGCTGGACGATGGAAGGCGGCTTTGCGCGGATGTACCCGCTGCAGGCCTGCGTTCGCCTGGCGGTGAAGCTCGACTTCATCACCGCCCTGCTGAAGAAATCCCTGGAGTGCACCGGCACCCTGGAGTTCCGCGGCGTGCAGGCGGATCTCGGCGAAGTGGTGGCCTGGCGCAACATGTTCTGGGCGCTGAGTGACTCCATGTGCTCCGAAGCCACCCCGTGGGTCAACGGCGCGTATCTGCCGGATCACGCCGCGCTACAAACCTACCGCGTGATGGCGCCGATGGCCTACGCGAAGATCAAGAACATCATCGAGCGTAACGTGACGTCCGGGCTGATCTACCTGCCGTCCAGCGCCCGGGATCTGAACAACCCGCAGATCGACCAGTATCTGGCGAAGTACGTGCGCGGCTCCAACGGCATGGATCACGTCGAGCGCATCAAGATTTTGAAGCTGATGTGGGACGCCATCGGCAGCGAGTTTGGCGGCCGTCACGAGCTGTACGAAATCAACTACTCCGGCAGCCAGGATGAGATCCGCCTGCAGTGTCTGCGCCAGGCGCAGAGCTCCGGCAACATGGACAAAATGATGGCGATGGTCGACCGCTGCATGTCCGAATACGACCAGCACGGCTGGACGGTGCCGCACCTGCACAACAACAGCGATATCAACATGCTCGACAAGCTGCTGAAATAGCGCAGCGGGAGGTTGCAATGCATTCAGATGAACAACGCCTGCGTTTTCGCGACGCAATGAGCAGCCTGTCGGCGGCGGTTAATGTGATCACCACCGAGGGCGAGGCGGGCCGCTGCGGCATTACCGCCACCGCCGTCTGTTCGGTCACGGACACCCCGCCGTCGGTTATGGTGTGCATCAACACCAACAGCGCCATGAACCCGGTATTTCAGGGCAACGGCAGGCTGTGCGTTAACGTGCTGAACCACGAACAGGAGATCATGGCTCGCCATTTCGCCGGGATGACCGGTATGACGATGGAGGAGCGCTTTGCCCTCTCCTGCTGGCAGAAAGGACCGCTGGCGCAGCCGGTGCTCAAGGGCGCGCTCGCCAGCCTTGAGGGCGAGATTAGCCAGGTGCAAACCATCGGCACGCATCTTGTCTATCTTGTTGAAGTTAAGAACATTATTCTGAGTGACGCGGGACACGGTCTGATCTACTTCAAGCGCCGTTTCCATCCGGTCATGCTGGAGGCGGAAGCCGCCGTGTGATCCCCCCTCGCGCTGGCCTTTTTTTCCGGCCAGCGCCGCTTTCTACAAAAACTCCTAAGGTTTCCGCTAAATCACGCCGTTATATACCCATAAGAGAAATTTTCTGTGACTGAATACTGACACCTTTTGTCAGTGCATCCGCATCATTCAGCGCATACCTAAATATACAGGATGACCTTATGGCTAAAACGACGCGGAGCCGCTCGGCTGAACGTCTGGTCGATATTCTGGTTGAGCTACATTTAAACGGTGTGGTAAACCGCAGTGCGCTAATGGAAAAATTTAAAATTACCGAGCGTACCGTCTACCGGGATTTAAATGCCCTCTCTCCCATTGTTGAGCATACCGGTAACGGGCTATATCGGCTGATCCATTCTGCACAATCGCCCGGCGGACAAGGCTTACATCACACCCTCGCTAACTTCCTGAATGCTGACAGCTTTTTCCCTGAAAGAAATATGGAATTCTGGCAAAAGCTTGAAACGCGCGTTGACGAAAACCATATTCTTATTCTTGGCAATGAGGCAGAACACACGGTAGAACGTGATATTCGCCGTCATTTAACGAAAATCGAGAAATCGATTAAAAACCATAATGTTTGTCAGATCGTTTATAAGGGAAAAACCCGTCTGATTAATCCCTATAAACTCATTAACAAAAAAAATATATGGTATTTACAAGCCACCGAAAATAGCCGCCTGAAATCCTTCTCATTGAGCCAGATTAGCTGGTTTGATATTCAGAAAACGACCTTTACGCCCGAAGAAAATGTCCTTGAGCTGCTGGAGAAAAGCCTCGATCCCTGGGTGTCTGAAAATACTTTCGCGGTGAAAATATTTATCAAAGATAATATTTCACATTACTTCCTGCGCCGCGATCTTCTGCCGGAACAGGAGCTGCTGGAGGAGCAGCAGGGCGGCGTCACGCTGCGCTGCCAGGCGGCGCACGAAAACCAGATCCTGCCGCTGCTGTTCTACTGGCTGCCCCACATTCAGATTCTGGAGCCGAACTGGCTGAAGGAAAAACTGATTAGAACGCTGGAGAACTATCTGGCGGTGGAGCGTAACCCGAATAATCAAGTGATCTCAATCACATAATTTCGCCCCCTGGCGGCGAGCCGGAACCGCTCGTCGCCCCCTTTGACCGCTCACCCGGCACTTTCAACCACTCATTCATTTACCGTCCTTTACACGCGCGAGGATCTGGCACGATCGCTCCAGCATTAATCAATACCTCCTCACAACGAACCCTGACCCTTTTTTCTTTACATAAAAAACCAGGTCTTACTATGGATACTAAAAAACTACTGAAGCACGTGCCCTGGGCCTTACTCGGGATCCTCGGCGCTTTTTGTCTGGCGGTTGTCGCATTACGCCGGGGCGAACACGTAAGCGCCCTGTGGATCGTGGTTGCGTCCGTTTCCGTCTATCTTGTTGCTTATCGCTACTACAGCTTGTACATCGCGCAGAAGGTCATGAAGCTAGACCCGACGCGCGCCACCCCGGCGGTCATTAACAATGACGGCCTGAACTACGTGCCAACCAACCGCTACGTGCTGTTTGGTCACCACTTTGCCGCTATCGCGGGCGCAGGCCCGTTGGTGGGCCCGGTGCTGGCCGCGCAGATGGGTTACCTGCCGGGTACCCTGTGGCTGCTCGCCGGCGTGGTGCTGGCGGGTGCGGTGCAGGACTTTATGGTGCTGTTTATCTCTTCTCGCCGTAACGGCGCCTCTCTGGGTGAGATGGTCAAAGAAGAGATGGGCCGCGTGCCGGGGACGATCGCTCTGTTCGGCTGCTTCCTGATTATGATCATCATCCTCGCGGTGCTGGCCCTGATCGTGGTGAAAGCGCTGGCCGAAAGTCCGTGGGGCGTCTTCACCGTCTGCTCAACCGTGCCAATTGCGCTGTTCATGGGGATCTACATGCGCTTCCTGAGACCGGGACGCGTAGGTGAAGTGTCGGTGATTGGTATCGTGCTGCTGGTAGCCTCCATCTACTTCGGCGGCGTGATTGCGCACGACCCTTACTGGGGCCCGGCGCTGACCTTCAAGGACACTACCATTACCTTCGCGCTGATTGGCTATGCGTTTATCTCCGCGCTGCTGCCGGTCTGGCTGATTCTGGCCCCGCGTGACTACCTGGCCACCTTCCTGAAAATCGGCGTTATCGTTGGTCTGGCGATCGGTATCCTGGTGATTAACCCGGACCTGAAAATGCCTGCGGTCACGCAGTACATCGACGGTACCGGCCCGCTGTGGAAAGGCGCCCTGTTCCCGTTCCTGTTCATCACCATCGCCTGCGGTGCGGTCTCCGGCTTCCACGCCCTGATTGCGTCCGGCACCACGCCTAAGCTGCTGGCGAACGAGAAAGACGCGCGTCTGATCGGCTACGGCGCGATGCTGATGGAGTCCTTCGTGGCGATCATGGCGCTGGTTGCCGCGTCTATCATCGAACCGGGTCTCTACTTCGCGATGAACACCCCGCCTGCGGGCCTCGGCATCACCATGCCAAACCTGCACGAGATGGGCGGTGACAACGCGGCGCTGATTATGGCGCAGCTGAAGGACGCGAGCGCACACGCGGCGGCGACCGTCAGCTCCTGGGGCTTCGTGATTTCGCCTGAGCAGATCATGCAAACCGCGAAGGACATCGGCGAACCGTCCGTACTGAACCGCGCCGGTGGCGCGCCGACGCTGGCCGTCGGTATCGCACACGTGTTCCACAAGGTGCTGCCGTGGGCGGACATGGGCTTCTGGTACCACTTCGGTATTCTGTTCGAAGCGCTGTTCATCCTGACCGCGCTGGACGCCGGTACCCGTGCGGGCCGCTTCATGCTGCAGGACCTGCTCGGTAACTTCGTGCCGTTCCTGAAGAAAACCGACTCTCTGGTGGCGGGTATTCTGGGTACTGCGGGCTGCGTCGGCCTGTGGGGCTACCTGCTGTATCAGGGCGTTGTCGACCCGCTCGGCGGCGTGAAGAGCCTGTGGCCGCTGTTCGGTATCTCTAACCAGATGCTCGCAGCCGTTGCTCTGGTGCTGGGTACCGTGGTCCTCGTGAAGATGAAGCGCACCAAATACATCTGGGTAACCGTTGTTCCTGCGCTATGGCTGCTGCTCTGCACCACCTGGGCGCTTGGCCTGAAGCTGTTCAGCGCCAACCCGCAGCTGGAAGGCTTCTTCTTCATGGCTAACCAGTACAAAGAGAAGATTGCCGCAGGCGGCGCGGACCTGACCGCACAGCAGATTGCCAACATGAACCATATCGTGGTGAACAACTACACCAACGCGGGTCTGAGCATTCTGTTCCTGGTGGTGGTGTACAGCATCATCTTCTACGGCATCAAAACCTGGCTGAAAGTGCGCAACGCCGACGGCCGTACGGATAAAGAAACCCCGTACGTGCCGGTGCCGGAAGGCGGCGTGAAGACCTCTTCACACCATTAATCCGCAATCCTCCCCCTCTCCCTTTAGGAGAGGGCTGGGGTGAGGGGAACATAAGCCCAGCGGACTCACATCGCCGGGCTTTTTCTGTCTGGAACCCACAATGTTTGGTAACTTAGGCGAAGCAAAAAAATACCTCGGTCAGGCGGCGAAAATGCTGATTGGCATTCCGGACTACGACAACTACGTTGAGCATATGAAGACCAACCATCCGGATAAGCCGTACATGACCTACACCGAATTCTTCCGCGAGCGTCAGGAAGCGCGCTACGGCGGAAGTGGAGAAGGCGGCGTTCGCTGCTGCTAAAGGAGAGACCATGACCCCGATTGCCGTTACCCTGCTGACCGGTTTCCTCGGCGCCGGTAAAACCACCCTGCTGCGCCACATCCTGAACGAACAGCACGGCTTCAAAATCGCCGTCATCGAAAACGAATTCGGCGAGGTCTCCGTTGACGATCAATTGATCGGCGATCGCGCCACCCAGATCAAAACCCTGACCAACGGCTGCATCTGCTGCACCCGCTCTAACGAATTAGAAGACGCCCTGCTGGATCTACTCGACAGCCGCGATCGCGGCGAGATCGACTTTGACCGCCTGGTGATCGAGTGCACCGGCATGGCCGACCCCGGCCCGATTATTCAGACCTTTTTCTCTCACGAAATCCTCTGCCAGCGCTACCTGCTGGACGGCGTGATTGCCCTGGTCGACGCGGTTCACGCCGACGAGCAGATGAACCAGTTCACCATCGCCCAGTCTCAGGTGGGCTACGCCGACCGCATCCTGCTGACCAAAACCGACGTGGCGGGCGAAAGCGAAAAACTGCGCGAGCGCCTGACGCGCATTAACTCCCGCGCGCCGGTTTACACGGTGACGCATGGCGACATCGATCTGTCTCAGCTGTTCAACACCAACGGCTTTATGCTGGAGGAGAACGTCACCGCAAAACCGCGCTTCCACTTTATGGGAGACAGGCAAAACGACGTGGCGTCGATAGTGGTGGAGCTGGACTACCCGGTGGACATCGGCGAGGTTTCGCGCGTGATGGAAAACCTGCTGCTGTCGTTTGCCGACAAGCTGCTGCGCTACAAAGGGATGCTGTGGATTGACGGCGAGCCGAACCGCCTGCTGTTCCAGGGCGTGCAGCGCCTGTACAGCGCAGACTGGGATCGCCCCTGGGGCGAGGAAGCACCGCACAGCGTGATGGTGTTTATCGGTATCCAACTCCCAGAAGAAGAGATTCGGGCGGCGTTTGCGGGTCTGAAGAAATAACAGCCATGCATCCCCTCTGCCCAGTAATTTATTAACCTGAAGCGATGAACGTTGCTTCAGGTTAATTAATGACTTACAGCGACGCCCTGGTCCGGCTGTAAATCGCCGAAGCGTTTCCGTAAGGCCGGGGCGAGGCGCAGGGATGCGCCGAGAGGGCGTGGCCTGCAGGGATGCAGGCTCATGCCCGACCCGATAGCCTGAAGGAATAAGCTGAGGGCACCGCGAAGCGGCGATTTACCGCCGGGAGCCCGGGTCGCCAGGGTGGTGGCGATTGAGCCACCCTGGCACGTTCACCGGTCATGCCGTTACAGAGTAGCAAGGAACATGAAGTGAACGGAATGACCACTAGAGCCGTATGTTCCCCCTCACCCCAGCCCTCTCCCTCAAGGGAGAGGGGGCGTCTGTGCAGGCATTATTTTGTGGGGATACTTATTTCACCGCCTCCGGCAGCGTCACAATCCACAGCTCGCTGTCCGACTCCGGCTTCTTCAGCGGCTTCACGCTGAGCGTGGTTTCCACCGGCTTATCATCCAGCGTCAGCTTGCCTTCCGCGTTCACCCGATAATCCTTGAGCTTCTTGCCCTCGACCGGGTTTTGCATCGCCACCTTTACGCCAAAGTCGTTATCGTTCGCTACCGCAAGCGTTTTGCTGTCGATCAGCGCCAGCCCTTCGGCCTTCTCCTGCTGCCAGCCCAGTGCGCGGAGATCGACGACCTGCGTTTTAGCCGCAAGGGTAATGCCGCGCTGCGCCAGGGTTTTCTCATCATCAAACTCCGGGTACTCGCCCGGCTTGTCGAAGGCGGAAAGGTCGCTCGCCTTGCTGAGATCCACCTTGTAAATCAGGTTACGCATCCCGTCGTTTTTATCGCTTCCCTGCTCAATCAGCAGGATGTGCTGGTTATCGAGCGCCACGATGTCGCCGATTTTGGCGTCGCTGTTTTTGCTGTAGGCCGCGCTGTCGATAGGGTAACCGTACATCGCCGTTTTCCCGGTCGCCGGGTCGAAGCTCACCAGACGCGTAAACAGCGCCTGCTTTTTGCTCTTGCCGTCAATATCCAGCGTGCTTTGCACGGCGGCGATAATCCGCCCGTCCGGCATCCGGGTCAGGCCTTCAAAGCCCCGGTTCGCCTGGCGCCATTTGATAATGTTTGGCAGGCCGCCCGCGATGGATTTCTCCCCTTCCGCGGCCTGCGGCCCGTGGATCGCCAGGATCTTCCCTTTGCTGTCGACGTTAATCAGGAACGGGCCATATTCGTCGCACAGCCAGTAGCCGCCTTTGCCGTCCGGGGTGATGCCTTCCGTGTCCAGCCCGCGGTTGTCGCCCTTCAGGATCTTGAGGGTGTCGCTGAACGCCACTTCATTGGTGGAGCCAATCACGCCGCTTTGCAGCGGCAGACCGTTAATCTCGCCTTTATCATCATGCAGCGGGCGGGCATCCGTTGCCTCTGCTTTGCCGTTCTGAACGCGGATGGTCATCAGCAGCGGCGCAAAATCTGGCGTGACAAATATTTTGGCTTCGTTTTTACCCATTTTTGGCGCATCGGCGTTTGGACCGCGATCGGTCACGGTCGCAAAGGTCAGGGCGTCGCCCTGCTTGCCCGTAAACAGCAGGCCGGAGCCAATGCCCACGGGGAGTCCGTTCGGAAAGGCGCTGGCAAACGCGCCGCTGTAGCTCACGTGGGAGCCTTCAGGGAAGCTGACGACATAGCGCTCAGCAGTAGGCTGCGCCGCCAGGCCAGAGAAAGAGAGCGCACAGCCGATTAGCAAAGGAATAATTTTTCTTTTCATATTGTTAGCATCCAGTTAGTGAAGCCAACAACGTAAAGAATAAACGTGTCAGAAAAATGACATGAAAAGGAAACCGACCTGCGCGATTGAACGTATATTCATCGCTCGAAATGTAAGGCTTTGTTGTTTTGTGTGACAGGCGAAACATTTTTGGAAATTATTAGAAACCCAATTAATTCATCTCAAATCACTATCCCCGCCTCGTTCAGTTTATGTTTAGTCAAAAAACTAAACGGTTCCTAAACGCTAAAAACATCCCCTGTTGACACCCCGACAATCAAACATCATTGCAACAACTTCAATAAAAAAGTTAACAATATCAGTATAAAACCGCGATTTATATCACATTTGCAGTCATTAACATCGCTTGTTAAGGTGCGCCCAGATGAATTTAATGACGAGGCAAAAAACATGAGAAAACTGAATATCCTTCTTCTTTCTGCTCTGGCTGCCGTATCGGGTTCCGCACTGGCGATGGGCGGCACCGTTGAGCAGGGTAAAAACTTTACCAACCTCAATCTGGAAATGGGGAAATCCTCATCCGGTGTTTATCTGGAAAGTAACTGGCTCAAAAACACCGACGACGGTACCCAGACCGGCGGCGTGGGCGCAGGCTACAACCTGGGTCTTGGCCCGGTGATGCTGAACGCGGGCGCAAAAGCCATCTACCTCGGCCCGAAAAAAGGCGATAACGGCGTGGCGTTCCCGATTGGCGGCGGCGTAAACGTTGCCCTGACCGACAGCATCCACGTGTACGGTGAAGGCTATGTCGCACCAGAAGGCCTGAACAACAGCGTGAAAAACTACGTCGAAGCCAACGGCGGCGTAAGCTGGACGCCAATTACGCCAGTGACCCTGAAAGTGGGCTACCGCCACGTGAGCGTGGACGGCAAAGACGGTCGTCCTGGCCACACGCTGATTGACGGCGCATATGTAGGCGGTGGAGTCACCTTCTGATGAAACACCGCATGACCGCGCTTTGCGTTCTGAGCCTCACGCTGATGCTCGCCGGCTGCGTCCAGTACAAATGGGTGAAACCGGGCGTCAGCGATGCGGAAATGAATAAAAAGCTCACGGAATGCGAAGCGCAGGCGCTGATCGATCTGCCCCCGGATAACGTCGTAACCGGATCCAGCTCGGAAAAAACGGACAAAAAGAACAAGAAAAAGGATATTTCCACGAGCTACACGGTTGAAGACGCGAATGAATATCGCCGGGATACGTTAGTTGACAGCTGCATGTTCAAAAGCGGCTGGGACAAGATCGAAGTGCAATAATCCCTTTAAAAAAACCTGCCGGCTGGCAGGTTTTTTTATGACCTCTTACTTATGCACCACCACCAGCTTCTGGTTCACAAACTCTTTGATCCCCATATCCGACAGCTCGCGCCCGTAGCCGGAGCGCTTCACGCCGCCGAACGGCAGCTCTGGCGCGGTATCGGTGAGCCAGTTGATGTACACCATCCCGGTCTCAATCCGCGACGCCATTTTCTTCGCGCGCTCGATATTCTGGCTGAATACCGCCCCGCCCAGGCCGTAGTGGGAGTCGTTCGCCAGCGCGACCGCCTCGTCGTCGTTTTTCACCACGTACATCTGCGCCACCGGGCCGAAAAACTCTTCGAAATACGCCGGGTTATCGCGGGAAATATTCGTCAGGATCGTCGGTTCGAAGAAACTCCCGTCGCGCTGCGCCGGTTTGCCGCCGTAGTGCAGCGTGGCGCCGTTTTTCACCGCCTCGTTAACCTGTCTGGTCAGCGTTTCGAGCGCATCTTTAGACGACAGCGGCCCCAGCGTGGTGCTTTCGTCCAGCGGATCGCCAATCTTCACCTGCTTAAACGCCTCGGTGAATTTGCTCAGGAAGGCCTCTGCAATCTTTTCATGCAGGATAAAGCGCTTCGCCGCGGTACAGACCTGCCCGGCGTTGTTGAGCCGCGCGTTAACGCCAATTTTCACGGCCTTCTCAAGGTCTGCGTCATCCAGGACCACGAACACGTCATTACCGCCCAGCTCCAGCGTAGATTTCTTGATGTGCTTCGCCGCCTGCGCCGCCACCACGCTGCCCGCCTTTTCGGAGCCGGTTAATGCGGCGCCCTGCACGCGATCGTCGGCAATGATGTTCGCCACCTGCTCGGACGAAATAAACAAGTTGGTCCATGCCCCTTCCGGTGCCCCCGCCTCGCGCACCAGATGGGCAAAGGTCTCGGCGCAGTGCGGCACGATGCTGGCATGCTTGGCGATGACGGGGTTACCCGCCGCCAGGTTCGGCGCCAGGACGCGCATCAGCTGGTAATACGGGAAGTTCCACGGCTCAACGGCCATCAGCACGCCGATGGGGTGATGCTCCACCCACGCTTCCCCGAGCTCAGAGTCGTACTTCACCGGGGCAAGGAACCGCTGCGCGTTGTCGGCGTAGTAGCGGGCGATGTGCGCGCACAGCTTCACCTCGCCGCGGCTCTGTTCGATGAGCTTACCCATCTCCTGGCTGGCGATTTTCGCAAGATCCTCCACGCGCTCGTCGATCAGATCGGCAAGCTTATAAAGCACCGGCAGGCGCTGGCTGATGTCGCCTTTCGCCCAGTCCGAATGATAAAGCGCATCGGCCGCGCTGAGCGCCGCTTCGATATCCGCGTCGGTATGTGAGGGGTATTCTTTGATGAGCTGGTTAGTGGCAGGATTTACTGTCTGATAAGCCATGTCGAATCTCCTTGTTTTACCGCTTAGGGTATTAAGGGTAGTCAACATGACTGGCTGTGGACGTAAAGTTGGGTATATCCGGAAGGTTCTTAATGAAGCGCTGCCGGACGGTTCGCTGACGTGGTATAAAAAACCTCCAGAAGGAGCGACCATGACCGATACCCGACATATCCGCCAGACTTTTCACCGCGCCTCAGGCCTTGAGCTGCGCAGCACCTGGCAGAGTACGCAGGCGTACAAACGCCACAGTCACCCTCAGCTCTCCATCGGCGCGATTGTGGAGGGCCAGACCCGCTGCGTGTGTCATGACAGAGAGTACATCCTTCATCCCGGGGACCTCATCACGATCCCGGCCGGTGCGCCGCACAGCTGTAACCCCGTCGCCGGGCAACCGCGCAGCTACCATATGCTCTACATCGACACCGAGCTTCCGCTGGCGCTACAGGTGATTCGTAGCCCAACCCTCTTTGCCCATTACCTGGACGTTGTCGAGACCCTGTCTCCGGCGTCCCTTGAGACGCTGCTTTCTTCCCTTCCCCGCGCCGCGGATAACGCTGACGCGCTTCGCGGAACCAGCCAGCAGATTCAGCAGGCGTTTCTTTCCGATCTCACCTGCCCGCCTTCCCTCGACGAGCTTGCCCAACGCTTCTCGCTGCGCAAGGAGACGCTGATCCGCACCTTCAGGCAGGACACCGGCCTGACGCCGGGCAGTTTTCTCAACATCTCCCGCGTGGAGTACGCCAAGGTGCGGCTGCGTGCCGGGGACGATATTGCCGACGTCGGCTACCAGAGCGGCTTTGCCGACCAGAGCCATTTTCATAAGACCTTCGTCAGCTATACCGCCGCCACGCCGCGCCAGTACGCCACCGGCCGATCAATATCAGACAATAAATAGGCTCTGCAGCGCCGTACTCTGACCGCAGATTGTTAACTGAGGTCGCTATGGAACTGTTCTTCCCTTCCGCTTTTCTCGCCCTGGCGCTGGCGCACTTTGTCGCCCTGCTAAGCCCGGGCCCGGATTTCTTCCTGCTGGTGGGCTACGCCGCGCGTTACCGGCTGCGCGGCAGCGCCGGACTGTGCCTCGGCATTGCCGCGGGTAACGCGCTCTATATTCTTCTGGTGATTATCGGCTGGAGCGCGCTGCGCCAGTTTACGTGGCTGTTTACGCTTATCGAGCTTTGTGGGGCGCTGTACCTGCTGTGGATCGGATTGCATCTGATTCGCAGCCGCCAGCAGGCGCTGACGCTGAACGAAACCCACCAGCGCTTCCCTTCGCTGCGCAAGCAGATCCTGCTGGGGCTCGGTTCGGCGCTGTTAAACCCGAAGAACGCGCTGTTCTATCTGGCGCTGATGACGGCGTTACTGGGGTCGGACGTCACGCTGCTTCAGCAATCGATCTGCGGCGTCTGGATGGTGGTGGTGGTGCTGGTGTGGGATCTGGCGCTGGTGTCGCTGATGGGGCTATCGGCGGTACAACAGAAGCTCAGCCGTTCGCTGTGGTGGATTGAGCGCACGGCGGGGGTGGTGCTGATGGGGTTTGGCGGATGGGTGCTGTGGCGATTGGTGGCAGATAGTGTTTTGCCTATATAGAAAACCTACAAGAACATTATTACCTTACAAAATAAGTGACTTAGCTATGTGTATTTATTCCCTGACGTGGCAAGCTAAAGCCAAAGCAATCGTTAAGGGAACAACGTGAAAAATTACAAAGTTATTACGCCACTTTTTCCAACCTATGCGCAGGTTCAGGCAATGATGAAAGCCGTCTCCGGCTATTCAGTGAATTCTGTACGTAACATGATCACTGCAATTCAGGAACAAACCGGCACGCCGCAAAACCCGGTTGACTGGTCCGAACCTGATATGTGGATCAACGAACGCCTCAAAGGTGAAGACGCTGAGATCGCGCTGCGGATCTGGAATCAGGATAATCACATCCTCAATCCGCGCCATAGTTACGGTAGCTATTTGTTTCTAAACTCTTCAGTCTTCGAACTGATGGAAACGACGCCGAAAGATACCTGGGTACCCACCGAGGGCGGGCAGCAATTTCTGAATAATGAAGATGCCACGTTACGCACGCTGGACGATAAAGAAGGGTTACTGCATCTTCTTGAACTGCTGGCTGGACGTGAAATGTCCCGTCGTGCTGATCTACTCCCGGAATGGCAGGCTTTTTTACACCAGCATTCAAAATTCGCTTCTACCAGCTCCATCAAAAGCACGCTCTACTCGCGCCTCTATAACCTGATCGATCGCGATAAGGTCGCCCGGGAAGGGATGAGCTACTACATCACCGATAAGGGCCGCGCATGGTTAGCGAATGCCTTACCGGCCCGCAAAGCCGACCCACGAAAAGAACTTCTGGACGCAGTGAAGCGTTACAACCAGCAGCAAAAAGAGCAGCTTCACGAACAAATAAGCACAATGAATCCCTACAAGTTTGAGCATCTGATTGGTCAACTTCTCGAGGCGATGGGTTATGAACAGGTGGAAGTGACCAAAGCGTCGGGCGATAAGGGTGTTGATGTCGTCGGCAGAGTACAGGTGGGCATTACCACCATCACGGAAGTGGTGCAGGTTAAGCGTATGCAGAGCAATATCACCCGCCCTGTTATCGACCAGTTACGTGGTGCGTTGCCTTATCACAGCGCGATCCGGGGCACACTCATCACCACGGGGCGTTTTGCCGGGAACTGTGAAAAAGCGGCTCTGCATCCCGGAGCTGCCCCTATTACCTTGATAGATGGTGACCGGCTGCTAGAACTGCTGATTGAGAATAATGTCGGCATCCGACGCAGCAATGCGGTCGAGCTGCTGGACGTGGATTTACAGCTTTTTGATGAGCTGGAAGAGGGATTAAAAGGCGAAATTTAACGTTATCGCGCTCTGTCTCCGGGAAACCGCCCGTATCCCGGAGACAGTTAATCAAGCCCCTAACCGATAATCCCAGTCATCCAAATGAATAACGTTACCGTCACGGTAATGCCAGGTAATCTTTTCATAACGAAGCAGAACAAGCTCAAGATGCCCCTGTTTTTCATGATAAGTCTCTTTCACGTCATGCATTAATGAAAACAGTGTGACGACTTTTACCGATTCCAGCGTTATCGTGAAATAGATTTCTTCCTGACCGGCATCATTGATTCTGTAAAGGTCGATAGTCGCTTTCCTGAGCGTACCGCCCGTGCTGAGCGCTTTATAGAGATAAACGCTGGAGGCATCAATTTCCTTTTCAATCAGAAAGGGGCGATGCTGGCGTTTGCTCAACACTCTGCCATTATGCAGGTCAGAATTATAGCTTACGTTATGGTAGAGCCCTAAAACCTCAATCTGGTTTTCACGGTCTTTAACTCTCACGCTCCCTTTTAAAATATTACCCGCATCGTCAGTTAATGACATATATCCCGGAATGGCCATTTAAATATCCTTATCGAATGGAACAGAGTGTTCAACGGTGGCGATCATGACGGCGAGACATCTTTTACCCTCAGGGCTTTTTATTTTAAACATCTCCCTGATGGAATCTACATAAAGCTTATTGCTCTCTGCTTCCGTCTCAGGGAAATTAGCAAAAGCGCAGACTTGTTCAATAGTGAGCAACGGTTTATCGTCTTTTAATATTGCTAAGACACCCTCAGGGTTATGCGGGATGGCTTCTGAAAGCGCCGCCTTTAAATCTTCAGCCGTACTGGCGTCTACTCCGGGTTCAAGGGCACTCGCCACCGCTAACCATGCTTGTGTTCCGCTCCTGATTTTCGGGATGACATGGTTCCACCATTCCGACTCACCGTTATCATTTGAGTTCATTTCACCAACAACAGTGCTGGCCCCCTTGTCGTTTATCATTTGTAAAATCTTTTCAGGCGTATGATTTTTGGCAAATAAGCCCATCGGCAAGGACAAAAAGAATAGCGCAATAATATATTTCATTATCGTACCACCAGTATTGTGTCACCAGAATCATAAATTATATGGCGCTTGTCCTGGCCGTTCATAATGATGCAACCTGCTGACGCAGTACCTGGCGGCAGCCCTTTTTTATCACCATGAATTTGAAAGTGATCTCTACCAAAGGTATTGGTTCCGGCTATAGGCTCATGAATTATGGCCTCTGCACTTTTATGATTATTCCATCCGGCAATAAAATAAATACCTCTGGGTATGGGGCCTCTGTTTCGTTGACTTTCACACTCGGGTTTATCTTTCGATTCACCAGCGCCGCTGTAGCAGCTAGCGACAAACTCACCGTTATGGCTCAATACTCCCGTCGATACTTTATATTCCCATGTCATTAATACCACCTCCTTTTACAAATAGTTCTTTATCTTATGACGGACAAGAAAATAGAAATTACCATGAAGGTCACAAAAACTTACTGTCGGGAATAAACAAGCACAAAAAATATATAAAAATTAATAATAGATAATTTTAATACATATATTTTTTAATATAATAGCGGTCTGTTCGCTCAAATTATGCATCCCCTCCTCTTACACCAGTTTTGCACTTTCGGTGAACTTCCCTCTATCCTTAACCCATGGAAAAAATAGCTGAACTCAAACGCGCCAAGCTGCTGGCGCTGTCGCTGCTGCTGATTGCCGCCGCGGCGTTTATCACCACCCTGTTCCTGCCGCAGACCTTCTGGGTGCGCGGCGTGAAGGCCATTGCCGAGGCGGCGATGGTCGGCGCGCTGGCAGACTGGTTTGCCGTGGTTGCGCTTTTCCGCCGGGTGCCCATTCCGTTTATCTCGCGCCATACGGCGATTATCCCGCGCAATAAAGACCGGATCGGCGACAATCTCGGCCAGTTTGTGCAGGAGAAGTTTCTTGATACCCAGTCGCTGGTGGCACTCATGCGCCGCTATGAACCTGCGCAGATGATCGGCGCCTGGTTCAGCAAACCGGACAACGCTCAGCGCGTCGGGCTGCACTTGATGCAGGTGATGAGCGGTTTTCTCGAACTCACCGACGACGGGCGTATTCAGCGGCTGCTCAAACGGGCGGTGCATAAGGCCATCGACAAGGTCGATTTCACCGAAACCAGCGCCGTGATGCTGGAGAGCATGACCAAAAACAACCGCCACCAGGTGCTGCTGGATGCGATCATCAATCGTCTGATTACCCTGATTCAGCGGGAGAGCACGCGGGACTTTATTGCCGATCAGATTGTCCACTGGCTGAAGACCGAACACCCGCGCAAAGCGATGGTGCTGCCCACCGAGTGGCTGGGCGATCAAAGCGCGGAGATGGTGTCGAACGCGGTGAACGCGCTGCTGGACGATATCAGCCACGACCGCACGCACCAGATCCGCCAGGCGTTCGACCGCGCCACGCTGAAGCTTATCGACAACCTGAAAAACGATCCGGAAATGGCGGCGAAAGCCGACAACATCAAGCACTACCTGAAAAACGATGAGGCGTTTAACCGCTATCTGGGAGAGATGTGGGCCGACCTGCGCCAGTGGCTGAAAGCGGATATGCAAAGCGAGGATTCGCGCGTGAAGCAGCGCATCGCCAACGCCGGGCTGTGGTTTGGCGAAACGCTGTCTAACGACGCCAGCCTGCGGGCGTCGCTGAACGAACATCTGGAGCAGGCCGCGCACCGCCTCGCGCCGGATTTCGCCGCGTTCCTGACGCGCCACATCAGCGACACGGTCAAAAGCTGGGACGCCAAAGACATGTCCCGACAGATTGAGCTCAATATCGGAAAAGACCTGCAGTTCATCCGCGTCAACGGCACGCTGGTCGGCGGGACGATAGGCCTGATCCTGTTTTTACTCTCGCAGCTGCCTGCCGTGCTGGGGCATTAATCTACTTTGGGCGGCGCGATGACGTAGCGCGTCGCCTCAAAGCGGTTGAGGATCAGGTGCACCAGGAAGACCATCGTCAGCGTTGCGACCAGCGAAAAGGTAACGGAGGTGATGCGGTAGAGATCGCTGAACACCAGGTCAGTGTCCGGGTGCATGTTCTGCCCGAACATAATGCCGATGGTCGTGATGCTGGAGAACCCCACGCCCGCGCCCACCTTTTCCATCACGTGCAGACGCGCGCCAAACGCCAGCCCGAGGCCAATCAGCGGCATCATCAGCAGCATATGGCTGCTGTGATCGTAGAGGATCAGCTGCACCACCAGAATATAGAGACAGCCCAGCACCACGCCGACCACGCGCCAGATCGAGCTCATCACCGAACCGCGGTAGTGCATGGGGAACAGAATTAAAATCCCCGCCATCAGCGCCGAAAGCGAATCGCTTAAGTCGCTGATCTGAAACACCACGAATATCAGCGTCGCGACGGTGCCGGAGAGCAGCGACTCGTGGCGCACGCGGGCATCGTCTTTCTCAATCAGCGGCGGCGGCCTGCGGGGCTCCACGTCCGGCAGGAGATAGTTCATCAGCGCGCTCAGGCACACCGCCATCACGCTCGCTTCGATGTTGGAAAACAGCAGCGTGTGCCAGCTGGTAGTGGGGTAGCTCATAAAGTTGAGCATCACGCTCTGGCACACCACGCCCATTGAGCCAAACAGGAACAGCGGCCCCTTGCTCATAAAGCGAAAACGCATCACGTACAGGGCGAACACCACCAGCGTCATAATGACCGGCCATTGCGACAGATAGCCGATGATGAAGATCATTTCGACGCAGTTTAGCGCGGCGCTGAAAATAAACTGCTTTGCCACGTGGCGGTTAAACACCGGCACCAGCGACAGCAGCATGATCGGATAGACCACGAAAAATACGCCGTAGCTGGTGTTGTAGAAGCTGGAGATGCTGAGCGCAATCATCCCGGCGAAGACGATGCGCAGGGTCTGGCGAAAGTCGTTTGCCGTATAGACGATGTTGCCGTGCGGGGTAAACACCCGGGCCAGGGTGCTAATAGACATAGTGAAGCAGGCTCACCAGGTGGATCTGCATCCCGGAGAAAAAGCGCGCAAACGGCCCTTCGCTGTTATAGAGCTGCACGGTCGCGCGGGCGCCGGTCGGCAGATGCTTCGGCAGCGCTTCATCCAGCGTCACGTGAATGCGCATGCGTTGGGCATCGCGCACCCAGCGGTTGGAGGTTTCCGGCTCGGACAGCTGGCCGTTCACGGCCTCCTGACCCGCCAGTATCCCCGCGTCGCTGCTGGTCACGTGGGCGCGGAAAACGTGCCCCGGGAAGGCGTCAAACACCACGGCGGCATCGGTGCCCTGATGGGTATGGCGCAGGCTCTTCTCGCGAAAATCGGCCACGATATCGGTCTGGTTGTTCACCAGCGCCAGCGCGGCGGAACCCGAGGAGGCGTAAAAGCCCGGACTTAACTGTAGGTTACTGACCGTGCCGTCCGCCTGGGCGTAGACCTTCGTCCAGCCGAGGTTAAGCTCTGCCTCATCCAGCGCGTTACGGTATTTTTGCAGCGTCACGTTGCGGTGCTCGTCCCGCTCGCCGCGCTGAATGCGCAGGTTATGGATATTGGCCTGGATAGAGCTGACGGACTGCTCGCTGCTCTGCCAGGTGGTGCGAACCTTATCCAGATCCGCCTGCGAGACGTTCTGCAGGGTGCTCAGCTTCTGGTAGCGATCGAAGGTCACTTTGTCGTTACGCGCGGTCAGCACGGCGGTTTTCAGGCTGGCCTGCGCGGCAGCGATCTGCGCATCCAGCTGGTCGTTGGAAAGGCGTGCCTGCTCAAGCGCGATTTGCGCCGCTTCCACTTTATTGCGAAACGGCGTGTCGTCGAGCTCAAACAGCAGATCGCCTTTTTTCACCTGGCTGTTGTTGTGGACATGTACCGCCGCCACGTAGCCGGAGACGCGCGGAGAAACCGGCGTCACCACGCGCATCACGGTGGAGTCCGGCGTCAGCGGGATCCAGATATCCGCGACGATAAAGTAGACAAACATCAGCAGGAAAGAGGCAATACTCACCCTTACCCAGCGGGCAAACTTTTGTTCAGGGGTCATTATTTTTCGGTCTTGTTATCTTCTTCGCGGATTGTCCGCAAATTGCAGGCGAATTGATTCAGGGTGGCGCTGAAAATGTCGATATGTTCCGGCGCGATGTTTTGCGATACGCGCGCCTGATAGGTCTCAATCACCTGAGTGAGCCTTTTTAATATGGCTTTTCCCTCAGGCGTCAGCGTCAGAAGCCGGATGCGCTTGTCATAAGGCGATACGGAGCGCAGCAGGTAACCCTGCTTTTCCAGCTGTGTCAGGGTGCGCATCAGCGGCGGCAGTTCAATGCCCTGCACCTCCGCCAGCTCACTCACGGAGACGTTATCCCCGAGCTGATGAAGCTGCATCATCACCGTCCAGCTCGACTGGGTTAACCCGGTATCGAGAATGGCGTCGTCGATGACGGCACGCCACTGGCGCACGATCATCGCCATCCGCATGCCCATCGGCCTGCGGCTAAACAGTTCTTCTTCGCTCATGGGGAAACCTCTCGTCACACGCGGTAACGATAATAGTTATCAGGGTAAGTATCAAGAAACGAGAGGTAAAAGAGCAGGAATTGCGAAACGATTTTCTCCCTCTCCCCATGGGAGAGGGTCGGGGTGGGGGCACCAGCCCGCAGCAGAGTTTAGCGGCTAAAAAGTCTCTGAACGGCACTTTTCCCCGAAGCCGTCACCACCACCTCCCTGTACCCAGCCACCCGCTGGATCCACCCTTTGCTTTCCAGATGAATGAGCAGCGCCGCGCCCGCCTCACCGCCCAGATGAAACCGCCGCTCGCTCCAGTCCAGACAGGCGCAGCAGGCTTTGCGACGTGTATTGGGATTTAACGGAATACCAAGCTTCAGAAACTGCTCGCGGCCATACGGCGTGAGCGCTGAACCGTCTGCCTCCAGCCAGCCTTCCGCCTGCATAAAATCGTAGATTTGCACCGCAACCCTTCCGGCAAGATGGTCGTAGCAGGTTCGGGCCTCGCGCATGGCTTTCGGCGCGGTTGTTTCCGGCGGGGTGATGCGGCTCCAGGAGAGCCCCATCATATGCTCGACCAGCGCCGCCACGTCGTGCCCCGCCAGACGATAATAGCGGTGCCGCCCCTGCGACAGGCAGGTAACCAATTGCCCTTCCACCAGCCGGGCGAGATGGCCGCTGGCGGTCGACGGCGCAACGTCTGCCGCCGCGCTCAGCTCGGTAGCGGTCCACGCCCGCCCGTCCATCAGCGCGCACAGCATCTTTACACGCGACGGATCGGCCATTGCGGCAGCCACCGCGGCAATGGCCTGTTCCAGCGCCGCGCCGTTATCAGGAGGTAGGCTCGTTTTTAACATGTGTCGCCCAGGGTTCGGTGATCTCTGCGGCCAGCTTATCATCATCCGTCAGCAGAATAAGGTGAACGTCATACATCCGCGTGCCCTCCGGTTTCGGAACTGTACTCCCGCACCAGCTGCGCCACCCGGATACGGTAGTACGCGAAAATCGACTCCCGCCCTTCGGCTTGCGCCGCCTGATGGAAGACGTTCTGCTTCCAGCGGCGGACGGCCTCTTCGTCGCGCCACCAGGAAAGCGACAGGATTTTGCCGTCGGTCGTCAGGCTCTGAAAACGTTCGATATCAATGAAGCCGTCGATGTCCGCCAGCAGAGGTTTGAGTTCGGCAGCGAGCTGTAGGTAGCGCGTCTGATGGGCGGGCGCGGCTTTGGCTTCGAAAATGACTGCAATCATGATGGTCTCTCCGTTGTGATGTCGGGGAGAGGATGCAGGGTAGAGAGGAATGATGCTTCGGCAAAGAGCGAAATGTTGTGCCGGATGGCGCTGCGCTTATCCGGCCTGTGGGCTCCTGTAGGCCCGGTAAGCGCAGCGCCACCGGGCAGGTTTTAGCTCAGAATCGACCTGGGCTCCATAAACGCCCGAATCCCCCACTCGCCCATCTCGCGCCCCACGCCGGAGTGCTTAAACCCGCCAAACGGCGCCTTCGGCTCATGGGAAAGGGTATTCACCAGCACGCGACCGGAAACAATCTGCTGCGCCACGCGTCGCGCGCGGTCCGCATCGCCACCCAGCACCATCGCGCTCAGGCCGTAGTCGGTGTCGTTGGCAATGGCGACAGCCTCCGCCTCGTCACGATAAGGGATCGCGCACAGCACCGGGCCGAAAATCTCATCACGGGCGACCGTCATCTGGTTGTTCACGTCGGCAAACAGCGTAGGGCGCACAAACCAGCCGTCTCGCGTGCCGTCTGGTCTCCCTTCACCACCCGCCAGCAGGCGCGCTCCCTCTTCGATTCCTTTACGGATATAGCCCTGTACCCGCTGCCACTGCTTTCCGCTGACCATCGGGCCGACGTCCGTCGCGCTATCGCGCGGATCGCCCGATTTCACCGCCGCCACGGCCTGCGCCAATGCGGCTTCGATCTCCGCCTTGCGCGCCTGCGGCACCAGAATGCGCGTTCCGGCCACGCACGCCTGCCCGCTGTTCATAAATCCGGCCTGAATCACCAGCGGGATCGCCTGCGCCAGATCCACATCATCCAGCAGGATCGTCGGCGATTTACCGCCTAACTCCAGGGTAACGCGCTTAAAGCTCTCCGCCGCGTTGCGCAGGATCGCCTTGCCGGTATTCGTCGAGCCGGTAAACGAGATTTTTGCCACGTCGGGATGACGGCTGATGGTTTCACCGACGGTTTCGCCGCGTCCGGTGACGATGTTAAACACGCCCGGCGGCAGCGCGGCATCGCGCAGCGCTTCGGTGACAATCCGGGTTTGCAGGGCGCTCATTTCGCTCGGCTTGATGACGGCCGTACAGCCCGCAGCCAGCGCGGCCGCCAGCTTGCCGCAGATAAACCCCGCGTCGCTGTTCCACGGCGTGATGAGCCCGGCCACGCCAAGCGGCGTCATCTGCACCGTCGCTGCGCCTGCGGGGGTGATAAATTCAAACGCCTCCAGCGCCTCAATGGCCTGAGCAATCACCTCCGCCGGATAGCTGGCCATCCATGCAGAGCGCGAGGCGGGCGCGCCGTACTCTTCAATGACCGCTTCCAGCAGATCGTCGTGACGGGCGGCCACGGCGGCGTGCATACGTTTTAGCGCCGCGAGGCGTTCCTGTTTAGTGGTCTGCGACCACGCCGGGAACGCCGCTTTCGCCGCCGCAACGGCACGCTCCGCGTCAATCTCATCCGCCAGACGAACCTGGCCGATGACCTGCGCCGTAGCCGGGTTGTACAAATCAAACCACTCGTTGCCGTGCGGGGTAACAAATTCGCCGTTAATAAAGATCTGTTCGATGGTGTGCATATAAACCTCCTCAGGCTGTGTGAGCACAGTCTGTCACGGCTTCTCTGTTGCGATAATCCACGCTATGCTGCAAGGGTTGTTTCGATTTTCAGGATAATCTATGCATCGTTCAGGTCTGACAGAGCTGGAAGTGGTGATGGCGGTCGTGCGACGCGGCAGCTTTCGCGCCGCCGCGCAGGAGCTGGGCATGTCAGCCACGGCGGTAAGCAACGCCATCGCCGGGCTGGAGAGCCGCCTTGATACCCGCCTCTTTAACCGCACCACCCGCAGCGTGGCGCTCACCGACGCCGGACAGCGCTACGTGGCGCGTATCGGCCCGGCCCTGCAGGAGATCCGTCTCGCCAGCGAGGAGATCCACAGCGACACCGGGGAGCCCGCCGGCACGCTGCGTCTGAACGTGCCGAACCATATCGGCACCCTGTTTCTGGACCAGCTGCTGATCGACTTTATGATCCGCTATCCTAAGATGCGCGTAGAGACCGTCAGCGAAGCGCGAATGATCGACATCGTCGCGGAAGGCTATGACGCGGGGATCCGCCTTGAAGAGTCCGTGCCGCAGGACATGATCGCCGTGCCGCTGACCGGGGAGATCCGCCAGCTGGTTACCGCCACGCCGGACTATTTTGCCCGTCACGGCATTCCACAGACGCCGGACGATCTGCTTTCGCATCAGGGGATCGGCATGCGTATGGCCCACGGCGGGATCTACCGCTGGGAGCTGGCGCGTCGGGGGGAAACGTACGCCCTTGCCGTGCCGCCGCGCTTTGCGACGTCCGATCTTTTTGCCTCGATCCGGGCAGTAAAAGCGGGATTAGGGGTGGGATTTTTGCCGGAACTGTATATCCGGGAAGAGCTGGAGCGTGGAGAACTGGTGAGCGTCTTAAACGACTGGGCGCAGCCCTTTGCCGGACTGCGCCTGTACTACCCCGGCCATCGCCACGTTCCGCCAGGCCTGCGGGCGCTGGTGGCAACGATCCGCGAGCGCGGGATTATTCCAGGTTAGCCTTGTTCAGCCCGTAAGCCGCGTCCAGCGAGCCCGGCGCCATGCGGGAGGTGATCCCCAGACGGTTCCAGGCGTTGATCGCCACGATGGCGAAGTTCAACTCTGAAATCTCCACGTCCGAGAAGTGCTCCGCCACGCTGCGGTACAGCGCGTCGCTCACGCCGTGAACACCAATCTGGGTCAGCGCTTCGGTGAAGGCCAGCGCGGCTTTCTCGCGGGCGCTGAACAGCGGGGACTCGCGCCAGGCCGCCAGATGGTACAGGCGCAGCTCGCGCTCGCCGGCGATTTTGGCCTCTTTCGAGTGCATATCCAGGCAGAAGGTGCAGCCGTTCAGCTGCGACACGCGAATGTCGATCAGGTGCTTCAGCGCCGGGTCGATGGAGGTTTTTGCCACCTCCATGCTCAGGGCAGACAGCGCGTTGGCGAGGGCGGGTGTAACTTTGTGGTGGTTAACGCGAGTGCTCATTGTCTTTCCTCTTTTTTGTGCGGCATATGTCATGCGATGCGGCAAATCTACGCCGTTCATGACATAGTAAAAAGATACAAAAAGCGTGAAACGAGGTAGGACATGAAGCCGGGCTATCACGAGATTTATTCCCGCTATCGCGACAACATCACGCGCGGCGTGCTGAAGCCGGGCGATAAGGTGCCTGCCATCCGCGTGCTGGCGGAAGAGCTGAAGGTGGCGCGTAAAACCGTCGAAACGGCGTATGCCATTCTGACGGGGGAAGGGTATCTGGTGAGCCAGGGGGCGCGCGGCACGCGGGTCAACCCGGATCTGCTGTTGCCGGATAAGAGTGCCCCTGCGGAACAGCCCACCGGCGCGCTTCCGGCATCGCTCATCAGCCAGCGCGAGCGGGCCGGGTTTCTGCGCCCCGGCATCCCGGCCCTTGACAGCTTTCCGTATAAAAAATGGCTGCTGCTGGCGGGACAGGCGACGCGCGCCATGCGTCAGGAGGAGATGCTCAATCCGCCCGTTCTGGGCTGGTATCCGCTGCGCCAGGCCATCGCCAGCTATCTTAATATTTCACGCGGGCTGTCCTGCAGCGCCGAACAGGTGCTGATCACCAGCGGCTACAGCGGCAGCCTGCGGCTGATCCTCGACACCCTCGCCAGCCGCAGCGACAAGGTGGTGTTTGAGGATCCGGGCTACTTTATGGGCCAGCAGCTGCTCAAGCGGATCGTGCCGCGCCTGCACACGGTGCCGGTCGACCGTTCAGGTATCGACACGGACTACCTGCTCCGTCACCATCGCGATGCCCGTTTTGCCATCGTCACCCCGTCGCACCAGAGCCCGCTGGCGGTCACGCTATCGCTGCCGCGCAAGCAGCAGCTGCTCGACTGGGCCAGCCAGAACGAGGCGTGGATCATCGAAGACGATTACGACGGGGAGTTTCACTACACCCGCAAGGTGCTGCCGTCGCTGAAAAGCCTCGATCGGCACGACCGGGTGATTTTCATGGGCACTTTCAGTAAAACCATCATGCCGTCGCTGCGCATGGGCTACGTGGTGATGCCTGCCAGCACCGTCGGGGCCTTTACCGACTGCGCGGACATTACCACCAGCGGCCAGCCGGTGCTGACGCAAAAGATCCTCACCGCGTTTCTCAACGAAGGGCATTTTTTCCGTCACCTGAAAAAGATGCGCGCGCTGTATCAGACCCGCCGCGACTGGATGATTGCGGCTCTCCGCGAGGTGTATGGCGATCTGTTTTTCACCGAGCAAAACGACGGCGGGATGCATATTGTGGCGTTCCTGACCAGAGGCAGCGGTGACCGGGAAGTGGCGCGCTGCTGGCAGGAACAGCAGCTGCAGGTGAATGCGCTTTCGGAGTGGTATCGCGGCTCGGGCAAACGCTACGGGCTGGTGATGGGCTATAACAACGTGCGGTCGTATGAAGAGGCGCTGGCGTTGCTGGAGAGGCCGAAGCGGCAGACGCTTGCGCTGTTGAGCTGAAATCGCCGGGTGGCGGCTACGCCTTACCCAGCCTACTCGATCCCGTAGGCCCGGTAAGCGTAGCGCCACCGGGCAATCCTTTGCTCACACATCATACCGCGACAACCCAACGTCCTTGAGCTGCTCGTCGCTCATCTGGCTCAGGATGCGCCGGGTGCGGTTGATACGATACCAGTTGCAGATCGTTTTACCGATCCAGACAAACACGACGAACGGACGTTTTGAACGATTCTCATAGAATTCCATGATGCTCTCCTCACTGTACCAGTGGGGTTATCATCCTGGAAATCGGCCTGTGCAATACAGACTCAAAAACACCTTTTGTTTAACATACAGATCCGCTAAAACAGTATCTGCATGCCAATTTTTACGGCAATCTGTACTGGTTTTGTAATCTGTATGGTGAAAACAAAGGATACAGCATGACGCGCTATCAACATCTGGCCAACCTTCTGGCAGAACGTATTGAACAAGGGCTGTATCGCAGCGGCGAACGTCTGCCGTCGGTGCGCACGCTGAGCCAGGAGCACGGCGTGAGCATCAGCACCATACAGCAGGCCTATCAGATCCTCGAAAATCTCCAGCTGATCACCCCTCAGCCGCGCTCCGGCTATTTTGTCTCGCAGCGCAAGGCCCAGCCGCCGGTTCCGGCCATGACGCGCCCGGTGCAGCGCCCCGTGGACGTCACCCAGTGGGATGAGGTGATGATGCTGCTGGACGCCCGCGCCGACAAAGAGATGATCTCCTTCGGCGGCGGCTCGCCGGATATTAACCAGCCGAGCCTGAAGCCCCTGTGGCGCGAGATGAGCCGCATCGCGCAGCATAATCCTGCCGAGATGCTGAGCTATGACGTGCTCGACGGCCGCCTGGAGCTGCGCGAGCAGATCGCCCGCCTGATGCTGGACGGCGGCTCCACCGTAGCGGCGAACGAGATTGTCATCACCAACGGCTGCCACGGCGCGCTGTCGATTGCCCTGCTCTCGGTGTGCAAGCCGGGGGATATCGTGGCGGTGGAGTCGCCGTCGTTTCACGGCACCATGCAGATGCTGCGCGGGTTTGACATCAAGGCGATTGAAATTCCTACCGATCCCGAGACCGGGATCAGCATCGAGGCGTTAGAGCTGGCGCTGGAGCAGTGGCCGATCAAGGCCGTGATTCTGGTGCCCAACTGCAATAACCCGCTCGGGTTTATCATGCCGGAAGCGCGGAAAAAGCAGGTCTTAGCCCTGGCCCAGCGGCACGATATCGTGATTGTCGAGGACGATATTTACGGCGAGCTGGCGGCAGAGTACCCGCGCCCGCGCACCATTCATTCGATGGATATCGACGGCCGCGTGATCCTCTGCAGCTCGTTTACCAAAACCGTGGCGCCGGGCCTGCGCGTCGGCTGGATTGTGCCGGGGCGCTATTACGACCGGGTAATGCACATGAAATACGCCGCGGGCGGGTTTAACGTGCCGGGCACGCAGATGGCGGTGGCGGCGTTTATTCGCGACGGCCATTACCATCGCCACGTGCGCCGTATGCGTCAGATTTATCAGCAGAATATGGAAACCTACACCTGCTGGGTGCGGCAGTATTTTCCGGCGGAGATTTGCGTCACGCGCCCGCAGGGCAGCTTCCTGCTGTGGATTGAGCTGCCGGAAAAGGTCGACATGGTGTGCGTCAGCAAGCAGCTGTGTCGGCTGAAGATCCAGGCCGCGGCCGGATCGCTGTTTTCCGCCTCCGGGAAGTACCGCAACTGTCTGCGGATCAACGTGGCGCTGCCGCCGACGGAGAAGAATCGCGAGGCGCTGAAGAAGATGGGTGAAGCGATTGTGATTGCAATGGAGGAGTAGTGCGGCCTGATGCCCTCACCCCGACCCTCTCCCACAGGGAGAGGGAGAAAACCGATCCTGTAGGCCCGGTAAGCGCAGCGCCACCGGGCAACAGGCAGGTTACTCGTCGAAGTACCAGTATCCCTGGTTAATCAGCCCGGTGAGCTCTTCAACAAACGCCGGGTTTTTCAGCGCATCGCCCAGCTCGGCCTGGCCGAGTTCGGTGTAGCGGCACAGCGCATCCGCCGCCTTCGCGTCTACCGTCTCCAGCTGTTCGCTGTTGATAAAGAAGCTGCCGTTGATGTTCAGCACGCGCAGGCCGCTCAGGCGGGACAGCGTTTCGCCGCCCTGCAGCGCGTCCAGCACCTCTTCCGGCGCGTACGGCGGCTCGGCGGCGGCGATATCCAGCTCGTGGCGCGGCGTCGAGACAAAGCTGCCGAACCATTTTGTGAAATCATCCGGCTTGCTAATCATGTCGAACATCATCTGACGAATGCGATCGAGCTCGTACTGCTCCACGCGGCCCGGGTGTTCGCGACAGCTCAGATCCGGATCGCTGTAGTGCTCGCCGCCCAGATCGTTTTCCAGCGCGTAATCGGCGAAGCTGCTGATCAGATCGCGACCGTTCGGCCCGCGGAAGCCGACGGAGTAGTTGAGCGCCGTCTCATGGGTAAAGCCGTCGTGCGGGAATCCAGGCGGGATGTAGAGGATATCGCCCGGGGCCAGATCTTCGTCGATGATCGGCTCGAACGGATCGACATGCAGCAGCGCAGGATGCGGGCAGAACTGACGCATCGGCAGCTTGTCGCCCACGCGCCAGCGGCGGCTGCCCATCCCCTGAATGATGAACACGTCGTACTGATCGATATGCGGACCCACGCCGCCGCCCGGCACGGAGAAGGAGATCATCAGGTCGTCCAGACGCCAGTCCGGCAGGACGCGGAACGGACGCACCAGCTCCGCGGCGGGCATATGCCAGTGGTTCACCGCCTGCGCCAGCAGCGACCAGCCGGTTTCACCCAGATCGTCAAAGTGCTCAAACGGACCATTGCTGGCCTGCCATTTGCCGTTGAAATGGCTCACCAGACGGCTATCGACTTCCGGCTCCATCGCCAGCCCTGCCAGCTCGTCCGGGGTGATCGGGTCGACAAAATTCGGGAAGGCATTTTTCAGCACTACGGGTTGTTTTTGCCAGTATTTCTCAAGAAATTCCGGCCAGTTCAGGTTCAGTTGATACGCCATGGGTAGCACCAGTGAGAGGGGAAACAGGCGCGATTATAGGCAAGAAGGCAGAGGGGGAACTTGTCATGGGTCAAACGAGGGCGTGTAGGTCGGGTAAGGCGAAGCCGCCACCCGACTCAAACACGCCGCGAAAACTTAATCGAGCTTCAGCTCGTCATAATGGGTAATCAGTTTACCCACAATGCCGTAGTCCAGCGCTTCTGCCGGAGACATCCAGAAGTTGCGATCGGTGTCTTTTTTCACTTTTTCCAGCGGCTGGCCGGTGGCGTCAGCGATCAGCTTGTTCACGCGATCCAGCATGCGGATGATCTCGCGCGCTTCGATCTCAATATCCGTTGCCTGACCGCGCACGCCGCCCAGCGGCTGGTGGATCATAAAGCGGGTATTCGGCAGCGAGTAGCGGTGTTCTTTTTTCGCCGCCAGGAAGATGGTGATCCCGGCGCTCGCCACCCAGCCGGTGCCGATGACGTGCACTTCCGGGCGGATGAACTTGATGAAGTCGTGGATGGTATCGCCCGCTTCCACGTGGCCGCCCTGGCTGTTGATGTACAGCTTGATCGGATCGTTGCTGACGCTTTGCAGCAGGATCATCTGGGTGATGACCTTCTGCGCCAGCTCCTGGTTGATCTCACCGGAGATCACAATCGAACGAGACTCCAGCAGTTTTTGCTGCAGAGCGCCCGCGCCGTTTGACCCTTCCGCTTTTTCCTTGTCGCTATCTTTCAGTGTGTAGTGCATTGTTATTTCCTCAGCTTGTCGCGCTCAAAACCAGAGTGTAGCCTGTTTTACCGGTGAAAGTCCTCACAGACAAATAACGAGGGATCTTATGAATATTGCCCATGTCGCACTTTGGACCCGTAGCCTGAACGCGCAGGTTCAGTTCTGGGAAACGGTGTTTGGTGGCCGCAGTAACGAACGCTACGTCAGTAAAAATCGCCCCGGTTTCGAATCACACTTTATTACGCTGGATGACGGGCCGACCATCGAGCTGATGACGCTGCCGGATCTGCCCGACGCCCCTGCGCACCCGGAGTTTATCGGCTGGGCGCATATCGCCATCAACGTCGGCAGCAAAGCGCAGGTCGACAGCATGGCGGAGCGGGCACAGGCCAACGGCACGCTGCTCAGCGCCCCTCGCATGACCGGGGACGGCTTCTATGAAGCGGTAATTGCGGATCCGGACGGCAACCGCATTGAGCTTGTGGGTGCATAAAATCAGCGTTTCGTTCCTCAACCGCTCCGGTCAGGGATCGCTATACTTCATCTTCATACGGTTATCATATTGTTAAATGATAATGACAGTTAATGTGTTAAGATGAAAGTCAGCATAAACAGTCCCTTACGTAACCGGCGGGATTGTTTGCATCCTCGACATGTAAATCAGCACCGGGGCGGTGAATGGAACACATTGTGTATGTGGTTGATGACGATGACGCGGTCAGGCAGTCCGTGATCGGGCTGCTGGATTCGGCGGACCTGAACGCCGTCGGCTTTTCATCGGCAGAAGCGTTTCTTCAACACCGCTTTGAAGAGCTCCCGTCGTGCGTGGTCCTCGATATGCAAATGCCCGTCATCTCTGGCTTTGAGGTGGCTGACGCCCTTAAGGACAGCGGGCGCGAAATCCCGATTATTTTTCTCACCGGCCACGGCACTATCCCGATGTCGGTGCGCGCCATTAAAGGCGGCGCGTACGAATTTCTCACCAAGCCCGTCGAATCCACCGCGCTTATCGACGCCATTGAGTCCGCGCTTCAGCTGGCGGAACACAACGCCGTGCGCAATAAAGAGCACTACGCCCTGAAGCAGCGCCACATGTCCCTCACCCCGCGCGAGCACGAGGTGCTGACGCTGGCGATAAGCGGCATGCTGAACAAGCAGATTGCCGCCGAGCTGGGCGTCAGCGAGATCACGGTGAAGGTGCACCGCCGCCGCGTGATGGAGAAAATGCAGGTGCGCTCCGTCGCGGAGCTGGTCAGGGCCGTTGAGCGCCTGACCAATAGCCAGCCTGCGGAATAACCTTTACCCTTCCTGCGCCGCCAGCGGCAGCGCAAACGCAAACACCGTGCCGTACGGCTCCCTGCGGCGCGCGCTCAGCTTCCCGCAGTGACGCTCGATGATGCTGGCGCTGATGGTCAGCCCCATCCCCATCCCCTGCGCCTTGGTGGAGTAGAACGAGTCAAAAATCTGCTCCAGCCGCTCGGGCTCAATGCCGCTCCCGGTATCGGCGATCTCGACGATCACTTTCCCGTCCGCGTTGGCGGTGCTGAGGGTAATAGTGCTGGCGCGATCCTTCACCTCGGCCATCGCCTCTACCGCATTCATCACCAGATTGAGCAGCACCTGCTGGATCTGCACGCTATCGCCGGTGATAAAGCTGTTCTGCGCCTGTAACTGATAATCAACGCTAATGTGTCTCTGCTCCAGCTCGCTGCGCGAAAGCGTGATGATATGGTGGATCAGGTAGTGCATGTCGATGCGCGAGAAGGTGGGATCCTGCTTGCGCGTCAGGGACTGGATGCTGCGAATGATCTCCCCCGCCCGCGCGCCTTCCGCGGCGATCTCCTCCAGCCCCTCACGCACTTTATCCAGACGGGCGGGCTCGCGGTTGAGCCAGCGCAGGCTCGCCCCGGCGTTCGAGACGATCGACATCAGCGGCTGGTTGATCTCGTGGGCGATGGAGGAGGTCAGCTGCCCGACGGTGGTGGCCCGGGACACCCGCGCCAGATCAGCCTGCGCGACCCGCATGGCATCCTCCGCCGCGCGCTGGCCGGTGATATCGGTGATGATGCCGTAATACTCGTTCACCTCGCTGCCCACGCCCACTGGATCGCCAATCCCGAGGATGTAGCGGGTTGAGCCGTCGGTACGCTTAACGCGGAACTCCGCGCGCATGGAGAGCCCGTCGCGCACGCTTTGGGTGACGATGGCGCTGATGCGGGCGTAATCGTCCTCATGGACGAAGGTCAAAAACTCCGCCATGGAGATCGTCTTTTGCTGCCCGGGCAGGCCGAGAATGCGGGCGTACTCTTCCGAGACAAACATCAGATCCTGCTCCAGCTCCCAGCGCCAGCTGCCGGTGTGGCTGATCTGCTCGCCCAGCATCAGCGAGGTCTGGCTGGATCGCAGCTCTTTCTCCACCCGGCGGCGCTGGATGTTCTCCGCCAGCAGCTCGGCGTACAGCCGCGCCGTCTCAAGGGATACCGCGGCCTGCGCGCCCAGCAGGCTCACCACGCGCGAGTGCTCGGCGGTGAAAACCTCCGGCATCAGGCGGTTTTCGAGGTAGAGCACGCCTACCAGCCGCGCCTGTTTGAACATCGGGACGCACATGACCGCCGCCCCCGAGGTCACCAGATAAGGGTCCTGACTGAAGGGATGGAACTCCTCCGGCCTGCCGGTGCGGATCTCCTGCCCGGTGCGGATCACCGCCGCCAGCACCGACAGCGGCAGGTCGGTCGCCGTCGGCACGTCTTTCAGGATCCGCACCCGCACGCCCTCGGTGCTGGTCCAGGCGCTGGCCTCGATCTCCGGAATCAGGCTCTCGCTCACGCGCAGCAGCAGGCCCCGCTGCGCCCCGGCGCGTTCGAGCAGGATGGTCATCAGGTTTTCGATTAAGCGCTCAAGGTTAATCTCTTCCGACAGCGCGCGGGAGGCTTTGATGACGCTTTGCAGATCGCGGATGGTCTCGTTCTGGGCGAACGCCACCGTGTCGTAGGCGCTGGCCTGCCCGGAGGCCAGCAGGTGCGGGAAATCCTGCTCCAGCTGGCGCACCTTGGCCTGCGCGCCCGCGCGGCCCCAGGCGGCAATCGAGCCGCGGAAGTGCGCGTCTGAGGCGGTCGGGTAGCCGCAGGACAGCGCAAAGCGGCCCGCCAGCTCGTGGGCCAGAGCGTTGATCGGGTTAAACCCGCCCTCGCGGGAGAGCCGGACCGCCTTCTCATACTGCTCGAGCGCAATGCTGTTCATCCCGTCCAGACGCACGATTTCGGCGTAAATCAGCGCCTCTTTATCCGCGAACGTGCCGGGATTAACGCGCGCCCAGAGGGCGATTTTGTCGTAGTGGGCGTGAATGCTGCGGCGGTGATTCGCCGAGAAGGTCTCCGGCGTCAGCTGACGTGACAGCGCCAGGGCGCTGTAGAGATGGTAATCCAGCAGATGGATGTGGCCCGGCGCAGACCACGCGTACCAGCCCGCCATCTCAAGATCCGCCTGCGCGTCGGCATATTCGCCGCAGGTAAAGTGCGCCATGCCGCGATACAGCCAGTACCAGAACAGCATGGTGGAGTTCTTCTCCGGCGCCTGCTCCGGCGACGCGGGAAGTAGCGCCTCCGGCAGCACCTGCGACGCGGTCCAGGTGCCGATGACCGGCGTGCGCAGAAACTCAACGTAGCCGCGCTGGACCATCAAAATGGTCTCCACGTCCTGGAAGTGGGTTTTACGCACGAACGCCAGGCCGCGATCGATGCTGGTCAGCACCCCGTCCAGGTGATCGCCCCGCGAGAGGAAGTTAATCACCTGGTGGCAGGCCGCAAAGCAGGCCATCGTCATATCCCCGTGGGTCACCGCCGAGGTGAAGCAGGCCTTCGCGCACTCGATGGTAAACGATAAAGGCTGGGTCCAGACGCTGAGCTGGTCGAGCGGCAGCAGGGTTTTGGCTTCGAAGGCGTCGTAGCCGTGGCGATTCACCAGCTCGCGGGCCAGGGTGCCGTACTGGAACCCAAGGCGATACTCGGCGTAGCGGTGGCCAATCAGCACGCCAAACCAGGCCATCGCCGTGGTGGAGGCGCCGGTAATGCCGTGGTCGAGGGTCAGGTGCATCATGCGGCAGAGCAGCAAAAAGTGCAGGCGCGGGCAGATGAAGCTGGCGCAAATGCTGGCGCTGTAGAGCAGGTTCATCACCGCTTCGGTTTCCGGGTTATCCATCCGCGACAGCTGGGCAAACAGGTTTTGCGGCGCGTCGGCCGTGCGGTTGCAAAACAGCGCCCAGGCCTCGTCGCAGTCGGCATCTTCCGGATAGCGGCTAATCTGGATCCCGAAAATCCCCAGCCAGCAGAGCGCCGCCTCCAGCGCCAGACGGCTGTCCGACTGGCGAATGTACACCTCCACCAGCAGGTTCGCCGCCAGCGCCTTTTCGGTCAGCCCGCCGGGGCAGCCGAGAATGGCGTCGCACAGCTCGCGGGTGCGCTCCAGGTGCCCCAGCGCAAACTCGCAGCCCGCTTCTTCGATATCGAGCATAAAGTCCGACACCGTCCCGGCGTTGCCCAGCGCTCTGGCGGTCTGGATATAGCCGAGCGCCGAAGGATAATCCCCCGAGCGCTTCGCGCGTCGCGCGGCCAGCAGGCTCAGCTCGCGGAACATCTCGCGCTGCGGGGCGGGCTGGATGCTGTCCAGCGCGGCAGTGACGTGGTGAACGGCGCGGAACAGCAGATCGTTCCCCGCCGCCTGACGCGCGGCGTCGGCCAGCAGGCTGGCGGTGGTCAGGTGAATATGGCTTCTCTCATGCCGATCCAGCAGCGCAAAGGCGGCCTCCTGCACCCGGTCGTGGGTGAAGGCGTACTTTTTTTCCGCCAGCACGATGAGCTGGGCCATCACCGCCGGGTGCAGCGCATAGCGCATTTCCGCCATCGACATGCCGACCACGCGGCAGATCATCTCCATCTCGCCCGTGCCGCCGAGACAGGCGATGCTGCCCAGCAGGCGGCGCGTCTCGTCGGGGAGTTCTTCAAGCTGCTCCAGCACCAGGGTGACGAGGTTTTCGGTGTAGTGCCTGGCGCGGATCGCCTGCAGATCGTAGTGCCACTTGTCCTGATATTTGTTGTGCACCACCAGGCCGTCATCCACGATGCGGCGGAAAAACTCGTGCACAAAGAGCGGGTTGCCGCCCGTCTTCTCGTGGATCAGCGTGGCGAGGTCGGTCGTCGCCGCGCTGCGGGTGCGAAATACCGTCGCCAGCCAGCGCGCCACTGCTTTCACGGAAAGCGCCTGCGGGACAATCTCGCTCGCGTTTTGCGCCGCCTCCGGCAGGCCTGCCAGCAGCGCCTGCAGGGCGGCGTCGGGCACGGCGCTGATATCCCGGTGGGCCGCGACCACCAGCAGCGGAACAGCGCCGCAGTTCATCAGCAGATATTTGAGCGTGTGCAGGCTGGCGGCGTCGCTCCACTGGAGATCGTCGAGCACCAGCACCAGCGGGCAGCCCTGCGAGGCAAAGGTTTTTACCAGCGCCAGCACCATATGGCTGAAGCGCACCCGGGCATCAATGGAAAACGTATCCGCCGAGAAGCGCGGCTTGCTCTCCAGCAGCAGGCCCAGCTCTGGCACCAGGCTGACGGCCAGCGCCTCGTGCCCCTCCAGGGCGCGAGACAGGCGGATTTTCCACTTCGCCACCTCCTCTGCGGGCAGCCCCAGCAGGTGCAGCGTCAGGGTGCGGAACGCGGAGCTTAATACGCCGTAGGGCAGCGACGGCGAAAACTGATCGACTTTGCCCACCGCCAGCAGCACCGTACGCTGCTGCAGCGTTTTGAGCGCCGTCGCGATGATCGAAGATTTGCCGATCCCCGACGGCCCGCCGATCGTCACCAGCTCCGGCATCAGGTTCTGCCCCACCCGCTCAAACGCGGCAATGACGTCGTTCGCCTGCGGATGCGTCGCGAAGAGGGAGTCCGCCAGATGGATCGCCGGGGTGCGGTCCTGCTGGCCGGGCGTAAAGGCGACGATATCGCCCTCGCAGGTCAGCGTCGCCTGGCAGCGGCGGAGGTCGGCAATCAGCCCGTCGACCGTCTGGTAGCGGTTATCGGGGTGCTTTTCCAGCAGCTTCAGGATGATGGTCGACAGCATTCCCGGCACGTCCGGGCGGATCGCGTCCGGGGCCAGCGGCGCGGAGGCAATATGGTAGTGCGCCCAGTTGGCCCGATCGTCCTCCCCCAGCTCAAACGGCAGGCGTCCGGTCAGGAGTTCATACAGCACCATGCCGAGGCTGTAGAGATCGCTGCGGCCGTCGACGGGGCGCTGGGTGCGGGTGGTGTGCTCCGGCGACATATACGCGGGCGTACCGCCTGAAACGGCAAGCCGGGTCTGGGTGATGGCATCGGAGAGACTGCTTGAAAGGCCAAAGCTGCCCAGACGGCAGGTGGCGTCGTGATGAACAAAAATACTGCCGGGCTTGATATCGCCGTGGATCAGGTTTTGCAGATGCATCTGGCGCAGGGGAACGCAGATCTGGATCGCCATCTCGAGAAAGCGCGTGATGCCCGAGATCGCCCTGCCCGCGCGCCGCGCCAGCAGCTCAAACGAAAACGGGGCGTACACCAGCGCGAAGCGCCCCCGGTACTGCGTTGACGCGACGGCGCGAATGGCCCAGCTGTCCTGCAGCACGTCGCGCAGCGCAAACTCGTTTTTGAGCAGCCGGGTGGCCCGCTCTTCCTCTTCGTCGCTGACCGCGGTAGCGATAATGAACGAGCCGCCGGAATGAGGATGTCGCGCGTGCATCCAGGCGATTCCGCCCTCCTGCGCCAGCACGGTAAAAATCACATCCTCTTTAAGGACAAAAACCCGCCCCTGGTGAAGATTCCCCAGGGCGGGCCAGAATGCAGGCTGCTCGTGTTCGTTCATCCGCGATCCTTATTGTCGGCGGGCCATCTCCCGCTGAATATGATCCAGCAGAATATCGATGTTAATGGGCTTACGCAAAAATGCAGCGGCGCCCAGATCAAGAGCGTACCGCTGCATATTTTCATCAGCATGACCGGAGATAAAGAGCACGGGCGGAGGCGGTACGGCCAGCAGCCGCAGCTTTTCAAACAGCTCCAGGCCGCTCATGCCCCGCAGCTTGATGTCGGTGATCACCAGCGCCGCACCGGACAGGGCGAAAGGATGGCTCAGAAATACCTCTGCCGAATCAAACGTATCGGCGGCATAGCCTTCCGACTCCAGGAGATTACTCAGCCCGCTGCGGACGGAACGTTCGTCATCAATGATGGCAATGCGCCACGGCAGCGTCATGCTCTCTTTCCTCTCACAAATCATTAAACGTCGCGATCGTCCTTCGCGGGCGCAGGGGGCGCCGTGCCGCTGATTTTCGGTACGCATTCGTGACGAAACCAGGCAAGGGTAAGCGGTTCGCGACTCAGTAAACGCCGTCCCACCGGGATGAGCTGTTCGCCCACCAGCATGCCAAACAGACCAAGCAGGGCGACAACCGGCGGTGCCGGGGAATGCACGTCGAGCAGGGCGTAAATTACCCCAGCAACCACGCCGCACACCAGCGAAATTATCCATGCTTTCATGACGACGCTCCCGTCTGCGATTTGGCCTGCGGAACGGTCACCGGAGGCGGCGGCGCGCCGTCGCGGGATAACAGATGTCGCGTCGCCTGTTCACCCGCCAGCATCCCCAGCAGGCCAATCAGCGCCAACGCGGGCGGCGCGGGGGAGCGCACCTTCAGCACGGCATACATCAGGCCAATCAACACGCCTGCCGCAAGGGATATCAGCCCAGTACTCATTGTGAACTCCAGAGAAAAAGGCAGCGGCGAGCCGGATGAGGGACCAGCCCGCCAGCGGAACTTAGCGTGCCGGGACCGGCGCTAAGGTGCGGTGCTCGCTCTTCTGGCGAGACGGCGCTTTGTGCACCATGGTGTAGGCGTAATCCACGCCCATGCCGTACGCGCCGGAGTGCTCGCGCACGATATCCATCACCGCGGTGTAGGTCTCTTTACGCGCCCAGTCGCGCTGCCATTCCAGCATCACCTGCTGCCAGGTCACCGGGATCACGCCCGCCTGGATCATGCGCTGCATCGCGTAGTCGTGGGCTTCTTTGGAGGTGCCGCCGGACGCGTCCGCCACCATATAAATTTCGTAGTCGCCTTCCAGCATCGCGCACAGGGCAAAGCTGTTGTTGCACACTTCGGTCCACAGGCCGGCAACCACCACTTTCTTCTTGCCGTTGGCCTGCAGCGCGTCGCGCACCTTCTGGTCGTCCCAGGAGTTCATGGAGGTACGCTCCAGAATGTCCTGGCCCGGGAACACGTCCAGCAGCTCCGGATAGGTGTTACCGGAGAAGCTTTCGGTCTCAACGGTGGTGATGATGGTCGGGATGTTGAACACCTTAGCCGCTTTCGCCAGCGCCACGGTGTTGTTTTTCAGCACCTGGCGGTCAATAGACTGCACGCCAAACGCCATCTGAGGCTGGTGATCGATAAAGATGATCTGACAGTTCGCAGGGGTTAACACTTCGAGCTTTGAAGAGGTCATAGCATTTTCCAGTGGTTAAGGGTGAAATCGCCGCGAGCGCCGCGACGATAAAGACCCCCTCATCCTGCGGTTTTCCGTCCCTGCGCGTAATTATCTCTTCGTATAGTTAACCTTAGGTATAGTTATACTTTGGTATACCTATCCTATTGTATAACTGGATCTTTGCCGAAACCGGTTCCCATAATCCTGACCATTCCCCTCTCAGTCAGGAGCACGTATGGTTACCCTCGGTAAAGCCGATCTCATTCTGGTTAACGGCCAGTTTCACACCGTCGATCGCGAGAACCCCGTCGCGGAAGCCGTTGCCGTGCGCGACGGAAAATTTCTGGAAGTGGGTACCGTCGCCGAGGTGATGCAGCACCACTGCGAAGGCACCAAAGTGGTCGACTTAAAAGGCCACACCGCCATCCCCGGCCTGAACGACTCGCACCTGCACCTCATTCGCGGCGGGCTGAACTACAACCTTGAGCTGCGCTGGGAAGGCGTGCCGTCGCTGGCCGACGCCCTGCGGATGCTGAAAGAGCAGGCCCTGCGCACGCCGTCGCCCCAGTGGGTGCGCGTGGTGGGCGGCTGGACCGAGTTCCAGTTTGCCGAGCGCCGGATGCCGACCCTGGACGAGATCAACGACGCCGCGCCGGACACCCCGGTCTTCATCCTGCACCTGTACGACCGCGCCCTGCTCAACCGCGCCGCGCTGAAGGTGGTCGGCTACACCAAAGACACGCCAAACCCGCCGGGCGGGGAGATCCAGCGCGACGCCAACGGCAACCCGACCGGGATGCTGATTGCCCGTCCGAACGCCATGATCCTCTACGCCACGCTCGCTAAAGGGCCGAAGCTGCCGCTGGAGCAGCAGGTCAACTCCACCCGCCAGTTCATGCGCGAGCTGAACCGCCTGGGGCTGACCAGCGCCATCGACGCGGGTGGCGGCTTCCAGAACTACCCGGAAGATTACGAGGTAATTGCCGAGCTGCACGAGAAAAAGCAGATGACCATCCGCATCGCCTACAACCTGTTTACCCAGCGTCCGGGCCACGAGCTGGAAGACTTTGAAAAATGGACCGACATGCTCACGCCGGGCCAGGGCAGCGACTTCTTCCGCCACAACGGCGCGGGCGAGATGCTGGTCTTCTCCGCCGCCGATTTTGAAGACTTCCTCGAACCGCGCCCGGACCTCGCGCCGGGGATGGAGGACGAGCTGGAGCGCGTGGTGCGCCATCTGGTGGAGCACCGCTGGCCGTTCCGCCTGCACGCCACCTATAACGAATCCATCAGCCGCATGCTGGACGTGTTCGAGAAGGTGAACCGCGACATTCCGTTCAACGGCCTGCACTGGTTCTTCGACCATGCAGAAACCGTTACCCAGGCCAACATCGACCGCATCAAAGCGCTCGGCGGCGGCATTGCCGTGCAGCACCGCATGGCGTTCTAGGGCGAGTACTTTGCCGAGCGCTACGGCATCGAAGCCACCCGCCACACGCCGCCGGTGGCGAAAATGCTCGAGACCGGCGTGCCGGTGGGCTTAGGGACGGACGCCACCCGCGTGGCGAGCTACAACCCGTGGACCGCGCTCTACTGGCTGGTCTCCGGCCGCACCGTCGGCGGGATGCAGATGTACGACCACAGCGCCCGTCTGGACCGCGATACCGCCCTGATGCTCTGGACCCAGGGCAGCGCGTGGTTCTCCAGCGAGCAGAACCAGAAGGGGCAGATCAAGGTCGGCCAGCTTGCCGACCTGGCGGTGCTCAGCAAAGACTACTTCCGCGTGCCGGAAGAGGAGATCAAGGGCATCGAGTCCGTCCTGACGGTGGTCAACGGCGATATCGTTTACGCCGCAGGCAGCTTTGGCCCGCTCGCGCCGCCTGCCATTCCGGTTCTGCCCGAGTGGTCACCGGTGGTGAAGGTGCCGGGCCACCACCGCAGCGCGCCGCCGCAGGCCGCACGCGTCGGCTTGAGTGTGGCTCATCACTGCAGCGGCCCGTGCGGGGTTCACAGCCACCAGCATGATTTCGCCCGCACGTCAGAGATGTCGGTGTCCGACGATAACGCTTTCTGGGGGGCGCTGGGCTGCAGCTGCTTTGCATTCTGATGAAAAACACCTTTACCCCGCCCCGGGTCGACCTGGGGCTGTTCTTCCTGCGCCTGACCGGCAGCCTGCTGCTGCTGTACGTGCACGGCCTGCCGAAGGTGCTGCACTTCAGCGACGAGCTGACGCGCATTGAAGATCCGTTCGGCTTCGGGCCCTGGGCGAGCCTGATCCCGGCGATTGTCGCCGAGGTGATTTGCCCGCTGTTTATCATTGCGGGCGTGTACACCCGCCTGGCGTGCCTGCCGATTATCGCCGTGCTGCTGGTGGCGATGCTGGCGGTCCACCCGAACTGGTCGATTGCCGAAGGGCAGTTTGGCTGGCTGCTGCTGATTATCTTCACCACCCTCGCCCTCACCGGGCCGGGCCAGTGGCGGCTGCAGCGTAAGACAGCGGAGAGGTTCGCATGACCCAGGTTAACGACGTTCGCGACGCACACGTCGAGACGACGCCCGCACAGACGGTTTCGCCCTGGCAGCCGCTGAGCCAGCCGGTGTTCCGCATGCTGTGGATCGCCACGGTGGTCTCTAACGTCGGCTCATGGATGAGCGACGTCGGCATCAACTGGAGCATGCTGACCCTGAGCGCCGACCCGCTGGATATCGCGCTGGTGCAGGCGGCCAGCAGCCTGCCGATGTTCCTCTTCGCCCTGCCGTCCGGGGTGATGGCGGACATCGTCGACCGACGTAAATATCTGCTCTTCTCCCAGCTGTGGGTGTTCATCGCCGCCGCCGGGCTGACGGTGCTCTCCTTCACCGGACACGTCACCCCCGCCGTTCTGCTGGTGGCGACGTTTCTGCTGAGCGTGGGCGCGGCGATGAGCTCGCCGCCGTTCCAGGCCGTGGTGCCCGATCTGGTGAGCAAGCCGGAGCTGGGCGCCGCCGTGGCGCTGAACTCGCTCGGGGTGAACATCAGCCGGGCGATTGGCCCGGCGCTGGGCGGTTTCCTGCTGTCGCTTGCCGGGCCGTGGATGGTGTTTGCCCTCAACGCGCTCTCCGTGGTCGGCGTGGCGTGGGTGCTATGGCGCTGGCGTCCGGCACCGTCCATTCAGCGTCTGCCGCCGGAGCACTTCTTCTCCGCGGTGCGCTCCGGCATCCGCTACGTGCACGCCGCGCCGGTGCTGCGCAACGTGCTGGTGCGCACCGTGGCCTTCTTCGTTTTCGGCAGCGCGGGCTGGGCGCTTCTGCCGCTGGTGGCGCGCCGCGAGCTGGGCCTAGGCCCGGCGGGCTACGGCGTGATGCTGGCGTGCATTGGCCTCGGGGCGATTGCCGGGGCGATCCTGCTGCCGCGCCTGCGCCAGCGGCTGGACGCCGACCGGCTGATGGTGGCCGCCAGCCTGACCTTTGCCCTTACCATGCTGGCGCTGGCGTTCGTGCGTCACGTCTGGCTGCTCAACCTGTTTGAGTTTTTCACCGGCTTCGCGTGGATTGCGGTGCTTTCAACTCTGAATCTCGGCGCGCAGCGCAGCGCCGCCCGCTGGGTGAAGGCCCGCGCCCTGGCGGTCTACCTGACGGTGTTCTTCGGCTCGATGACCGCGGGCAGCGCCATCTGGGGGCAGATCGCTTCCCGCTTCGGCACCCCGACCTCGCTGGTGGTCGCCACGCTGGGGATGGTGCTGGCGAGCGCCACCGTGTTCCGCTGGAAGCTGGGGAAAGATCCGGACCTGAACCTCGACCTGAGCGGCCAGCCGCTGGACGGCGTGGAGATCGATCTGCCCAACGAGCGCGGCCCGGTGCTGGTATCGCACGAGTACATCATCGACCCGCAGAACACCAGAGCCTTCCTGGAAGCCGTCCACGAGCTGCGCCGGGTGCGCCGCCGCGCCGGGGCGATGAGCTGGGCGGTATACGAGGATATTGAGCGCCCCGGTCTGTTTATCGAGACCTTCCTGATGGGCTCGTGGATCGAGCATCTGCGCCAGCAGGAGCGCCACACCATGAATGACCTCCTGCTGCAGAGCCGCGTTCTGGCTTTTCATCAGGGCACAACATCACCGGCAATTCGCTACCTGGTCGCGCCGGTATAATCCTAATCATCACCTGCACAGGAACACACTATGGCAACGTTTAAGGCAAAAGACGGCACGCAGATTTACTACAAAGACGGCGGCGCGGGCAAACCGGTTCTCTTCAGCCACGGCTGGCCGCTGGACGGCGACATGTGGGACAGCCAGCTGAACTACCTGGCCGAGCGCGGCTTCCGCGCCATCGCCTTTGACCGTCGCGGCTTTGGCCGCTCGGATCAGCCGTGGAACGGCTACGACTACGACACCTTTGCGTCCGACATCAACGACCTGATTACCACGCTGGATCTGCGCGACGTGACGCTGGTGGGCTTCTCCATGGGCGGCGGCGACGTGACCCGCTACATCAACAACTACGGCAGCGCGCGCGTGGCCGGTCTGGCGCTGCTGGGCGCGGTGACGCCGATCTTCGGTAAATCCGACTCCTTCCCGCAGGGCGTGGATCAGAGCGTGTTCGACGGCATTCGCGACGGACTGCGTAAAGATCGAGCCCAGTTCATCAGCGATTTCGCGACGCCGTTCTACGGCATCAACGCCGGGCAGACCGTCTCTGCCGGTGCCCTGACCCAGACGCTGAACATCGCCCTGCTGGCGTCGCTGAAGGGCACCATCGACTGCGTGACCGCGTTCGGCGAAACGGACTTCCGCCCGGATATGGCGAAAATCGACGTGCCGACGCTGGTGATCCACGGCAGCAACGACCAGATCGTGCCGTTTGAAAGCACCGGCAAGCTGGCGGCAGAGATGATCAAAAACGCCACGCTGAAGGTGTACGACAACGCGCCGCACGGCTTCGCGCTGACCCATCAGGACCAGCTCAACGAAGATTTGCTGGCGTTTGTGAAGTCGCTGTAAGTCTTTAAAAGCGAAGCCTGATGGCGCTTCGCTTATCAGGCCTACATGTCCCGTGCGATTTGTGGATCCTCGGGGTTTTGTCGGCCTGTGCGATTTATTGCCTCACGGGGTTTCGTAGGCCGGGTAAGGCGCAGCCGCCACCCGGCGCTTTCGCAGACGCGTTCCGCTCCGCCAGTAGCCGACAAATCTCCGCGTGCTTCTCCTCGGTGAAGGTAAAGCGCGACATAAACACTATTCGGATCAGCGACCCTATCGCCGGCAGCAGGCAGATCCCGAAGAACAGCCCCGACAGCACGCCTTCGCTCTGGATTTGCGCCTGCGGCACGTAGCCAATCATCGTCAGGAACACGCCGATTAACCCGCCACCCACCGCCACCGACATCTTACCGGTAAAGGTCTGCCCGGAGAAGGTGATCGCCGCGCAGCGCTTGTGGGTGTGGTACTCCGCGTACTCGATGGTATCGGCAATCATCGACGAGGTGAGGATGTTGGTCATCATCACGAACAGCGTGCTCAGGCCGAGCAGAATAAACAGCATCGTCACCTGCTGATACCCGACAAACCACATCACCACGCGCACCGCCACGTCCAGCCCGCAGAGGATCATAAACAGCTTCCGCTTCTGCATCCGGCGCGTCAGCATCGGGGCGACCAGGCACAGCACCGCCGCCACGATCCCCATCACGCCAATCGCCATCTGCAGGCTGCCATCGCCCAGGTTGTTAATAAAGAAGTAGATATACAGCCCGCCCGCCACGTTATGAAACACGCAGAAAAAGAACGACAGCAGGACGATAAACAGCGGCTTGTTCTGGCGCAGATTGTGGAAGGTATCGCGGATGGTCACCTTCTCCGGGCTCGGCGGCACGCGCTCTTTGATCTGCATAAAGCCGTTGAGCATCAGCGGCAGACCCACCAGCATCATCACCAGCGCCGCCATAAAGTAGCCTTTATCGTTGCTGTACTGGGCGAAGAATGCCGCCAGCTTCGGGAAGAAGATGTTGGCGCAGGCAATCCCCGCGTTCACCCCGAGCATCGCCGCCGTCACCGCGCGGGTGCGCTGGGCGGAGTCGTTGGTCATCACTGACGACATCGACCAGAACGGGATATCGGAGATGGCGTACAGCGTCCCCCACAGGATGTAGGTCACCCCGGCGTAGAGAATTTTGGTGGTCATGTCCGCTTCGATTTTATAGAACGACAGCAGCGTGACGCCGGTGATCAGCAGCGGGGCAATCAGCAAAAAGTGGCGAAATTTGCCGAACCGGCTGTTAATGGTGTCCATAATGCTCGCAAACAGCGGATCGTGAACCGCGTCCCACGCGCGGGCAATCAGGAAGATGGTGCTCGCCGCCAGCGCCGAGATCCCCAGCACGTCGGTGTAAAAATAGTTAATAAACGAACCCACTAAACCAAAGCTAAAACACTGACCTAAACCATAGCCAAAATAAGACCACAACTCGCGAGACGGTATTTTCATTGTCGTTGCCATTGATATATGCCTGCCTGGTTGCCCGGCGGTCGGCCGCCGGGTCGATATTATTAGCCCTGCGCGTGCGGGGCGATCTTGCGCAGCTGCTGCATTAATGCGATTTCACGGCGCGAGAACGGAATACCGTTCTCCTCGAACACGTCGTGGAACCAGAGGCGGCAGTAGTCCGTGGACTCCTTCATCACCACCGGCCACGGCAGCCACGTCTGGGTTTTGCCGCGCACCAGCCCCCACTGGTACGGCGCAACCTTCGCCGCGTACATCAGCGGGAGCTGCTCTTCGATGGTGCTGCCCACGTGGCGCGCCAGCCATTCGGTGCAGAACAGCGGGCGACCGAGCTGTTGCAGCTGCTGGATAATCGCCGTCATCCGCCCCGTGTGGGTGTAGGCGTGGAAGCTCACCACGTCCGAGAGCGCCAGCGCGATCTGGTCCAGCGGATGCTGGAAGAACGTCTCGCCCTCCTCCTCCGGCGGCAGACGCCAGGCGCAGACGGTGAGCGGCTGGGTCGGATCCTCTTCACGTACCCACTGGAACGCCAGCTTCATCAGCGCGTGGGCGCAGGTCTCCAGCTTCGCGTCGTACTGCACCTCCTGCGTGCCGGTCGCAAAAATGCCGCGGTTGCCCGGCTCGTTATAGAGATCCCACAGCAGGACGCGCCTGTCGTCGCGGAACTGGCGGACAACGTCGCGGATATAGCGTTCAATGTGCGGCCAGCTTTCGGGATCGCACACCTTGTCGCGCCCCGGGCTCGCTGCCGCCTGGCTGTTGTGCTTGCCCGGCACGGGCGGCTTTTGCGGGCCGAGGTAGGGCTCGTCGCCGGAGAAGCCGCAGTCGTCCATCAGGGTCAGCATGGTGCTGAACCCGCGACCGTCGGCTATCGTCAAAAAGTGGTCGATGCGCGCCATCAGCCCGTCGCGATCGTGCTCCCAGACGATAAACGGCAGGTTGATGCGCAGTGTGTTGTAGCCCGCCTCCGCCGCCCAGCCCAGCTCGCGCTCGATGGTTTCGGCATCAAAGGTCTCTTCCTGCCAGATATCGGTCCAGTTCACCGCCGTCGACGGCAGATAGTTAAACCCGCACAGCCAGCCTTTTTGCTCATACCACGCCTGTGCCTGCTCCCTGCTCCACTGCTCTTTCATTACGCGTCCTCTTACTGATAATATTTAGCTAATAAATATTAGTTGCAGGATAAATGCGCAAATCACGGCGTTTAGAAAAGCGACGGCTCTCACAAAGTTCACGCTTCGATGAATGAGAAACGTGATCGACGGCGCTAAAGGGTGCGGTTAGGGTATGATGCGAAATCGCGAAAGGGAGAGGACGGATGAAGCGAAAAACGAAAGTGACGATGAACGATATTGCGCGGGCGGCGGGCGTGTCGCAGGCGACGGTATCGCTGGTGCTTAACCAATCCCGCAACATCAAGCTCAGCGACGACACCCGCCAGCGGGTCATTGGCGTCGCCACCGAGCTCGGCTACGACCGCCTCCCCGCCGTTCACGCCCCGCGCAACCAGGAGGAGATCGCCCTGCTGGTCAGCTCCATACAGAGCTTCGACCCGTTTATCGACGCCATCAGCCAGGCGCGGGAAGCCGCGTGGCGCAACGAGACCCTGCTCACCGTCTACGACTATGGCGACGACATCGAGCTGGCGCTGAACATCATCCGCCAGCTGGAGAAGCGCAACTGCATCGGGATTATTCTCGCCTCACCGGTCACCACGCTGGTGGACATGACGGCGTTCCAGGACTGCACCCGCATCCCGCTGGTGCTGCTCAACCAGCGCGACCCCGGTTCGCCGCTGCTGCCGTCGTTTATCCCGGACGACTACGCCAATGCCTTCCAGGTGACTAAACACCTTATCGCCTGCGGGGCCACTCGCATCGCCCACATTACCGGCGAGAGCTGGATGGAGGCCTCCCGCCAGCGTCTGGCGGGCTACCAGGCGGCATTACAGCAGGCCGGACTGGCGTACGACGACGACCTGGTGCGGCAGACCAACTGGCAGTTCAGCGAGTCCTTTACCGCGACGACCTCTCTGCTGGAACTGGCCGAGCGCCCGGACGCTATCTTCTGCGCCAGCGACTGGCTGGCGATTGGCTGCTATCAGGCGCTGGCGGTGAACGGCGTGCGCATCCCGCAGGACATGCTGCTGGCGGGCTACGACGACCAGAAGATCTCCGAGCAGCTCACCCCGCCGCTGACCAGTATCCAGCTGCCCTACAGCGAGCTGGGACGGCTGGCGGTGGAGTATCTGTGCAATCAGGAAGATGCCGCCACGCACGTGACGCTGGCGGGCAGGCTGAAGGTGCGCGCCTCAAGCCTCGTCTGAGGTAAACACCATGCCCGCGTAGGGCTTCTCCCGACACGCCGCCAGCCGCACGGCGAGGCTGCCCACGTGCAGCTCCAGCTTGTGCCCGTCCGGGTCGAGAAAATAGAACGACGCCCCCTCGCTTTTGTTCTGCTTCCAGACGGTGACGCCCGCCTGCTCAAGCCTTTGCGAGAGCGGTTCAAAATCTTCTTCCGCCACGGTAAACGCGTAGTGGGTGTAGTCGCTCTCCTGCGGCGGCACGTACTCGCGCGCCTCGTCGTACGACAGGCAGACCCACAGATCGCCGCAGGTGAGATAGGCCCCGGTATTCCAGCGGGCGTGCAGCGTCAGCCCCAGCAGCTCGTGCCAGAAGGCGACGCTTTTTTGCAGGTCGCTGACCGCGAGGGTCAGATGGTTGAGTGATTGCAGCATGACGTGCCCTTTTGTTTTTCTCGCCGGACGTGATACGGTAAAAGCATGAACATAAACCACGCCGTGCTCACCGTAAACCGCTGGTGGCTGCCTTCTTAAAGGCGGCTCGGAGTAGTTTTCCCCATTTTCAGATAGCCGCCGAAAGGCGGCTTTCACATTTCTAAGACCCCTTTCGGCAACTGCACATTAAGGAGTCTTTATGAACGCACCCACCATCCTCACCGGCGACCGCCCAACCGGCCCGCTGCACCTCGGCCACTTCGTCGGATCGCTTCGCCAGCGCGTGGCGCTCCAGCAGACGCACAGCCAGTTTGTGCTGATTGCCGACCTGCAGGGGCTGACCGACAACGGCAGCAACCCGCAGAAGATCCGCGACAACATCCCCGAAGTGCTGGCCGACTACCTCGCCGCCGGCATCGACCCGAATCTGACCACGATCTGCCTGCAGTCCGCCCTGCCCGCCCTCGCCGAGCTGACGATGCTGTATATGAACATCGTGACCGTCGCCCGCGTGGAGCGTAACCCGACGGTGAAAAACGAGATTGCGCAGAAGGGCTTCGCCCGCTCGCTGCCGGTCGGGTTTATGGCCTATCCCATCAGCCAGGCGGCGGACATCACCGCGTTTAAGGCCGAGTGCGTGCCCGTCGGCGACGACCAGCTACCGATGATTGAGCAGACCAACGAGATTGTGCACAAGATGAACAGCCTGCTGCCCGCCCCGGTGCTGCGCCACTGTAAGGCGATGCTGAGCGACACCAGCCGCCTGCCCGGCATCGACGGCAGCGCCAAGATGTCGAAATCGCTCGGCAACACGCTGCACCTTTCGGCCAGCGAAGAGACCATTCACCGTGCGGTCAGCGCCATGTACACCGACCCGAACCACCTGAAGGTGAGCGACCCAGGGCAGATTGAGGGGAACGTGGTGTTTACGTATCTCGACGCGTTTCATCCGGACAAGGAGAAAGTGGCGGCGATGAAGGCGCACTATCAGGCGGGCGGGCTGGGTGACCGGGCGTGCAAGAACGAGCTGGAGGGGTGTTTGCAGGAGCTGATTGCGCCGATGCGGGAGCGGAGGGCGATGTACATGCGGGATAAGGGGGAACTGATGGCGATGCTGAAGCGCGGAACGGAACGAGCACAGGGGGTGACGCAGGCGACGTTGAGGGAGGTGAAGGTTGGGCTGGGGGTGCCGGTGTTTAGTTAAAGTCGATTTAGCGGTGGAGTGCGGGGGATTAGCATGAAGCCGCTAACTTGATTATTGCGGAAATAAGCGAGGCGCAATAAAGTATTAAATCCATTATTAGCTAATGTCGTTTATCATTCTTTCAAGAATGCTATATTCATGGCTTCTTTATATTTTTAATGCGCGGCGTAAAATGATATGAGTAAGTTTATTATTTCCATGCTGAATACGTTACTGTGCGTTTTTGTGATTGCACTGTGCCTCATTTTCGTGGGTGTCACTGATAACTGGAAAGAATGCACTCTAGCTATAATCATTATTTTAGGAGGCACACACCTTACTTGTGTTTTACTGAATCGTGTATTGCCTCATAAGTTATCTATCTTAGAAGGAATACTGGAAGTATTGGGAGGACCACTATTAGTTATAGGCGCAATTGTGTGCTTTGATATATTCGAACCCTGGCCGCTAAAAATCATTGGGATGTTTGTGTGGATTGTTTTGATTTTTTTTGTACCTTCAATAATAAGCCCCAGGCGTTAACTCGGTCTATTAATCAATGTCTACGTCATTTCTTCACCCACGGAATCCAACATTAATGTACCCCACTCTTTCGCAGGTCATTGAGATTGTACGTCAGTCCTCGGGACATCATCGCAAGCGCATTGATGAGAACCCCCTAATAGAAGCCGACCTTGATATCTGCGGCATGGATGGCGATGCCCTGATTGAAGACTGCGAGGCAGCGTTTGGCGTTACGCTCGTCACTGAAGAAGATGGCTATGAGAAAACTTTTTCCCTCGCTGAAAACGAGTTTCTTTTTAGCACCGAGGGCATAGATTACTTTGGTATCTGCCGCTTAGTTCGCAGGCTACGGGGCATTCCGGAACCTGTGATACGCGATTTAACCGTTGGCGAACTCCATGCTGTACTGGTTAAAACTGTGAAAGACCAAATACATCATGATTGAGTGACTTTTAGCGTAGTGCGGGCATGCGCTGACATGCCCGTGCAAGTTAGTTTTGAGTTTAAACAGCCTGCCCACTCCCACGCTTAATTACCGGAACATCACCCGTATCATTCAGCGCACCCGGGAAGGTCTTCAGCCACTGCGCGACTTTCTGCTTATTTATATTCACCACGCTCATACCTTCCAGGCATCCCCATAATTCTCTTGTATGCTGCGGCGTAATCACAATGCAGTCTTTCATGGCACGGATTTTTACGGGCATACCGTTGATAAAGCCCGCGCGGGTTAACCAGTCGCCGCCCAGAAGAAGGTATTTAATGTCTATGCGTGCATAGAGTTCGCAGCAGGCTGCACTGTCCTGAGGCGTTTCCGCGCGGGGATGGACGGGTGCCGCGTTGGTTTGGTTTCCGTGAAGGCGGCGGGCGCTGTTTTTGCGTACCAGCTCGCGGTTTTCAATCATGCCGGTGAAAGCGTCTGATTCTGTTTTGCAAACAGTAAACTCTGGCTTAAAATTCGTCGCAGCCATTTTCAACTCCTTTTCAGTTGTTTGTGGTTAGCGGTATGGGGGTGTTGCAGCACCTTCATATCGCGAATTCTTCTTTAAATTTTCTTTGATACGTCCTTTAGCTGGTTGGCGTAATTTCTGGTTCTCATTATACAGGGCTGAATATAAATACAGCGATTTGGTGTGAGGGAAATTTGGAATTTGCGAGGGGGATTCAGGAAAAAGAGTTCTTTGCGGTAAGGTCATGTTTTTGTTGATTGTGGGTTGATTGGTCTGAGTTTTGCGAGCATCATCGCAATTATTTATATTATTTCGCAAGGCAATAATTATCGGAAATTTACGGACCGTCCATTACCTATATTTATTGGGTAAATGTACTAATTTTTCGGCATCTGGCTTACATAGTACCCATCCAACCAATCCCCTATAACATTGATTAACACCTCATGTCCTTCTGGCAAAGCCAACTGCATTAGATTTAGCGGAAGTGCGGTTAATTCAATATTTTTCCCACCCAAAGCGGAAGGTACTAACCAAACTGTAGGTGCGCTATTTATAGCTACAGGATATGTTAATGAGACTCGCTGACAACCCAAAATATGACCTGCGGTAAGCACCTGATATGTGTCCTGTGCCTTTGGTCGAGAATTAAATCTTTTATATTTAGCATCTGTTACTGCAGAAGGAACACCATCCGCATCATGAAAAATGACATCAGGGGTAGTTTTCAATAAGTCACCTTCCCCCATAATTACCTGACCGAACTTTTTCTCAGCTTTCGTGATTCGCTTTCCACGTAGATTGGCTGCACGCTGGCAAAGCCAATAAATATAATTTTCATAGATTGCGTCAGAATTCCACAAAAAACCTGACAATGAATATTTCCCGCTAGCGTGATGGACGCCAGCACCTTGCAATAGTAATAAACCAATAAACAACGCGGCCTCTAACCCCTTATGCTGAGGACCAAGATATATCCGTTGAGCGTCAAGTAAGCAAGGTGGACTTTTCCGAACATGAGCAAGGCTAGCCGCGATCTCAAGTAAAGCTCGAGACCGCCCAAGAGATTTAACAGTTGTCGCAAGGCACTGCGCAGTCCAACGGATCAACCTAGCCAAAGGTGTATCATTTGTCAGCAGATCCGCAATATAAGGAAGCACCCAAGGACGCGCTAACCATTCACCTAATCTGGAATAATCTAATTGGCCTCGAAGTGTATTCCCACTTTCTCGCTTAGCAAGATAGCTTTGAGGTAATCCGCGTGCCGCTCCTTTAGCAAAAGATGCTAGAAAAATTTCAGTAAGTAAGTCAGGGACTGATAACGAATCGAATTGATGTGCGCTAGTAAAATTGTCATCAATATACCCCCCCTCAACGACAGTTAAGATTCGCCATAATATTGATTGCCAGCAATCATTGGTACCACTGAGAAATTTTGGAACGATTTCAATATCCATCAGGCCAGCTCGTACTACACCTGTAACAGCTTCAGCCCTCAGAGTTACAAATTCCTTTCCTATATTCTCAATTCGTATAGGGTCAACTGAAAGGCCTAGAGATTTACGCCAGTGCTTATTTGCTTCAAGTAAAGCATCAAGGTCAATATCTTCCATAGAATGAACAACAGGGTCACCATATTCCTGTAGGATGATACGTTTACCAAATTTCAACGAGTTAACCACCTGAAAGACCTTTTGATAGTATCAATCTCAAGTTCACTAACACGCACAGGAGTAAGCGTTCTCGACACAATAGAGCTCGCCTGAGAAGTGCGAAGCGTCCACGCATAATTACCAACTGAAGGGGCTGCATCAACGTGTAAAAGTTCATTCAACTGCTCAGGTCTTCCTGAGTATCGGTCCTCAAGTTGGGGAAAAATAACTTCATCCCATGCCGATGCTAAACTTTGCCATGCCCTATCTTCATCAATCAACTGCTCAGCGTCATCTGTAAGGGTTGTACTAGCTGTAATTGAGGTAAAAAGGCCGTGGCCAAGTTCGAATTCCGGGCCTAAATCAGAAGCTATAGCAACATTTAACCTGTCCATTAGAAGATAGCCAGTGACATATGGGTTAAGAGTCTCCCAACTATCTTGAGTTAATGAACTTATTGCTTTTCTATCTAACCCCCAATGCCGGGCGAGAACACCAAGATTGGGGCGCATCTCTATCCTATCAAAACGCCGCGAGAGAGCACTGTCGATTGGTATAGCAGCTCTATCAACGCTATTCATTGTTGATACGATATAAATATGCTTAGGAAATGTGAAATGTTCAGGGATATCAGTCACTCTACCGTTTGGTCGGCAGATTTTTTCACTTCGCCCATCTTTATAATTAAGCTGACGGAGTGGTAAAGGAAGCGCAACCCGTCCTTCTTCACGATAATCAAAATCAAGAAAAGTCATGAACTCGCCAAAAATACGAGCAGCATTTCCTCGATTAATTTCATCAATAAAAACTACTACGGATTTGTAATCTGAAGTAGGATCATTGAGTTCTAAAGCTGCATCTAAAAAGAGTCCAGCCCATGGCTGAAGACGTGTGCCGTCTGGTGAAATTTCAGGGCGCAAGCCTAAAACAAAGTCTTCATAACTATAAGATTGATGAAAAGTAGTCCAAACAACCTTTACAGGTCTCGGTATGGCAATTTCTTTCTCTGGTCGAGTAAAAGGTACCTGAGTTTCATTTGGATCGAGGAGGATTCCTGTGGTGCTTTCAGGAGAAACACTTAAAAGCTGGAAAAGTTCACTTATAAGTCTGGTCTTTCCAGTTGCAGGCGGACCATATAAAAGAACATTCCTACCAGCTTCCCATGAAGCAAGTATTTCATTGAGTTTATTATCCATAACACACCTTAAGCAATAATAACGCCACCGACTCCGTTACCATAAAGTTGCCACATAGGATCTGTTGGTAACAAATCAGAAGGCCGATTACCTACTGTGTAGCCAGCAAAGTATTCTCCTTCAATTGTTTTCGCTAAATAAATACGTAGACCACCAGCAGGGAAGAACTGCCGTGCATCTTCTGTACTACTTACGCCGTCAGGGGCTCGTGGGAATCCATTTACTGAAGTCCAAGCAGGATGGCGCTGAGAACCGGGTTGCTGGCGATTCTGGCGGGCAATTCGCATCCGATTTCCAGCCTTCCGATGGAACTCAATAGGTCCATAGATATGAGGCTGTCCAATTACTTTTGCCTGTATAGTTATTACAGGAAGAACGCTCACGTCAATTGCAGCCACATCAAGAAAATCAAGGGTGGCGGCAACCATTGATCCCGGAATTTCAATATAGAGGGAGCCACCACCACCCTCTATCCGATGAAATCGCTCGATATTGTAAAATTCGCCCGGTTGTACATTACGCCACCAAATACGGCTTATCACTAATTTGTTTGACATGGTTAACATACCTCTATGTGGTAAAGACGTTCAAGGACAGATCCATCTTTTACGCGGTTATTACTACGATAACGAGTGTAAGGAAGTTCATGCAAAGCTACCTTTCCGTACTCCCTTAATAAGGATAACAGTTCATCTTCACCCACTTGCCCATCTTGGCTGTAGGAAATAAATATGTGAGGAACGTCCAGTTGTTCTAGAGTTTTGCGAAAAGCCATAATAGCATTGCGCCGATAGCAAAAATCAGATGCCTGTTCTTGCCATGGGCGAAGTCCACCATCACCAATTGCTGTTGGCTCATCTTCACGAGCAATAGTCTCTAATATGTGATAATTTCCAGCATATTGCCGTTTAGTATAAGGGGGATCAAGATAAACTGCATCCACTTTAAGCAGTGATGCATTATCTTCAATGGCCCCTTGAATAACCCGATGGCACCCAGGCGTGTTCTCAAATTCAATACGCTCAAACGTTATCGGCTGAAGGGCAGAACGAGACAGTTTACGCAAAAAATATCCATAGGTCCCGCTGATATTTGCAATTTTATTTGTAGAGAGGATGAGATGATGGAGCATTAGGCTATGCTCAATTTCACTAATATCGCCGGATTTAACAACATTACGTATGCCAGCTCGAACGCCATCAATGTGTGCTGCATTCTCTGCAGAGAAGTACAGGCGCGGCGCTCGCCCATTTTCTGGTCTACCAGACTCCCCAAACTCACGAAAAAAATACCCCTCAACGGGCTCAATTGAACGCATCCATTCCAACATTTGGCTATAGCCGCCAAATGAGCTAAAAGCAGGCTCTTGCTTCGCAAGCAATCGAACCTTTGCATGAATTACAGGAAAAGTTAAAGTATCGGCAGCTGTTACTGAGTAGTTGGCACGGGCCAAAGCTAGAGAAACAGAAGCAGTGCCACACATTGGGTCTGCTACTGATGAGCCAGCCGGTAGAATTTGTGCAATTTCTCCTACAATCCAGTCAGCCAACCGAGTTTTATTGCCCAAATAACGGAACGACATAATTTCCCCATTACCTTTAATTTAGAATATAATTATTTCTTCTTAATGATTATGCGTTCATACATACGACGATAGGTACCATCACCATTTGGCAGGTAAAAACGAGGCCCTCCAGGTTGATATGTACCTTTAGCAGCAATCTGCGACATAGGTCGGCTCAAGGTTTTACTTGAACCCAAGATCTCAAATTGCTCAGGGTTAAATTTATCTAAAAAGGTAATTGGAACCCCCATCGCACCAGAATAATCCTTGGGAATATCCTTACTCTTCCCGACATCAATAGCGTCAAAATTTGCATATTTAGGATATTTATCTGGAGAATATGTATTTTCCAAGACTAAATCAACATATCGACTCGGATAATCGAGGTTTGTAAACCAACGCACACCCTTTACTCTAACATATTTATTTCCTTGCTCATCAATCCTTGAGCCGGCTGCGGTTAGTGGATAGTCGTCGGGAACACGGAACTCTCGATCACCACTACGAATACTTGGCCCATACCATATCTTATTGGTCTGAATTAAAGGGAATATATTTTTATATGTTACAGCATTCATATTTCCAATAATTACGAATTTTTTATTATACTTAACAAGTTGAGCTACATATTCATTAAAAAGTGAGAAGGGAGGATTTGTTACCACTATGTCGGCCTGCTCAAGTAATGCCACGCTTTCGGAACTACGAAAGTCCCCATCACCGCTAAGCTGTTTGATACCGATAACTTCAGCATTTGGGATCTGATCACCACGTTTTTCGCCAGAATACTCTAGATAAACTGCTTTACCAGATTCATTTTTCATAAATAAATCAGGGTTTTGACTGCGGTAACATGTTGTAATAAGTTTTTTTAACCCAAGCCTATGGAAATTTTCTGAAAAATAACGAAAAAAATTACTTTCTCTCGGATCATCACAGTTACAATAAACAACTTTTCCTTGAAAATGTTCGATGTAATGTTCTAGTTCAAGCTCAATGTCACCTAGTGATGTAAAAAACTCATCCTTTTTTGCATATCTTGCTTGCTTGAAATCCATGTTTCGCGTAGTGGGTGCAGTGTTGTTTTTCATCATCATTAACTCCTAAGCATCAGACATATTAGCAATTATTTTCAAATCGTCAAGCTCATTATTAATAATTTAGTCAGTTATGCATCAAAAAGCCTGAACATCTTATCAACAGAAAACAGAAAACAGAAAACAGAAAACAGAAAATAGAAAA
>NZ_JBSKJQ010000005.1:0-263964 GCF_053709655.1 Enterobacter sp. UPMP2060
GACACGGCGGTCATCATCACCGCGCGGAAGCGGCGCGATGCCCCTTCCCGCGCGGCATCGACAATCGCCATCCCGTCCATGCGCCGCGCGCGGGCGAACTCCACGATAAGAATTGCGTTCTTGGCGGCGAGGGCTATCAATAGCACCAGACCTATCTGCACATACACGTCGTTGGCGTAGCCCGCCAACCATAGCCAGACCAGCGCCCCGCCGATGGCGAACAGCACCGAGAGCATCACGCTCGCCGGGAGCGTCCAGCTCTCGTACTGGGCAACGAGGAACAGCCACGCCATCACCACCGCCGCCAGCACGATCCACATCGCCTGGTTGCAGGTCTGCTGCTCCTGATACGACATGCCGCTCCAGGCGTAGTCGTACCCGGCAGGCAGATTCTGCGCCAGAAGCTCGCCCATCGCCGCCATCGCGGTGCTGCTGCTCACCCCTTCCGCCGCCGAGCCGCTCACCGACACGGACGGGAACTGGTTGTACTGCTGCAGGAACGGCGCCCCGACGGTCGGCGTGATGGTGACGAGGTTGCTCAGGCGCACCCGCTCGCCGCTGTTGCTGCGCACGAACAGCTCGCTGATTTGCCCGGCGCGCTCGCGCCACTGCATCTCGTTCTGCATCACCACGTGGTAGACGCGGTTGTTGACGCTGAAATCCCCGGCGCGCGTGCCGCCAAAGGCGGTTTGCAGGCTGCTGAAGATGCGCGACACCGGCACGTCGAGGCGCGCGGCGCGCTCGCGGTCAACGGTCAGCATCAGCTGCGGCACGTTGCTGCTCCAGGTGGTGAACACGCGGCTCAGCTGCGGGTGCTGGTTGGCTTTCGCCAGCACCTCACGCGTCACGCGCTCCAGCTCCGCCGGGCTCTGCCCCGCCTGCGCCTGGATGCGCAGGTCGAAGCCGGAGGCGTTGCCCAGCCCCGGCAGCGTCGGCGGGGCGAAGGTCATGATGGTCGCTTCCGGCAGGGCCAGCAGCTGGCGCTGCAGGGTACCCATCACCTCGTCCAGCGGCGGACGCTCGCTCCAGTCCTTCAGCATGATGGAGATAAACCCGCCGTTGGAGGCGCTGGTGCCGTTGAGAATGTTAAATCCGGAGACCTGAATCACGTCCTCCACCGCCGGATTTTTTGCGATGAGTTCGCGTGCCGTGGTCATCACCGCTTCGGTGCGCTCCAGCGAGGCCGCCTCCGGCAGCTGGACGCTGGCAAAGAAGTAGCCCTGATCCTCCTGCGGCAGGAAGCCTTTAGGCATCGACGTAAAGCTGAACGCCACCACGGCCGCCGCGCCTGCGGTGGCCAGTAGCGCCAGCCACGGGCGAAGGTTGAAGATAGTCACGATGCGGGTGTAGACGCCACGCGTGGCCTCCAGCCCCCGGTTGAACCCACGGAAAATCGCCGCGGGCTGCGCCGGGCGCGGGCGCAGCAGCATCGCGCACAGGGCGGGCGTCAGGGTCAGCGCCACCAGGCTTGAGAGCGTGACGGCGGTGGAGAGCGTCACCGCAAACTGGCGGTACAGCTCGCCGACAATCCCCGGCAGGAGCGCCACCGGCACAAACACCGCCAGCAGCACCAGCGTCGTGGCGATGACCGGCCCGGCGATCTGGCGCAGCGCCAGCGCGGTCGCCGCCGTGCGGCTCTGCCCTTCCGCCATCAGCGTTTCGACGCTCTCCACCACCACGATGGCGTCATCCACCACCATGGTCAGCGCCAGAATAATGGCGAACAGGCTGAGCGTGTTGGCGGAGTAGCCGAGCGCGTAGAGCACCGCGAAGGTGCCCACCAGCGATACCGGAATGGCGAGCGCGACAATCAGCGTCGCGCGCCAGCTTTGCAGGAACAGGGACACCACGACCACCACCGCCAGCATCGTCAGCGCCAGCGAGACGCCGATCTCTTTAATGGTGGCGGCCACAAAGGAGGTGGTGTCGAATTTCACCTCGTAGACCAGATCGTCCGGGAAGCGCGTGGAGAGGCGTTCCAGCTCCGCGCGCACCGCGTCGGCCACGCGCAGGGCGTTGGCGGACGGCGTCGGGTAGATGCCGAGGTAGGCGGAGTCGTGCCCGTTCAGCTGCGCGCCGGAGCTGTAGCTGCGCGAGCCGAGCTCGATGGTGGCGACATCCTTCAGGCGCACCAGCTGGCCCATCTCGCCCGCGCGGATGATGATGTCGGCAAAGTCTTCGGCCTGGCTTAAGCGCCCCAGGCCGTTGATGGTCAGGGTCTGCTGCTGGCCGTTAAACACCGGCGGCGTACCGACCTGGCCTGCCGCCCCCTGCACGTTCTGCTCGCGCAGCGCCTGCGCCACGTCGTCGGTGGTGACGTTCAGGGCGTTCATGCGGTCCGGACGCAGCCAGATGCGCATGCTGTAGTCGCGCGCGCCAAACATCTGCACCTGCCCGACGCCCGGCAGGCGGGACAGCGCCTCGCGCACCTGGGTGCTGGCGTAGTTGCTCACAAACAGCGGCGTGTGGGTGTTGTCCGGTGAGTAAAGACTTACCCCCATCATCAGGTTGGTGGCGCGCTTGCGCACCTGCACGCCGTTTTGCTGCGCTTCGGTCGGGAGCTGCGCCACGGCCTGCGAGACGCGGTTCTGCACGTCGATGGCGGCGAGGTCCGGATCGGTGCCCGCCGCGAAGGTGATGTTCAGGCTATACGAGCCTTCGTCCGAGCTGGTGGACTCCATGTAGAGCATGTGATCCACGCCGTTCAGCTGGGTCTCCAGCGGCGTGGCGATAGCCTCCGCCACGTCAGCCGAGCTGGCGCCCGGCCAGCTGGCAGACACATTCACCACCGGCGGCGCGATCTGCGGGTACTGCTCCACCGGGATAATCCTCAGCGCAATGGCCCCCAGCAGGGTGATGACCAGCGCAATCACCATCGCGAAGCGCGGGCGTTTGATGAAAAACGTCAGCATGATGGCTCCTTAATTGAGTATCTGGACGGCCGCGCCGGGCTGTACGCGCTGCGCGCCGTCAGTAATCGCTCGCTCACCGGACTTCACGCCGGATGAAATCCGGAACTGCTGGCCGATCTGTCCGGCGACCTTCAGCGGGCGCATTTCGGCTTTGCCGTCGGCGTTAACCACCCAGGCAAAGAACCCGTCGCCGTTCTGCTGGACCGCCGCGGCGGGCAGGGTCAGAGCCGGCTGCTCGCTGGCCGGGCGCAGCGTCACGTTCACGCTGCCGCCGGGCAGCAGCTGATGGCGCGGGTTGGCAAACTCGGCGCGCAGCATCACGCTGGCGGTGCGCGGATCGATGCGGTTGTCCACGGACGTCAGCTCGCCGCTGACGCGCTGGCCGTTGCTGTCTATGAACGCCTGCCAGGCCTGCTTCATGGCGCTGATATCCGCATGCTGTCCGGCTTTGGTGGCAAACGCGCCCTCTTCCAGCGCAAAGGCGATGCGGATGGGATCGAGCTGCACCACCTCCACCAGCACGCCGCTGGCAGGGTTGACCAGGCTGCCGACGTGGAATCGGCTGTGCCCCACGCGACCGTCAATCGGCGAGGTGATGCGGGTGTAGGTCAGGGTGACATTACGGGTTTCGAGCCGGGCTTTCGCCTGCTCCAGCGCCGCGCTGGCGACGTCCCTTTGCATGCGGGCGTTGTCCACGTCGTGACGGCTGATGGCGTTGCTGCTGCCCAGGCTTTCAAAGCGGGACAGCTGCTGCTGCGCCTGGCGCAGCGTGGCTTCGGCGCTTCTCACCTCAGCCTGCGCCAGACGCAGGGCGGCGCGCGGCTCGGCGTCGTCCAGTTCGAACAGCAGGTCGCCTTTTTTCACGTACTGCCCGTCGCGGAAGTGGATTTTGGCGATCGCGCCTTCGGTACGCGCGCGCAGCTCAACGGTGTGGATGGCTTCGATACGGCCCGGGATCTGGCGCTCGGCGGCGTGGGCGGTCTGCTCCACGGTGGCGACACGAACGGGGATGGCGGCAGCGAATACGGGTTGCAGGGTGCAGGCGAGGAGCGCGAACAGGAGTGGGAGTTTCATGGGAGTACCTCAGCGTTGTTTCTCCCCTCACCCCGGCCCTCTCCCCAAAGGGGCGAGGGAGAAAACCGAGCAGCCCCTTCACCTCAGAGCAGAGGGAGAAAACCGGGCGGTCCCCTCTCCCCTTAGGGGAGAGGGATAGGGTGAGGGGTAAGGTTTTGGTTATGCAGCCTTACGGAACCTGCGGGTCAGTCGCTTCTCGATTTCGACGACGAAGAACATCACGCCCGCTACCGCCAGGGTCACAAACCAGTAGCGCAGCGGCAGGGCTTCGGTGCCAAACAGCATCTGCATCAACGGCAGGTAGATAATCGCCGCCTGGAGCAGGAACAGCACGCCCGTGACCAGCCAGATCCCTTTGTTCGCCAGCAGGCCGCGATTCAGGGAGAATCCTTCGGTGTTGCGGCAGTTAATCATGTACACCCACTGGGCGCAGACCAGCATCTGCAGCAGCACGGTGCGGATGAACTCCGCGCTGTGGCCGCGCGGGGCCAGCCAGGCTTCCAGCGCAAAGGCGGCGATGGCAATCATGGTGCCGACGAAGGCCACGCGCCACACGGCGTAGGCGTCCATCACGTGCTGCCCGGTCTGACGCGGCGGACGACGCATGATGTTGCGCTCGGCGGCTTCGAAGGCCAGGCCGAAGGAGAGCGTGGCGGAGGTGGCCATGTTCATCCACAGGATCAGCACCGGCGTCAGCGGAATGATGTTCCCCGCCAGCAGCGCAATTACAATCAGCAGCCCCTGCGCGAGGTTGGTCGGCATGATGAACAGAATCGTCTTCTTCAGGTTGTCGTAAACGCGACGCCCCTCTTTCACCGCGCTGGCGATGGTGGCGAAGTTGTCGTCCGTCAGGACCATGTCCGCCGCCTCTTTGGTCACTTCCGTGCCCTTGATGCCCATCGCGATGCCGACGTCAGCCTGACGCAGCGCCGGGGCATCGTTCACGCCGTCACCGGTCATGCCGACGATTTCACCCTTGTCCTGCAGCGCTTTCACCAGGCGCAGCTTATGCTCCGGGCTGGTACGGGCGAAGATGTCATACTTCACCGCCGCTTCCGCCAGCGCGGCGTCGTCCATCTTCTCCAGCTCGTAGCCGGTGACCGCTTGCTCGCTGTTGGCGATCCCCAGCATCTGGCCGATGCTCATCGCCGTCTGCGGGTGATCCCCGGTGATCATCTTCACGCGGATCCCCGCCTGCTGGCAGGCGTTAATCGCATCAATGGCTTCCGGACGCGGCGGATCCATCATCCCGGCGATGCCGAGGAAGATCAGGCCGTGGCTCAGGTCGTCGTGCGTCAGTTCCTGCTCGCCGTTCGCCGGCTTAAACGCCGCGGCGACCATGCGCAGCCCCTGACGCGCATAGCGCTCCATCTCGGTTTCCCAGTACGCGCGGTTGAAGGCTTCCGCACCGTTGCGGGTCTGCTGCTGCGCGCACAGGGCGAAAATGACGTCCGGCGCGCCGGTGATCAGGATCTGCTCCTCACCGCCAATCTGGTAGTGGGTGCTCATGTACTTGTACTGCGAGTCGAACGGGATTTTGTTAACCAGCGTGGTCATGACCGGCTCAAGGCTGGCCTTCGCCGCCAGCACCTTCAGCGCGCCCTCGGTTGGGCCACCGGTGATGCCCCACAGGCCGCGCTCGTCCTGGATCAGCTGGCTGTCGTTGCACAGGTCGATGGTGCGCAGGTAGTGCTCCAGCACGGTGCCCGGCTGGATGTGGACCGGCTCATCGCTGCCTTCCAGGTAGATGTTGCCCACCGGCTCGTAGCTGTTGCCGTCCACGCGGTAGCAGGCGTCAGCGGTGATAATGGCTTTAACCGTCATCTCGTTCATGGTCAGGGTGCCGGTTTTATCCGAACAGACCACGGTCATCGCGCCGAGCGTTTCCACCGTCGGCAGCTTGCGGATAATCGCCCGCTTGCGCGCCATCGCCTGCACGCCCAGCGAGAGGATGATGGAGATAATCGCCGGCAGACCTTCCGGCACGGAGGCCACCGCCAGGCTAATCAGGGAGAGCAGCAGCTCGCCCATCGGGATCTCGCGGAACACCAGGCTGAAGACAAACAGCGCGGCCATCATCGCCAGAATAATGGCGAAGATCGCTTTACCCAGCTTGTCCATCTGAACCAGCAGCGGCGTGCGGTGCTTTTCGATACCCGCCATCATCTGGTTGATGTGGCCGAGTTCCGTATCCTTACCGGTCGCGGTGACCACGCCGACGCCGCCGCCCGCGCTTACGGTCGTTCCGGAGAAGACCATATTGGTGCGATCGCCCAGCGGCAGTTCGCCGCTCAGCGGATTAATATGTTTATCCACCACGGTGGATTCACCGGTCAGAATGGCCTCTTCCACGCGTAAATTATGCGCTTCGATTAAACGCATATCCGCCGGAATACGATCCCCCGCGCGTAATACAATAATATCGCCCGGGACTATTTCAGTTGTGGGTAGAGTTTCGTGATTGCCGTTACGAATAACGCGCGCCTCGCTGGAGAGCATATTGCGAATACTCTTCAGGGATTTTTCCGCGTTGCTTTCCTGAATATGCCCAATTAAAGCATTGATTACCGCCACGCCCAGAATAACCAGCGTATCAACCCAGTGGCCCATTACTGCCGTTAATACGGCGGCGGCCAGCAGGACATAAATCAGCACATCATTAAAATGGGCCAGGAAACGCAGCCAGGCGGGTTTACCTTTTTTCTCCGGCAGCGCGTTCGGCCCTGTTTTTTGCAGACGCGCCTGCGCCTCTGCACGATCCAGACCGCTGGCCTGGCTCTGCGTGTGGGTAAGCACCTGCTCGACGGTCTGCTGGTATGCCAGCCCGCCGGAAGGCGGCACGTTTGGGGACAATTTTTTTTCGGTCATCGTATTTTTCCTTCAATATCCGGTGAACAGAAGCCTGAATTCCTTTCTGGCTAAATAAATTCATTTTTAAGTCTTGCGGGTAAAATTGATCTACCGCAATATAATGACTTCTCGGTTATTCAAAACTGATTAAAACTATTTCGATGGCCTGATTTTTACAAAATATTTCTAAACCAACACTAAACGAGGGGGAACCATGTGGGGTATTTATCGCGAACGCCGACTGGTGTTATACGTTATCGCGGCCATTGTTATTGCCACGTTAATTGGTTATAGCACTTATACATTTGTAAAATTATTTTCCTGACAAAGACATTTATTTACATAACGCGATATTAATATAAATGCCGGGTCGTATTTTGTTATTTATTTCCCAAATAATATCTTCGTTTTATTCAATAACGTCTTAGTCGCTGATATTGCTTTACGTTACAGGATGCCGGACAATGACATTTTTAACTGACGATTAACATTACGATGAAACACCCGTTAGAATCGCTGCTTACGGCAGGCGGCATTTTATTGCTGGCCCTGCTCTCCTGCCTGCTGTTGCCCGCGCCATCGCTGGGTCTGGTGCTGGCGCAGAAGCTGGTTCAGACCTTTCACATGGTCGATCTGAACCAGCTTTACACCATTCTGTTCTGCGTGTGGTTTTTACTGCTGGGTGCTATCGAATTCTTCGTGCTGCGTTTCGTCTGGCGCCGCTGGTTTTCACTGGCGTCGTAAGCCAATAAAAAAGCCGGGTGGCGACTTCGCCTTACCCGGCCTGTGATGGCAATTTTTGTGACCCGCCAGGGCGGAAAACAGCTCAATGCGTCTGACTGTGGTTCTCCTTGCGGTACGCACCAGGTGGCTGGTTGAACGTGCGGGTGAAGATACGGGTAAACGTCTGCTGCGAGTCAAACCCGTAACGCAGGCAGATGTCGTACACCCGAGCGTCGGATTCACGCAGATCGCGCGCCGCCAGCAGCAGCTTGCGCTCACGGATATAACGCCCCAGGCTCTCCCCTTTGTACTGCATAAACAACCGCTGCAGGTGCCACTTCGAGTAGCCCGCGTGGCGGGCAATCTCTTCTATACGTAATGGCTGGTGCAGATTGTCGTCGATCCATTCGACGATAGTGTCGATGACTTGAGCGGAAATGGTCATGCTGCTGTCCCCCTCTGCTTCTCGCTTAAACATTATTCCCACCACGCGCGAAAGGTTTGCGTGGCGTCATTCACCCGGACGGGCTCGCCCAGCGCCGGTGTCAGTAGCCGATAGTTTTTATCCTTGCTGGCTTTAGCCAGCTGGATCAGCGGATCGTTCCACGTATGTTTCGCCAGCACGAAGCGTCCGTTATGCCCGGGCACTACGGCTTTCGCGTTCAGATCCACCGAGGCCTGCGCCGTTTCCTCCGGCAGCATGTGGATGTACTTCCAGTCCTGGTCGTACTGGCCGTTTTCCATGATGGCGATATCCACGCCATCAAACTGCTCGCCGATGGCCTTAAAGTGCGGGCCGTAGCCGGAATCCCCGCTGTAATAAACCTTCCGATCTGGCGTGACGAACATAAAGCTGCCCCACAGGGTTCGATCGCGCTTGATGCCGCGCCCGGAGAAGTGACGCGCCGGCAGAACATGCACCGTCAGTTCATCGCTGATGCGTACCGACTGGTTCCAGTCGCGTTCGTCAATAATCTCAGGCTTCATCCCCCAGTAGCGCAGGTGGGATCCCACGCCCAGCGGCGTCACCACGCGCTTCACCTTCGGCAGTAGCGCCCGGATGGTGGCGTAATCCAGATGATCGTAGTGATCGTGCGAGATAATCAGCAGGTCGATTTCCGGCATGCTTTCAGCGCGCCACGGATATTCCCCGGCAAAGGCTTTATTCAGAAACGAGAACGGCGCGGCATAGTTGCCGAGCACCGGGTCAATCAGGATGCGTTTGCCCGCGAGCTGCAGGTACCACGAGGAGTGGCCGAGCCACACCAGGGTGTTCTCCTCAAGCGGCAGGCTCGCAAGATCGGTTTTCACCAGCGGCAGCGGCTGGGCCGGGCGCGCGTTTTCGGTTTTTTTGGTCAGAAAATCCCACGTCGCGACCAGCATGTTTTTGTCGCCGTTATAGCCCGGCGTCGGCAGCGTATTGTGGAATTTCCCGTCGCGATACTGGGGAGAGGCCTCCACTTCAGTGAGCTGCTCACCCTGCGGCGGCTGGCCGAATCCGGCATTCAGAACAAACGGTAAACTCGCAGCTGAAGCAATAATCATGATTAACACCACGCAGATGAAGAGAGGTTTTTTCATATCCAGACCCGAAAACGCGCCCCTTCCGATAGTTTGCGCGGGGTAAACTTGATTATGAGTGAGTAAGCACTCATTATAGATATGATGATAAAGTCGTCAAGACGTTTTCGATCTTTGACATTCCGCGTTGCAGCGTGTCAAAGCACGTGTTTCAATCAGGGTTTTTATAATTGACAGGGGGAAAAATTTAGTGGCACGTCCGAAGAGTGAAGATAAAAAACAGGCCTTACTGGAAGCCGCAACGGTGGCGTTTGCACAGTCAGGTATTGCCGCCTCAACGTCGTTAATCGCCCGTAACGCGGGCGTCGCCGAAGGGACCCTGTTTCGCTACTTTCCCACTAAAGACGATCTGCTGAATGCCCTCTATCTGCACCTGAAGCAGGATCTCTGCCAGGCCATGCTGGCAAACCTCGATCGCACCATCACGCTGCCCAAAGAACATACCCGCAATATCTGGAACAGCTACGTGGACTGGGGTATTCGTAACCCCGTTTCTCATGCGGCTATCCGCCAGATTGGCGTCAGTGAAAAGCTGAGCGCCGAAACCGAACAGGCGGTGAAAGAGATGTTCCCGGAACTCCATGAACTGTGCCGCCGCTCGGTGCGTCAGGTGTTTATGTCAGATGAATTTAAAACCTTTGGCGATGCGCTTTTCTTATCGCTGGCCGAATCCACGATGGAATTTGCCACTCGCGACCCTTCCCGCGCCGTTGATTTTAAAGCGCTCGGTTTTGAAGTGATGTGGCGCGGGCTGGCCCAGGAAGAGAGCGATGGACAGTAAATCCTTGCAGGAGCACGCAATGCGCGTGGCCCTTGAGTTGCCCTTCACCGAACACTGCTGGCCGTTTGGGCCGGAGTTTGACGTGTTTAAAGTGGGCGGAAAGATTTTCATGATCGCCGCGGTCGCGCACGGGCGACCGCACGTCAGCCTGAAGTCAGACCCGGAGAAATCGCTGTTAAATCAGCAGATCTATCGCGGGATAGAGCCGGGCTACCATTTGAGTAAAAAGCACTGGATCTCCCTTTACGGCACCGACGACGTGACGCCGGAACTGGTTACCGACCTCATTCATGATTCCTGGAATCTGGTGGTGGATAAGCTGCCGAAAAAAGACCAGAAGTGGATCCGGCCGGTCTGATTGTTCGTCTGAGACGAACAGATTAAGCGCTCGAATTGCACTTATCTTTTTCCGCGTCCCGCTGTAATCTGCTTTCCTTTCGCGCCCGCGAGCGGGCGAATTTCATCACCAGGAGTTGTTATGGATATCATTTCTGTCGCGCTGAAACGCCACTCTACCAAGGCGTTCGACCCAAGCAAAAAACTGACCGCGGAAGAAGCGGAAAAAATCAAAACCCTGCTGCAGTACAGCCCGTCCAGCACCAACTCCCAGCCGTGGCACTTCATTGTGGCCAGCACCGAGGAAGGAAAAGCGCGCGTGGCGAAATCCGCCGCGGGCACCTATGTGTTCAACGAACGCAAAATGCTGGATGCTTCTCACATGGTGGTGTTCTGCGCGAAAACCGCGCTGGATGACGCCTGGCTGGAGCGCGTCGTGGATCAGGAAGAGGCCGATGGCCGTTTCAACACGCCGGAAGCCAAAGCCGCAAACCACAAGGGCCGCACCTACTTCGCCGACATGCACCGCGTGGATCTGAAGGATGACGACCAGTGGATGGCGAAGCAGGTTTACCTGAACGTCGGCAACTTCCTGCTGGGCGTAGGCGCGATGGGTCTGGACGCGGTACCGATTGAAGGTTTCGACGCCGCCATTCTCGACGAAGAGTTTGGCCTGAAAGAGAAAGGCTTTACCAGCCTGGTGGTGGTACCGGTTGGGCACCACAGCGTGGAAGATTTCAACGCCACGCTGCCGAAGTCTCGCCTGCCGCTGAGCACGATTGTAACTGAGTGCTGATCTCCTCTGGCGCGCTGGGTTCCGGCGTGCCTGTTTTCAATACCGCATACTCCCGTTGTGTATAAATGCATTCGTTAGCAGGCAAATTATTTGTAACAGCATAGAAATACCTATATCGGAAATTTCGCATACAATTTAATAATTAATAATTACGTTCTTCTATGTGATATCAACCAGTTATAGCCTCTCACCATCCCAATCAATAATCCTCAAAAATATATCCATTTATTTTTTGTCACGCTCACGTTAATTAGTCCCTTCTGGTATCGCATTAATTAATGCACATTTTGTATGAATTGTTACATGTCTATTTTTGGAATCGAGGTTCTGCATGTTTTTATGTGCGTCCATTTCGCATGAAGAGAAATGGGAACACTTTTTCAAGGAATTACAAGGATAGATATATGAAAAATAAAAGTGCAGTGAGCACAAAGGCTAATTCAAAGGTATTGCACGCCAAACTGGCGCCGACCTGCTTTGCGACCATGCTTGCGCTGGGCATGATTATGCCAGCTCAGGCTGCCATCGTGGCAGGTAATACCGACAAACCGGCCATTCATACGGATGCAAGTGGCGCAACCATCGTTGATATCAACAAGGCGAGCGCGGGTGGGGTTTCCCATAACGTTTATTCCGAATTTAACGTCGAAAGCAACGGCGTGATCCTGAATAACAGCGGCACAGCAACCAACACCCAATTAGCAGGTCAGATCAATGGCAACGCTAATATGGCCGGCGGCAGCGCTAAAGTGATCCTGAACGAAGTGCGTTCATCCGATCCGAGCCAGCTGAACGGCATGGTCGAAGTAGCAGGCCAGTCCGCGCAGGTGATTATCGCCAACCCATCAGGCATAACCTGTGACGGTTGCGGCTTTATCAATACCAACCACGCTACGCTGACCACCGGTACTGCCACCTACGACAACAAGGGTGATGTTAGCGGTCTGGATGTGAGCAAAGGTCAGGTGACCATCACCGGTAAAGGGATGGATACTCGTTCTACGCAGTACACCGACATTATTGCCCGTTCAGTGAAGGTCAATGCGAAACTTCAGGCTAACGAACTGAATATCGTCACGGGTAATAACCACATTGATAAATATGGCCGCGTGCAGAAGAAGTATGACAGCAGCAATGCCCCGGACGTAGCGCTGGATGTGTCTGCGCTGGGCTCCATGTACGCGAATAAAATCTATATGGAAGGCACTGACGCCGGCGTTGGCGTGCATATCGATCGTGCTGACCTGACGGCATCCGACACGCTGTCAATCAACGTTGAGGGTGTGGTCGAAAACAACGGCGGACGTATCAGCGGTAAAAATTCAGCTACCGTGATGGGAAGTGATGTCCTGAACCATAACGGTCAGATTACCTCTGAGGGGATGGTGTCCGTTGCCGCAGACAACACGCTGGACAACACTAACGGCGTCATTAAAGCTGCGATGGTGAACGTTTCCGGCAAAAATACCGTTAACAACCGTGGTTCCATTCAGGGCAGCCAGAATACCTTTATTACCGCTGACTCGCTGGACAACAGCGACGGTGAAATTCTCAGCAATGGCGATTTGACGATCGGCCGCGCCTCCTGGAATTACAACGCGCAGGGCGTGAATAACACCCATGGCCGCATTGTTGCTAAGGGTGCCCTCAGCGTTGACGCTGCCAGCCTGAACAACTCCGCTGGCCGCGTAGAAACCAACGGTGCGATGAGCGTCAATGTCGACACGCTGACGAACGACAACGGTCTCATTTCCGCCGGGAACGGCTGGAACATGATCAACGCCTCCATGCTGAATAACGATAACGGTGTGATTCAGTCTCTGGGATCTGACAGCCAGCTTCAGGTGAGCGGCAACAACATGCTCTCTAACCGCAATGGATCAATCCACGGCGACGGCTCTGTTTCAATCAATGGCGCGCTGGATAATATGTCCGGCACCATCGCAGCCGAAAAAGACCTCTTTATGTACGGCACGTCCTACTATTCTGACCTTGCCAGTAAGATGGAAGCAGGCGGCAATATCGACATGACCGTGACCGGTACGTTCCAGAACGCCGGAACCCTTAAAGCGGGTCAGGATATGATGTTAACCATCGGTTCTAATGGCTGGAATAACTATGGCGGCCCGGCGCAGAACAGCGGTTCCATCGCGGCTGGCGGTCGCCTGGCGCTGCAGATGAACAGCAGTCAGTTCGACAACAGCGGCGACATTACCGCTAATCAGATGGATCTTCAGCTGGCAGACCTGTCCAACAGCGGCTCGAGCGTCAGCAAGAATGATATCAACCTGAACACCACTAGCCTGGAAAACCGGGGCAACGGTACGCTCGTCGCAGACCATAACATCAACATTACCGCCTCTTATCTGATGACCGATGCAGGCAGCCAGATCAACGCGGGTTCTGATGCCATGCTGTTTATCATGAACAATCTGGACAACAGCGGTGACATCCGCGCGGCGCATGACATTAATCTCGACGTAATGGGCAGCTACGGCTGGTCTCAAAGCACCGCGTATAACTACGGCACGATTGTGGCGGGTAATACCCTGAACGCACAGATGGACCGCGTAACCCTCATCAACGGCGGTACGCTGTCTGCTGATAACGGTATTACCCTGGTCAGCAACTACCTGACCAACAGCGGTAACATCACCAGTGCAAGCGGTATTACGCTGAACACGGCTAACGGCATTAACAACGAAGCCAGCGGTAATATTACCGGCGATCGCGTGTACACCATGGGTTACGTCAATAACATGGGTGTGATTAACGAGACCGGTACAGCAAATCAAGACAACGGTAGTAACACTGCTGATAACAATAATACCAACCCAGATTCAGATACCACGGCGAATAATAGTGGAAATACCACCGTTAAGCCAAACGGTACACCTGAAGGTAATGGCGTTTGGGAAAACGGCGTTGTCTATTATCCGGGCGATCTGTATTACGGGTATCCCATTCAGGGTATCGTTTATTACCCAGGCGGCTACTCCATTTATACCGCGTAATCGTTTGAAATAAACCAAAGCCCCATTCCTGGAATGGGGCTATCTATTTTTTCGTTATATTCAGGATCCTTCGCGGTCCATAAAGTTATTTACATGACTAATTATCGATCTGGCCTCGTTCTGCTATCACTGCTCGCATCACTTCCCGACACTGTACATGCTGAACCGGCCACCACTCAGCAGCAGGATCAGGCGAGGCACGAACAGCTTGCACCGCCTGGGAAGTCAGTCCTTTCATCAGAAAGCATGCTCGCAACTGATGCGCTTGCACTGCCACATGAGACAGTGTGCTACGACATTCAGCATCTGAACATCGACAATACGCAGTCGCTTCCACACTGGCTCACTTTTCGCGATATCATTCGTCAGGCTGAGAATAACTGTATCGGCGTGAAGGGAATTAAAGCCATACATACGGCCGTGCAGAATCGATTAATATCCCACGGATTTATTACCACCCGCGTATTAATACCGGAGCAAAATTTGCACAAGGGAACGTTAACCCTGCGAATTCTGCCAGGACGCGTCAGTGATGTCATTATTCAGGATGAAAGCGGCCTCTCCGTTCATCGCTGGAATAACGTCCCACAAGGGCCGGACGATCTCCTCGATTTACGCGGCCTGGAACAGGGGCTGGAAAACCTGCAGCGTATTCCCGGTTCGCAGGCCAGTATTCGTCTGGTGCCGGGGGAAAATCCTGGCGATACCCGCGTTGAGATCAAGCGCGACCAGCGTAAAGCCTGGCGACTGGGCAGCTGGTTTGATGATTCCGGTAGTAAATACACCGAACGGTATCAGGGGGGGCTGGCGCTGTATCTGGATAACCCCACCTCGCTCAACGATATGTTTTATGCCGCGTATGGCGGTGGTTTCAAGAATGAAAACGGCAAGCGTAACGATAATACCTCGGCGTTTTACTCCGTTCCCTGGGGATACTGGGCGCTGGAACTTTATGCCAGCCAGTACAGAACGACGCAGACTCTCCATAGCGGTGATTTTAACTACCGGTACAGTAGTGATGAAAAGTTAATGACCGCCGCGCTTAACCGCGTGGTTTACCGCAGCGCGAGCCAGAAAACCACGCTGGGCTTTAAAGGGATCAAGCGGGATTCCCGCTACGATCTTAACGACGTGGAAGTGGAGGTTCAGCACCGGGACACCAGCAGCTGGCAGCTCAGCCTGGAACATTTAGCCTATCTTCCCTTCGGTCAGCTTACGGCAAGCCTCGGTTATCAACATGCCGCACCGTGGTTTGGTGAAGAACCCGATGCTGAAGAGATGGTAGGCAGTGCCGACGCGCAGGCGCGCATTATTACGCTGAGTGCAGACGGTACTTTCCCGTTCAAACTGGGCAAGTTTGCCCTCAGCTATGAACCGCACTTCAAGCAACAGACCTCTCCGGACAGGCTGACCCAGCCCGATAAGTTCACCATCGGCAACCGCTGGACGGTGCGAGGCTTTGACGGAGAGTCCTCATTGTATGCCGACAAAGGCTGGTATCTGCGCAACGATATCAACCTGAATCTGCCGGTATGGGGAATGCAGCCGTATATTGGCGCAGACTATGGCGAAGTCAGCGGCTCAGAAAATGATTACTGGAGCGGGGCGCACATTGCCGGTGCGGTCGCTGGCGTGCGCGGGGTAAAAGGCCATCTGGGGTATGACCTTTTTGCGGGTGTACCACTGGCAAAACCGGATGAGATGCATACCAGTCCCGTCACGCTTGGGTTTTCGGTGCAATGGCAGTACTGACGGAGAAAGTCTCAGAATGGACGCAGGAGCGTTAGCCCCTGTCGGAGGGGGTAAATACAATCATGATTTACCCTCTTCAGGCGCAAATGAACATGCAGATGTCTTCTTTGATCACTCCAGCAAACACGCTGCCGCAGACCCGCACGATACGCATGCTAAATACTGTCTATTATTAGTCTTTACTGGCTGGTACTGATGCATCTTCCCTGGCCAAACAGCGGCGATTACGGCATGAACCTGCTGAGGTTGGGAATTATCTCGCTCCTGGGGCCCATCGTGTGGCTGTGCCTGAGAGCAAAAACGGTGAGTATCCCCCCCCCCCCCCCACTTGTTTACTATTATTTGCAAGCGCAGTGCTGTTTACTCTTCCGGCATTTTGGAGGGAGTTTTCGCTTATCTTACGCTCCTGCAGCAACCCATCAGGGAAAAGGAAACGGTTGCCCTGTTTTATCTACTTGCCGCCGCCGCTGTTATTGAGTGCGCACTCTCTTTGGCCGGGTTTTACTGTCCGCAATATCTACCCTTTCCGCTGAATTCACTGGCCGAAAAATATTCCGGCTACGCACCCGGCATCTTTCAACAGGTAAACGTAACCGCCTCGTTTCTTGCGACCGGGCTTGCCGCCCTGCTCGGCACGGTGATACTTCAGCCGTCGGTTGTGGCATCGCTCCAGCATAAAGGCTCTAACCAACAGCGCTGACTGACCCTGGCGTACACGCTGCGCATGATCGACGTTCACCCCTGGCAGGGCTGGGGGCTGGGTGGTACTGTGCCGCCGACGCAAAAACCTCTGGCAGTGGGCGGCGTTGCTAACCACGCTGCCGATCCTGCTGCTTACGCAGGTGGAGTTTCCGCTTTACTATTCTGTGGCGCATTTCTTTGCCGTGCTGCTGTTGCTGGCCGCCTCAGAAGGGAATGCTCCTGTCGTCACCCTGCGCCTTGTTCTGTTCCGCTTGCCGTTGGTGGCGATTGCTTTATACGGCATCATGCTCTCATTCCAGCTCTTTTGCGCCAGCATCACGCTGGGCAATTTTGAAACTGCCCGGCTCGCGGATCGGCAGAGCATTACTCGTCTGCATGTTCCCTGGCTGATGCAGATGCGCTATCAGCGCGATATTACACTGTTGCATCTGGCGAATATCAATGAACACGGGGATTTGGGAAGCTGGAAATATTCATGCGTAGTAACGCCCAGTGGATAAAGCTGCATATGGAAGAAGATGCGTATAACGATCAGATCAATATTCTTTATTTTTTTTAAAACGGCATACAGAAGCGGAAAAATTAAAAATGGAGGCCCATCGGTTAATGCCGTGGAACGACAGATTTAAACCGTGAGAGAAAATCCATGAATATTAAGCTATAATTTAAATACAAATTTTAGTATTTCTAAACGGACTCTACCCCGCCAGCTGGATCTGTAGTATTCCTCTGTATTTAGGTCGTAGTGGAAAACGGACAGAGGTGATAACGGCGCAGCTTAAGCCAGAGACGTTCGTGGTAAAAGAAGTGATATTAGCTCTGGCGGTGCGAGAGACGAGGGAATTGAAAAGAAGCGCGGGTGAAGAATGCGAGGCCGGGCATCCTGCCCGGTTTATCTCAAATGAATTTACTGATAGGTTAGGTTCAGCGTTGCAATCCCGTTAGCGGTGCCAGGTTTTACTTGGCTCTTCGTTTAATAATAATGGGCGGTTATTGGGAGGATTTACTGTCCTCCATTAGATCGCATAAGGTTTATGCAGTTTATTTAATTCCAGAGGCTGACCATCATACACTATTTCAATATCCACACCATCCGCCACTCCGGGCTGACCTTGATTACTTAAAGACAACACTGAATCTTTAGATGAGTCAGGATTTTTAACCCCAGTCAACACAATATTAATATTTGAATTTGCATCACAGTTAAGTACCCTATTTTGAATGGCACTCTTGTACGGTGAAAAGCCTATTTACGATGAAAATTTATCAATATCAATATTTTGAAAATCAAACAACAACTTATCATTCATCAACGTACATTTATTTTATGTCCTGGCAAGCGATCCGGTAACGCTGAACATTACAGGTAATGTGATTGCCTCTCCATGTGAAGTGAGCGCTGCCAGCGCAAATATGACAATTGGCCTGGGGGGCGGTAAAGACCTGCAAACTGCGGATCTGAATGCTTCAGGCAGCAGTTCGCCTTGGGTGCCAATTACCGTCTCACTGGGAAATTGCCCGGCAGGAACATCTGCATGACAGCTACTTTCCACGGCACCTCTGATGCTGCTGTTGCATACCCCTGGTACGGCAACCAACGTAGCTGTTCAACTGGAAGGGAAGTCCGAAGAGCCGTACGGTAACGGTAAGACGTCAACCATTAATATTGCTGATGCCACCGACGGCAAACCAACCTGGGATCTACAGACGCGAGCATTCAGCAAATCAGGTGGTGTGACTCCGGTAACAATCAGCTCAGTGATTACGATGTCCTTTGCCTACAACTCATCCTGTTTTGTTTCACCCGTTTACAGCCAGAACATGATATTGTTTTACTTCTGATATACTTTTGATACCTCTCATTGGGATCGTTAGACATCATGAAACCAATACATGACATAAATAAAATTATTTCCGTTGTCTCAGAACCGTCTCTTATCCGCACGGCGAAAATGCGCCAGATTATCTCATTGGCTTCCTTTCCGGAGCCTATGGTTATCGTGATTCATGAAGGTCTTGTAGCGGCATACAGAAACTCCGATCAGTTGTTATTAAGCTATTTTCAGGGGCCATTGATTGTTGGCATCAATGAATTTAGCGAGTTAAATAATTTTTTCCTTTACAAAGCGTATAGCGAAGTGCGGTATGAAATACAGCCGCGAAAAGAGGTGCTCGAAAAAATCGATAATGCTTCCATCTGGCGTGAAACTGCTTATCTCTATATGTATGCCCTGAAGCGTTTTTCTGAGGTGTACCAAAACTCTGCGGGTCTGTCGACGTACGAACTGATTCGCATCAACCTTAACGCGCTCATGGAAGAGGAGGAAGAGCTCCGTCTTTCAATTAACGTCAGTGATTATATTCAGGATAAAACAAGGCTCTCGCGCAGTCGGGTAATGAAAATTCTTAGCGATCTGCGCGAAGGCGATTTTATTGAGGTCAAAAGAGGCATTTTATTGAAGGTGAACAAACTGCCGGCAAATTACTGATCGGCGATCGTTACCCGGCGGCGCTTCGCTCGCCGGGACGACAAATCTCACACAGCCCCGCGCTCCGCCAGCCATTCCATCGCCCGCTCCCCCGCCTCATCCACCGGTAAATACACCAGCAGCCGCGACCCGTTTCGCGGCGCTGAGTACCAGTACATCTGCTGCAGCGTAAAATCCCCCAGCTCGGGATGGGTGAACAGCTTGAGCTGGTTCTCCACGCCGCGCACGTCGTTGCGCTGGTGCCACAGGGTTTTAAACTCTTCCGACACCGCAAAGAAGCGCGCCAGTTTGGCCTCCCACAGCGGATCGCCCCGGTGCTCGGCCATCGCCGCCCGGAAATAGGAGACAAATATCGGCAGCACATCGTCACGCCTGCCGAGACGCGCGCGCCACGCCGGGTGGGTGAGGAACAGGTAAATACAGTTGCGGTCTTCCGGCGGGATTTCATTGAAATCGACGCCCATCAGGTGCCCGAAGCTGTCGTTCCACGCCACGATGTCGAAATTCGGTTTCTGAATGCTGGCGGGTTTAGGCATCAGCGTATCCAGCAGGCGGCGCGTGCCCTCGCTGATACCCTCGCAGCAAACCGCCTGCGGCGCTTCACCCGGCGGCAGCCCGGCTAACACAAACAGGTGTCGGGCCTCGGTCGGGGTGCATTGCAGCGCTTTTGCCACAGCGGCCATCACCGCGCTGGACGGATTGACGTCCCTGCCCTGCTCAAGCCAGGTGTACCAGGTCACTCCCACGTCCGCGAGCATCGCCACCTCTTCCCGGCGCAGACCCGGCGTGCGGCGACGACCGCTGCGCGGCAGGCCGAGACGCTGCGGATCGAGGCTTTCGCGTCGCGCGCGTAAAAATGCCCCCAGCTGTTTTCGGATGTCATCCTGAAGTGAGACGACGGGTTCAGACATCAAGGCCATAAATCCCCCTGCATGGTAGTGCCAGTACCAGTATAAGCAAGAACTGGTACCCGTTTATCAGATGGTTGATGCTACGACCATCTGTTGAATGACGCAATGGAGTTACCATGAATACGTCAGTTGTTTCACCGGGCCGCGCTGGCCTGATATTGCTGCTAACCGGCCAGATGCTGCCGATGATTGATACCTCAATCACCAACGTCGCGCTGGACGCCATCACCCACTCGCTGAACGCCACCGCCACAGAGCTGGAACTCATCGTCGCCCTCTACGGCGTGGCCTTCGCCGTCTGCCTCGCGCTCGGCAGCAAGCTGGGGGATAACTTTGGCCGTCGGCGTCTGTTCATGTGGGGCGTCGCGAGCTTTGGCCTGGCCTCGCTGCTGTGCGGGATGGCGGGGAACATTGAACAGCTGCTGGCCGCGCGCATCGTTCAGGGGGCGGGAGCCGCGCTGATCGTGCCGCAAATTCTTGCTACCCTGCACGTGACGCTGAAAGGTACGGCGCACGCTAAAGCCATCAGCCTGTTTGGCGGCATCGGTGGGATTGCGTTTATCGTCGGCCAGATGGGCGGCGGCTGGCTGGTGTCGGCGGATATCGCCGGGCTGGGCTGGCGTAACGCCTTCTTCATCAACGTGCCGATTTGTCTGGTGGTGCTGGGGCTGAGCCGCCATTTCGTACCCGAAACCCGTCGCGAGACGCCGTCACGCATCGACTGGACCGGAACCGTGCTGCTGGCGATCATTCTTTGCTGCCTGCTGTTCCCGATGGCGCTCGGCCCACAGTGGCACTGGTCGTGGCCGCTGAAGGTTATGCTTCTCGCCATTATTCCTTTGGGCTGGCTGACGGCGCTGAATGCGCGCAAAAAGGAACGAGAGAATGCCCACCCGCTGATCCCGCCGCGCCTGCTGCAGCTTCGCAGCGTTCGCTTTGGCATTCTGATTGCGATGCTCTTTTTCAGCGTCTGGTCCGGGTTTATGTTCTGTATGGCGCTGACCATGCAAACCGGTCTGGGGATGGCACCGTGGCAGTCCGGAAACAGTTTTATCGCGCTGGGCGTAACTTACTTTATTTCGGCGTGGTTCGCGCCGCGGCTGATTGCTCGCTACAGCACCAGTACCATTCTGCTGACGGGTCTGGCGATCCAGATTGCCGGCCTGCTGGCGCTGATCGCTACGTTCCGCGTCTGGGGAATCGAGAATACCGCCCTGACGCTGGCGCCCGCGACCGGGCTGGTCGGCTACGGGCAGGCGCTGATCGTGAACAGCTTCTACCGCATCGGGATGCGCGATATTCAGCCTGACGACGCGGGGGCCGCGAGCGCCATTCTCAGCACGCTACAGCAGGCCGCGCTGGGGCTTGGCCCGGCCATTTTTGGCGCGATTTTGCTGCACGCGCTGCAAAACCATCACGGGGATTACACCCAGGCGGTGAACGTCTTCCTGATGGTGGAAACGGCGATGATGGTGGTGCTTGCCCTGGCGACGCTGCGCATCCGCCATCGCCTGTGCCTGCCGGTGGTAAAGGTCTGCCAGGCCACCAAATAAGCCCGGGAATTTGCATAATAGATCCGCAGCCGCCATTATGGGGCTGCATCAATACAGGAGACGTTATGCAGGAATTAATTGCTCAGGTTGAAGAGTTAGGCATTGAAATTAATCACACCACCTCTTTAGTGATTATCTTTGGTATTATTTTTCTTACCGCCATCATCGTTCATTTTATTCTGCACAAAGTGGTGCTTCGCGCTTTCGAAAAACGCGCGCAGGCCAGCAGCCATTTGTGGCTGCAGATCATCACCCAGAATAAATTATTTCACCGTCTGGCCTTCACCCTTCAGGGGATAATCGTCAACGTTCAGGCGGTACTGTGGCTGCAAAAGGGCAGCGAAGCGGCGGAAATTCTCACTACCTGCGCAAAGCTGTGGGTCATGGTGTATGCCCTGCTCTCCTTCTTCTCGCTGCTGGACGTAATTTTTAATCTGTCGCAGAAAATGGCCACCGCGTCACAGCTGCCGCTGAAGGGGATCTTCCAGGGCATCAAGCTGGTGAGCGCCATCCTGGTGGGGATATTGATTATCTCCCTGCTGATCGGCCAGTCCCCGGTAATTCTGATAAGCGGTCTGGGCGCCATGGCCGCCGTTCTGATGCTGGTGTTTAAGGACCCGATACTCGGACTTGTGGCCGGGATCCAGCTTTCCGCCAACGACATGCTCAAGCTCGGCGACTGGCTGGAGATGCCAAAATACGGTGCCAACGGCACGGTAACGGACATCGGTCTGACCACCGTTAAAGTGCGCAATTTTGATAACACCATCACCACCATTCCGACGTGGGCCCTGGTGTCCGACGCCTTTATCAACTGGAGCGGCATGTCCGCCTCCGGCGGGCGACGCATTAAGCGCAGCCTGAATATTGATACCACCAGCATTCATTTTCTCGACGAGCAGGAGCAGCAGAAACTCATTCAGGCGAAGCTGCTGAAGCCCTATCTGGCCGCGCGACATGAGGAAATTAGCCTGTGGAATCAGAAGAACGGTGAAGGGGAATCGGTATTAAACCTGCGTAAGATGACCAATATTGGTACTTTCCGCGCCTACCTGAATGAATATCTGCGCAACCATCCGCGTATTCGCAAAGATATGACGCTGATGGTGCGCCAGCTAGCGCCTGACGCGAATGGTTTGCCGATTGAAATATATGCCTTCACCAACACGGTGGTCTGGGCAGAATATGAGGAGATTCAGGCCGACATCTTTGACCATATTTTCGCGGTGGTGGATGAATTTGGGCTGCGTATTCATCAGTCCCCGACCGGGAACGATATTCGCTCGTTGACCCTACAGCATCGGTAAGGTGGGTTGCCGGGTGTGAAGGCTGGTGCAGTCTGGTGCCCTCACCCCGGCCCTCTCCCACGGGGAGAGGGAGAAAAGCGGATCACTTTTTGCGGGAAAGCTTAAACGCCACAAACAGAAAGATAACCCACACCGGCAGCAGCATCGCCGAAAGACGCATCTCATCCATAGTGCACATCAGCACCAGAATCAGCCCGAGGAAAGCGATACAGATGTAGTTCCCCGCCGGGTAAAGCAGCGCTTTGAACTGCGTCTCGCGTCCCTTGCGGCGCATCGCGGCGCGAAAGCGCAGGTGCGCAAGGCAGATCATGATCCAGTTCAGCAGCAGCGTGGCAACAACCAGCGCCATCAGCAGGCCAAAGGCTTCTTTCGGCAGCAGATAGTTAATCAGCACCACCAGCGACGTAATGGCGCCGGAAAGTAACAAGGAATTCACCGGCACACCGCGACGGCTGACGCGGGTGAGGAACTTCGGCGCGTTGCCCTGCACGGAGAGGCCGAACAGCATGCGGCTGTTGGAGTAAACGCCGCTGTTATAGACCGACAGAGATGCCACCAGAATGACGAAGTTCAGCGCCGAGGCCACCACGTTACTGTTCAGATCGTGGAAAATCATCACGAACGGGCTGCTGTCGGACTTCACTTCCACCCACGGATAGAGCGCCAGCAGCACCACCAGCGAGCCGATGTAGAACAGCAGAATCCGATACACGACCTGGTTGACCGCTTTGGGAATGCTTTTATGCGGGTCGCGCGCTTCCGCGGCGGTAATGCCGATCAGCTCTAGTCCACCGAAGGAGAACATGATCACTGCCAGGGAGAGGATCAGCCCTTTCCAGCCGGTCGCCAGGAAGCCGCCGTGCTGCCACAGGTTGTCGATCGTGGCGCGCTCGCCGCCGTGGCCGGAGAACAGCAGCCACAGGCCAAAGCCGATCATCCCGATAATCGCCAGCACCTTGATCAGCGCAAACCAGAACTCGGTTTCCCCATACAGGCGCACGTTGACGAGGTTCACGGCGTTAATAATGATGAAGAAGGCCGCCGCCCAGATCCACGTCGGAACATCCGGCAGCCAGTACTGCATGTAAATGCCTGCGGCGGTCAGCTCCGCCATCCCCACCAGCACGAACATTACCCAGTAGTTCCAGCCGGACAGGAAGCCAGCAAACGGGCCCCAGTATTTATAAGCAAAGTGCGCGAAGGAGCCTGAAACCGGCTCTTCAACGACCATTTCGCCAAGCTGGCGCATGATCAGGAAGGCGATAATCCCGGCGATACCGTAACCCAGCAGCACCGCCGGGCCAGCCATCTGAATAGCGGGGCCGATGCCGAGAAACAGCCCGGTACCGATCGCGCCGCCAAGGGCAATGAGCTGAATATGTCGATTTTGCAAACCACGTTGCAGCGTCGGATTCTGATCCGACGAGGCTTCAGCGCTACCATGGCCTGAAGCGGATGACGCGTCTTTCACGTCCTACCCCTGTCTCTTTTTTAGAAGGGGCACGTTTTAACACTTCATGCTGGAGGTAGCAAGGGATTGGGGCATCCCTGCCCCGGATAACGAGATGGAACGCTTAAAACGCGTAGCCAACCGAAACCTTAAAGGTGCGCGGTTCGCCCTGCGTAATATAGGTACCGGAATCATCCACGCTGGCCCAGTAGTTTTCATTGGTCACGTTGTCGATGCCCGCACGAACCGTCATCTGGTTTTCATTGTGGTTAACCGCGAAGCGATAACGCATTCCCAGATCCAGCGTGGTGTAGCTGTCCAGCTTTTTGGTATTTGCCAGGTCAGCGTACTGCGCACCGGAGTGGTTCACGCGGGCGGTGGCGGTCAGGCCGTCAATCGGCTTGATGTCGTACTCAGCGCCCAGCACGGCGTAAAAGTTCGGGATCCCGATCGCATCGTTACCCTGATTCACGCCATTTTTGGTTTTGGTCAGTTCGGCCTGCAGCCAGGTGGCGCTGGCGTTCAGACGCATCCCCAGCATTGGCTCGCCGAAGACGTTCAGCTCCACGCCACGGTTACGCTGCTCGGCGTCCAGGCCGTAGTGGCCGCTGTCGTCGAGGATCGCCGACGGCATTTTGATTTCGAACAGCGCAAGCGATCCGCCCACGCGGCCGAAGTCCGCCTTCACGCCCACTTCGTTCTGCTTAGAGTGAACGATACCGGTGCTCTGGCCGTAGTTGGTGGCGGTGTTAGGTGCGGTTTTGCCCGGCTGCAGCGCTTCGGTGTGGTTTGCATAAAGGGAGATCGCCTCCCACGGCTTGTAGACCACGCCGTAGGTGGGCATCCAGCGGCTGCCGTCGAAGCCGTCCGCCGCGTTTTCCGCACCGGTGACTTTGTTATACCCGCGAACGACTACCTTCTGATGGCGGGCGCCTGCGGTGAACAGCAGCTTGTCGTCCAGCACGCCCAGCGTATCGCTCAGCAGCCAGCCCTGGGTACGGGTGCGCCCGCTGGTCAGCGGATCGCTGTACTTTCCGCCGGAACCGTTGAAGTTGGTGCTGTCCGGCATGTCGACGCCGGTGTTGTGGTAGATGTTGGTGGTCGGGTTATCCTTCGCCGCCGACATTTTCCACGCGATTTTTTCATTTTTGGTCATCGCCGAATAGCCAACGTTGACCTTGTGCGAGACGAAGCCTGTATTGAAATTACCGCGAACGCCCGCCATGCCGCTGACGGAATCGCTGATGCGGTTGGTATCAAGACGGCTGACCGTTGCCTTGCCGCTTTTATCCACCAGCTTCGGCGCGCTGTAGATGCCTTCCTCATGCGCGTGCTGCGCGCCAAGACCGGTATAGGCGGTCCAGCCATCGGTGATGTCGTACTCGCTGCGCCACATCCCGAATTCGTTTTCGATGTTGCTGTAGGCCCACTTCTGCGAGAAGTTGCGATCGTTTTTCGGCGGCTCGGGAACGAAATCCACCGCGGAAATATTGACGCTGGTCGGGCTGCCGTGGAAGGTTTTCTTCTGATAGCCCAGATCCAGCGAGGTGCGGAAGCGGTCACCCGTGTAATCCAGGCCGGTAGAGAGCAGCGTGGTGCGTCGGCGGTCATTCGGTATGCCGGTTTCCCCTTCGCGATGAACCAGGTTCACCCGCGCGCCAAGCTGGTCGCTGTCACCGTAGCGACGGCCCGCATCCAGCGTGGTGCCAATCTGGGAATCCGAGGTGTAGTCCACGCCGACTTTCGCCTGCGGGAGTTCGCCCGCGTGTTTTGGCTCAAGGTTGATCATCCCGCCCACGCCGGAGCTTGCCGCGCCGTTCATCAGCGAGTTGGCCCCTTTGAAGATCTCGATGCGGTCGACCATCTGGGTATCCACCACCTGGCGCGGCAGCACGCCGGACAGGCCGCCAAAGGTCATGTCGTCGCCGTCGAACTTCAGGCCACGGATGCGGTAGGTCTCCGCGCTGTTGCCGTACCCCTGAACGAACTGCACGCCCGCGTCGTTCGCGACGACATCGGCAATGGTTTTCGCCTGCTGATCTTCCACCAGCTTCGAGGTGTAGCTGATGATGTTGAACGGCACGTCCATGGCGTTTTGCTGGCCCAGCATACCCATGCGCCCGCCGTTCGCCACCTGTCCGTCAAGGAAGGCCGGTACCAATTGGTCGCCGCCGGGTTTGAAATCGCTGGCTGGTGCAGCCTGGACAACGAGGGTGTCCTCTTTTTGATTGTCCGCCGCAAAGGCGGAATGTGTCGCCGCGCCAACGGCGAGCGCCAGCAGCGTCTTGTGTATTTTGGTGTTGTTCATCGTTAACTCATTTTAAAGTGCGCGCAAAAATGACCCGTTGTCGGGCCTTAGAATGTATTGAATGCAATGCAAATGAGAACTATACGCATTATCCATGCGTTAGCAAGTGTAACCGCGTTCATAAGGAGATTTGGCGAGAAAAGAGGGGGAACAGCCACCCCGTTTCGGGGATGGCTGCAATAACATTATTTTTTCTTGTAGATATTGGCCGTACCGTGAATTTTATTGTTGGTGTTCCCTGAAGTGAGCACCAGGACATCCGCGCCTTGCTTATCGGCTTTCTCAATCAGTTCTTTTTTCGCATCATCCACCGATACTTCATTCGAGGTGTTTACCGTACCGATTTTTTTATATTGAGATGCAACTTTCTTGAACTCGCTTTTAGTGAGTAGCTGGGCAGCAAAAGCATTGGTCGTAAACAGTAACGCCGTTCCCAACAAAATAGCAGTCGTCTTTTTCATAACCTTTTTCCTTGAGATTAATCAGCAACTACGAAAAACCTCACGCATTGTGGTGAGGTTTTATGAGCATGGTAGAGAATCTCAGGAATTGCCATGCGTTCGGGAAAAATCTTTTATAACAACCCGTTGCATGAAATTACTAACGAATATTAAGAATATTCGAATACCCGCGCGGTGCCAGCAATATCAATGCGTACAGCCGTGCCCGGGTTCCATCCTGGCTGGCTTACGGTCTTCAGAATTACGGGCTGCTGCTGCCCGGCTAATCCCAGGGTGAGCGTTGACAGCTGGCCGGTGAAGTCCACGTCGAGAATCGAGATCGGGCTTTCATGCGCTGCACATGCCGTCACGCGTAATTGTTCAGGGCGCATCATTACCCTGCCCTGCCCTGTCGCCTGCGCGTTGTCCGTCGGCACTTCACCCAGCGCGCACACGGCATACCCGGCAGCGAGCTGAGCAGGCAGGATCACGGCATCGCCAAGAAACAGCGCCGTCTCTTCGTCAACGGGACGGGTGTAAACGTCATAAGGCGTCCCGACCTGCGTGAAGCGCCCGGAGCGTATGACGGCAACCTGCGTGGCAAAGGACAACGCTTCGTTCTGATCGTGGGTGACCAGAATCGAGGCTACGCCCGCTTCGGCCAGCAGATCGGCCGTTGCCTTACGTGTCATGGCGCGAAGGCCGGTATCCAGCGCCGAGAATGGTTCATCCAGCAGCATCAGTGAAGGTCGCTGGGCCAGCGCACGGGCAAGCGCCACGCGCTGCTGCTGTCCGCCGGAAATCTCGTGGGGCCAGTGCGTTGCGAGCTGCCTGTCCAGAGAAACCATCTCCATCAGCGCCTCAACGCGCTGGCGCTTCTCGTGGCGAGTGCCGTCCAGCCCCCAGGCGATGTTGTCTGCCACATTGAGGTGCGGGAACAGCGCACCCTCCTGAGGCACAAAACCAATCCGGCGCAGGTGGGCGGGAACAAAACTATTTTCATCGAACAGCGTTCTCCCCTGCATGACAATGCGCCCGGTGTCAGGCGTTTCGAACCCGGCCAGAATACGCAGCAGCGTGGTTTTCCCCGACCCGGACGGCCCGACAATCGCCGTCCTGCTCCCCGGCGCCACGCTCAGGTTTAAGCTGTCGAGCACCTGCACATCAGAAAACGATTTAGAAATGGCGGTTAATTCAAGCATGTCATAGCCCTGCAATTTTTTTCGACTGCATATAGAGAATGGCGGTCAGCGGGAGTGAAATCAGGATCATCAGCATCGCGTAAGGCGCGGCGGCAACATAGTCAATTTCACTGGTCAGCGCCCAGAATCCGGTGGAGAGCGTGCGCGTGCCCAGCGGAGAGAGCAGCAGCGTGGCGGTCAACTCGTTGCTGACGCCGAGGAAAACCAGCGCGGCCCCCGCCGCCGCACCCGGCGCGGCCAGCCGCATCGTGACGCTCCAGAGCGCCTTCGCGGGCGTGCTGCCCAGGCTGCGCGCCACGTTCTCCAGTTCGACCGGCGCCTGCGCAATCCCCGCCCGCAGGTTGATGAGCGCACGGGGCATAAACATCAGCAGGTAGGCAAGGAACAGGGTAATTTCCGTCTGGTAAATGGGACGGGCGTAGTGAATGGTGACGGTGACCAGCGCCAGCGCCGTGACGATGCCCGGCAGCGAGCTGGTGATATAGATGCACCCTTCCAGCATCCGGAAGATGCGGTGCGGATAGCGGATACCGAGCCACGCGATGGGGATCACGCACGCGGTCGTCAGAAGCGCGCCGCCCACGCCGAGCATCAGCGTCTGGCGCAGGGAGTGCCAGAGATCGGCACTCATCCAGTTTTGCACGCCGCCGAGCCAAATCCAGCGACACAGGACAATTAACGGCACGCCCAGCGCCAGCACGATCAGCACGATGAAAAACAGCTGGCCCAGCGCGGCGGCCGCAGGCTTCAGCGGCCAGCGTTTCTGCTCGCGCGCGGCCCCGGCGCCAATGCGCGCGTAGCGTGCTTTTCCGCGCGTCACGCCCTCCAGCATTAATATAGCCAGACAGCACAAGGCCAGCACGCCCGCCAGCATGTTCGCCGCCGGGCCGCTGAAGGTAGACTGGAACTGGTCATAAATTGCCGTGGTGAAGGTATCAAAGCGGATCATCACGTACAGGCCATATTCCGCCAGCAGGTGCAGCGCCACCAGCAGCGTGCCGCCGCAGATAGCGAGCTTGAGCTGGGGAAGCACCACGCGGAAAAAGACCCGCCACGGCGGCGTACCCAGCGAAGCGGCGACATCTTCCAGCGTCGGGTCAAGGCGACGCAGCACCGCCGCAACCGGCATATAGATAAACGGATAGTAGGCAAGAACCGAGAGGAACACGCCCGCGGAGAGCCCGTGCATAGACGGGACAGCGCTCACCCAGGCATAGCTTTGCACAAACGCGGGGATCGCCAGCGGGGCGACCGCCAGTGCGGACCAGATCCCTCGCCCGGCAAGCTGCGTGCGCTCCGTGAGCCAGGCGATTGCCACGCCCGTCACGATACACAGCGGAACCGCTAAAGCCGTCAGCCACAGCGTGTTGCCGAGCAGCTCAGCAACACGCGGGCGAAACACCAGCGCCTTGATGGTTTCCCAGCCGGTCTCAATGCCAATGGCAATGATAAAACCCAAAGGCAGAAGCGCCATTAGTGAAAACAATACAGCTAACGCAACCATCGGCAGTGCAGGACGCCTGCGGGCAGGCTCCTGCACTCTGTTTTTTCCGATGTCGAGACTCAGACCAGACATAAGACGTTCACTTCACTCTCAGGATCACAGCAGGCCGGCTTGCGTCATCAGCTCGATAACTTTTTTACTGTTGAGCGTTGAAGGTTCAACTTTCGGCGCATCAAGATCTTTCAGCGGGACCAGTTTCGGGTTTGAGGCCGCGTTCACGCCCACGGCATATTCAAAGGCGTTGTTGGTCCGCAGGCTTTCCTGACCTTCTTTACCGGTAATGTACTTGATGAAGGCCTGAGCCTGCGCTTTGTGTTTGCTGGACGCCAGCACGCCGCCGCCAGAGAGGCTCACGAACGCGCCCGGATCCTGGTGTTTGAAGTAGTAAAGCTGGGTGTTTTTGCTGTTTTCACCGGTTTTGGACTGATCGACAAAACGGTAGTAGTGATAAATCACGCCGCCATCAATCTGACCGGCATTGACCGCTTTCATCACGGTGCTGTTGCCTTTATAGGCAACGAAATTGGCTTTCATCGCCTTGAGCCATTCCAGCGTGGCCTTCTCGCCTTTCAGCGCCAGCATCGCGCTCACGATGGCCTGGAAATCCGCGCCTGACGGTGATGCCGCCCAGCGGCCTTTCCACTCTGGCTTTGCCAGATCCATCAGCGATTTAGGCAGCTGCTGTTCGTTCAGTTTTTGCGGGTTGTACACAAACACCGTGCTGCGGGCCGCGATGCCAATCCAGCGGCCGTGCGCCGGACGATATTCTGCCGGTACCTGCTTCAGGGTGTCTGCATCCAATGGCGCAAACAGGTTGGCATTATCCACCAGCACCATAGAAGGAGAGTTCTCCGTCAGGAACACGTCTGCCGGTGACGCGCTGCCTTCCTGAACCAGCTGGTTACCCAGCTCGCTGTCATCGCCATTACGCAGAGTGACTTTAATGCCGGTTTCTTTGGTAAAACCGTCAACCCACGACTTCACCAGGTTTTCGTGCTGCGCGTTATAAACAACGATACCTTCGTTGTTATCAGCGGCAACCGCTTGTGTGGAAAGGAAAAGGGATGAAGACAACAAGGCAAGCGAGAAGCAGGACAGCAGGCGAGAATTCATGAACATATCCTTTATAGACCAACGGGATTAACGACTCATAGCTTTGTGGGACAGGATTAAAGCATACAACAACGCTAATGATAATTAGTATCAATCGAGTTTAGTCGTAAAAGTGTAAAATTTCTTTTTAGCAGATTTTAGAATGATAAAAATCCAAATTTTAATGAGAGATAATTTTTAGATTAAGAAAACCTTAAGCCTGCCTACAGTGAAATTCATTAGCCTTCTATTCATTATGACGCGAAGGTAAATCTGTTATTCATGCGCCCGGCAGATATAAAAGCCCCGATCTTGCGGGGCTTTTTATGCTTATCCGGAGGTCGCTAAATTTATAAGGCGACTAATTTAAAAAGCATCACATAACCGCATGAGGGGCATACATAGGATAGGTGAAGAACAATAAATGCACGCAGTTCAGCCCAAAATGGAATAACGTTGCAACCCAGAGCCTGCCGCTCCACATCCACGCCAGGCCGTAAATAATGCCGGAGAGGCTGGCAAAAATAATCAGTAGTAAACCGCCGCTATAATGCATCAGTCCAAAGATGACTGAGGCAATCAACAGCGCGACAACAGGATGAATAATCCGGGACAAGCGTTGCTGCAGGTAGCCTCTGAACAAGGCTTCCTCAGCCGAAGAGACGAAAAAAATATTCGCAAGGGCAAATTGAGCGAACCATTCAGGCGCATGCGGCTCAATTCTAAGTCCGCCCAACGCAACAGCCAGAAGTAACAGCACGGGTATCGCAAGAACCAATATTCCCCAGCCGACCTTGCCCGCTTTATAGAGGGGTTTTGCGACGAATAACGTTGGCATGCACGTAATTAAAAAGAACGGCACCACTGCCTTGTCCATATTAAAGTACATACTGAACGGTATGCTTTGCGGACCAACGACGACAGCATCCAGCACTTTGGGGTTATGAAAACCCGGGATCACATGCAAAACCAGGGCAACGGCGATGGCCACGCACAGGCCTTCGACCAAATACGTATATTTATTATTTTTATTCCGTAGCCATTCAACAACAGACCAGCCAACGACGATTGATGCAATAACCAGCAGCGCCGGGGCGTCAAGAATACTCTGTTTCCAGCCGAGAAATGCCGTTAATCCCAGCATTAGATAAGCCAGGCTTTTATTAAGGGAGAGTGCGGCAAGCGAAGTTGCGAGTAGATACCACATAAATGTCCTTCTTGACCGGTAAATTTTAGGGGCGATGTTCCAAATATGTCCCACAACGGAAATCAGGAGGATATGAAAGAGGCGTAACTCTATGAAATGAAATGGCACGCCCTGTAGGATTCGAACCTACGACCTACGGCTTAGAAGGCCGTTGCTCTATCCAACTGAGCTAAGGGCGCACTGATATGCGTGTACTTCGCGGTGGTGAAACGCGAAGAATTATACGGTCAATGGCAGGTGAGTCAATGCCTTTTCCGTTTTCAGGGCCAATTACCGCTAGCCGATTGTAAATACGGCTATTTTCTCAACATTTCGCCCTGTTTCACCGTAAAATTTAGCGCTGCGAAAAGGCTTAGTTGCATTTAAGTAACGCCTGCTGTTTTCCTGACCGTCAGCTCGTCACACTAGAGTCAGGTATCCCGGCCGCCTGGAGGCTGACAGACAACAGGACAATGGAGTGACAGCGCAAAACCTGATCGATACGCCCCCCCGGTTACAGTACATTTCTCAGGACATCGTCGGCATTAAGCTTGAGCCCATCGTCGGCCTTTCCTCCTTGCGCCAGGTTGGCGTGGAGGTCCTTAGCGTTCTTTCCGACACGCGGGACAGCGAGAACTTTTTTTGCGATCGCTCCGCAGAGTGGTCGATAACGCTGCTTGAAGCGCAGCTTGCCGCGTTAAAAAATATGCCGCACGGTCATAATCTTTTTATTAATCTGCCGATAACCGTCCTGACAGAGCCCGCGTCTTTTCAGCGACTTATCCGGTTAACAGGCGTGCCGCTCAATATTGAGATTGTCGACCTCGCGTCCTTTTTGGCGCTTTCCCTCGTAGAGAAGCAGCATGTCGTTCAAAATTTGCGGCAACTTTGCAGACAGGGACACGCAATCTGGCTTGATGACGTGGATGACGTCACAGTGCAGTCGTTTTTATCCTGCCGACTCCCGTTAAGCGGCATCAAAATAGATAAGGAAGCATTCTGGCGTTTACGCGACACCCCTGCGCTGAGGCAACTGGTTTCCCTTTGCTTTCAGCTTGCCGGGAAAGTGCTTATTGAAGGTATTGAGACTGAACGCGATCGTACCTGGGCACTGCAGGCAGGCGCAGACCTCGGCCAGGGATATTACTGGCCGTCCTGGACATGGCCGGAGGATTAAAACGCCATTTCCAGGAGGGAGACCATGCGAATGACAGTGCGCCGTTACCGGCGGCGGCGTACAGGAAGTGATGCACTGGGATTTACGCGCTCACCTTTTGCTCCCCCCTTTTTCGACCGGCTCGAATTTTTGAGCCAGTCCATCAGCCAGCCCCGCAAAACAGACGCCCCGTTTATCCTTCTGGTGACGGAGGATCACTACCTGCGCACCGGTTTTCTCCACGGGCAGTTTCCCCTGAGCAGCTGCTGCGACTACGCCACGCTGGACGACGCCCTTATCGCTCAGACGCAGTGGCCCTCAGCCCGTCTGGTCGTGGATATTGAAAGCCGATCCACGGGGCTTCTGGAGAAACTGGATCAGTTGAGACGGCATAGCCTGTTTCCTCCGTTCCTGACGCCCTGGCTGTTGGTCCGGGCCGATAATTACGACACCCGCCTCTTCTGTAAAGCGGCAGGTCCCTTTCATGTACTCGAACGTCAGCTGAACGCCGCCGCGCTCCAGCACAGCCTGCAGGAGCCCCTCCCTCCGCCGGGTACCGAGAAAGACTGGTTCTCGCGCAACGAATGGCCCATTCTGCAGGAGCTTTCCCGGGGCAAGACATTGCGTCAGATTGCCCTTATGCAGAATCGCCCCTATAGCCGCATTATCTATCGTCTCAGCTGCATCCTCCTAAAGCTGGGGCTAAGCCATCGCCAGGAATTGCTGCATCTTCTTAATAACCTCTCAGACTGCACGTTTTCACTCACCTCCTAACCCCTTATTTCCTAAAGCGGTTTAAGAATTTACTTACCACTTGCGTTGCGAAAATGTTAATTTTTAACAATATAATCGAATTTATAACTATTCCTAATTTATGGGCGCGAACCTTGTGAAATGCCACAGATTAGCGGAACGGCAGCACTTTCCTCCATCCGTTAAGCGAATGCAGAAGGCGTTAACAAGATGATAATGATGTGAAAACAAGCAGCTTAGCGACAACTGCCAGGAGTAAAAAGCAAAGCGGGCAGCACGTTCTCCTGTGCACCAGACGCCGTTATCCGGATCGGCGTAAGCACTTTCAGATGAAGGTCAGACGGCCTGCGAGGGCAATTTTTAACCTCACTTTTGCGGGTTCGTCCCTTTCAAAGAGGCGTATTTTTGTTAACAATTAATCAACATACAGAGATATCTGTTATTTTTTGTTATTACATAAAGATGAAAATATGCGGTAAATGAGATAACAGGATATTTCCGCTAAATTTAAAAAAATAGCGATTAAGATCCAGAAGATAATACAAACCAATACCCTCATATTAATTTACAGGGTTTTCGGAAAAAACTTACCCTGTATAATAAGATGCGTATCAAATATGAATAAGAAAAACCTTTTTGCCAACACCAGCCTAATGAGATGACCGCGCTGAGGCATAGTTCTTTTCATTACGTAAACAAGGATGCTTTCGCTCTTTCCAGGGAAATACTACGGTATAGGGATCTGCACATTATATCCTTCCGGCATTTCGAGAGTTTTACCAAACTCTGCATAACGCTTTTAACAATCTGAGGCATTAAAAATGAAACCGGCATCCGTTATCATTATGGACGAACATCCTATCGTCAGAATGTCGATAGAAGTCCTGCTACAGAAAAATAAGAATATCACAGTCAAGCTCAAGTCTGGCGATAGCCATGAAGTCCTTGACTGTATCCGCAATCACCCTATCGATCTGGTGATCCTTGACATTGAACTCACGGGCACGGATGCCTTCTCTTTACTGAAGAGAATCAGGAACTTAAACAAAAACATTAAGGTTCTGTTCCTCTCGTCTAAATCAGAGTTGTTTTACGCAGGTCGCGCCATTCGCGCCGGGGCAAATGGCTTCGTCAGTAAACGAAAAGATTTGGGTGAGATCTACAACGCCGTAGAAATGATTCTGATGGGCTATTCCTTTTTCCCGTCAGAGACGTTGAACTTTATAAACCATTTGGGTTCCGGGAAAGGGATGGCAGTAGATATGCCATTATCGAATCGCGAGGTCACGGTATTACGGTATCTGGCGAATGGATTATCCAACAAGGAAATAGCTGAACAGCTACTATTAAGCAACAAGACCATTAGCGCGCATAAATCCAATATTTATTCCAAGCTGGGTGTGCAAAGCATCGTGGAATTAATTGATTACGCCAAAGCCCACGAGCTGCTATAACCTGAATTCACTCCCTGCAGCTTATCTGAGCTGCAGGGAGTGCGGTCAGTGCTAATTATAATTAATCATGAAGGTGGCATCCGCATCAGCCCGTCCGGGCTGAGGGTTATCGGCAGTGGCAATATAATTGGCATAAAATGACAGAATCGCATTTCCCTGCGCATCAACCGAGACCGGCTGGCTGGCCTGCTGAAGCGCCAGCCGCGTTTTATCCGCATCCCTGATCTCAACGGCGACATGGCTTGCAGTACTGGCGTCATTCAGCGCCAGCAAGCCGCTATTGCTTCCGTCGGCTTTACCCGAAAACGTAATGGACGCCGCGCCCGGCGGGCAGCCGGTCAGCTTCAGCGTAAACGGCATCGGCTGCGTGCGGCTCCCGGTGGTGCTGAGCTGTTTCGTGGGCCAGGTGCCCAGCGGGACGGCCTTGTCGCTGTCGCTGCCCTCGGCAACGCAGGTAAAATCGACGATATTGCCGTAGAGCCGAATGTTAATCTCGCCCAACGCGGTGTCCGCCTGAGCCTGGGTGCAAAGCGCAAAGAGCGCTACGGTGAGAAAACGGATCCTGTTTCGCATATCGGCTCCTTAGTCGTAATCCACGCGCAAATACCCGCGCGAGGTGAAGCGCCCTTCCGCTGGCTTATTGCCCGTCACGCTCACCGGCCAGACCCGGATCCCCACCTGCGCCTGCGCGCTGTCGTCGAGGCGGAACGGAATTTTGCTCGTCAGGTTGTTGGGCGTCAGCGGCGCCCCGCTCTCGTTGGCGATGATGAACCCCACATCCGGGTTATCCGACACCAGCACATTATCAGAGACTTTTTCCGCCTCGACCCGCATCGTCAGCATGGCGTTCGCCTCCACGTTGGTGCATTTGATGGCGATGGTTTTGCTTTGCGATGAGACCCCCTCCGGCTTGTTACCCACGCCCGCCTTGCTGAACAAGGAGGCGCCAATGTCGCCGAAATCAAACTCCACCACGTTACCGGCATTGATGGCGCAGCTTTGCGGCACCTGAATGGTTCCGCTGTAGCTGATGGTATAGACCGGCGTGGTTAACGGATCGGAAGAGGTAGTGGTGACGTAAACGCGGAACATGGTGGCACGCGGGATCACCACCATGTTGATAAAACGCCGGGTCACCTTAAGACGGAAGACCAGGCTGGAGTCCTGAACGCCAAACGGTTTGTTTTTGGAGACGTTAGGATGGCTCCCCATCTGGATATAGCTTTTTGGCGGGTAAAACACGCCAGCATAGCTGTCCGTGATTTTCATCGCCCCGTCCAGATAGTCGTTAAGCTTCAGATACTGATAGCCATCGCTCGTTCCCGTTACCGGGTAGTCGGTCACATAGCTGCGCTTGGTGGTATTCCCGGTCGTGCCCTTCGGGCAGACGGCATTCACCCCTACCCACTGCGATTTCTCGCTGAGCGTCACGACCTGCCCAATCTGGTTATTCGAGCTGTTGAATTTATCCGTCAGGTCGTAATGCACTTCCGTCGGCACGCCTTTTTCATTGACGCACACGGTCGCTAATGCGTTTGTCGCGGGCAGTAGCGCCAGCAGCGACAAGGCAAAGAGTTGAGTTTTAATCACAGCCGATCCCCTTAAGTGTGATTGCCTGTTGCAGGCTTTGTTCAGACAAGCTGTAAGGTGCGCGACACTGGGACTGCGCCCCGTCGCCCCACTGGATCAGCAGTTCTCCCTCCAGCGGCAGCCCACTCAGGTAAATTTGCCCGTCATCCCCCACCATGCTGGTGACGCCGCTTTTGGTCTCGCGCACCACCGCGCCGAACGGCACCGGCTGGTTGCCGCGCGTTACCGTCAGCAGGGCGCGCACGCCAATGCGGGTATCAAAGCTGGCGCGCACCAGCGCGCCTTTGGTCGGCACCACGCTGCTCACGTTGTTTTCGATATCGGTGTTGTTGCTCATGGTGTTGGTATCCAGCGCCACGCGGTTGTAGCGATAGACGGTGGCATACGGCATCACCGCGTAGCCTCGCCAGTCGGTTTTCACGCCGGTCTGGTTTTCAATACTGACGCCCGATGCCCCCGGCGCTTTGATCAGCACGTTGGTGTCGCCCAGCGGCTGGCTGAAGGTCACGCCGTCGGCGTGGCCGACCACCCCGCCGGAGAGCTGCCAGTTGAGATCGTGCTGATCGCGGGAATAGTTGTAGCCCACGCCCAGCGTGCCGTAGGTCGCCTGCCAGTTGGCGCTGGCGCTTCCGCTTGCGCCGTTGGTGCTGGCGTGTCCCTGGGTCACGCTGTAGTTCAGGTTGCGATCCTCCAGCAGCGTTCCGCTGACGCCGGTTTGCCAGCTAGTGTCGCCGTCGCTGTTTCGACTGGCGGATGCCGTAGCGTAGGCGCGGTCAATCGCGCTGTCCCGGCGATAGCCCTGACGGGTAAAGAGGCTGAACGGCACGGAGACGTTAAACGACGCGATCCGATCGGTGCCGTCTATCCCCACGGATTTGTTCCACGACCACGAGACGGAGTAGTTGATCCCCTTCACGCCGCCCGCATAGCCCAGCTGGTACCAGAGGTTCGTCTCGTCTGTTCCCCAGTAGGTCTGCTCGCTACCGGAGATATAGACCGAGCCGTAGTCCCCCAGCGACTGAGAAACGTTGAGCTGGAAGCGGCCTTTTTTATTCCACGTCAGGTTGTGATAGCTCTGCACGTCCGGCACATCGTTATCGTTCTGGCTATCGGCATACTGATAGCCCTCCATTGAGCGCCAGGCGACATCGTCGAGGGTGTAAAACCCTTTTGTGGAGTAGCGGTAGCCCAGCAGCTGGAAGTTAGTGCCGAAGCCGTTAAGGGATTTCGCGTAGAGGAAGCGCAGAGACTGCCCTTCGTGCCTGCTGTCGTCCGCGAGCTGGCTGCGGGCGTGGGTGATATCAAGCGAGACCGCGCCCCAGTCGCCCAGGTTTTTCCCGGCCCCGACGGCCACCGCGGTATAGCGTGACGCCAGCTGCGTACCGCCGTAGAGCGTGTAACCGTTGGCAAGACCGGTAATCAGGGTGCCCTGGGTGAAAAACGGCGTATCCTGATCGCTGTTCCCGCTGCGGTAATCCCCCGCGACGAGGTCGTACTTCCAGCGCCCTTCACGCTGCAGGAGCGGCACGGTGGAGTACGGCACGGTATAGCGCTGCTGGGTGCCGTCTTTCTCTTCAACCGTGACTTCCAGGTCACCGCTTGAGGAGGTCGGGTTAAGATCGGTAATCGCAAATGCGCCCGGCTGGACATAGCTTTGATAGATAACGTAGCCGTTCTGGCGAACCACCACTTTGGCTGGCGTACGGGCGATCCCGCGCACGGTCGGCGCGTAGCCCTGCAGGCTGTCCGGGTACATGCTGTCAGACGAGAAGAGCCGCCCACCTCGAAAACCCATGCTGTCGAAGACGTCATTCCCGGTATTGCTGTCGCCCAGCACCAGTTCGCTTTTGAGCGGGATGACGGTGCGCTGCGCCCAGGTGCCAATATTCTGCCACTCGCTGTGCCGCTGCCCGTTATTCTGCGTGTACCGCCATGCGCCGTTGTTACGTAAACGCCAGGCGCCATAGTTCAACCCGCTCTGCAGGTTCAGATAATAGCTGTCGTCTTCGCTTCCCCGGTTACCGGTGAAGCTGTAGTTCACCAGCGCAGCGGGAATGCCTTCATCCCACTGTTCAGGCGGAATGTAGCCCCGGGCGCTGTTTTGCAACGCCACCTGCGGCAGGCTGACGTCCAGACGCTGAGAGGCAAAATTGAATACCGTTTCGCTGCCGGGTATGGCCGTGGTCAACGGAACGCAGGTGTCGCCCTGCACCTTAGCCAGCTCGGGAAACGCCGCGACGTTGACGCCAAAGCGATCGAGCATCGCGCGCGTAATACACGCCGACAAACCGCCCGCCACCGGCGGCGTGTTCTCGGCCTGCTCGAAACGCACGTCCTGGGTACCGATAAACTCATCGTTACGCCAGATATCCACGCGATAAACGCCGGGTGCCTGCTGGTGTCCTTGTTCAAAACGCGACAAATCCGCCACGCTGGCGGTGTCGTCCGACAAGAAGGCCGGGTTGAAATAACTTTCGCTCCAGCCAGCCTGCGGCCAGAGCGCAGCCATCAGCGCCAGTGCAACCGGGCAGTAACGTCTCTGGTGCTTTTTCATCGCCCTGACTCTGCTCACAGGTTGACGCTACGCGCCGGAGTGATGGCACCGTAGTCATTCACGCTCTGCCAGGAAAGCGTACCGCCAGCACCGGCTGGCAGCACCTGCTGTGCCGAGCTTTTCGGCGCAACCATCAGGTTATCCAGCTGCTGCCCGCCCAGCTTCAGGTTGACGAGGGTGATGTAATACGGGGAAGCGTTGCTGACTTTGAGATGGCTGCCCGCGCGCTCAAACCGCAGCTGGGAAAGCGCTTCTTCCGGCTGCATCGCCAGGTTGTTCGGGCGCACAAACAGCTTGATGCGTGAGAGGATCGCCAGCTGCAGCACGTTATTGTTTTCCGTTTTCGCTTTGTTCACCGACGGGATCGCCTTCACGTTCATGTAAAAGAGCGATTCGCGATCGGCAGGCAGCGCTGGCCCGGCGTAAATAATACGCAGCGTGTTTTCACTGTTCGGCTCGCTGACAAACAGGGGCGGAGTGACGGCAAAGGTTTTTTCTTTTTGCCCGCTCGCATTTTCGATCCACGCGTTAATTAAATAGCGTTCCTGTTTGTTGCTGTTGGTGATCGCCAGCGACGTTTGCTTCGCCTCTGCGGGATAAATAACGCGCGTGGCCCCCAGCGCAATACCGCCGGAAGCATTTGCGCATGCAGAAACCATCATCAAAATAAACGATAAAAAAAGTCCTGGTTTAATTAGGGTATTCATCACAACCGTACCTTTAATAATGTGTTCGCAGGTGTTATGGATAAATCAACGTAAACCAGACATCCGACTGAATTTTGCCTGGCTCAAGGTGTTCGGAAATAGCCCGATAGCGGGCGCTAAAATGGAACGCGAGCTCGCGGGTATCGATCGGCAGCCAGCTGACGGCCGTGGCGTTTGGGATAATCTGACGCTGCTGTTCGTCAAAAAGCGCCAGCCCCACGCCGCTGCTGACGGGCGTTTCACCCGGCCGCGAGGTCGCCAGAAAGACCTGCGGATCTTCTGCGGGCGTCACGCCCTGAAACTGGATCCCCACGGTGCGCGAAACATCAACGCTGCAGTCCAGCAGCCGCACGGTAAAAGGCACGTTAACCGTGGAAAAACTGCCCACACCGGAAAATGAATTGGTTCGGTACTGCCCCATGTCGATGCGCATATTCTGGCTGTCTGGCGCCACGGCGCAGCCGCCGTTCACCAGTTCACCTCTGAGATGAACCTTGCCACCTTCGATCACCACGGTATGCGCCGATGCCGGGCAAGCCATCGCAAGGGTTAACAGCAGTAGTGTTCCAGTCCTTGTCATCCTTCGTTCCTGGCATTAGCGTATGACGGGCCTCGTCCGTGAGGCCTGAACATCCCTGTGCGGAGGAATTACTCGTATTTCATTACGAAGGTGGCGTCAGCGTTTGCCTGGCCTGGCTCAGTGGTGGCAGCCGTTGATTTGTAACGTGCGGTGAACTTCAGGGTGTTGGTCCCTTCGATCAGCGTCTGCGCAGCAGAGAAGGTCGCGCCGTCTGGGGTCAGAACGCTGGATTTGCTGTCGAGGATCTCGATACCTACGCCTTTCGCGGTGTTGTCGTTGTTACCGGAGGTCACGGCCAGCAGGGTTTTGTCGGTTGGGTCGATCTGACCGGTGAACGCAACAGCGGCAGTTTTGGCAACCAGCGGATCGCAATCATTCAGTTCAATGTTGAATGGAATATTAGAGGTGGTGTCGCCCACTTTGGTAAATTTCGCGGTGCGATACTGACCCAGATTAACGGTCTGCTCGGAAGAATCAGTATTTACTGAACAAGCCGCATTAACCAGCTCACCTTTAAAATGTACGGTACCGCCATTTACGGAAACCGGCGCAGCAGGATCTGCTGCATTTGCGGCACCTGCAACCAGGGCCAAAGTAGCAATAACAGTAGAAGCAATGTTGCTGAGTTTCATGTCTATTCCTTTAAAATGTAAATAACCCTTCCCGCGAATAATCGGGAATAAGAAATACGTTCAATTGATTAATTGAAAGCTTATTTCGGAGGAGACAAAGTAGCTCAGGACGCGTTTTTTAAATATGTCAAAACGCTGCCATTTCGCCAGGTCACATCCTAATCCCGCCTAAGAAATTGACCATCCCTTAAGAAGGGTTTTTGCGTCTCACTGATAAAAACGCGTAAAGGGTGACTGACAGCGACGCTCGCTTCTGACAAAATACACGCCATCCCCCCTTTCAAACGTTACAGACGGAATCTTCTCTCTGATGGCAGCAAAGATTATTGACGGTAAAACGATTGCGCAGCAGGTGCGCTCTGAGGTCGCGGAAAAAGTGAAGGCGCGTAAAGCTGCCGGAAAACGCGCCCCCGGGCTGGCCGTTGTGCTGGTTGGCAGTAACCCGGCATCGCAGATTTATGTCGGCAGCAAGCGCAAAGCGTGTGAAGAGGTGGGCTTCGTCTCCCGCTCTTACGATTTGCCGGAAACCACCAGCGAAGCAGAGCTGCTGGAACTTATTGACACCCTGAATGCCGATAAAGAGATCGACGGTATTCTGGTTCAGCTGCCGCTGCCGGCGGGCATCGACAACGTGAAGGTGCTGGAGCGTATCGCGCCGGATAAAGACGTGGACGGTTTCCATCCGTACAACGTTGGCCGCCTGTGCCAGCGCGCGCCGCGTCTGCGCCCGTGCACGCCGCGCGGCATTGTGACGCTGCTGGAGCGCTATAACATCGACACCTACGGTCTGAACGCCGTGGTTATCGGTGCGTCCAACATCGTGGGCCGCCCGATGAGCATGGAGCTGCTGCTGGCGGGCTGCACCACCACCGTGACCCACCGCTTCACCAAAAACCTGCGTCACCACGTCGAGAACGCCGATCTGCTGATCGTCGCGGTCGGCAAGCCGGGCTTTATTCCGGGCGAGTGGATCAAAGAGGGCGCGATTGTCGTGGACGTCGGGATTAACCGTCTGGAAAACGGCAAAGTGGTCGGCGACGTGGTGTACGAAGATGCCGCCGCGCGCGCGTCTTACATCACCCCCGTACCGGGCGGCGTAGGCCCGATGACCGTAGCAACGCTGATTCAGAACACGCTGCAGGCGTGCGAAGAATATCATGACGTAGAGGACGCGTAAGATGGCGACTTTTTCATTAGGTAAACACCCGCACGTTGAGCTGTGCGATCTGCTGAAGCTGGAAGGCTGGAGCGAAAGCGGCGCGCAGGCGAAAATCGTTATCGCCGACGGGCTGGTAAAAGTCGACGGCGTGGTAGAAACGCGCAAGCGCTGCAAGATTGTCGCGGGTCAGACCGTGAGCTTTGAAGGACAGAGCGTAACCGTTACGGCCTGAGCCGTATTATGCCCTCACCCTAACCCTCTCCCACAGGGAGAGGGGATATAAAATCCCCTCACACCCATCGCGGTTATTTATCGATCAACTTCAAATAATCACTATTTCATCTGTTGAAACGTGAGAATTCAGTTGCGCGTTTTTCACTCTTTGCCCACGATAAGTAGAACGTTCTACTAAAACGTTCTACTTACAATAACAGCGCCAAGAAAGCGCTACTCGGGGGAAATCAGCATGAGTCTGATATCAGGGTTTGTTAAATCGCTGTCTAAGTTATCGATGATTGGTCGCGCCTTAATGCTGCCAATTTCACTGCTTCCCGCTGCGGGCCTGCTGCTGGCCTTCGGCGATAAGTTCCATCTGCCGCTGATGATGAACGCGGGCGGGGTTATCTTTGATAACCTGCCGATGCTGTTTGCCATTGGCTCCGCCGTGGGTCTGGCGTCAGAATCCGGCATCGCGGCGCTGTCTGCGGCGGTGTCGGTGTTTGTCACGAATATCACCATCAGCACCGTGCTGAGCATCACGCCGGAAATGGCCTCCCAGGGTGGGAAATACGCCATGGTGGTCGGCATCCCGACGCTGCAGATGGGCGTCTTCGGCGGCCTGATCTGCGGTATTCTCGCGGCCTGGTGCTATAACCGCTTCCACACCATGCAGCTGCCAGAGTTCCTGGGCTTCTTCTCCGGCAAGCGCTTCGTGGCCATTGCAACGGCGTTTCTGTCGTTCCTGATGGGGCTGCTGCTGCCGTACGTGTGGCAGCATATTCAGGCCGGTATCGACGCGCTCTCCGTGGTGGTGAACGGCGATAATCAGGCGGCGTCGACCTTTATCTTCGGTCTGGTAGAGCGCGCGCTGATCCCGCTCGGCCTGCACCACATCTGGTATCCGTCCTTCTGGTATTCGTTCGGGGATTACACCACCCAGGCTGGACAGGTGATCCACGGCGACCAGACGATCTGGTTCAAGATGCTGGAAGAAGGAGTGAAGTCCTTCAGCAGCGACACCTACCAGAATGCCGGTAAATTCATGCAGGGCGAATTCCCGCTGATGCTGTTCGCGCTGCCCGCCGCGTGCCTGGCGATGTATCACGAAGCCCATACGAAGAATAAGAAAATCGCGGCCGGTATTCTGTTCTCTGCGGCGCTGACCTGCTTCCTGACGGGGATCACCGAACCGGTCGAGTTTACCTTTATCTTCGTGGCGCCGATCCTGTACGTCTTTAACGCCATCATGGCGGGCCTGGCCTACATGACTATGTATCTGCTGCATGCGCATATCGCCAAGTCGTTCTCCGCGGGCTTTATCGACTATCTGTCATTCGGGATCCTGCCGTCCTTTAACGGCTACAAGACCAACTTCCTGAATGCGATTATCATCGGCATTCCAATGGGTCTGATTTATTACTTCACGTTCCGCTTTGTGATCCGTCGTTTCGACGTGAAAACGCCGGGCCGCACTGAAGTGACCGCCAACGCGGATGATAAGTCTGATTCAGAACTCGCGACCGAGATCATCACCCTGCTGGGCGGGGCGCACAACATCGACTCCGTCGGCGCCTGTATCACCCGCCTTCGCCTGGAAGTGGCAAAAAGCGAGGTGGTCGATAAGGACGGCCTGAACGGACTCGGCGCGCGCGGCGTGGTCTTCGTCGGCGACAACGGTATTCAGGTGATTTTCGGTGCCAGAGCACAGTTTATCGCCCAGACCATGTCCACCATGATCGGCAAATAATAAGATGCCTGAACGACGCGTCTCCTGTAGTCTGGGAGACGCATTGTCGTATCTGACTGATAATCGGTGAATTTCAGGGAGCGGTTTTGAAGAAAGTCAGCATTATTGATGTCGCAAAGCACGCGGGCGTATCGGTCTCAACCGTCTCGCTGGTTTTGCGCCAGAAAGGGAAAATCTCAGAGGCAACGATCGAGAAGGTCAACGCTGCCATCAATACGCTGGGCTATGTTCATAACGTTGCCGCTGCCAACCTCCGCGCCAATACGTCCAATCTGATTGGCCTGATCCTCCGCGACTTTAGCGACAGTTTCTCCATCAAGGTGATGGCGAGCATCGTCCAGGATCTTGAAAAACAGGGGTATATGGTTTTTCTCGGCCAGCCCCAGAACGACCATGACCATCTAGAGCGCTGCCTGCTGTCGTTTAAGCAGCAGGGCGTCGCCGGGGTTATCTATCTGGCCTCGGATACCCGCACCTCCACCCTGCCGGAGCAAATTCGCCGCTGCCCGCTGCCGCTGGTGGTGGTTTCTCAGTCGCTGCTGGATGAAAAATGCAATCTGGTGATGCGCGATAACCGTCAGGCGGCAAACCTGGCGGTGCGTTATCTTATCGAGCGCGGCCATCGCAATATTGCCTACATTGGCGGGCGTGAAGGCTGCCTCATCCGCGAGCAGCGCCTGCTCGGTTTTCGCAGCGCGATGACGCAGAACGGGCTGGTCTGGCGCGATGAATACTCTCCGGCCTGCAGCGATGACACGCTGGCGGCGGGTTTCGCCACCCGCCAGCTGCTGGAAAAAAACAACACCATCACCGCCCTGCTCTGCCACTCGCCGGATGCCATGATCGGCTCCATCTCCGGTATTCATCAGGTTGGACGAACGGTGGGTAAAGATGTGTTTTTGACGCAGCAGGTCGCGCTGGTCGGTTTCGAAGATATGCTCCACGTTAACCTCACCTCGCCGTCCTTTACCTACGTCTCGTCAGCCAGCGAAGAGACCGGGCGTCAGGCTGCCGGGCTGATTATTCGTACGCTGAAGGAGCCGACGCTGCAAACCCAGCGCATTACGCTTTCCGGACAGCTTATCGCGCGCGAGTCGGCGTAAAAATAAGAATTTGACGCGGGTCTGCCGGCGCGGGATTGCTGCTATATTTCCATGATTTGCCATGGATAATCGCAATGCCTACCGTTATTACACACGCTGCTGTTCCGCTTTGTCTGGGCTTAGGCCTGGGAACCAAAGTGATTCCTCCCCGCCTGCTGTTTGCCGGGATTGTCCTCGCCATGCTGCCGGATGCCGACGTGCTGGCGTTCAAGTTCGGCGTCGCGTACGGCAATGTTTTCGGCCATCGCGGCTTTACCCACTCCCTGCTGTTCGCCTTTGTGATGCCGATACTCTGCGTGCTGACTGGACGACGGTGGTTCCGGGCCAGCCTGACGCGGTGCTGGCTGTTTTTGACCGCGTCATTGCTTTCGCACAGCCTGCTGGATTCGATTACCACGGGAGGGAAAGGCGTCGGCTGGCTGTGGCCGTGGTCAGATGAACGCTTCTTTGCGCCGTGGCAGGTGATTAAGGTCGCGCCGTTTGCGCTGTCGCGCTACACCACGCCGTACGGGCATCAGGTGATCGTGTCGGAGCTGCTGTGGGTGTGGCTGCCGGGAGTCGTGCTGGTGGGGTTGCTGTGGTGGAGAAAACGTGGGCGCTGATGCCCTCACCCCGGCCCTCTCCCACGGGGAGAGGGAGAAAACCTAATAATTCCCTCTCCCTTTGGGAGAGGGTTAGGGTGAGGGGAAAATTACTTACGGCGCCAGGTAGTCCCCTGCGGGCCATCTTCCAGAATGATTCCCATCTCGGTCAGACGGTTGCGCGCCGCATCTGCCGCCGCCCAGTCTTTTGCCTGACGCGCTTCCAGACGCGCTTTGATCAACGCTTCAATTTCCGCCACTTCACCGTCGTCCGCCTGCGCACCGCTCTGCAGGAATGCGTCCGGGTCCTGCTCCAGCAGGCCGAGCACGGAGGAGAGCTTACGCAGATGGGACGCCAGCGCATTCGCCGCGGCCATATCTTCTGACTTCAGGCGGTTCACTTCGCGCGCCATGTCGAACAGCACGGAGTAGGCTTCCGGGGTGTTGAAGTCGTCGTTCATCACCTCAACAAAGCGGGCTTCGAACGCTTCGCCGCCTGCAGCAGGAACAGACCTGTCGGTTCCGCGCAGCGCGGTATACAGGCGCTCCAGCGCCGAGCGCGCCTGTTTCAGGTTCTCTTCGCTGTAGTTCAGCTGGCTACGATAGTGGCCGGACATCAGGAAGTAGCGCACGGTTTCCGCGTCGTAATACTTCAGCACGTCGCGCACGGTGAAGAAGTTACCCAGCGATTTAGACATCTTCTCGCGGTCAACCATTACCATGCCGGAGTGCATCCAGTAGTTAACGTACTCGCCGCCGTGGGCGCAGGTGGACTGCGCGATTTCGTTTTCGTGGTGCGGGAACATCAGGTCTGAACCGCCGCCGTGGATATCGAAGTGCTTGCCCAGCTGCTTGCAGTTCATCGCGGAACATTCAATGTGCCAGCCCGGACGGCCTTCGCCCCACGGTGATGGCCAGCTTGGCTCGCCCTCTTTGGACATTTTCCACAGCACGAAGTCCATCGGGTTACGCTTCACGTCAACCACGTCAACGCGCGCGCCGGCCTGGAGCTGGTCCAGATCCTGACGGGAAAGCGAACCGTAGGTTGGGTCCGTCGGCACCGAGAACATCACGTCACCGTTGTCCGCAACGTAGGCATGACCGCGAGCGATCAGCTTTTCGGTGATCTCGATGATTTCGTGAATATGGTGGGTCGCGCGCGGCTCGCTGTCCGGGCGCTGAATATTCAGGGCGTCGAAATCTTTGTGCATTTCGACGATCATGCGATCGACCAGCGCAACGAAGCTTTCGCCGTTTTCATTAGCGCGCTTGATGATTTTGTCGTCGATGTCGGTGATATTACGCACGTATTTCAGGGTGTAGCCCAGAAAACGCAGGTAGCGTGACACCACGTCAAAAGCGACAAAGGTACGGCCATGGCCAATGTGACAGAGATCGTAAACCGTAATACCACACACGTACATGCCGACTACCCCGGCATGGATAGGTTTAAATTCCTCTTTCTGGCGCGTCATTGTATTAAAGATTTTTAACATCGAAGATTCCATGTAAACACGTGTGTGGTTGAAAACCGGCTATTCTACCCGTAATTCAAACCCGAAGCAGCACACAATGCAAGGTGATCGCATCCTGTGGTTATGCTATAACAAGCCCCTATAGATGACCCGAACGCGGGTCGACGTACCACAATAACGGAACAGGATGCAAAAATGGTTACTTTCCACACTAATCATGGCGATATCGTAATCAAAACCTTTGATGACAAAGCGCCTGAAACAGTTAAAAACTTCCTGGACTACTGCCGCGAAGGTTTCTACAACAACACCATTTTCCACCGCGTGATCAACGGTTTTATGATCCAGGGCGGCGGTTTCGAACCTGGCATGAACCAGAAAGAGACCAAAGAAGCGATCAAAAACGAAGCGAACAACGGTCTGAAAAACACCCGCGGTACGCTGGCAATGGCCCGTACTCAGGCGCCACACTCTGCCACCGCGCAGTTCTTCATCAACGTGGCGGACAACGACTTCCTGAACTTCTCCGGCGAAAGCCTGCAGGGTTGGGGCTACTGCGTATTCGCAGAAGTGGTTGAAGGTATGGACGTGGTTGACAAGATCAAAGCCGTCGCTACTGGCCGCAGCGGTATGCACCAGGACGTTCCTAAAGAAGACGTTGTGATTACAAGCGTGACCGTCAGCGAGTAATTCGTGGCGACACTCTTTATTGCGGATCTGCATCTGCAAACAGAAGAACCGGCGATAACCGCCGGTTTTCTGCGTTTTTTACGCGGTGAAGCGAAAAGCGCCGATGCGCTGTACATCCTGGGCGACCTCTTTGAAGCCTGGATTGGCGACGACGACCCTAACCCGCTGCACCGTGAAATGGCCGCCGCCATTCACGCGCTCGTGGATTCCGGCGTCCCCTGCTACTTCATTCACGGCAACCGTGATTTCCTGATCGGCAAGCGCTACGCCCGCGAAAGCGGCATGACGCTGCTGCCGGAAGAGCAGGTGCTCGACCTCTATGGCCGCAGGGTTCTGTTCATGCACGGCGACACGCTCTGCACCGACGATACCGGCTACCTGGCGTTTCGCGCCAAAGTCCACACCCCATGGATCCAAAAGGTGTTCCTTGCGCTGCCGCTGTTTATCCGTAACCGCATAGCTGCCAGAATGCGCGCGGGCAGTAAAGCCGCCAACAGCAGCAAATCCATGACCATCATGGACGTGAACCCGCAGGCCGTGGTGAGCGTGATGGAAAAGCATGGCGTTCAGTGGTTGATCCACGGTCATACCCATCGTCCTGACGTCCATTCCCTTATCGCCAACGGCGAACCGGCCCATCGCGTGGTATTAGGTGCCTGGCACACCGAAGGCTCCATGGTCAAAGTCACGCCAGAGGGCGTGGAGCCGATCGCCTTTCCGTTTTAACCCCTCGCACCATCATTCTATTTTTTTGAACAATATCGGCAAATTGTTTCGATTTTAATCAGCCCGTGGTCGGCCTATTATTTATCACATCAGGGCAATACGCCCTATCCCAGATAAAATACTTAAGGAATACGACCATGAAATCTATCAAAACTTTCGTTGCAGTTGCCGCTCTTTCCCTGGTTTCTTTCGGTTCTTTCGCTCAAAGCGTGAGCGCAACCGCCTCTACCCTTGACCGCGCAGAAGCGAAAATTGCCGCGCAGGCCGCCGAGCAGAATGCCTCTTATAAAATCACGAGCGCGAAGGTCAACAACCGCGTGTACATGACCGCAGAACTGACTAAATAAAAACCCTGATTGCCGTGCCGCCAGCGAAGACGTGCGACAGCGACAATACGATGAGGAAGGAACAGAGAATGAAAAACATCAGCATCGTAAGTACCCTGCTGCTGGCAGTCGTGGTGTCCACTGGCGCACAGGCCGCGGAGAATCGCTTCTCCGTGCCAAAATCGGGCTCGAATGCCGACACCAGCATGGTGAATCATATCGATGTCAGCCGCGCGTTCGACAACGAGAACCTGTCCGCAGGGGATCTTCAGTAACATCATATAAAAGACCGCCATCGTGCGGTCTTTTTTGTTATCGCTTTCTCGCCATAACTGCTCGCCTTTTAACCGCGCAACCGTTTTCCTTGCCCGTATAACATGCTATTCTCTGTGCCCTCAAAAGCAGTGTGTTTCGCACCACAGGAGTTTTAAGACGCATGTCTTCCCGCAATAATCCGGCGCGTGTCGCCATCGTGATGGGGTCCAAAAGCGACTGGGCTACCATGCAGTTCGCCGCCGAAATCTTTGAAATCCTGAATGTTCCACACCACGTTGAAGTGGTCTCCGCGCACCGTACACCGGACAAACTGTTCAGCTTCGCCGAAAGCGCCGAAGAGAACGGTTATGAGGTGATCGTTGCCGGTGCGGGCGGCGCAGCACATCTGCCAGGCATGATTGCCGCCAAAACCCTGGTGCCGGTACTGGGCGTTCCGGTCCAAAGCGCCGCGTTAAGCGGTGTAGATAGCCTCTACTCCATCGTCCAGATGCCGCGCGGTATTCCTGTCGGCACGCTGGCGATTGGTAAAGCGGGTGCGGCGAACGCAGCTCTGCTGGCGGCGCAAATTCTTGCGACGCACGATAAAGCATTACACCAGCGTCTGGCGGAGTGGCGTAAAGCCCAGACCGACGAGGTGCTGGACAATCCGGACCCGCGGGGTGCGGCATGAAGCAGGTTTGCGTCCTCGGTAACGGCCAGCTAGGCCGCATGCTGCGTCAGGCCGGTGAGCCGCTGGGTATTGCCGTCTGGCCCGTCGGGCTGGACGCCGAACCGGAAGCCGTACCGTTCCACCAGAGCGTGATCACCGCCGAGATCGAACGCTGGCCGGAAACGGCTCTGACCCGCGAGCTGGCGCGTCATAACGCCTTCGTTAACCGCGACGTGTTCCCGATCATCGCCGACCGTCTGACGCAAAAGCAGCTGTTCGACAAGCTCGGTCTGCCGACCGCGCCGTGGCAGCTCCTGTCCGATAAAAGCGAGTGGAATGACGTTTTCGCGATGCTGGGCGAGCTGGCAATCGTGAAGCGCCGCGTGGGCGGCTATGACGGCCGCGGCCAGTGGCGCCTGCGTGCAGATGAAACGGCAGAACTGCCGGACGACTGCTACGGCGAGTGCATCGTTGAGCAGGGCATTAACTTCAGCGGTGAAGTGTCGCTGGTTGGCGCGCGCGGGCACGACGGGCATACCGTCTTTTATCCGCTGACGCATAACCTGCATCAGGACGGCATTCTGCGCACCAGCGTCGCCTTCCCGCACGCCAATGCTGACCAGCAGGCGCAGGCGGAAGATATGCTCTCTGCCATCATGCACGAACTCGGGTATGTGGGCGTCATGGCGATGGAGTGCTTTATCACCCCGTCCGGTCTGCTGATCAACGAACTTGCGCCGCGCGTGCACAACAGCGGCCACTGGACGCAAAACGGCGCGTCCATCAGCCAGTTCGAGCTGCACCTGCGTGCAATCACCGACCTGCCGCTGCCGCAGCCGGTGGTGAACAGCCCGTCGGTGATGATCAACCTGATCGGCACCGATCTGAACTACGACTGGCTGAAGCTGCCGCTCGTGCATCTGCACTGGTATGACAAAGAGGTACGCGCGGGTCGTAAGGTCGGTCACCTGAACCTGAACGACAGCGACACGGGCCGCCTGAGCGCCACCCTGGAAGCGATGATCCCGCTCCTGCCGCCGGAATATGCGAGCGGTATTGTCTGGGCACAGTCTAAGCTCAAGTAAGACATCTGCGCCGGGGAGTTGATCTTCCCCTTCCCCGGCGTACAATCCCCGCCCATTGCTGCTGAGTTTTCTTCTGGAACAACCATGAACGATGGAACGGACTATCGCGCGATCCTCGCGTCTGATACCCCTTTAATCGACGTTCGCGCGCCGATCGAATTTGCCCAGGGCGCGATGCCTGCGGCGATCAACCTGCCCTTAATGAACGACGACGAGCGCGCCGCCGTCGGTACCTGCTATAAACGCCAGGGCCCCGAGGCCGCGCTGGCGCTCGGCCATCAGCTGGTGAGCGGCGAGACGCGTGAGGCACGCATTAACGCCTGGCGGGAAGCCAGCCTTACCCATCCTGGGGGCTTTCTCTGCTGCGCGCGCGGCGGCCAGCGCTCGCATATCTCGCAGGCCTGGCTGAAAGAGGCGGGCGTTGACTACCCGCTGATCCGCGGCGGCTATAAGGCCCTCCGCCAGACGGCGATTCAGGTGACTATCGAGCAGTCGCAGAAGCCGATGGTGCTTATTGGCGGCTGCACCGGAAACGGCAAAACCCTGCTGGTGAAGCAGCACGTGCAGGGTATCGATCTGGAAGGGCTGGCGCACCATCGCGGTTCGTCGTTTGGCCGCACGCTCACGCCGCAGCTTTCCCAGGCCAGCTTTGAAAACCACCTTGCGGTTGAGCTCCTGAAAAAAGACGCCGCGCGCTGGGTGCTGGAAGACGAGGGCCGGATGATTGGCTCCAACCACCTGCCGGAGTGCCTGCGCGACCGCATGGCTGAAGCCCCTATCGTTGTCGTCGAAGACCCGTTTGACGTCCGCCTCGAGCGCCTGCGCGAAGAGTATTTCGACCACATGTGGGCGGACTTTTCTGCCGCATACGGCGAGGAAGCGGGCTGGAAAGAATACAGCGAGTATCTGCACCACGGCCTGTTCGCCATTCGCCGCCGTCTGGGGCTGCAGCGGTATGCAGAATTCACCGCGCTGTTAGATTCCGCGCTGCTGGAACAGCAACGCTCCGGCAGCACCGAGGCGCACTTTAGCTGGCTTGCGCCGCTGCTGAAGGACTATTACGACCCGATGTACGGCTATCAGCTGGAGAAAAAGGCGGAGAAGATTGTGTATCGCGGGACGTATGGCGAGGTCGCTGAGTGGCTTAATCGCTAAAACAAAGCCGGGTGGCGAGGTAAAAGCCAAACGGCAACCTGGGTTGCCGTTTTTAATGTTTATTCCCTCTCCCCGTGGGAGAGGGTCAGGGTGAGGGCATCAGGCCGCACCCAACAAGACGACCTAGAAGTCGTAACGCAGACGCACCAGGTTCATGTCACCCAGGTTGTCGGTGCTGGAGGTGAACACGTGTTCGTAATCCACGCGGAAACCGTAATCCAGCTGGAAGCTGATACCCACGCCGTTGTCGATGCGCTGGTAGTTACGGCCATTCACGTACTCAATACGGTCGCCCATGAAGTAAGGCTGAATAGATTTAACCGCGTACTGACCGACTGGGAACTTGTAGCCCGCAAAGTATTCAATACCCCATGCATCACCCGCAAAGTAGTCGTTAACCGACACTTTTTTGGTGGTCATGAAGTTCTGGTACCAGCCGCCGCCAGCGGAGAAGGTCCAGTTGTCCGGGGTCCAGCTCAGCGCGGTACCGAGGATGTTCTGGTCGTAGGTTTTGCTGTCGCCGTTATCCGGGTTACGCATGTCCGCGCGGGTGTAGTTCCACGCGGCGCCCCAGGTCAGGTCGGTGGTCAGGTGGTAATCCAGACCCAGCGAGCCGCCGCCTTTACGCTTGTATCGCAGGCCGTTGCCCGGCAGGTATTCGCTGTCTTCAAACAGGTAAGATGCGTAGATGTCGGCATCGCCCACGGTTTTCTTATATTTCAGCATATTACGTGAACGGTAAGAACCGTCGTAATCGCCTTTGATCCCGTTACCTGGTGCCTGGCCGATCATGTCGTAGTCCCAGATATCGGTTTTCGCGCCCACCACATCATAGTAAACGCTGTTCTGTTGACCGAAGGTCAGCGTACCCCAGGTGTCGCTCTTCAGGCCGGTGTAGAGCATACGACGCGTCGTGTCGTGATCGCTTTCGCTGTAGTGGTTGTCCCAGTTGAACATTGCAGGGAAGTTCACGCCCAGCTCGTAGTAGCTTACCCAGCTGATGTCATCAAACAGGTAGTAATCAGCCGCGAAACGGAAACGGGTGCCGCCGTCAAAGCCGTTACGCTTGTAGCTGTTTTTACCGTCGTCGCCGGTCATGTTCTGGAACTGAGGACGAATACTGCCGCCAACGGTGAAGTTCAGACGGCTCAGCGGGTTACCCGCCTGAGGATCCTGCTTAAGAACGGTGATTTCCGCCTGAGAAGCGAAGGTAGTCAATGCCACTGCCGCGCCGATCGTTGCCGCCAGCGCTGATTTTTTTATAGTCATTATTTTTCCTTAATAGACACGCTGCTAAATATTTAGCGGGTGAATATTAACTGGAAATAATCGGGCCGTGTGGTCGGGTTTTTAATGTTTTGTGCTACTAAATGAGTGGGTATTATCAGTTTGTGCTATTTAAACGCTGCGCACCGGCATTAAAACCCGGTGCGCAACTATCACCGTGCTAAATCAACTCGCAAACTGACGGAACAGGGCTTTGCCCTTTAACAGCCGCGTGCCGAGCCAGCCTCCGCAGAGAGAAAGCAGCACCGCTCCGCTGAGAGGCAGGATCAACCAGAGACGCCAGTCAGGCTCCCACGGGAAGTCGAAAACCTTTGTCTGCAGCACCGCCAGCGCCGTTTCCGCGCCAATGGCCGCTACCAGACCCGCCACCAGCCCCAGCAGCGCAAACTCGCTCCATAGCGTCATCCGCAGCAGTCGCTTTCCGGCCCCCAGCGTGCGGTAGACCACCAGCTCCTGATGGCGCTGGCGCATCCCCACCTGCACCTGGGCCAGCAGCAACAGCACGCCGCAGATCGTCACCAGCACCACCATGACCTCCAGCGCGCGGCTCACCTGCTCCAGCACCTGCCCTACCTGCTTCAGGATCGCCCCAATATCCAGCAGGCTGACCGTCGGAAACTCCCGGTTGAGCTGGGTCAGCATGCCGTTGCCGTTTTCCCAGCGGAAGCTTGTCAGCCAGCTCTGCGGCTGCCCGTCCAGCGCGCCCGGCGGGAAGATAAAGAAGAAGTTTGGCCGCAGGCTTTCCCAGTCCACTTTACGCAGGCTGGTGACTTTCGCGGTAAAATCCTGGGTATCGCCGGTAAAGGTGACGCTGTCTCCCAGCTTCACGTTCAGCCGCGTCGCCAGCCCCTCTTCCATCGAGACTTCCCCCGCTTTCGGCGGCCAGGTGCCGGCGGTTATCGGGTTATGGTCAGGGCGTTTCTCCTGCCAGGTCAGGTTCAGTTCGCGGTTCAGCGACTCGTCCTTATTCCCCTCCGTTGGCTGACCGTTGATCTGCGTCAGACGCGCGCGCACGATGGGATAGAACGACTCAGGAATAATGTGATGCTCAGACAGGAAGCCCTTCAGCGGCGTGACCTGCTCAGGGGCAATGTTGATCAGGAAATAGTTCGGGCTTTCCGGGGGAAGCTGCTGCTGCCAGCGATCCAGCAGATCGCCGCGCAGCACTAACAGCAGCGCCAGCAGCATAAACGACAGCGAAAACGCCGACAGCTGGCTGAGCGTTGACCACGGCTGATGCAGCAGGCGGTTGACCGCCAGGCGCACGGGCAGGGATTTCACCGTGAGCCGCTTCAGGACGTTGAGCAGTATCCAGCCCAGCACGCCGCACAGCAGCGCCAGCACAACCGCCCCGGCCAGTACCGCCCACAGCAGCGTGCTGCCCCCCATCAGCCACGCCAGCAGCCCCACCGCCACGGCAATAATCACCGGAAGGTAGAACTTCAGCGGCCAGACGTTCGCCACCACATCGTTGCGAAGCACGCGCAGCGGCTGCGTCGCGAGCAGCAGGCGGTAGGGGCGTAGCCCCACCAGCAGCGAAATCACCGTCATCGCGCCCATCGCCCACAGCCACGGCCAGAGGCTGGCCGGCGGCAAGGCGGCCGGGAGCACCGGCTTCAGCATCACCATCAGCAGTTTTTCAAACAGCAGCCCGATTATTCCGCCAGTAATCGCGGAGAGGACCAGCAGCATCAGCCACTGGCCGACAATCAGCTTGCGCAGCTGCGCCCTGCCCGCCCCCAGGGTTTTGAGGATCGCCACCAGGTCGTAACGGCTGCGGCAGTAATGCCCCATCGCCACGGCAACCGCCGCCACCGCCAGCAGCAGGGTCAACAGTGCCGAAAGCAGCAGGAACTGCTGAGAACGTTCAAGTGATTTACCGAGCGCCCCTTCGTCCTGCTCCAGCCCGTACCAGCGGTGCTCCGGCTTGAGCTGCGGCAGAAGCCATTTTTCATACGCGTCAAGCTGGGCAGGCGTGCCGCCAAACTTATAGCGCCAGGTGACGCGGCTGCCCGGCTGTACCGCATGGGTTGCCGCGACATCCGCGGTGTTCATCAGCAGGCGCGGCGCGAGCTGGAAGGGGTTAAAGCCGGAATCGGGCTCCTGCACCACTTCCCCGGCAATGTTGAAGGTGGCGTCGCCGACGTCGATGCTATCGCCGGGTTTCAGGTTCAGAAGCGCCATCAGACGTGATGCCAGCAGCACCGTACCGGGCTTTGGCTTCAGCCCTGGCGGGTTGGTCTCCAGTTCGCCGTACATCGGATAGATATCATCGACGGCTTTAACGCTGGCGAGCTGCGGCGTGTCGCCCGCAAAGGTCATGGTCTGGAAGCTTATCTGCTCCCCCACCTTCAGCCCTTGTTTACGCGCCTCTGCAATCCAGCCCGACGGCACCGGGCGGGAGCTTTGCAGCGCCCGGTCACCCGCCATAAACTCCCGGCTCTGCTGGCTAAGCCCTTTTTCCATGCGGTCGCTGACGCTGCCGAGCGCCAGCACGCAGGCCACCGCCAGGCTTAGCGCCAGCCAGACGATAAGCAGCGAGGGCGAGCGCCACTCGCGCCAGAACCAGCGGGTAATCATGCCTCCTCCTGAAGAATACCGTTCACCAGCCGCAGGCGGCGGTCGCAGCGGGCGGCGAGCTGCGGATCGTGGGTGACGAGGATCAGCGTGGTGCCGTGCTCGCGGTTGAGCGAAAACAGCAGGTCGGCAATCCGGTCACCGGTTTTACGGTCAAGGTTACCGGTGGGCTCATCGGCAAACAGGACTTCGGGACGACCGTTAAACGCCCGCGCCAGCGCCACGCGCTGCTGCTCACCGCCGGAAAGCTGTGCGGGAAGGTGGTCGAGACGCTTGCCCAGACCGAGCTGCTCCAGCAGCGCCTTCGCGTGCGCCCGGCTTTCACGGCTGTTTTCACCGCGCAACAGCGCCGGGAGTTCGACGTTTTCCAGCGCGTTCAGGGTGGGGATCAGCATGAAGGACTGGAAGACAAAACCAACGTGACGCGCGCGCAGCGCGGCCCGCGCCTCTTCATCAAGCTGATGCAGCGGTTGCCCGACAAGATGGACCTCGCCGCTACTGCCGTCGTCCAGACCGGCCAAAATCGCCAGCAGCGTGGACTTGCCGGAGCCGGATTCGCCAATCAGCGCGATGGTTTCAGCGCGTTTGACAACGAGTTCAACTCCAGTAAGGATGGAAAGCTCGTGTTCCCCCTGACCGACGGACTTCTTAAGATGATGAACTTCAACACTGTTTTCCGCTGGCATTTGCCCTTCCTGTTTTTGATTCTGATGACCTTCCGCGCGGCGGCAGCGGACACGTTACTGGTTCTCGGCGACAGCCTGAGCGCAGGCTATCGCATGGCGGCCAGCGCGGCCTGGCCTGCTCTGCTCAACGACAAATGGCAGAGCAAGACGTCGGTAATTAACGCCAGCATCAGCGGCGATACCTCGCAGCAGGGCCTGTCGCGCCTGCCTGCACTGCTCAAACAGCATCAGCCGCGCTGGGTGCTGGTGGAGCTTGGCGGTAACGATGGATTGCGCGGTTTTCAGCCTCAGCAAACCGAGCAAACGCTGCGCACCATTTTGCAGGATATCAAAGCGGCAAACGCCCAGCCGCTGCTGATGCAAATTCGCCTGCCCGCCAACTACGGTCGTCGGTATAATGAAGCCTTTAGCGCGATCTACCCTAAGCTTGCCAAAGAGTTTGATATTCCGCTGCTGCCATTTTTCATGGAAGAGGTCTATCTCAAACCCCAGTGGATGCAAGACGACGGGATCCACCCCAATCGCGATGCTCAGCCGTTTATTGCCGACTGGATGGCAACGCGGCTGGCTCCTTTAGTTAAACATGACTCCTGATTAAGCGGAGATCCTGACAGGTAAAGTTATGCAAAAATCGGTCTTAATTACAGGATGTTCCAGTGGAATCGGCCTGGAAAGCGCGCTCGAACTGAAGCGCCAGGGGTTTCGGGTGCTGGCGGCGTGTCGCAAACCCGACGATGTCGAACGCATGAACGGGCTGGGCTTTACCGGCGTGCTGCTGGATATGGACTCGCCGGAGAGCGTTGAACGCGCCGCCGATGAGGTGATCGCGCTGACCGACAATCGTCTCTACGGGCTCTTTAACAATGCCGGCTACGGCGTGTATGGCCCGCTGGATACGCTCTCCCGCGAAACGCTGGAGAAACAGTTTTCGACCAACTTCTTCGGCGTGCATCAGCTCACCATGCGCCTGCTCCCCGCGATGCTGCCGCACGGTGAAGGGCGCATCGTGATGACATCGTCAGTGATGGGGCTGATTTCCACCCCGGGCCGCGGCGCCTACGCCGCCAGCAAATATGCGCTGGAGGCCTGGTCCGACGCCCTGCGCATGGAGCTGCGCCACAGCGGCATCAAGGTCAGCCTGATTGAGCCCGGCCCGATCCGCACCCGCTTTACCGAAAACGTGAACCAGACCCAGGCGGATAAGCCGGTCGAGAACCCCGGCATTGCCGCACGTTTTACCCTCGGGCCAGAGGCGGTGGTAGCCAAAGTGCGCCATGCTTTTGAGAGCGAACATCCTAAAATGCGCTATCCGGTGACGCTGGTCACCCATGCCGTAGGCTGGTTAAAACGCCTGCTGCCGGGCCGGATGATGGACAAAATTTTGCACGGTTGAGTTGAAGCGACGACGCTCATCCCCATGTAAAGAACAAACCGACAAAAGAGAAAGCCGCATGTCCGTACAGAATATCGTCAATATTACAGAAGCTAACCTGCAACAGACCCTTGAACAGTCGATGACCAAACCGGTCCTGTTCTACTTCTGGTCTGAACGCAGCCAACACTGCCTGCAGCTGACGCCGGTGCTGGAAAGCCTTGCCGCGCAGTACAACGGTCAGTTCATTCTCGCTAAGCTGGACTGCGACGCCGAGCCGATGGTGGCGTCTCAGTTTGGTCTGCGCGCCATCCCAACCGTCTATCTGTTCCAGAACGGCCAGCCCGTTGACGGCTTCCAGGGGCCGCAGCCGGAAGAGGCTATCCGCGCCCTGTTGGATAAAGTGCTGCCGCGTGAAGAAGAGCTGAAAGCGCAGGAAGGCATGGCGCTGATGCAGGAAGGTAAATACGACGAGGCGCTGCCGCTGCTCAAAGAGGCGTGGCAGCTGTCGAATCAGAACAGCCAGATTGGCCTGCTGCTGGCGGAAACGCAGATCGCCCTGCACCGTTCAGAAGACGCGGAAGCCGTACTCAAGACGGTTCCGCTGCAGGATCAGGACACCCGCTATCAGGGTCTGGTCGCACAAATTGAGCTGCTGAAACAGGCGGCGGACACCCCGGAAATTCAGCAGCTGCAGCAGCAGGTTGCCGACAACCCGGCCGACGCCGCGCTGGCAAGCCAGCTGGCGCTGCAGCTGCACCAGGTGGGGCGTAACGAAGAGGCGCTGGAACTGCTGTTCAGCCACCTGCAAAAAGACCTGGCAGCCGCAGACGGTCAGGCGCGTAAGATGTTCCAGGAAATTCTGGCCGCGCTGGGCACCGGAGACGCGCTGGCGTCGAAGTATCGTCGTCAGCTGTACGCGTTGCTCTACTAACAAAAAAATGCCCGGTGGCGCTAACGCTTACCGGGCCTGGAAAACAGGCTTAACCCGTTTTCTTTAATTGCGTCACCACCAGCTGGTGGCGCGCGTTGTAGAACTTCCGATAGGTCAGGTAGCAGGCAATGATGGTTGACAGGCTTGCCGTAGAGAGCAGCATAAACGTCACCATGATCTGATACTTAATCGCTTTGACCGGATCGATACCGGCAAAAATCAGCCCCGACATCATGCCCGGCAGGCTCACCAGCCCCACCGTTTTGGCTGAATCTACCGTTGGGATCAGCGATGAGCGAATGCTCTCACGGATCAGCCGCGCCGAGGCCACTTTAGGCGTCGCTCCCAGGCTTAATTTCTCCTGCAGCTGCTGCTGTTCACTGCTGAAGCGCTGGCCGAGATTGTTATAACAGAGCCCAACGGCCACCATGGCGTTCCCCGCAATCATCCCGGAGATAGGGATAACCTGCATCGGCGTAAAGGCAATCGAGCCGGAGAGCACCAGCACCGCCAGCGTGAGCGCCGTCCCGGTGGTAATGGCGATAAACGACGAGATAAACGCCTTATCTATGTATTTACTGCGTTTTTTCGCATTCCACGCCGCGTTGAAACAGATAAAGAGCACCATCAGCAGCGTCAGCACCGCGTGGTTGACGTTGAAAATATACTTCAGCACATAGCCAACGATGATGAGCTGAACCACCGCGCGGCAGATACTCCACACAATATCTTTTTCCAGCCCCAGCTTTTCCCGGTAGCTGACCACAATTGCAATCAATACCAGCACCATCGAAAACGCCAGGGATTCATTGGTAATGTTATGCTCACCCACGGTTAGCCTCCTGCATTTTCCCGCCGTGCGGCTGAAGCGTAATCACGTCATCCGCATGGGTTATTTCATTAGCGTCGTGCGTCACCCACAGCACGGCAATATTCTGCTCCCGGGCGTAGCGATGAATAATCTCATTAACGTTGCGTTTGTTGACGTCATCGAGCGCGCTGGTAATTTCGTCCAGCAAAAGCACCTTCGGTAAAAACTGCAGGTTGCGGATCAGCGAGACGCGCTGCTTTTCTCCGCCCGACAGCGCGGTGATGGATTTGGTTAACGTCTCCTGCGCCAGGCCAAAGTGGGCCAGATCGCTGATAAACTTTTCCGGCTCCGGCGTTTTATTGCGGATTTGCCACGGGAAAATCAGGTTGTCATAAACCGTATCGCCAAACAGCGCGGGGGTTTGCACGCAGTAGGAGACCTGCTGGCGATAGTTTTCCGGGGACAGGGTTGAGATATCCTGTCCTTCAAACAGAATGGTGCCCTCCGTCGGGCTGAGGAGTGAGGCCACAATTTTCAGCAGCGTGCTTTTACCGCAGCCTGAAGGGCCCGTGATTAATTTAAACTCGCCCGGCGACAGGCTAAACCCGACGTGCTGAAGAATAATGTTTTCTCCAACACGAAATCCGATATCCCTGAGATGTAATAGTTCTTTTTTATCGTTCATTACGCTTCCGTTAACCGCTTCGTGTAATAACCGCCTGTAGCATAATCCTTTCGTGCGCACAGAGCGAATAGCCTCACGCTAAAGCAAGTGTTAAACTTTTTGTTTGTCATTTGTCTCCACCATCACTACAGGAAGTAAGCAGCATGGCACATATCTTTTATGAGTTTCCTTCCCTGAAGCCTGGTGTTCCTGATGTCGAAACATTAATGGAAGTCATCAAATCGTCGGAACTCACGCGTTTTGTCATTGGCGCAGAGGTGGTGGATTTTGTTAAGAAGGCGCTCATCGTGAACACCACGATCGGCAGTTTCAAAAATTGCTATTTCGCCTTCGACAACGGGACACACTTCCTGGAATTTGACGGCAAGGGAAAATCCAAACGTTTCAATGAGGTACCCGACTGGTTCGTCTCTCCGGCTGAATTTTCTCGTACCCAGTGGCTTATCAACCACGATCTTGCGGATGTAAAGGCCACCCAATTCATTGACGTGCTGATGTCCTATCCGCTGAAAGAGCGCCGTGCGCACTGTAATTTGTTATTCGGGCTGGAGCTGGAAAAGGTGAATGCGGTTCCGGCCCCAGCGTCAGCCGCAGGGAAAATCGGCAATAAAAACGGTAAAACGACCAAACCGCGCGTCACCGATCTGGGATCGTTTGAATTGTTCAGCCAGTTCTTTGCGCGCATGAAAACCGCCGTGCTGGCCGATGAGTTTCCCACCCTGCAGGTTCTGACGGGCATGGATAACCTGACTAAAGCGCCGCATAATTTAAAGCAGGGTATCAGAACGTGGTTCAAAGCCATCGCGGGCGATCTTCCTCCCAATAACAAGCGCGTTGAAGCGGGGAATGCCGTTCTGTTCTGCGCCCCCATTCGCGAACAGATCCAGCGTATCGAAGCGCTGGGGCTGGAGAAGTACTACCAGGGATTATCCAAAGCCATTGCCGAAGCGGGTGATGGATTCATCTCTGACTTTACCTATACTTACGAGCAATAAACACACACTTTCACTCATCACAGCATGCAAAACAGGAGGTTTTTATGCTTATCGTTGTTCCTGTCCTTATTTTCGTTGCGCTGGTTATTGTGGGCGCAGGCGTCAAAATTGTCCCTCAGGGCTATCAGTGGACCGTCGAGCGTTTCGGTCGCTACACCAACACCCTCCAGCCGGGCTTAAGCCTGATTGTTCCTTTCATGGACCGGATTGGTCGCAAGATCAACATGATGGAGCAGGTACTGGACATTCCGTCTCAGGAGATCATCTCCAAGGATAACGCCAACGTCACCATCGACGCCGTCTGCTTTATTCAGGTGATTGATGCGCCGAAAGCGGCCTATGAGGTCAGCAACCTGGAGCTGGCGATCGTCAACCTGACGATGACCAACATCCGTACCGTGCTCGGCTCGATGGAGCTGGACGAAATGCTTTCCCAGCGCGACAGCATCAACACCCGCCTGCTGCACATTGTCGATGAAGCAACGAACCCGTGGGGGATCAAAGTCACCCGTATTGAGATCCGCGACGTGCGCCCGCCGGCGGAGCTGATCGCCTCCATGAACGCCCAGATGAAGGCCGAGCGAACCAAGCGCGCCTACATTCTGGAAGCCGAAGGGGTGCGTCAGGCGGAGATCCTCAAAGCGGAAGGGGAAAAACAGTCGCAGATCCTGAAAGCGGAAGGCGATCGTCAGTCCGCATTCTTACAGGCGGAAGCACGTGAACGTTCGGCAGAAGCGGAAGCCCGCGCCACCCAGATGGTGTCCGAGGCGATTGCCGCCGGTGATATCCAGGCCGTGAACTACTTTGTCGCGCAAAAATATACCGACGCGCTAAAACAGATCGGCTCGGCGAACAACAGCAAAGTGGTGATGATGCCGCTGGAGGCCAGCAGCCTGATGGGCTCTATCGCCGGTATTGCCGAACTGATTAAAGACAGCGGAAACGAGCGTAAAAAATGATTGAGCTGATCGCTGCACATCCTCATGCCTTCTGGCTAAGCCTCGGTGGCTTATTGCTGGCGGCGGAGATGCTGGGCGGCAACGGCTACCTGCTCTGGAGCGGTGTTGCCGCCGTCATTACGGGCCTTCTGGTCTGGATCCTTCCCCTGGACTGGGCGTGGCAGGGTGCGCTATTTGCCGTGCTGACGCTGGTGGCCGCGTGGCTGTGGTGGCGCTGGCTAAACCGGCGGGTTAACGAGCAAAAACCGCTGGACGCGCACCTCAACCAGCGCGGACAGCAGATTGTCGGCAAGCGTTTTACGCTCGACACCGCGCTGGTAAACGGACGCGGGCACATGCGCGTGGGCGACAGCTCGTGGCCGGTAGTCGCCGACGACGACCTCAGCGCCGGCACGCGGGTTGAGGTCATTGCGGTGGAAGGCATTACCCTGCGGGTGAAAGCCTGCTAAGCAGAGGCCTTACGATGACAGCAGCCGGCAAGATTATCGATAATCGGGCAGTCGGCGCTGTCATCCCCCGGACAGGATTCCGCGAGCTGCAGCAGCTGTTCGCGCATCGCCTGCAGCTCGATGATGTGGCGTTCAATTTCGGCCACTTTTTCCAGCGTGCGTTTTTTCACGTCGGCGCTGTGACGCTTCGGATCGTTAAACAGGTTCACCAGCTCGCCGCACTCTTCCAGATTAAAACCGACCTGTCTTGCCTGGCGCAGCAGCGTCAGTTCATCCAGATGCAGCTGCGTGTAGCTGCGGTAGCCGTTTTCACTGCGCAGCGGTGGCGTTACCAGCCCCTTCTCTTCATAAAAGCGGATTGCCTTGCTGGTTAAGCCGGTTTTTTTTGCCACGTCACTGATATTCACATTTCCCCCTTGACCTTCCCCTTGATGGAAGGTTTAACCTTCATAACAGTTAGCGAAAAGCGTTACTCCGGTCAACTACTGACCAGTTCATTATACGGGAGTTTTGTTATGTCTCACACTATCGACCTGACGCTGGACGGCCTCTCCTGCGGCCACTGCGTCAAACGCGTTAAAGAAAGCCTGGAACAGCGCCCTGACGTTGAAAGCGCTGACGTGACTATCGATCATGCCGCCGTCACCGGCAGCGCCAGCGCGGATGCGCTGATCGATACCATCAAGCAGGCCGGTTACGGGGCGGAGTTAAGCCACCCAAAGGCTAAACCGCTGGCAGAGTCATCATCCCCGTCGGAAGCACTGACAGCGGCCACTCCTGAGCTTCCGGCAGCTGATGATATTGACGACAGCCAACAGCTGCTGATCAACGGCATGAGCTGCGCCAGCTGCGTCTCCCGGGTACAAAACGCCTTGCAGGCCGTACCGGGCGTTGCGCAGGCACGGGTAAACCTCGCGGAGCGCACTGCGCTGGTGATGGGCAGCGCCTCCGCCGCAGATTTAGTGCAGGCCGTTGAGAAAGCGGGCTACGGGGCGGAGGCCATCGAAGATGATGCCGAGCGCCGCGAGCGCCAGCAGGAAACGGCTATCGCCACCATGAAGCGCTTCCGCTGGCAGGCGATTGTCGCCCTGCTGGTGGGTATTCCGGTGATGGTGTGGGGCATGATGGGTGACAACATGATGGTCACCGCCGACAACCGCACGCTGTGGCTGGTGATTGGCCTGATTACCCTTGCGGTGATGGTGTTTGCAGGCGGACATTTCTATACCAGCGCCTGGAAGAGCCTGAAAAACCGCACCGCGACGATGGATACGCTGGTGGCGCTCGGTACCGGCGCGGCGTGGCTCTATTCGATGAGCGTGAACGTCTGGCCCCAGTGGTTCCCGATGGAGGCGCGTCATCTCTATTACGAAGCCAGCGCGATGATTATCGGCCTGATTAACCTGGGCCACATGCTGGAAGCCCGCGCCCGCCTGCGCTCCTCGAAAGCGCTGGAAAGATTGCTTGATTTAACCCCGCCGACGGCCCGCGTGGTCACGGACGAGGGGGAGAAAAGCGTCCCGCTGGCGGAAGTTCAGCCCGGCATGACGCTGCGCCTGACGACGGGCGATCGCGTTCCCGTTGACGGCAAGATAACCCAGGGCGAAGCCTGGCTGGATGAAGCAATGCTGACCGGCGAGCCCATTCCCCAGCAGAAATCAGACGGCGACGCCGTTCATGCCGGTACGGTGGTGCAGGACGGCAGCGTGCTGTTTACCGCCAGCGCCGTCGGCAGCCACACGACGCTGTCGCGTATTATCCGCATGGTGCGCCAGGCGCAGAGCAGCAAGCCGGAAATTGGCCAGCTTGCTGACAGGATCTCCGCCGTTTTTGTTCCAGTAGTGGTCGGCATTGCCCTGCTGAGCGCGGCGATCTGGTATTTCTTCGGCCCGGCACCGCAGATTGTTTACACCCTGGTGATCGCCACCACGGTGCTGATCATCGCCTGTCCTTGCGCCCTTGGCCTGGCGACCCCGATGTCGATTATCTCCGGCGTAGGCCGCGCGGCCGAATTTGGCGTACTGGTGCGGGATGCGGACGCGCTGCAGCGGGCCAGCACCCTCGACACGCTGGTGTTTGATAAAACCGGCACGCTGACCGAAGGCAAACCGCAGGTGGTGGCCGTCACTACCGCAGGCATTGCGCAAGAGGAGGCGCTGCGCCTCGCCGCCGCACTGGAGCAAGGATCCAGCCATCCGCTGGCGCGCGCCATTCTCGATAAAGCGAATGCTTCTGCCCTGCCGCAGGTCAGCAATTTCCGCACCCTGCGCGGGCTCGGCGTCAGCGGTGAAGCAGAAGGCCACGCGCTGCTGCTGGGCAACCAGGCATTGCTTAATGAAAACGGTATTGATACCGCCGCGCTGGAAAGCGAGCTGAAAGCGCAGGCGTCTCAGGGCGCTACGCCGGTTCTGCTGGCGGTGGATGGCAAAGCCGCCGCGCTGCTGGCCGTGCGCGATCCGCTTCGCCAGGACAGCGTGGACGCCCTGCAGCGTCTGCACCGTGCCGGCTATCGTCTGGTGATGCTGACCGGGGACAATCCGACAACGGCCAACGCCATCGCGAAAGAAGCCGGAATTGATGAGGTCATTGCAGGCGTACTGCCGGACGGGAAAGCGGACGCCATCAAGAAACTGCAAAGTCAGGGCCGTCAGGTGGCGATGGTTGGCGACGGCATCAACGATGCCCCGGCGCTGGCCCAGGCGGACGTCGGGATTGCCATGGGCGGCGGGAGCGATGTCGCCATCGAAACCGCTGCCATTACGCTGATGCGCCATAGCCTGATGGGCGTTGCCGACGCGCTGGCCATTTCAAAAGCCACGCTGCGCAACATGAAGCAGAACTTACTGGGAGCGTTCGTCTATAACACCCTCGGTATCCCAATCGCGGCCGGTATTCTGTGGCCGCTGACCGGCACGCTGCTTAACCCGGTGGTCGCGGGTGCAGCGATGGCGCTCTCTTCCATTACCGTGGTGAGCAACGCCAACCGCCTGCTGCGCTTTAAACCGAAGGATTGAACCTTGTACCCGTACGCGCTAGCATGAACCTTTCCATTCATGGAGCGCGTATGGGTCTGTTTAATCGTATAAAAGCATCGTTTCGCGCCCTCTTTCCTCGCCGTTATGCCTGGCCCGGTCTGGATATCTCTCTCCCCGGCGGGCAGCACCTGCATCTGGTCGGCAGTATTCATATGGGTACGCAGGATATGTCTCCCCTGCCACCCGGGCTGATTAAACTGCTGAAACGCGCCGACGCGCTGGTCGTTGAGGCGGACATTTCGGGTCAGGAGTCGCCGTTTGTCGGGCTGGAAAGCGCTCTCACTCTGGCGGAACGTCTGGATGATCCCCGGCTTGCGGAACTGACGCGCGTCGCGGATGAAACCGGCGTGTCGCTCTCCATGATTGACACCCTGCCGCTCTGGCAAATTGCGATGGTGCTGCAGGCTACGCAGGCGCAGCGTCTGGGACTGCGCGGTGACTACGGCATTGATTACCAGCTGCTGAACGCGGCAAGGGCGCACAGCCTGCCCATCATCGAGCTGGAAGGGACGGACAGCCAGATTGCGCTTCTGCGCCAGCTTCCCGACGACGGCCTGATGCTGCTGGATGATACGTTGACCCACTGGCACACCAACGCGCGCCTGCTGCAGACCATGATTGGCTGGTGGCTGGACGCGCCGCCTGAGGACGGTAAGCTGGCATTGCCCTCGACGTTCAGCGAATCGCTGTATGATGTGCTGATGAATGCGCGCAACAAAGCCTGGCGGCAGACGCTGCATGCTTTGCCCGCGGGGCATTACGTGGTGGCGGTTGGGGCGTTACATTTGTACGGAGAAGGGAATTTGCCGTCACTGTTGAAATAAAAAAATGGCCAATATTTCTATTGGCCCGTCAAAGAGGAATTTCATCGTTTTTATTATGCCGAAGGAGACCTTCGGTTGAGCCGATTGTCGCTCAAAGTGACCATCACTGCCAATACTATTGCGCAAGATGGTGCTATTTTTTAGACAAACGTCAGGCGTATGCTGTGGGCATGATTTGTCTGTCGTAAGAAGGATAGCTATGACTCCCGCCGTTAAATTACTCGAAAAAAACAACATTTCTTTCCGGATCCACACTTACGATCACGATCCGAATGAGACTAACTTTGGTGATGAAGTGGTGCGCAAGCTGGGGCTGAATGCTGACCAGGTTTATAAAACGCTGCTGGTGGCGGTGAATGGCGATATGAAACACCTCGCCGTCGCGGTTACCCCTGTGGCGGGACAGCTTGATCTGAAGAAAGTCGCCAAAGCCCTGGGGGCGAAGAAGGTGGATATGGCGGATCCGATGGTGGCGCAACGCACCACGGGCTATCTGGTGGGCGGGATCAGTCCGCTCGGGCAGAAAAAACGCCTGCCGACGCTGATTGATGCCCCTTCACAGGAGTTTGAAACCATCTTTATATCCGGCGGCAAACGCGGGCTGGATATCGAGCTGGCGGCGGGCGATCTGGCGAAAATGCTGGACGCGAAGTTTGCGGATATTGCGCGCCGGGATTGAGAAAATTGCCCGGTGGCGGCTGCGAGGTAAAAGCAAAACGGTAACAGGCGTTACCGTTTTTTGTGTTCGCGCCCTCTCCCGGTGGGAGAGGGTTGGGGTGAGGGCATCAGGCCGCACACCACTACTGCCAGCTCACCTCACCTTTCGGTTCGTAGGCATTCACGTCAATCGGCGAATTCTGCTCGATAAACTGCTTCAGCACTTCCGCATCGATAAAGCCGGTATTCACGTATCCCGGTTTGTTATCAATATGCGGATAGCCGTCGCCGCCGGTGGCGTTAAAGCTTAACGTCGCCAGACGGTACGTTTTGGCCGGATCAACCGGTTCGCCTTTGATCTTCAGGTCGTTAAGCTTGCCGTCTTTCGCCACAAAGCTGACGTTGGCAAACTGCGGATAGGCCCCGGAATCCGGCTTCATCTGCGCCACGGCGGTCAGGTAGTCAATCACCTCTTTCCCGCTCATATCGGCATAAACCACCACGTTGCCGAACGGCTGCACCTTCAGGACGTCTTTATAGGTAATGTTTCCGCCCTCGATGGAATCACGAATACCGCCGCCGCTCATCACGCCGAAGTCAGCGCCGGTGCGCGCCATTTGCGCCGCCAGCACCAGGTGGCCCATGTTGGTCTGCACGAAGCGAACTTTACTGCGGTCCCCCTCCAGACGACCGTTCAGCGTGCCGATTTTCACGTCCAGCTGCGCCTTGCCCTTGTTCTGGAACGGCGTCAGCAGGGAGAGCATCTGCTGGTTTTCAGCGATCTCCGGCGTGTAGAGTACACGCTCGCTTTTCCCGTCCGGGTAGGTGACTTTCTTCTTCAGGTTGACCGGGATGAGCTGATAATGGACCAGCTTCATCTCGCCGTTACGGAACTCGAAATCCGCCCGGCCGACGTATTTGCCCCACTCGTGCGCCTGAACAATCCAGATACCGTTCTGACGGTCCGGCGCGCACGGCGTGCCCGGCACGTAGTCCACCTGCTTTTTGTTCTCGGATGCCATACACACCGGATCCTGTGAGTGACCGCCCACAATCATTGCCAGAGAGCCCGCGGGCAGGCTGCGCGCCATTTCCACGTCGCCGGGCGCGTTAGAGCCGTGCTCGCCGTTGTCGTAGTGCCCCATGTGCGTGGTGGCGATAATCACGTCCGGCTTCTCGTTTTGCTGCAGCTCCTGAATCACCAGCTTCGCTTCGTCTGCCGGTTTGCGGAATTCGATATCTGTAAAGAACTCGGGGTTACCAATTTTCGCCGTATCGTCAGTGGTTAAGCCGATGACCGCGATCTTCAGATCCTGGCGCTTAAACAGCGCCCACGGCTTAAACAGGCGTTCGCCGGTGCTTTTCTGGTAAATATTGGCGGAGAGGAAGGGGAATTTGGCCCATTTTTCCTGCTGACGCAGCACGGTCAGCGGATTGTCGAACTCGTGGTTACCCACGGCCATCGCGTCGTAGCCAATCAGGTTCATGCCGCGAAAATCAGGTTCCGCGTCCTGTAAATCGGATTCCGGCACGCCGGTATTGATATCGCCACCCGACAGCAGCAGCACGCTGCCGCCCTGGGCAGCCACCTCTTTACGAATGCCGTCCACCAGCGTTTTTTGCGCCGACAGGCCATATTCGCCGTATTCGCTGCGCCAGAAATGACCGTGGTGATCGTTGGTATGCAGAATGGTGATTTTATAGGTTTTGTCTTTTTCATACGCCTGCGCGGGCAGGCTTACCAGGCCCCATGCGGCGATGAGCGCCAGCGCGACGCCCCGCTTCATTAACTTCATCTTCTCTCTCCCTGACCAATAGACAAAGGCAAAAATTACAGTGACTAACAAGAATAGACAAATAAGTTTTCAGAATTGCGACTTTCTTCAAATGTCCCGGACGGGTATGTTAGTCGGATAATAATTACACCCTGCATCTCTAATAACGAAAAACGTGGTACTTCTCTCTATGGCAATCAGTGAATCAACCCAGCCCGTTCCGGGCGCGCCGGCGTCGCGCACCTCCTTTAAAGTCTTAGGCGCAATCAGTCTCTCGCACCTGCTCAACGACATGATTCAGTCGTTGATTCTGGCAATTTATCCGCTGCTGCAGTCCGAGTTTTCGTTAACGTTCGTGCAGATCGGGATGATCACCCTGACCTTCCAGCTGGCTTCCTCACTGCTGCAGCCGGTGGTGGGCTACTGGACGGATAAATACCCGATGCCGTGGTCGCTGCCGATCGGCATGTGCTTTACCTTAAGCGGGCTGGTGCTGCTGGCCATGGCGGGGAGTTTTGAAGCGGTGTTGGTTGCCGCCGCGCTGGTGGGCACCGGATCGTCCGTCTTCCATCCGGAGTCCTCGCGCGTGGCGCGTATGGCTTCAGGGGGCCGTCACGGTCTGGCGCAGTCTCTCTTCCAGGTGGGCGGTAACTTTGGTAGCTCTCTCGGCCCGCTGCTGGCCGCGGTGATTATTGCCCCTTACGGTAAAGGCAACGTGGCCTGGTTTGTACTGGCCGCGCTGCTGGCGATCATCGTGCTGGCGCAGATCAGCCGCTGGTATGCCGCTCAGCATCGCGTGAATAAAGGTAAACCTAAAGCGAAGGTTATCAATCCCCTTCCGCGCAATAAGGTTATCCTGGCGGTTTCCGTGCTGCTGGTACTGATTTTTTCGAAATACTTCTATATGGCGAGCATCAGCAGCTATTACACCTTTTATCTGATGCAAAAATTCGGATTATCGGTACAGAATGCGCAGATCCACCTGTTTGCCTTCCTGTTCGCCGTTGCGGCCGGCACGGTCATTGGCGGGCCTGTGGGTGATAAGATTGGGCGTAAATACGTCATTTGGGGCTCTATCCTCGGCGTGGCGCCGTTTACCCTTATTTTGCCGTACGCGAGCCTTGAATGGACGGGGATTTTAACCGTGATCATTGGTTTTATTCTCGCATCCGCGTTTTCCGCCATTCTGGTCTATGCCCAGGAGCTCCTGCCTGGCCGTATCGGTATGGTTTCCGGGCTCTTTTTCGGTTTCGCCTTCGGCATGGGCGGGCTTGGCGCGGCGGTGTTGGGGATGGTGGCGGATCACACCAGCATCTTCCTGGTTTATAAAATCTGCGCTTTCCTGCCACTTCTTGGGATGTTGACCATATTCCTGCCTGATAACCGTCATAAAGCGTAAATTACGGGTAGCCAAAGTTTTACTTTGGCTACCTGATACCCTGATGCCATAAGGGTTTCTTCTTCTTCCCCTCGCTGAATTTATCAAAACGCGCTTTTTTACGTGCATATTGCTGTTTTATTCAAACTTCAACAATAATTCATAAACATAAGGGTAAAAATTGTCATAAACTATTACTCGGTTTTTTGGTTTTCGCCAAAAAGGAACACCCACAACGAAAGGAGACGGAATGCACCACGCCACACCGCTTATCACCACCATTGTTGGTGGACTTGTGCTCGCTTTTATCCTCGGCATGATTGCCAATAAGCTGCGTATTTCTCCTCTTGTCGGCTATCTGTTAGCGGGTGTACTGGCGGGACCGTTTACGCCAGGCTTCGTGGCGGATACCAAGCTGGCCCCTGAGCTGGCGGAATTGGGCGTGATTCTGCTGATGTTTGGCGTCGGCCTGCACTTCTCCCTGAAGGATCTGATGGCGGTAAAGTCGATCGCCATACCGGGAGCGATCGCCCAGATTGGGGTGGCGACGCTACTGGGGATGGCGCTTTCGGCGGTACTGGGCTGGTCGTTAATGACCGGCATCGTATTTGGACTGTGTCTCTCAACCGCCAGTACCGTGGTGCTGCTGCGCGCGCTTGAAGAGAGACAGCTGATAGACAGCCAGCGCGGGCAAATCGCGATAGGCTGGCTGATTGTTGAAGACCTGGTGATGGTCCTGACGCTGGTGCTGCTGCCAGCCGTCGCAGGGATGATGGAAAAAGACAACGTCGGCTTTGCCTCGCTGGCGCTGGATATGAGTATCACCATCGGTAAGGTGGTGGCATTTATCGCCATCATGATGCTGGTGGGACGCCGTCTGGTGCCGTGGATCATGTCCCGCAGCGCGGCAACCGGCTCCCGCGAGCTGTTCACCCTCTCCGTGCTGGCGCTGGCGCTGGGTATCGCTTTTGGTGCCGTAGAGCTGTTTGACGTCTCCTTTGCCCTGGGCGCGTTCTTCGCCGGGATGGTGCTGAACGAGTCCGAGCTGAGCCACCGCGCGGCGCATGACACTCTGCCGCTGCGCGATGCCTTCGCCGTGCTGTTCTTCGTCTCCGTCGGGATGCTGTTTGACCCGATGGTCCTGATTCACCAGCCGCTGGCCGTGCTGGGCACGCTGGCGATCATCATCTTTGGTAAGTCGCTTGCCGCCTTCTTCCTGGTGCGGATGTTCGGTCACTCCCCGCGCACGGCGTTGACCATCGCCGCCAGCCTGGCGCAGATCGGTGAGTTCGCCTTTATTCTGGCCGGTCTGGGCATGGCCCTGAACCTGCTGCCGCAGGCGGGGCAAAACCTGGTGCTGGCGGGGGCGATTCTGTCGATTATGCTGAACCCGGTACTGTTTGCCCTGCTGGAAAAATACCTCGATAAAACCGAAACGCTGGAAGAACAGACGCTCGAAGAGGCCATCGAAGAAGAGAAGCAGATCCCGGTCGATATTTGCAATCACGCCCTGCTGGTCGGCTTTGGCCGCGTGGGCAGCCTGCTCGGTGAGAAGCTGATGGCGCAGGGCATTCCGCTGGTGGTGATTGAGACCTCACGCACTCGCGTCGACGAGCTGCGCGAGCGCGGCATTCGTGCGGTGCTGGGCAATGCGGCAAACGAAGAGATCATGAATCTGGCGCACCTGGACTGTGCGCGCTGGCTGCTGCTGACCATCCCGAACGGCTATGAAGCGGGCGAGATTGTGGCCTCCGCGCGCGAGAAGTGCCCAACGATTGAGATTATCGCCCGGGCGCACTATGACGACGAGGTCGAGTACATTACCGAGCGCGGGGCGAATAAGGTGGTGATGGGCGAGCGCGAGATTGCGAATACGATGCTGACGCTGCTGGAGAATCCGCCGGTTGAAGAAGGGGTGACGGGGTAAGTTTGGTGCGGCCTGATGCCCTCACCCTGACCCTCTCCCACAGGGAGAGGGAACGAACACTAAAAACGGCAACCACAGGTTGCCGTTTTGCTTTTACCTTGTGCGGCCTGATGCCCTCACCCTGGCCCTCTCCCACAGGGAGAGGGAACAAACACTAAAAACGGCAACCAGGGTTGCCGTTTTGCTTTTACCTGTCCCAGTAAGCCTCTTCGAGGCTGTCTTCACGTTCCGGCAGCCCACGCGTTAAGCGCGGGGAGTGCTGGTTCAGTACCTGATAGCTCACGCGGTTGGCATATTTACACACCTGTGCCAGCGAGGAATAGGTCAGCCAGCTGAACTTGTGCTTGCTGGAGTTCGGCACGTTGGTTTTATGGTAGGCATTAGCGGTGATGTCGTGCAGCAGTGCGGCCAGCGCGCCGTCGCCCGCACCGTTGGTGTTCATGATCTTCTCCGGCCCGCCCATATACGGCGCGATATGAGAGTAGATTCGCAGCGGATTCACGCAATCTTTGTAGCGCATGCCGCGGCTGAACTCGTACTGGTTGAACTCGGCAATCGCACCGGGCAGCAGCGGGTGCTGGGTTTTGCGCTTGCTCTCTTCTTCCGTGAAGCCCGCCATGTACAGCCCAACCGGGCCGGCGGTACAGAGCACCAGATCCACCCAGTCCAGCGCTTTGTCAGACGCCAGCAGCGGATCGCTTTCGCCGGTCAGCGCTTCGGCCTCTTCTTCGTTCATCGCCAGAATCGAGACGTGCTCTTTCAGGAACGCCTGCCACCACTCCGGGTTATCGGCGATAACGAATTTTGTGCCCAGCGTCAGAACGACCGGCACGTTGTATTTCTTCGCGTACTCGATCGCTTTCATGGTCGCTTCCGGCATCGGCTCGCCCGGCTTACAGCGCACCAGATAGGAAGTCAGCACCAGCGCCGAGGCGCCCGCGATCACCTCTTCCGGAATACTCTCGGCGCGCAGCTTGTTCATATGACCCGGGCTGATGGCAAAAGTACGCTCGCCGGAATCGCTAATCAGCGTAAAGCAGCGGCCAATAGGCCCGTCGACGCCCTGAAGGTAGTTCAGATCGGTACGGCTGGAGGTGTTGCAGAGATAGCGGTAGGCATAGCCACCGATTTCGATATTGCTGCACATCACGCCGAGCAGCACCGAGCGGTCGTCGGCCAGCACGGAGTAGTTATGCATGGTATTGCCGATGGTGCCACCGGCGAACTGATGGGTAATCAGGTTTTCGCGCACCAGCTCCTGATACAGCGCTTCGGCAACGTCGTCCTCAATCACCAGCGAGTGACCGGCGCTCAGACCGTAACGGGCGACAAACGCATCATCCACTTTCGCTTCAATGTCCACCAGCGTCTGATCGATACCGACGACCCATGCCGCGCTGGTTTCGTTTTCTGGCTGGATTTGCTGCAGGAGCGGGTCGCGGGCATCGACGGGGAAGTAGTGTTTGGATTTGCGTTTACCGGGAAATTTCATGGTCTGAACTGTACGAAGAATATGGGCCGGGAATGGTAGCACAAACCCGGCCCGGAGTGCGATCAGCGGCTGTTCGTTACCAGCGAGACCATCATGTCGATATGCTCAGGCGAGTCGTTAAGCGCCGGAATGTACTCGTACTTTTCGCCGCCAGCCTCAAGGAAAAATTCCCGGTTTTGCACCGCGATCTCCTCCAGCGTTTCCAGACAGTCAGCCGAGAAGCCCGGCGACATCACCTGAATGTGCTTTACGCCCTTCTCACCCAGCATTTTGAGGGTTTCATCGGTGTACGGCGTCAGCCACGGCTCGCGACCGAAGCGCGACTGGAAGGTCATCATCACCTTCTCCGGCGGCAGGCCAAGGGCGGAAACCAGCTCGCGCGTGGTATCGCGGCAGCGCTGCGGATAATCATCCCCTTCATTGGCGAAACGCTGCGGGATCCCGTGATAGGAGAGCAGCAGCAGATCCGGCTCGCCGTGCTTTTCAAACGACGCGCGCGCGCTGTTGGCAAGCGCCTGGATGTAGAGATCGTTATCCGCGTAGTCGCGAATAAAGGTCACGCCCGGAATGCGGCGGCGGGTCGCCAGAATGCGGGCCAGCTCGTCCCAGACGGCGGCCACCGTCGAGCAGGAGTACTGCGGGTAGAGCGCCAGCACGACGATATGGTCCACGCCCTGCGCCAGCAGTGATTCCACCGCGCTTTGCAGGGACGGTTTTCCGTAGCTCATGCCAAGCGCGACGGGCATATCCGGCAGACGGGCGGCCAGCGCTTTTTCCTGACGACGGCTGTATACCATCAGCGGCGAGCCCTCTTCCATCCAGACGGACTGATAGAGTTTGGCGACGCGCGGAGAACGAATCGGCAGAATGACGCCACGCAGCAGCGGCCACCACAGCAGTCTCGGGAAATCCACGACGCGCGTGTCGCTTAAAAATTGTCGCAGGTAGCGTTTTACCGCGTCTGATGTAGGTGCTTCTGGAGTGCCCAGATTGGCAAGCAGGATGCCGGTTTTCGCCTGACTCATTCACGCCTCTTAACCATTTGATAGGTTGTCAATTGTAGCGGAAATGCGTTTAAACGAAACCCATTGCTGTAATAGGTAAGATGAGAATATTTCTCACCCGGGAGCCCGGGTGAGAGGCGCGCGATTAGCCGAGGATTTTTTCCAGCTCTGCACGTACGTCAGCCACGGCTTTGGTGCCGTCAACTTTGGCGTATTTGGTGTTACCCGCCTGCGCTTCTTTGGTGTAGTAGCCGATCAGCGGCGCGGTCATCTGATGGTATTCCACCAGGCGTTTACGCACGGTCTCTTCCTGATCGTCTTTACGTGTAGTCAGCTCTTGGCCGGTCACGTCGTCTTTGCCTTCAACCTTAGGCGGGTTGAATTTGATGTGGTAAACGCGGCCAGAAGCAGCGTGTACGCGACGGCCAACGATACGGTCAACGATCAGCTCGTCCGGTACGTCGAACTCCAGAACGTAATCCACGTTGATGCCCGCTTCTTTCATGGCGTCAGCCTGAGGAATGGTGCGTGGGAAGCCGTCCAGCAGGAAACCGTTACGGCAGTCTTCCTGCGCAATGCGCTCTTTGACCAGAGCAATAACCAGCTCGTCGGTCACCAGCTTGCCTGCGTCCATGATGTCTTTCGCTTGTTTACCCAGCTCGGAGCCAGATTTAACAGCGGCGCGCAGCATGTCACCGGTGGAGATTTGCGGAATACCGTATTTCTCCATGATGAACTGAGCCTGAGTTCCTTTACCCGCGCCCGGAGCGCCAAGCAGAATAATACGCATTGCGAAAATCCCCTCAAAAGTCGTTTCAATTTTTCAAAAGCGCTAAACAATACCACCAGAACGGGCATCGCTCAAGGAAGGCGGGAAGGCTGAAACGGTTAACGGGGGGAGATTATTTGCATTAGTGCGGTTGTTTCCCCTCACCCTAACCCTCTCCCCAAAGGGGAGAGGGAATTTGAACACCCTCTCCCCTTTGGGGAGAGGGTTAGGGTGAGGGGCAGGTGTTTAATTACGCCAGCAGTAGCGCATTCACACGTTTAATGAACAGGTTAGGATCTTCCAGCGTGCCGCGCTCGGCCAGCAGGGACTGATCCAGCAGCAGTTCAACCCACTCGGCAAAGCGGGCGTCGTCCTGGGTATCCGCCGCGCGTTTCACCAGTGGATGATCCGGATTAAGCTCAAAGATATATTTCACTTCCGGCATCGCCTGGCCCGCCGCCGCGAACAGTTTCGCCATCTGGGTGCTCATTTCGTCCGCATCGGTGGTGACAATCGCCGGAGTATCGGTCAGACGGTGCGTGAAGCGCACCTCTTTCACGCGATCGCCCAGCAGGGTTTTCACGCGCTCAACGAACGGCTCCAGCGCCTTCTCGGCTTCTTTCGCGCTTTCGTCCACTTCATCCGCCAGCTTGTCGATGGACTCGTCGGCCTTGGCTACGGACTGGAACGCCTTACCGTCGAACTCGGTCAGGTAGTTCATCATCCACTCGTCGATGCGGTCAGAAAGCAGCAGCACTTCGATGCCTTTCTTACGCAGCAGCTCCAGGTGCGGGCTGCTCTTCGCCGCCGCGTAGCTGTCGGCGGTGATGTAGTAGATCTTCTCCTGCCCTTCTTTCATGCGGGAGACGTACTCTTCCAGCGACACGGTCTGCGCGGAGGAGTCGGTGTGCGTAGAGGCGAAACGCAGCAGTTTGGCGATCGTTTCAACGTTCGCGGTGTCTTCTGCCGGGCCTTCTTTCAGCACCAGGCCAAACTGTTTCCAGAAGGTCTGATATTTTTCCGCATCGTCTTTCGCCAGTTTTTCCAGCATCTGCAGCGCACGTTTGGTCAGGGCGTTGCGCAGGTTACGGGTGACGGTGCTGTCCTGAAGGATCTCACGGGAGACGTTCAGCGGCAGATCGTTAGAATCGATCAGACCACGCACGAAGCGCAGGTAGTTCGGCATGAACTGCTCGGCGTCGTCCATGATGAATACGCGCTGCACGTACAGCTTCAGGCCGTGCTTGTGATCGCGGTTCCACATGTCCCACGGCGCCTGTGCCGGGATGTACAGCAGGCTGGTGTACTCCTGCTTACCTTCCACACGGTTGTGGCTCCAGGTCAGCGGGTCGGTAAAGTCGTGGGCGATGTGCTTGTAGAACTCGTTGTATTCGTCGTCTTTAATTTCAGACTTATTGCGCGTCCACAGCGCCTGCGCCTTGTTGATCTTCTCCCAGGACACCACGGTTTCACCGTCTTTCTCTTCCTGTTTTTCAATCTCTACCGGCAGGGCGATGTGATCGGAATATTTGCTGATGATGGAGCGCACGCGCCAGTCGTTCAGGAAATCGTCTTCCCCTTCGCGCAGGTGCAGGGTGATTTCGGTGCCGCGATCCGCTTTGGTGATGTCATCAACGGTGTATTCGCCTTCCCCTTTGGACTCCCACAGCACGCCGTTCTCGGCGCTGTCGCCTGCAGCACGGGTACGGACGGTAACTTTGTCGGCCACGATAAACGCCGAGTAGAAGCCCACGCCGAACTGGCCGATAAGCTGACTGTCTTTCGCCTGGTCAGAGCCCATGGACTCAAGGAACGCTTTGGTGCCGGATTTGGCGATGGTGCCGAGGTGGTCGATCACCTCGTCGCGGTTCATCCCGATGCCGTTATCGGCGATGGTCAGGGTGCGGTTCTCTTTATTGAACGAGACGCGCACGCGCAGCTCGCCGTCGCCTTCGTACAGGTCCGGGTTAGACAGCGCGCGGAAGCGCAGCTTGTCCGCCGCGTCCGAGGCGTTGGAAATCAGCTCACGCAGGAAAATTTCTTTGTTGGAATACAGGGAATGGATCATCAGGTGCAGAAGCTGTTTTACTTCTGACTGGAAACCACGGGTTTCTTGTCCTTTCATCTATGTCGACCTCAACAATGCCATTTAATGGGGTTTTAAAACGTTGAGTGAGAGATGGGGATAAGGGGGGAAATTTTCAAGCGGAGGCCGCGCGCGCAGCCTCCGTTTGGTCAGAAAATAATCTTGTGACGCCCTGCCAGAGAGTGCGACAGCGTGGTGCCGTCGACCATTTCCAGCTCGCCGCCCACCGGCACGCCGTGGGCGATGCGGCTGGCGTCAACGCCGTACTGCGAGCACAGTTCGGCAATGTAGTTGGCGGTTGCCTCCCCTTCCACCGTCGGGTTGGTGGCGAGGATCACCTCTTTGATGGTTTCGGACTCAAGACGCTGTTCAAGGCGGTCAAGACCGATATCATCCGGGCCAATGCCGTCCAGCGGGGAGAGATGCCCCATCAGCACGAAGTAGCGACCGGAAAACTGCCCGGTTTGTTCGATGGCGTAGATGTCCGCCGGACTCTCCACCACGCAAATCTGACCGTTTTCCTGACGACGCGAGTTCGTACAGATGTTACACACGTCCTGCTCGGTAAAGGTGCGGCAATCCGCACAGTGACCAATTTCTGACATGGCGCGGGTTAAAGCCTGCGCCAGGCGCATCCCGCCGCTGCGGTCGCGCTGCAATAGCGTAAACGCCATGCGCTGCGCCGACTTCGGGCCAACGCCCGGCAGGCAGCGCAGTGCTTCCATTAACTGCGTGAGCAGCGGACTGGTTTGCATCAGAATGGCATCTTGAAGCCAGGCGGAAGCTGCATACCGCTGGAAACAGAGGCCATTTTCTCTTTCTGAGTTTCGTCGATACGGCGAGCGGCATCGTTAAACGCGGCTGCAACCAGATCTTCCAGCATCTCTTTGTCGTCTTCGAGCAGGCTCGGGTCGATTTCCACGCGACGGCAGTTGTGCGCACCGTTGATGGTCACTTTGACCAGACCGGCACCGGACTCACCCGTGACTTCCAGCTGAGCGATCTCTTCCTGCATCTTCTGCATTTTTTCCTGCATCTGCTGAGCCTGCTTCATCAGGCCACCCAGACCGCCTTTTCCACCAAACATAGGCTTCTCTCTTCTTTCACGTTTAAGGATTACAACCGTAAGTCAGACTCACGATCAAATGGGGCGAATACTCTCTTCATCCAGATCGGCGTCGAAGAACCGGCGCAGGGTCTGAATGTTGTTATCCGCAATAATCGCCTCGCGCGCCTGCGCGAGCTTTTCTTCATAAATGGCCTGACGCCACTCGAGCGGCGTTTTCACTGCCGGATTATCATCTTCAATGATAGTCAATTCAACCGGCGCACCCTGTAATGCGGTGAGCGCCTCGGCCAGCGCCTTTTGCGCGCCAGGGGAATTGAGGTGCCGCTGGCCCGGACGCAGGTGTAAACGCACCTGATTACCGTCCTGCTCTTTCCAGGCATTCAGCGCGACCTGCTCGACCAGCTTCGGCAGCTGGAGTTTGCTGACCTCGGCGGCCCAGGCGTCGCGCGCAATGGACTCTTCGGCAAGCTTCGCGGAAAGCTCCGGCGTTTTCTCATGCTCCAGCGCCTTTTTCAGCGCTTTCGGCGTGGCGACCTCTTCCTTCACCTCTTCGGTGATGGTGGTTGCCTTCCAGCGGTAAGCCTCTTCTTTCACCGGGGCTTTCTGCTCGAGCGCGGACGGTGCCGGACGCGACTGTACGCGCTCCGTTACCGAGGCCAGTCGTTCAAGCGCGGCGTTGTTCACCGGCCGCGCTCTTCCTGGCGCTGCCGGTTCACTCTTTTTTGGTTTGGTTACTCCCTGCGCACGCTGCAGCTGGCTGCGTGCGGCAAGCACCGAACTGGTGGCATCCGACAGCGGCACGTTTTGCGGCGGCGGCGGTGTCGGCTGCGGTGGCACCTGCTGCGGCGACATCACCGCCGTAGGGGCGACCGGCGCGAAAGACTGCCGCGGCGCTTCCGGCTCCGGCAATGGCATGCGCGGGTGGAACGCCAGCGCGCGCAGCAGCGTCATTTCAACGCCCATTCGTGGATCCGGCGCGAACGGTAGCTCTTTGCGGCCAATCAGCAGCGTCTGATAGTACAGCTGCACGTCGGCAGGCGGCACGGTGCGGGCAAGCTCACGCATCCGCTGTTCAATGGCGGCCATATCCGCACCGATGGCGGACGGAGAAAGCTGCAGCATCGCCACGCGGTGCAGCAGGCTGAGCATCTCAACCAGCAGCCCTTCCCATTCGATACCCCGGGCAGCGGCCGCGTTCACCTGCGACATCACGCGTTCGCCGTTGGCAGCGATCATCGCCTCGATAAGCGACAGCGCCTGATCGTCATCCAGCGTGCCGAGCATGGTGCTGACCGCCTCGGTGGAGAGCTTGCCGTCACCGCTGGCAATGGCCTGGTCGGTCAGGCTGAGCGCATCACGCAGGCTGCCGTCCGCCGCGCGTGCCAGCAGCTGCAGGGCGCGCGGCTCGTGAACGATCTTCTCTTCATCAAGAATGTGCTCAAGCTGCGCGCGGATCTGCTCAACGTCCAGCGCCTTCAGATGGAACTGCAGGCAGCGCGACAGGATCGTGACCGGCAGCTTTTGCGGATCGGTGGTCGCCAGCAGGAACTTCACGTGCGCGGGCGGCTCTTCCAGCGTTTTCAGCAGGGCGTTGAAGCTGTGGCGCGACAGCATGTGCACTTCATCGATCAGGTAGACCTTGAAGCGGCCACGCGCCGGGGCGTACTGCACGTTATCGAGCAGATCGCGGGTATCTTCCACTTTGGTACGCGAGGCGGCGTCGATCTCGATCAGATCGACAAAACGCCCCTGCTCGATCTCCCGGCAGTTATCACATACGCCGCACGGCGTGGCGGTGATCCCGGTTTCGCAGTTGAGACCTTTTGCCAGCAAACGGGCAATAGAGGTCTTACCGACGCCGCGGGTGCCGGAGAAAAGATAGGCGTGATGGATGCGACCTAGCGACAAGCCGTTCGCCAGGGCCGTCAGCACATGTTCCTGACCGACAACGTCAGCAAAGGTTTGTGGTCGCCATTTACGGGCTAACACCTGATAACTCATGGGCAGGCTCTGCAACGCTGGAAGGTGAATTTATGGAGGGGAATGCTATCACAACCTCACTCATTGAGCGAGGTTGTGAAAACCGGGATTAATGACCCGGGAAAGGCACCAGGCTGTAGCTGGTGATGCCCTGTTTTTCCAGGCGCTGTTCACCGCCGAGATCGAACAGGTTGATGATGAATGCCGCGTCGGTCACTTCACCACCCAGACGACGGATCAATTTCACGGTCGCTTCAATGGTACCGCCGGTTGCCAGCAGGTCGTCCACCACCAGCACTTTGTCGCCAGGCTTGATCGCATCAACGTGGATCTCCAGCTGATCGGTGCCGTACTCCAGCTCATAGCTCTCAGCAATGGTTTCACGCGGCAGTTTGCGCGGCTTACGCACCGGCACAAAACCCACGCCTATTGCCAGCGCAACCGGTGCGCCAAACAGGAAGCCACGGGCTTCGGTACCTACTACTTTGGTGATCCCGGCGTTTTTATAACGCTCGACCAGCAGTTCAATGCTGAGCGCGTACGCTTTCGGGTCTTCCAGCAAGCTGGTGACATCACGGAAAAGAATGCCAGGCTTTGGATAGTCCTGGATGCTTTTGATGCTGTTTTTCAGATATTCAAGCTGCTGTGCAGTTGCGGTCATCGGTTTTGCCTAAATGAAACAGTGTTACTCACAGCGCGCAACGAGTCGGCCAAGGCAACAATTGTTTAACCTTTGACCAGGCGCACCTGTGCTCGAAAACGGTCGAATTTACTGGCTGCGCGTGATAATTGCAACAGCCATGATGAGGCTTCAGTGCTTTTGTTGCTTTTCATCAACCACGGGGATCCGCCACATGAAGAAAAGCAGGCAGGAGAGGATCGCCAGCAGCAGAATACGTACCCACATCATTTTCACCAGCCATAATGAAATAGCGAAGGTGATGAGGATCACCGCGATCGCGCGCGGCTTCGCGCCGGGCGGCATGGCCCGGTGTTTTTGCCAGTGCCGCAGATAGCCGCCAAACCATGAGCGATAGAGCAGCCATTGGTGAAAACGCGGCGACGAGCGGGCGAAGCACCAGGCCGCGAGCAGGATAAACGGGGTGGTCGGCAGCAAGGGTAAAAACACACCCAGCGTGCCAAGCACTACCGCGAGCCAGCCAATGATGATTAAAATAGTACGCTTCATAATGCGAATCGTTATCAAACTGAACGGCTACTTTACCACTGGAGAGCGCCTTGAAAACAGCACTGCTTCTTGAGAGGCTGCAAAATCAGCTTAGTGCTCTGCGGGAGCAGGCTACACCGCTGATGGGCCACGCCACGCTGAAACCGCGCTTTGACCGGCAGCTTTTTCGTACCCGCAGCACCGTCATTCAGGATTACCTGGCGGAAGCGCAGACCAACCTCGACGAGCTTCGCCATGCGGTTGAGAGTGAACAGCAGGAACAGGTGGCGTGGCTCGCAGAGCATCTCACAGAGCAGATCACCGCTCTGCATCGCGAAATCGCCGCCTGGCCGCTGCGCGCCTGGGACAGCGCCTCGCCGGGGCTCGGTAAATGGCAGCGCAAGCGGCTGGAGAACCAGGAGTTTGAGCGCCGGCTCTTTGAGATGAAGCGCGAGCGCGAGACGCGGCTAAACAACAGCGAGACGCTGGAAGAGCAGCAGCTATTGATGCGCGAGATTAGCGCGCTGGAAGGACGTATCGTCCGCTGCCGTCAGGCGCGGGACGAGATTGAGCGCGTCATTGAACGTTTGACCCGTTAACAGGAGCCACACCCATGTCACTGGAAAATGCACCCGATGAGGTCAAGCTGGCCGTCGATTTGATTATGCTGCTGGAGAATCATGAGATCCCCGCCGAGACGGTGCTTAAGGCGCTGGAGATTGTGCGGCGGGATTTTGAAGGTAAATTACCCTCACCCCAGCCCTCTCCCTGAGGGAGAGGGGGAAAATCGTTCCCTCGCCCCTGAGGGCTGAGAGAAAATAGATTAAGCAGGTGTAGGATCGTCACCCTTAATGTCGCGCTTCACTTCCGTATGCTCATCACCTTTCTCGTTGCGCAGGTGAACCTCGAGCTGGTTGAAGGCGATATTAATATCGTTTTCACGGCACAGACGATCGATAGAGCGGTTAAGCTCATCCACCGTGTAGCTGCGGTCACGCAGCTCGCGCACGTATAAACGCAGCTCGTGATCCAGCGTGCTCGGCCCAAAGGTGGTGAAGAAGACCGCCGGAGCCGGATCGTGCATCACTTTCGGGTGTTCTGACGCCGCCTTGAGCAGCACCTCTTTCACCTTCTCCAGATCCGATCCATAGGCTACGCCCAGGCGGATCACCACGCGCGTCACCGTATCGGAGAGCGACCAGTTGATCAGACGCTCGGTCACGAACGCTTTGTTCGGGATGATCACCTCTTTGCGATCGAAGTCGGTGATGGTGGTGGCACGAATACGGATCTTGCTGACCGTACCGGAGAAGGTGCCGATGGTAACGGTATCGCCGATTCGTACCGGACGTTCGAACAGGATGATCAGGCCGGACACGAAGTTACCGAAGATCTCCTGCAGGCCAAAACCAAGACCGACCGAGAGGGCGGCCGCCAGCCACTGCAGTTTATCCCACGAGACGCCAAGCGAGCCGAAGACCGTCATCGCCCCAACAATAATGATCACGTAGTTGAGGATCGTGGTAATGGCGTAGGACGCCCCCTGGCGGAGATTCAGACGTGACAGGAGCAGCACTTCGAGCAGGCCTGGCAGGTTGCGAATTAGCGCCCAGGCCACCACCGACGACACCAGCGCAAACAGCAGACTGCCCATGGTCACGCTTTTCATGACCGCCGCGCCCGCTTCGGTACCGTTGTATTGCCAGAGGGTAATACTGTCGAGATAGGCGAAAACGGTAATAAGATCGGACCAGATGGCCCAGAACATCACCGCAAACAGGGCGATCATCACCAGCATGGTGATGCGCAGCGTCTGCTGGTTAACCTGCTCCAGGGCGATGGTCGGCTCTTCCTGCGGCTCCGCGCCTTCGGCCCCCTCTTTCACCTGATGCTGACGACGCGCGATAGCACGGCGATAGGCAATGCGGCGAGCCGCCACGCTCAGGCCGCGCAGCACGGTCTGATAGAGCAGGTTCCAGACGATCACCAGATAGACCGTTTCAATCCAGCGCCCGGACAGGCGCAGCGTGGTATAGAAGTAGCCCGTTGCCGTCAGCACCATTAGCGCCAGCGGAATGATCGCCAGCACCGTCACGGTGGCCAGGCGAATATTGTGGGACTCTTTATCACGCCAGCTGTCGCGGCACATCGGCCACATCAGGATCGCGATCAGCAGCAGGTTCAGCAGGATAACCAGCTGGCCCAGCACGTCATCCATCAGGTGCAGCGGAGAAAGCTCAGAGACAACCGACCAGAAGTGCAGCGGCAGGAGCGCCAGGCTGATGCGCACAATCTGACGACGCCAGTGGCTGGTCAGCTGCGCAGGCATGTTGAAATGACGCACCGCCACGCCGTCTTTTTCCAGCACCTTCCAGCACACGCCAAAGACCAGCCAGAACAGCGCCAGTTTTTTACTGAACGCCCACAGCAGATCGCTGACGTTGAGCTGCATGGTGAGCAGAATCAGGCCCACGGCCAGAATAATCAGACATACCGGCAGGGCGCGGATGAGATCGATCAGAATCGCTTTTGGCGTATGGAGCTGGCTATCGTTGCGCAGCTGACCCACTTCGGAGGCCAGCTTCGCCTGGTATTTTTTCAGCCAGCCCAGACGCCAGCGGATCAGGCCGGCAATCAGCAGCAGCGGTAATCCAGCCAGCAGGGCAATCGTCACCGCGGGCCAGGCTTTCTCCCAGTTCACGGTGATCTTCATGCTCTTAATCTGCGTTTTCAGCGTCTCCGGGAAGGATTTAATCCAGTCCCAGTCCATCGGTTTGTTGCTGTTCACCCAGAAAATCTGCTGGGTCAGGATCTCCTGCAGACTTTTCGAGACGCTCACCAGCTGCTGCTGGTTGATTTGCAGGTTAATGGCCATCATCAGCTGGTTGCCCAGCTGTTTGTTGAGCTGGTCCAGCAGCTCGCGACGCATATCGACGACCTGGAGCAGCGCGTCGTGCACTTCCGGGTTCACGTCGCTGGAATGCCCCTCTTCAATTTTGGCGACAAAGGCATCGCTCTGGAAAAGGGCATCGCGCTGCTGGTTGACGTCAAACTGTTCCAGACGTAAATCCGCAATGCGGTTGGTCATGTCCTCCAGCTCATCGGCGGACGGGAGCGTCTGCTGCTGCTGGTAGAGAATACGCGACAGCAGGAGGCTGCCCTTCAGGACCGCAATCTGCTCTTTGATGTTGCGCTCAGCCTGCAGCGCGCGATCCAGCCAGTTCTTCACTTTGATATTTTGCTGAACCAGCGAGTTGCCGTTTTCCGTCGCCAGTATCAGGCGCTGGCTAAGCTGGTGGTTGGCCTCGAGCTCCTGTTTCACCAGCGGATTCGCCTGAATGCGGGCGGTTTCGTCAGGCGATACGGCCTCCTGGGCGGTTTTTTCCGTCAGGGTCAGGCGTTTGCTGTTTACCGCCTCCTGCAACAGCTGAAGCTGGTGTTCCAGGCGGTTAATATTCGCGGTGACGTAATCACGCTGTTTCTGAAGCGTGTCCTGCAGCACCGTATTCCCTTCCAGGCTTTTACGCTGCTGTTCAATCTGTGCATTGAGCAAGGTCTGCTGAACCAGCAGCAGGGTTTGCTGCGTCGGGCGCAGCGTGCCTTCGCCGACCGTCGTGCCGTTCAGACGGTTGCGGATCTGCTGCAGCTGCTGAGACGCGGCGTACATCGCGTTTTGCACGCGCTCGGGCTGGGTCTGCAGCGAGACAAGCTGGCTGTTATAGGTTGCGAGATCCGACTGCGCGGTTTGCAGGTCGTCGAGCAGTTGCGCGACGCGGGACTCCAGCTGGCGTAAAGAGAGCGTCGAGAGCGTCTTGCGCGTCTCGTCGTCGTTATCCACATCGCTGAGGGCATTCAGCGCGTCGGTGGCCTTACGCATGTTTTCAGGCGCCTGCGCCACCTTCTGACGAAGCTGGACGGTTTCCGCTTTGATGCGTTCAATTTTATCCAGCGTTTCCAGCGTTTCCGTCAGATCCTGCTGGACGAGTTTCTCCTGAGGGGAGAGATCTTTTTGTTTGTTCAGCGTGTCGAGCTGCGACTGAACATCGCTGCGCGAGGGAATATCATTGCTGTTATCGGCGCGGGCCCAGGTCAGCGGCGCCGTGGCGAAGAAAAACAGCATCGCAAAGAGCAATGCAAAAACAGGATGTTGCGAGCGATTGATGGGCAGCATAGTTGTGAATGATGTCAGAAGATGACCGAAAATAGTCCGGCGTGAAGAATATCACGCTCGCTGAAAGCAGAATAGCGCGAACGTTATCCTCTGAGATAAATCCTGGAAAGGGATCAGGCCGTTAGCGAAGGCGCGTCGCTGCGCAGCGTGGGGCAGAGCTGTAGCATTTCCAGTAAAATCGCCACGTAGCTGCGGGCTTCCTCTTTGAGGTCAAAGGATTGCGGCGAGAAAAGCCAGTTTTCCATCAGACCTGAAATGTAGCTGCGCATCAGGATTGCCGCCCGTCGGGTCAAGAGATTGGCCGGTAAGAGTTTTGCCTGCATACACAGGTTCAGATTCTGTTCAATACGATCATAGCTCTCCAGGCTAAGGCTGCGTTGCGCCTGCTGCACCACCGCCATCTCGCCCACGAACTCGCATTTATGAAAAATAATCTCCATCATTAATCTGCGACGTTCTTCAACTACCGTTGCTTCAAGGATATATACTAATATTTCTCTCAATACTGAGAGTGGATCGTCAGGGAATTTTGCCCGATACTCACTCTCGAGATCGCTAATGCTGGACTCTGAAAGCTCCCAGATTTCACTGAACAGATCTGACTTATCTTTAAAATGCCAGTAAATCGCTCCTCGCGTCACACCGGCAGCCTGAGCAATCTGCGCCAGCGAGGTGGATGAAACACCCTGCTGCGAGAACAAACGTATTGCCACATCCAGAATGTGTTGTCGGGTTTCCAGCGCTTGTTGTTTAGTTTTTCGTGCCATAGGTGGGTGAATTTACAGGAGTCAGATTTACATACATTTGTGAATGTATGTACCATAGCATGACGATAATATAAACGCAGCAATGGGTTTTTAGACTCAGGACCCTTGATCAATTTGAAATCGGACACTCGAGGTTTACATATGAACAAAAACAGAGGGTTAACGCCTCTGGCGGTCGTTCTGATGCTCTCAGGCAGCTTAGCGCTAACAGGATGTGACGACAAACCAGCTCAACAAGGAGCTCAGCAGGCGCCAGAAGTAGGCGTCGTGACGCTCAAATCTGAACCTCTACAAATCACCACCGAATTACCAGGCCGTACCAATGCTTACCGCATTGCGGAAGTGCGTCCTCAGGTCAGCGGCATTATCCTGAAGCGTAACTTCACCGAAGGTGGTGATGTGAAAGCCGGTGAGTCTCTGTATCAGATTGATCCAGCAACCTATCAGGCCTCTTATGAAAGTGCGAAAGGCGACCTGGCGAAAGCACAAGCCGCGGCCAAAATTGCTCAGCTGACGTTGAACCGCTACCAAAAGCTGCTCGGCACCAAGTACATCAGCCAACAGGATTACGATACCGCTCTGGCCGATGCACAGCAGGCTAACGCGGCCGTGGTGGCAGCCAAAGCGGCCGTCGAAACCGCGCGCATTAACCTGGCCTATACCAAAGTGACCTCCCCTATCAGCGGTCGTATTGGTAAATCTTCCGTCACGGAAGGGGCGCTGGTGCAGAACGGTCAGACCAATGCGCTGGCAACCGTGCAGCAGCTTGATCCGATCTACGTTGACGTGACGCAGTCCAGCAACGATTTCCTGCGCCTGAAACAGGAGCTGGCTAACGGCACCCTGAAACAGGAAAACGGCAAAGCCAAAGTGGAGCTGATTACCAATGACGGTATCAAGTTCCCGCAGGAAGGAACCCTGGAATTCTCTGACGTGACGGTCGACCAGACCACCGGTTCCATCACCTTACGTGCGATTTTCCCGAACCCTGACAAAAATCTGCTGCCAGGTATGTTCGTTCGCGCGCGTCTGGAAGAAGGAACGAATCCAACCGCACTTCTGGTTCCACAGCAGGGTGTGACCCGTACGCCACGCGGCGATGCGAGCGCGCTGGTTGTTGGGGCTGATGACAAAGTCGAAACGCGCAATATCACCGCCACCCAGGCGATTGGCGATAAATGGCTGGTGACGGAAGGTCTGAAAGATGGCGATCGCGTGATTGTTACTGGTTTGCAAAAAGTTCGTCCTGGCGCGCAGGTTAAAGCACAGGAAGTGAAATCTGACGATAAACAACAAGCTTCGGCCGCTGGCCAGTCAGAACAAACCAAGTCTTAACTTAAACAGGAGCCGTTAAGACATGCCTAATTTCTTTATCGATCGCCCCATATTTGCGTGGGTGATCGCCATAATCATCATGCTGGCCGGGGGACTTGCGATCCTGAAGCTGCCTGTTGCGCAATATCCAACGATTGCGCCACCGGCGGTGACAATTTCCGCAACCTACCCGGGGGCTGATGCGAAAACGGTGCAGGACACCGTCACCCAGGTTATCGAACAGAACATGAACGGTATCGATAACCTGATGTACATGTCCTCAAACAGTGACTCCACCGGTACGGTGCAGATCACCCTGACCTTCCAGTCAGGTACGGATGCTGACATTGCGCAGGTTCAGGTGCAGAACAAACTGCAGCTGGCAATGCCTTTGCTGCCGCAGGAAGTACAACAGCAGGGTGTGAGCGTCGAGAAATCGTCCAGTAGCTTCCTGATGGTTGTCGGCGTTATCAACACCAACGGCACCATGACGCAGGAGGATATTTCCGACTACGTGGGCGCCAACATGAAGGACGCTATTAGCCGTACTTCCGGTGTGGGTGACGTGCAGCTGTTCGGTTCCCAGTACGCGATGCGTATCTGGATGGATCCGAACAAGCTGAACAACTTCCAGCTGACGCCGGTTGACGTGATCAGCGCGATTAAAGCGCAGAATGCCCAGGTAGCGGCCGGTCAGTTAGGCGGTACGCCGCCGGTGAAAGGCCAGCAGCTTAACGCCTCGATCATCGCGCAGACCCGTCTGACCTCTGCCGATGAATTCAGCAAAATTCTGCTGAAGGTGAATCAGGACGGTTCGCAGGTTCGCCTGCGCGACGTGGCGAAAGTTGAGCTGGGCGGTGAGAACTACGACATCATCGCGAAGTTCAACGGTAAACCGGCTTCCGGTCTGGGTATCAAACTGGCGACCGGCGCTAACGCCCTGGACACCGCCACGGCGATCCGCGCAGAGCTGAAGAAGATGGAACCGTTCTTCCCGTCAGGTCTGAAAATCGTTTACCCATACGACACCACGCCGTTCGTCAAAATCTCGATTCATGAAGTGGTTAAGACGCTGGTTGAGGCGATCATCCTGGTATTCCTGGTGATGTACCTGTTCCTGCAAAACTTCCGCGCGACGCTTATCCCAACGATTGCCGTGCCGGTGGTATTGCTCGGGACCTTTGCGATCCTGTCGATATTCGGCTACTCGATAAACACCCTGACGATGTTCGGGATGGTGCTCGCCATCGGCCTGCTGGTGGATGACGCCATCGTCGTGGTCGAGAACGTCGAACGCGTGATGGCGGAAGAAGGTTTGCCGCCGAAGGAAGCGACCCGTAAATCAATGGGCCAGATCCAGGGCGCGCTGGTCGGTATCGCGATGGTGCTGTCTGCAGTATTTATCCCGATGGCCTTCTTCGGGGGCTCTACCGGTGCGATTTACCGTCAGTTCTCCATTACCATCGTTTCCGCGATGGCGCTGTCGGTACTGGTCGCGTTGATCCTGACCCCTGCCCTGTGTGCCACCATGCTGAAGCCAATTCAGAAAGGCGGTCACGGCGAGCACAAAGGGTTCTTCGGCTGGTTTAACCGCATGTTCGATAAGAGCACGCATCACTACACAGACAGCGTGGGCAACATCCTGCGCAGCACCGGTCGTTACCTGCTGCTCTATATCATCATCGTGGTGGGCATGGCCTTCCTGTTCGTTCGTCTGCCAAGCTCGTTCCTGCCAGATGAAGACCAGGGCGTGTTCCTGACGATGGCACAGCTTCCGGCGGGTGCCTCGCAAGAGCGTACCCAGAAAGTGTTGGATGAAGTGACGGACTACTATCTCACCAAAGAGAAAGACAACGTTGAGTCCGTGTTTGCGGTTAACGGCTTTGGCTTTGCGGGTCGTGGTCAGAACACCGGTATTGCCTTCGTTTCTCTTAAAGACTGGTCTGAACGTCCAGGCGAAAAGAACAAGGTTGAAGCCATCACCGGTCGTGCAATGGGCACCTTCTCGCAGATTAAAGATGCGATGGTCTTTGCCTTTAACCTGCCAGCGATTGTTGAACTGGGTACGGCGACCGGTTTCGACTTCCAGCTGATTGACCAGGGCGGTCTGGGTCACGAGAAACTGACTCAGGCGCGTAACCAGCTGTTTGGTGAAGTCGCTAAACACCCTGACCTGCTGGTTGGCGTGCGTCCAAACGGCCTGGAAGATACGCCGCAGTACAAGATCGATATCGACCAGGAGAAAGCCCAGGCGCTGGGCGTATCCATCAGTGACATCAACACCACGCTGGGCGCTGCCTGGGGCGGTAGCTACGTTAACGACTTCATCGACCGCGGTCGTGTGAAGAAAGTGTACGTGATGTCCGAGGCGCAGTACCGTATGTTGCCTAACGATATCAACAGCTGGTTCGTGCGCGGCAGCAATGGTCAGATGGTACCGTTCTCGGCGTTCTCAACCTCACGCTGGGAATACGGTTCGCCGCGTCTGGAACGCTATAACGGTCTGCCATCGATGGAGATCCTGGGTCAGGCTGCTCCGGGCCGAAGCACCGGTGAAGCCATGAACCTGATGGAAGAACTGGCAAGCAAGCTGCCTGCGGGTATCGGCTATGACTGGACCGGTATGTCCTATCAGGAACGTCTGTCCGGTAACCAGGCCCCTGCCCTGTACGCCATTTCACTGATTGTGGTCTTCCTGTGTCTGGCGGCACTGTACGAGAGCTGGTCGATTCCGTTCTCCGTTATGCTGGTGGTTCCACTCGGGGTTATCGGTGCGCTGCTTGCGGCAACGTTCCGTGGACTGACCAACGACGTTTACTTCCAGGTAGGCCTGCTGACAACCATTGGCTTGTCGGCGAAGAACGCGATACTAATCGTTGAATTCGCCAAAGATCTGATGGAGAAAGAGGGCAAAGGCCTTATTGAGGCGACGCTTGAAGCGGTTCGTATGCGTCTGCGCCCAATCCTGATGACGTCGCTGGCGTTTATCCTCGGCGTACTGCCGCTGGTTATCAGCTCCGGCGCAGGCTCCGGCGCGCAGAACGCGGTAGGTACAGGCGTGATGGGCGGTATGGTTACCGCGACCGTACTGGCTATCTTCTTCGTACCGGTGTTCTTCGTGGTGGTTCGCCGCCGCTTTAGCCGCAAGAATGAAGATGTTGAACACAGTCATTCGGTAGAACCTCACTGATACCGGTTCCACATGATAAAAAGGCCGCATTAGCGGCCTTTTTCATTTTCAGAAAAAATCATTAATTACGCTTATTGTGGCTCTATTTATTTTCTGCCATCTTAAATAGACATATCATAATTAACTGATACCTTAATCGGTGAATTCAGGATTTTTTTAATTTCATTTCCCCGCTTAAGCTATTAGGAATATTCCTAATAAGAAGTTCTTACAAAGATAAGTCTGAATCTGAACTTTTCTCATCATTTTTGCTAAGCCGATGAAACGTAAGGAAGCGATAAAACCCCGTCGTTAATTTGGATAAAAACGTTGAGACCAGGGTGACCATTTGCGTGCATGCTCCCAGCCTGCGGTTTTTATTTGTAATTTTTCGTAATAGCGCGGTGAAATCCAGGAAGGAGTGGCTTATAGTTAGGTTATCAGGAACACAGCACTCATGTAGCTAAGTCAGTTGTATCCATCCCGACAATGATGTTCGGTGAGTAAGAAATCACTCAGAAGGGGATGCGCTATGGACGAGTACTCGCCAAAAAGGCATGATATCGCGCAGTTGAAATTTCTCTGCGAATCCTTGTACTATGACTGCCTTGCCAATCTTGATGAAAGTAACCATGGCTGGGTAAACGACCCAACGTCTGCCATCAATTTACAGTTGAATGAGCTGATAGAGCATATCGCAACCTTCGCACTTAATTATAAAATTAAGTACAATGAAGATAATAAGCTCATTGAGCAAATTGATGAATACCTGGACGACACCTTTATGTTGTTCAGCAGTTACGGCATTAACGCTCAGGATTTGCAAAAATGGCGTAAATCGGGAAATCGGCTATTCCGCTGTTTCGTCAACGTGAGCAGAGCTAACCCGGTGAGTCTTTCCTGTTAAAATTATTACAATTACTAAGGTGAATTTATGTCTGATAAACCACTCACAAAAATCGATTATTTGATGCGCTTACGACGTTGTCAGTCAATTGACACGCTTGAGCGCGTCATTGAAAAGAATAAATACGAGCTTTCTGATAATGAGCTGGCGGTATTTTATTCAGCCGCTGACCATCGTCTTGCTGAACTGACAATGAATAAACTGTATGACAAAATCCCTACTTCTGTGTGGAAATTTGTCCGTTAATCTTTGAAGGGTGTCTGTAGAGTTCTACGCCTCGTTCTGAGTATTTACCTGTCCCGTTATGCTCCCTGTGCCCAGGCCAGGTCTCCGTGTAAAACGTGTTCATCAGCAGCAATGTTGTGACGTCAGTCACATCGGCTTTTCGGGAACGTTCCCCTACTGGCCTGTTCCGATTACCCTTCGGTAATAACATCCAGAGAGGTTTCCAATGAGCTTAGAAAAACAGAAAATGATTGCCGGTGAACATTACCGCCCCGGCGATGAGACGTTACGGGCTGACCGACTGCGGGCCCGACATCTGGTTTACCGCTATAACCACACCGCGCCTGATGAAAAAACAGAACGCCAGAACATTCTGGCGGAACTTCTGGGACAAAGCGCAGACGCTTATATTGAGCCGAGCTTCCGCTGCGACTACGGATACAACATTTATCTGGGCAAAAACTTTTACGCTAACTTCGACTGCGTGATGCTGGATGTCTGCCCTGTTCATATTGGCGATAACTGTATGCTCGCACCGGGTGTTCATATTTATACGGCTACCCATCCCCTGGACGCGGAAGAACGAAACAGCGGCGTGGAGTTTGGAAAACCCGTCAATATTGGCAATAACGTCTGGATTGGCGGCCGGGCTGTCATTAACCCTGGCGTCACCATTGGTGATAATGTGGTGGTGGCCTCCGGCGCCGTCGTGACGAAAGACGTCCCGGCTAACGTCGTCGTTGGTGGCAATCCGGCAAAAATCATCAAAACGCTGTGAGGTTGCGGGGAGTCAACTGTTATAGTCTTTTAGCGCCAGACTGTTACTTTTTTCAGCCTGATGGCTCCCCTAAAATTGGCAGACCCCCTGTATTGTCAACTCTTATGAAGGCAAAAAATGACCGAGATACAGCGCCTGCTTACCGCCACCATCGACGATCTTAACCTCCGCGAAAAGCGCGACAATCGCCCGCGCTTTAGCATTAGTTTTATTCGCAAACATCCTGGACTGTTTGTCGCCATGTATGCCGCCTGGCTGGCGACGCTTGTTGTGATGCTGAAGTCAGAAACGCTGGTGGACTCCGTCTGGCTGCTGGTTGTACTGTTTGTCGTCTTTAACGCCTTTTTCTTTTTCGACGTGAATCCGCGCTACCGTTACGAAGATATCGACGTGCTCGATTTTCGGGTCTGCTATAACGGCGAATGGTACAACACGCGTTACGTGCCAGAAGAGCTGATCGAAAACATCATGCACTCACCGGCGGTTGAAGCCGGGCAAAAAGAGAAGCTGCAGAAAATGGTCTCCACCAAAGGTCAGCTCTCTTTCTATGATGTCTTTACCCTTTCCCGCCCTGCTGCTGCGTAATTAACGCCTGCAGGCGTCGGATCCCCGGCGCAAACTGAGAAGCAGAGGTATTGCCGTAACCTAAAACCAGACCGGTTTGCCCCTGCTTCGCCTCCAGGTAGTACCCGCTCAGCGCAGCGGGTGCCAGCTGAAACGCCCTCGCCTGCTCCACCAGCTTCTGGTCGTCAATACCGTCTATCGCCAGCGTCAGATGCATTCCCCCTTCGCCTGCCAGAATGCGGTGCGGAGAATAAAGCTCTGCGCCCAGCACCTCACGCAGCTGGCGGTAGCGTTTACGGTAGAGCCGACGCATGGCGGCAAGATGACGGGCGTAATGACCTTCTTCAATAAACAGCGCCAGGGTACGCTGCTCCGCACGATGCCCTCCGCGCAACAGCGAGCCGATAGCCGGGCGAGCCGCTTTCGCCAGCGCTGGCGGTAAAACCATAAACCCCATTCTGAGCGAGGGAAACAGCGTTTTACTGAACGTCCCCAGATACACAACGGGCGCATTGTTGACCATTCCCAGCATCGCCGGTACGGGCTCACCGGCATAGCGGAACTCGCTGTCGTAATCGTCTTCAATGATCCACGCGTTATGCTGCCGGGCCAGCTCCAGCAGCGCCAGCCGCCGCCGCGCGCTGAGCACGCTCCCGTAAGGGAACTGATGCGAAGGTGAGGTAAAAATCATTGAGGGCGCAGGCGCATCCAGCCCTTCCCAGCACATTCCCTCGTCATCTACCGGTATTCCCGTCATTGCCAGGCCAGTTTTAACAAACGCACTCTTTGCCCCGCTATAGCCGGGGTTTTCTACCCAGGCGACATCGGCAGGCTCGCTTAACAGCATCGTGCAGAGGTTGACGCCTTCCAGCGCTCCCTCGGTTATCACAATCTGGCTGGCGTCGCAGTCGATACCGCGGGACAGGGCGAGATGCCGGGCAATCGCGGCGCGCAGCGACGGCTCGCCGGCCGGGTCGCCATAGCCTAACAGGGCGCTTCCCTCCTCGCGCAGGACGCGATCGTACAATCGCCGCCACAGCGGCAAGGGGAAATAGTTAATGGCAGGCGTTCCCGGCGTAAACGCCATCACCGGGGTGTCGCGCGGCACGGGCGCGGGCAGCAGGGCGACCCGTTTTGTCAGACTGACGTCAGGATCCGGCAATGTCCGGGCAATCGTACGATGAGCGAATTGCCCCACCCGCGTCCCCTGACGGTTACGCAGTAAATAACCTTCGAGCGTGAGCTGGTCCAGCGCCGCATTGACCGTGTTTCGGGAAACCGAGATCTGCTGCGCCAGCGTTCGCGAACCGGGCAGCTGGCTGCCGGACCGAAGCCTTCCGCTCAGTATGGCCTCCCGCAAAGCGAGATAGAGCGCGCGCTGAAGCGTCTCCTGCCCACGCTTTTTCAGCGCAGCATGGAGCAAAGTGTAAAGCTCATCACCCGGTATATTCATCTTCCCTCCTTCTGGTACCAGAAAAACATAGCCTGGTGGTTCTTTTTAAGGAACCAGCAATTCACTAATCTGGAGATCTTTTCAACGTCATGGAAATAAAGATGAATACATTCAACGAGTTTGGACAGCCTGTAGGCGAAGCCCTTATCGACTGGCAGCCTCGTCAGCACCCGTCCCGGGTGGTCCTTCAGGGTCACTATTGTCGGCTTGAGCCGCTGCGCGTGGAGCATGCCCACGCGTTGTTCTCCGCCTATTCACTGGCCGAAGATACCCGCAGCTGGACGTGGCTGCTGCGTGAACCCGATGCCACCGCAGAGGAGTTTGCCGACTGGGTGGCGAGCGTAAGTGAGTTATCCGATCCCATCCACTTTACCGTTATGGACAACCGGACCCAGTCTCCTGTCGGGACGCTGTCCCTGATGCGGATCGATCCTAAAAACGGGGTCGTGGAAGTGGGGCACGTTCACTTCTCTCCTCTGTTAAGCCGCACGCCAGGGTCGACAGAAGCGCAGTATCTGCTGATGCGATACGTATTCGATACCCTGGGGTACCGGCGTTATGAATGGAAGTGCAATAGCCTGAACGAGCCTTCCCGTAAAGCGGCGCTGCGTCTGGGCTTTCAGTTTGAAGGACGCTTTCGCCAGGCGCTGGTGATAAAAGGCCGTAACCGGGATACCGACTGGTTTTCGATTCTCGACAAAGAGTGGCCGGCGCTGGCTAACGCCTTTGAAAGCTGGCTTGCCACCGACAATTTTACTGCCGATGGCAAACAGAAAAGATCCCTGGAAAGCTGGCGAGAAACGCGCGTTTAGCGTCTTTTTTTACGTCCCTGAACCGCCTTAAAGCGCGGATTAGATTTGCAAATCACGTATAAGCGTCCCTTGCGTTTGACTATCTGGCAATCCGGGTGACGCTGCTTTGCACTGCGTAATGAGTTAAGTACCTGCATGGTTAGCCCCGCTTCGCATTGAGAAAACCGCCAAAACGCTTACGGAAGCGCGCTGCGCTGCCGTCCGTGGAGAACGTTTTCTGCTTACCGGTATAAAACGGGTGCGATTTTGAAGAAACCTCGATGGTGATGTACGGATACGTTTCACCGTCGAGTTCAATTTCGCGGTCGGTTTTAATGGTTGAGCCGACTTTAAAGTATTCATTAGCGCTGGTGTCGTGGAATACCACGGTGCGATAGGCTGGGTGAATATCGGGTTTCATCGTAAATCCTTTATGTTTTGTTATAACATAACAAAATAATATCCAGGCAAGATTGAAAAAACAACCCCTCTCTTCTGACGATAATTTCTCGTATGCCTGAGATAAAATGAAAACCATGCCAACCACGTGCTATAACTATATCATTTCGCGGTAAAATCTTTCTCTTCAGGCAGGGAACTCAATGCCCAGGAATGGGCATACGAGGAAGGACACGACAGCATGAAAACCCGACATCTGGTCAGTCTGGTGACTGGCGTACTTATCTTTTCTGTGCTGGTCCCCATTTGCCTGAGCATCTGGCTGGCCCATCGCCAGGCGGAAGATAAATTCGCCGATGCGCTGGATAACTATGCCTCCCGCGTGCTGGTTCGCACCGACAGGGTTGTGGATCAGGCAAAAGAAGCGCTCGATCACCTGCAGGCCTTTGAGGGCGTGCCGTGTAGCCCCTTGCAATTGCGGGAAATGCGCCGGGTCGCTTTCTCGTGGCGATATGTCCAGGAAGTGATTTATATCGACAATCTTCGACCGCTCTGCTCCTCCCTGGAGCAAACTAGCCATGCGTCCCCTTTCCCTCCTCCAATGCGCATTACCGAAGATGGTTACAGCGCGTGGCTGACAACGCAGAACGATCTTGGGTTTAACCGCTACATGACGGTGCTGGGAAAAGGCCACTACCTTGTCATGATCGATCCTGCCTCGCTGGTGGACGTGATCCCTTTCGGCGAGATAGCGATTGATGCCGCCCTGGTAGGAAGCGCAACGCACCGCATATTTGCCAGCAGCAGCAAGCTCGACTCTCACATCCGCGACATGGTTCAGGAGCGGGGTGTGAAAAGCGTGCAGTACAACGGTTCAATGTACGTCATGAAGTCTGTACCTGAGCTTGGATTTACCGTCGTCGCATGGGCAACGCTCAAACCGCTGGCTGAAACCTGGCACCGGCAGCTTCTTTTCTGGTTACCGTTCGGCATGTTGATAAGCCTGCTCGCCGCACTGTTTGTCCTGCGGATCCTGCGGCGTATCCAGTCGCCGCGCAATCGCCTGCTTGACGCCATTAACAGCCGGGATTTTGTGGTGCACTATCAGCCCATCGTGGCGCTCTGTAGCGGAAAAATTGTGGGCGCTGAGGCGCTAACGCGCTGGCCGCAGCCAGACGGAAGCTGCCTCTCGCCGGATATTTTTGTCCCCCTTGCCGAGCAAACGGGGCTCATCTCGAAGCTGACGCAGTTAGTCATCGAAAAGGTGTTTGAAGATATGGGCCACTGGCTGCAACGCTATCCGGATCAGCATATCTCCATTAACCTCGCCCCTGCCGATTTAACCTCCGGCATCCTGCCGCCTCTGCTGAGCCAGCTCCTGAACAAGTGGCAAATCCATCCCCGACAAATCGCCCTTGAGCTCACCGAGCGCGGCTTTGCCGATCCCAAAATTAGCGCACCGGCTATCGCCGCATTTCGCCGTTCAGGCCACCCTGTCTATATAGATGATTTTGGCACGGGCTATTCCAGCCTGAGCTATCTGCAGGATCTGGACGTCGACACGCTAAAAATTGATAAATCGTTCGTGGATGCGCTGGAGTATAAAAACGTGACGCCGCACATCATTGAAATAGCGAAGTCGCTGAAGCTGGCGATGGTGGCGGAGGGCGTCGAAACCGCAGGGCAGCTCACCTGGCTACACCGCCACGGCGTGCAGTACGGGCAGGGATGGTACTACAGCAAAGCGCTGCCAAAGACGGAATTTATTCTCTGGGCAGAAAATAACCTCGGCACGCACGCTACTTGAGATAGGATTTCATCACCCGCAACACCACGCCAAGATCGGCTTCACGCTGCGCTTCTTCAGGCTCTTTCACCACATGATCGGTTAAATGCCCTTCGATCACCTGCATCATCATGCCATTCACCGCCCCGCGGATCGCCGCCAGCTGCTGTAACACCTCGGCGCATTCGTGATCGCTGTTGAGCATTTTTTCCAGCGCGGTGCTCTGCCCCTGAATTTTCTTCAGGCGAGTCAGTAACATCTTCTTGTCGCGAACGGTATGTGACATCTCTGTATCCCTTATTTTTTGGCTTTTAAAGCATACCACGCTCTACTCCCCCTGAGTATTTTTCTACTGGGGGGTAGTATTACGCTACTGGGGGGGAGTAGTATCTCCGCACGCTTTCCACTCCGGAATTTCCCATGACCGATTTTGCTTCACTCCTTCAGCAGGGCAACGCCTGGCTGTTTGTTCCCAGCGCTATCCTGCTCGGTGCGCTACATGGCCTGGAACCGGGCCATTCAAAAACAATGATGGCCGCCTTTATTGTTGCCATCCGAGGCACGCTGAAACAGGCGGTGCTGCTCGGCCTGGCGGCAACGCTCTCCCATACGGCGGTGGTCTGGCTCGTTGCGATGGCGGGATTATGGTTTGGTCGGGGCTGGGATGCACACACGTCCGAACCCTGGTTCCAGCTGATCTCCGGAGTACTGATCGTTGCGATCGCCCTGTGGATGGCGTGGCGAACCTGGAAAGAGAGCCAGCCGCACGATCATCATCACCACCACGACCACCATGACCATGACCATGACTATGACCATGACCACCATCATAATCATCATCATCACCACGAACACACGCTGGTTGAAGAAGAGTGGCAGGATGCCCACCAGCGCGCTCACGCGCAGGATATTAACCGGCGCTTCAGCGGTCAAAACGTCACCACCGGCCAGATCGTGATGTTTGGCCTGACCGGCGGGCTTATCCCCTGTCCGGCGTCCATCACCGTGCTGCTGATCTGCCTGCAGCTGAAGCATTTCGCCCTCGGCGCGACGCTGGTGTTCAGCTTCAGCATTGGTCTGGCGTTAACGCTGGTCGCTTCTGGCGCGATTGCGGCCTTAAGCCTCAAGCACGCGACCAAACGCTGGCCCGGGTTTAGCGAATTCTCCCGTAAAGCGCCGTGGATCTCCGCTGCGCTGATTACCGTAGTAGGGATTTACATGAGCCTGCATGGCCTGAGCGGCATTCTGGCGTAAGACTGCGGCCACGCTCTGTGGCCGCATCTTCATGGTCAGTTAAGGGTTCTGCTGCCAGCTGAAGGTATAGCGAAGCTGGCGTGTCTGCAGGAGGAATTCCGGAGAGACGCTGGGGCTCCAGGAGTCGTCGCCGCCCACGCCCATATGGAACGCATCGAGATTGAGCCAGCATCCCGGCTCTTCGCGCAGCAGATGATGATGGGTTGTCTCACGCAGCTGCTGCTGGCCGTAGCGGCTCACCGAGAAATGGAACCGGCCGTTCAGCTGATGCGTTCCCACCACAAGTTCCCGGGTATCGCAGCGCAAACCATTTTCCGTCGGGAAGATATACGGCGTGTGCATGGCCTCGAGAGGTAATGTCCAGCGACCCTGCTGCGCCGCCAGCTTTCTGTCCGGGTAGTTTTCATGCGGCCCCAGCCCCAGCCAGTGAACGTTTTCCGGCGTTTCGGCAAGATGAACGCTCAGGCCAACGCGCGCGGGTTCAGGGATATCAGACGCAACGTCAATCTGAATATCGCCATGCAGAACGCCACGATCGTCCACCCGCCAGACTTTACGGCTCATGAACAGGGCTTTGCCGCGATACTCAAGCACGTGCTGGGTTGTGACCACCACGTCGCCTGCGTGCTGCCGTGCCTCACAGTGCAGAACGCGCGAGGTGAGTTCATACATGCCCGCCGCTTTCCAGCGTTCAACCCAGGCGTTCGGATCGATCTGCGTCGCTTCACTCACGCCAATGTCGTTATCCAGCGGCGCGCGGCTGACGTTGTCCGTCAGAGGTGAAAGCAGCGTTTCAACACCATTTCGCCACCATTGGGACAGGTTTCCGGTTGCGCGATCGAACTGCCAGCGCTGTTGACGATGGGCGATCTCCAGAATGCGATCGCTTTGCGTTAACACCGGCGGCTCGCCCGCCGGGACTGGCGGAGCAATAAAGAGGGGAGCCGGAAGCGGCCACTGCTCCCACGCGCAGCGATGGTCAGCCGGAGACCACGGCGTTGCCCGCGGCTGACGTACTTCAACGTTCAGCCAGACCTCACCCGGCACGGCTTTCAGCGCCGGCAGGTCAATTTCCAGACGCTGGGTGCCTTCAGGCGCCATCGAGAGCGTCACCTCGCCCGCGGCCAGCACGTCCCCGTCCCGGGCAACCGTCCAGTTCAGCACTTCGTTATCGGTGTGGCGGAACAGGTAGCCGCTTTGCACCTCAATCACCAGCGGAGAAGTGCTGACCTGCGTAAAGGTAAAGAACTGCTGGGCGCGCTGCGCCTCGAACAGCGCCGGGTGCGGCGAGCGATCGGGGAACACCAGCCCGTTAAGACAGAACTGCCGATCGTTCGGCTTATCGCCGAAGCCTCCGCCGTAGGCCCAGAACAAGTTGCCCTTTTCGTCCCGTTTCGTCAGGGCCTGATCGACCCAGTCCCAGACAAACCCACCCTGCAGGCGAGGATGGCTGCGAAACGCTTCCCAGTATTTCGCAAACCCGCCAAAGCTATTTCCCATCGCGTGGGCGTATTCACAGAGGATCAGCGGGCGCGTTTCGTCCGGCATGCCGATCCATTTCTTGATTGACCATTTAGGCACTGCCGGGAAGGGCTGATCCCGATCGACCCGGGCGTACATCGGACAGACAATATCGGTCGCCGCCGTGTTCGCGCCGCCGCCTTCATACTGCACCGGACGCGTAGGATCGGTGGTTTTCAGCCAGCGGTACAGCGCATCGTGATTCGCGCCGTGGCCCGACTCATTGCCCAGAGACCAGATGATAACCGAGGGATGATTACGATCGCGCTGCACCATGCGGGTCACGCGTTCGCTCATGGCGGGCAGCCAGCGCGGATCGTCAGCAAGGCGGCTCATCGGCACCATGCCGTGCGTTTCGATATTGGCTTCGTCAACGACGTACAGCCCGTAGCGGTCGCAAAGCCGGTACCACATGGGATGGTTCGGATAGTGCGAGCAGCGCACGGCGTTGAAGTTGTGCTGCTTCATGATTTCGATATCGCGGCGCATGGTCGCTTCGTCCATCACCTGGCCGTTTTCCGGGTGATGCTCGTGCCGGTTAACCCCGCGGATCAGCAGCGGTTTACCGTTAAGCTTCAGTAGGCCATTGCCGATCTCAACGCGGCGGAAGCCCACGTCACACGCCTCAACCTCCAGCACCTCACCCTGCGGGTTAAGAAGCGCAATCGTCAGGCGATACAGTTCTGGCGTTTCAGCGCTCCAGAGCGCGGGCTGGTCAACGGGGATCGCCGCCGTTAGCCGCTCTGCCCAGCTGCCGCGCTCGTCGACGATGGCAGATCCTGGACGCCGGGAAACGCTGGCGCATTTTTCACCCGTGCGCCACAGGGTCATGACCACCTCGCAGTCTGCAAAGCCAGCGCCTGCCAGCGCGACATCCACCTTCAGCACCGCGCGGTCCAGCTCCGCATTCAGATCCGTCACCACGTGATAATCGGCAATCTGCGTCTCGGGTTTATGCAGCAGCGCCACATCGCGGAAGATGCCGCTCATGCGCCACATGTCCTGATCTTCCAGATAGCTGCCGTCGCACCAGCGCAATACCATGACCGCCAGCCGGTTCTGCCCGGGGCGCAAGGCCGCCGAGAGGTCAAATTCGGCGGGCAATCGGCTGTCCTGGGAATAGCCCATCCACTGCCCGTTGCACCAGAGATGGAACGCCGAGTTCACGCCGTCGAAGATGATGCGGGTCTGCCCGCTTCGAAGCCAGGCGTCATCCACCTCAAATGTGAGCGAGTAACAACCGGTCGGGTTTTCCTGCGGCACGAAAGGCGGGTTAACGGGAATAGGATAGGTGACATTGGTATAGATGGGCGTGTCGAACCCCTGCATCTGCCAGTTAGACGGCACGGGCATCGCAACGGCATCCGCGCAATCTTCGGTTACCCATGCCTGAGGAACCCGTTCCGGCGCGGTAAAGAAGCTAAACTGCCACACTCCGTTCAGATAGTGCCTGCTGGTCGATCCAGCGTCCTCTCTGGCAGAGGGCTCATTGCGCCAGCTGTGTAACGGCGCGTGTGCGGCCAGACGGTTCCACTGGGTGACGCCAGGATTTTCCCAGTCCCGACGGGCCAGAATGGCGCTGAGGGTCAGCGGTGAAGTGGTGGACATAGTAACCTCTTTGCGAAGCGCTCACAATTTTGGTTAACATGCCCTGGCACCCGACAACGGTAAAGCGTTCAATCGCGGGGTAGCGAGTCCGATCACAAAGTTTTATTTGCGGGCAATCTGCTCGGCAAGGAGTGCCAGGCTTCTGAGCTGCTGCGCCAGATCCTCGCGTTCGGCCTGCTTCGGATTGCGGCGCGCGCTGGAATGACGGGTAACCAGCGTCACCGGCAGCTGAACCTGCCGGCACGCTTCGCCCCCGGAAGGTGCCAGCAGCCACTCCACGCTGCGTTCGCCCGCCTCGCGAAACGCCTGACGAATGGTTGTCAGCGGCGGGGAAAACCAGGCGCTGTCAGCGGTATCGTCAAACCCAACCACCGAAAGCTGGCCAGGGATCGCGATCCCTTTTTCCGCGCAGGCGCGCATCACCCCGAGCGCCATCTGATCGTTCGCCACCAGAATCGCGTCCGGTAATGCCGCACCCGACAGCAGCACGTGTCCCTTCTCATAACCGCTGGCCGCGCTCCAGTCACCGTAGGCCACAGCCGTCGCGTTAAGACCCGCCAGCGCCAGCGTCGCTTTCCAGCCCGCCAGGCGCGCCCGCGCAGAGACCGAGCTTTCCGGCCCGCTCAGCAGGGCAATGCGCTGATGCCCCAGAGAAAGCAGATGCTCAACGCCCAGACGCGCCCCCTGCTCCGCGTTAAACACGAGGCTGTTTACCCGCGCTGAGGGCGCCACATCGAGGAACAGCACCGGGACGGGCGACGCCAGCGCCCCGAGCTCTTCGGCGAGCGGATCGTCAAGCGGCACATTCACCAGCAGCGCGTCCACCCGCTGTGCCAGCAGCGCCTGAAGCGCGGCCTGACACTGCTGGGGTTGCTCTACCATGGAGATAAGGACGCTCGCCCCCTGTTCCGCCGCACGCGATTTGACCGCCGACACAATTTGCGAAGGCGCGTGCAGGGCCAGATCGGTGGTGATGAGGCCCAGCGTACGGGTGCGTTTCCCCGCCAGCTGCTGCGCCCGAAGGTTAGGAACGTAGTGCAGCTCCGCCATCGCCTGCTGCACCTTTTCTCGCGTGCGGGCAGACACATGTTCCGCGTCGTTAATGACGCGGGAAACGGTCTGATAAGAAACCCCCGCAAGGAGGGCGACATCATAGAGAGTGATTGCTTTCATGCTTTCTGGCATCGCGATTTTCGAAGCGTCTATTCTGGCACAGCGACGCCGTTAAAACATGTGAGCGCTTCGCAAAATCAAACAACCCGCTCCGGCTGGGGTATTTCCGCAATGCGTGGCTTCTGGCGGAACCAGGGCAGGCAAAGCTGGATAAGCGGGCCAATGGTCAGGGCATACAGTACGGTTCCCACCCCAAACGTGCCGCCAAGCACGCACCCAATCAGCAGAACGGACACCTCAATTGAGGTACGCACGCTGCGAATGGACCACCCCAGCCGGGCGTGAATGCCGGTCATCAGGCCGTCGCGCGGGCCTGGCCCGAAACCGGCCCCGATGTACATGCTGGTCGCAATCGCGTTCATCACGATGCCCGACACCAGGAAAGCAATTCGAACGGGTAACGAATCCAGCTCCGGGATAAGCGCCATGCTGGCGTCCGCCGCCAGGCCGATACAAATCACGTTGCTGATCGTGCCAAGGCCCGGCATCTGGCGCAGCGGGATCCACAGCAGCAGCACCGCCGCGCCGGTCACAATGATCACCGTCCCGATAGTCATCCCCAGCTGCATCCCCACCCCGAGGTGAAAAACATCCCAGGGATCGACACCCAAATCGGAACGAATAAACATTGCGGTGGAAAGGCCATACAGTCCTAAACCGACATAGAGTTGTAGCAGACGACGTACCATTTTTATCTTCTCCAGTGAACCAGGCTTTCATCCTGACCTAAAATGGCACTATGATTAATGTCCAGTTTTCAAATTGTGGACTGCATATGTCATCACGTCGCTTCGGAAGCCAGTCTCTGGTACGCCTTTTAGGCCACTGGCAGCAAGCCTCATCCCGCACCCCGCTCTGGCGACAGCTGGCCGACGCGCTGCGTTTGTTAATTCTTGATGGGCGTCTGGCACTGAATACGCGGCTGCCGGGCGAGCGTGAGCTGGCCACGGCGCTGGACGTGAGCCGAACCACCGTCAGCAGCGCGCTCGCCCACCTGCGCGAGGAGGGTTACCTTGAAAGCCGCCACGGCAGCGGGTCACGGGTCATTCTCCCTGACACGCGCGCCGTTCCCACCCTTTCCGCGGCGAGCGCCGCACTGGATCTCTCCACTGCCGCCCTGAATGCCGGGCCGGAGATCCATCAGGCTTATGCCCATGCGCTCACGGCCATTACCCCGCATCTCTCGCTGACGGGCTACGATCAGCTGGGGCTACCGACGCTGCGGGAGGCCATCGCTGCGCGCTATACCGCGCGGGGCCTTCCCACCCGCGCAGACGAAGTGATGGTGGTTAATGGCGCCGTCAGCGGCTTTGCGCTGATACTGCGGATGATGACCGGGCCGGGGGACCGCGTCGTGGTCGATCATCCCACCTATCCGCTGGCGATTGCCGCCATTCAGGGGGCGCAGTGTCGGCCAGTCGGGGTGTCGCTGCCGGAAACCGGCTGGGATACGGATGGCTTTGCCGCAACGCTTGCCCAGACGGCGCCGCGCCTGGCCTACCTGATGCCAGATTTTCATAATCCGACCGGGCGCTGTATGGATATCCCCACCCGTCAGGCCATCACGGATATTGCAGCCCAAACCCGCACGGCGCTGGTGGTGGATGAAACGATGGTGGATCTCTGGTTTGATGCGCCTCCCCCGCCACCGCTGGCCGCCTTTAACCCGCAGGCCACCGTCATCACCTTAGGCTCTGCCGGAAAAAGCTTCTGGGGCGGGCTGCGTCTCGGCTGGATCCGTGCCTCATCGCGCATCATCGCCACCCTTGCCCAGACGCGGGATACCCTGGATTTAGGCTCGCCGCTGCTCGAACAGCTGGCAATGCAGTGGCTCATTAACAACAGCGAGACGTTTCTGCCCGCACGCCGGAAGATGCTGGCGGAACGGCGCGATCGATGCGGTGACCTGCTGCGCGAACATTTCCCGGAGTGGAAATTCCACGAGGCGGAAGGCGGGCTATCTTACTGGATAGAGCTCCCGGGCATGCTGGCGACACAGCTTGCCGCGCGGGCAGAAATAATCGGGATTAACCTGGGAACCGGGACGCGGTTTGGTTTATCGGGGGCGTTTGACCGCTATTTACGGATGCCCTTCTCGCTCGAATCGACAGAGCTTGAGCAGGCGTTGCTGAGGATCAAACCGTTATGGCTCGCTCTGAATAAAAACGTGCCATCGTTAAAACGCAGCGTGATCTAATATTAAAATATTTGAAGCAGATCATAAAATAAAAACTGCTGACTGTAATATATGCAGTCAGCAGTTTTCACTGGTCAGGATTTAATGCTGAGGAGGAATAGGAAAGCCTTTTAGTGAAATAACGAAGTTATCACCGTCTTTCTTTATTTTTGCACCGGTATCACACCAGTCAGACGCAATACGAAAGAACTCATCGCTTCCAACATTCCAGCCAAGACGTACATGCTTCACGTAGCCTGAACGCAACAAATCGCAGGCCTCGTTGTAGTCACTGGCGGTTGACAGTTGTTGTTTCATTTTCTCTTCTTCAGAAGTTTACGTAGAGCCTTGATTTCTTTAGGAGTAAAAGGAGAAACGCTCTCTTCTTCCGTATGCTGATTATCAATATCCTCTTCCGATACTCCCGCCTCTTCTACTGCTTCGAACGCCAGCAGCAGCAGTTTCTCTGTCGTCACGCTTAAATTCTCGTTATTGACTTCCGCATAGTGGCGAAGCCTTTCTTTTAGCGCGTCATCAATCTTAACGTTTAATACCGCTGTAGCCATGTTTGTCACTTCCCTTCGGAATAAGTACTTTATTTAATACACGAACTTAACAATGTTATCCAGATATATATTTTTTTGAGTTATGGAAGAAAATAACCGTCCGATTATAAAATGACAGTCTATTATTACAGGTTTATGACAATAATATTTCAGTGCAATGAAATATATATTACACGATACAGGCGTAGTTTTATTGTGGAGTAATGATGTAAGGGAGAGGTGAAGCAGAAGAATCTTATGAGGCCACAAATGGGTGGGGGCCCTGCCAGCTACATCCCGGCACACACGTCGTCTGCCCTGGCTGCTTCCTTCCGGACCTGACCTGGTGAACAGAGTAGCGTTGCGGGAGAACCAACAGAGCCCCCATTGAGAGCGTTGATAACCAACGCGCTGGCGCATTATCCCTGTGCTAAAGCCCAATTGCAAGCGACCAGCAACCGGATGCTGGTTTCTTGCGCAAACAGGCGCAGCAATCATGAAGATCTTCGTTTACCATAGCTTTCCAGAAACTCCCCACAGGTAAAGGTATGGACGAACACGACTCCTTTCCACAGCGCGTATGGCAAATCGTGGCCTCAATCCCGGAAGGCTACGTCACCACCTATGGTGATGTCGCGCGTCTGGCCGGTTCCCCGCGCGCGGCGCGACAGGTTGGAGGCGTCCTGAAACGGCTGCCGGAAGGCAGCACGCTGCCCTGGCATCGGGTGGTGAACCGTCATGGTGCCATCTCGCTCACCGGGCCGGATCTTCAGCGTCAGCGTCAGGCATTACTTTCAGAGGGTGTGCAGGTGTCAGGGTCGGGTCAGATCGATTTGCAGAAGTTTCGCTGGGTGTATTGACCCCTCTCCCGGAGGAGAGGGGAAATGCAGAAATTACATCTGAGTCGGTGGAGTTGGCAGAGACGGCTGATTGGTCTGCGGTGCGACCGGCACTTCGGTCTGCTGCACCGGCACCAGGTTCAGATCGATTTTTGTCCCACCGTTGTTGATCGCTTCCTGGACCGTATCGGTGATAAAGACCAGCTTGCCGTTGATGGTTACCGCTGCGCTCAGCAGGATACGGGCGTTAGGCTGCACGTCCGACGGGTTATACGGCAATACGAAGCTAAACGGCGCCTGCTTGCCTTCAGTACGAACGGCACGCTGGGCAACGACTTTCGACGGCGCGTCGGCCAGAGAAGCATCAGACAGCGTTACGGTTAATACCGCATCCGGCGGCAACGCCACTTTCTGTTTAATCCAGATGGTACCGGAAACATTAGGCTGCTGAATGGATTGCTGTGAAAGGGTATTAATCCCGTTCGGGTCGGCTGCTGGTACTGGCACTTGGGCACTTTTACCGGCACAGGCGGACAACGCCACCGCAATAGCTACACCACTTAGCATGGGCACGAGTTTCATTGAAGTCTCCTTATCAATGCACCAGCGGGATCGATCCCACCCGATGTCGTTTCAATCACATAACGTATTCAAGTGTGGCACAGATCACCGATTTATGCCTGAAAACGTGCCGATATTCAGATTATTCTACCCATCGGACCACTTTCATTTCTGCGTTATACTCTGCCTATCTTTCGCTACGGCGTTTATTGAGGACAACTATGAGTCAGGCACTGAACAATCTGCTGACATTACTGAATCTGGAAAAAATTGAGGAAGGACTCTTTCGCGGACAGAGCGAAGATCTCGGCTTACGCCAGGTCTTCGGGGGGCAAGTCGTTGGACAAGCGCTGTACGCAGCAAAGGAGACTGTCCCGGCAGACCGTCTGGTGCATTCGTTCCACAGCTACTTCTTACGCCCTGGCGATAGCGCAAAACCGATTGTGTATGACGTTGAAGTCCTGCGAGACGGCAACAGCTTCAGCGCGCGCCGCGTAGCAGCTATTCAAAACGGCAAGCCGATCTTTTACATGACCGCCTCTTTCCAGGCGCCGGAACCCGGCTATGAGCATCAAAAAGTGATGCCCCCGGCTCCGTCGCCCGACTCTTTAAAATCAGAGACGGATATCGCCCGCGCGCTGGCGCATCTGCTTCCGCCGCAGGTCAAAGAGAAGTTTCTCTGCGATAAGCCGCTGGAGATCCGCCCGGTTGAGTTCCACAACCCGATGAAAGGCCATACCGCCGAGCCGAAACGCCAGGTCTGGATCCGTGCCAACGGGAGCGTGCCGGAAGATTTCCGCGTGCATCAGTATCTGCTCGGCTATGCGTCAGATTTCAACTTCCTGCCGGTGGCGCTGCAGCCGCACGGGGTTGGTTTCCTGGAAAAAGGGATGCAGGTCGCGACGATCGATCACTCCATGTGGTTCCACCGTCCGTTCAACATGAATGAGTGGCTGCTTTACAGCGTGGAGAGTACGTCAGCGTCGAGCGCGCGCGGGTTTGTGCGCGGGGAGTTTTATACTCAGGACGGCGTGCTGGTCGCGTCTACGGTGCAGGAAGGGGTGATGCGTAATCGCGGGTGATTGTGTACGGCCTGATGCCCTCACCCTGACCCTCTCCCACGGGGAGAGGGGATACACATTAAAAACGGCAACCAAAGGTTGCCGTTTTGCTTTTGCCTTGTACGGCCTGATGCCCTCACCCTGACCCTCTCCCACGGGGAGAGGGAATACACATTAAAAACGGCAACCAAAGGTTGCCGTTTTGCTGTTTATTATGCGTTATACGCATTCTCGCCGTGGCTGTTGACGTCCAGGCCTTCGCGCTCCTGCTCTTCCGGTACGCGCAGACCCACCGTCATATCCGCCAGCTTATAGCCAATGAAGGCCACAACGGCAGACCAGACAACGGTGATTGCAATACTTTCCAGCTGCACCAGCACCTGATGAACCATGGTCACGCCTTCTGCGTAGCCCACGCCACCGAGCGACTTCGCGGCAAAGATACCGGTCATGATACAACCTACGATGCCGCACACGCCGTGAACACCAAACACATCGCATGGGTCGTCAACGCGCAGCACACGTTTCAGTGCGGTCACGCCCCACAGACCCGCCAGACCGGACACCAGACCGACCAGCAGCGCGCCACCCACGCCGACATAACCACACGCTGGCGTAATGCCAACCAGACCGGCAATGGCACCCGAACAGGCACCCAGCAAAGAAGGTTTACCGCGTACCGCCCACTCGCCAAACACCCAGGAGAGGATTGCACCCGCCGTGGCCACAACGGTGTTCACGAAGGCCAGCGCGGCGATTTCGTTTGCTGCACTTGCCGAGCCGGCGTTGAAGCCAAACCAGCCAAAGTAGAGGATAGCCGTACCGGTAAACACCATCGGCAGGTTGTGCGGTTTAAACGCTTCTTTACCGAAGCCCACGCGTTTGCCAATCAGGTAGGCACCCACCAGACCCGCTACCGCGGCGTTGATGTGTACAACGGTACCGCCCGCGAAGTCCAGCGCGCCGTGCGTTGCCAGCAGACCGCCACCCCAGACCATGTGCGCAATCGGCACATAGGAGAGCGTCATCCAGACCACCACGAAGATCAGCACGGCAGAGAAACGAATACGCTCGGCGAGCGCGCCCACAATCAGCCCGACGGTAATACAGGCGAAGGAGCCCTGGAACGCAACGTGGATGTACTGATAGAAACTGCCCATCAGCGCGGTCAGCTCAATATTTTTCAGCATCACCCAGTCGAAGTTACCAAAGAACGCGTTGCCCGTACCGAAGGCCAGCGAGTAACCGTAAACCACCCATAGGACGCAGACCAGTGCGAACGTCACGGCAACCTGCGTCAGCATGGAGAGAACGTTTTTGCCACGGATCAGGCCGCCGTAGAACAGCGCAATGCCCGGAATTGACATGAACAGCACCAGCGCGGTGCTGATCATCATAAAGGCGTTATCGGCTTTGTCGACCACCGCAGGGGTAGCAGCCAGCGCCAGGCCCGGCAGCAGCGCCAGCGAACCCAGACCCGTTTTAAGTGTTGCTATCTTCATTTTCTCGATCCCTATCACTGTGTGCCAGGCGTTATTTACAATGCCGCTTCGTCAGATTCGCCGGTACGGATGCGAATGACGCGCTGCAGTTCGGCAACGAAAATTTTGCCGTCGCCAATTTTGCCGGTATAGGCCGCTTTGCTAATGACATCAATGACTTCATCAAGCTGATCGTCAGCAATCGCGACATCAATTTTTACTTTTGGCAGAAAGTTAACGCTGTATTCCGCCCCGCGATAAAGCTCGGCATGACCCTTCTGACGACCAAAGCCTTTCACTTCGGTGACAGTCAGTCCCTGAATACCCATTGAAGACAACGCTTCACGCACGTCTTCGAGTTTGAATGGTTTGATTACAACCGTAACCAGCTTCATAGATCCCCTCCAGTCAGAATTCGGTAATGGCCGCAGCTTACGCAGAAGGTATTGCAAGGGGTGTGCCAGAAATGAAAACGAGGGGGAACGGCGGCGCACAGAGCATTACGCGGCCGTAATAAACGAACAGGTGAAAAAAAACGCACCATGCCGGTGCACGGTGCGTTTCAGTTTTGCACCAACAGGAATGACTGTTAGCGCGTCGCCTCATTTTGGTGCATCAGGCGCTAAGCGACTCTTCATCACGCACGCTGGCCGCCAGCTCTTCGCCCGCCAGCTGCAGCTGGTACATCTGCCAGTAGCGCCCTTTGGCTTCCAGCAGTTCACGGTGCGTACCGCGTTCAACGGCCTGTCCGCGATGTAACACCAGAATGGTATCGGCATCGACGATGGTGGAAAGACGGTGGGCAATCACCACCAGCGCCGTATGGTCGCGTACGGCGGCCAGCGCCTGCTGAATGGCCTGTTCGGTGCCGGAGTCAATACTGGCCGTGGCTTCATCCAGAATCAGTATCTGCGGCGTTTCAATCAGCACCCGCGCCATCGCCAGGAGCTGCTTTTGCCCGACGGAGAGATTGTTCCCCTGCTCGCCCAGTTTGGTATTGATCCCATCGCTAAACCCGCGCGCCAGCTCTGCCAGCTGCACTTTTTCCAGCACGTCCCAGACCTGCTCCTGGGAGTAGTCTCGCCCCAGGGTCACGTTGGCGTAGAAGGTATCGGCCAGCACGACCGGATCCTGCTGCACCATCGCGACGCCTTTACGCAACACGGTGTGGCTGAGAGACGCGAGCGGGCGCCCATCGAGGCGGATTTCGCCGTGCGTGACCGGGTAATAGCCCATCAACAGGCTGGCAAGCGTGCTCTTACCGCTGCCGGTATGCCCTACCAGCGCCACGAAACCGCGCGACGGAACGTCAAGCGTGATGTCCTGCAGCACCAGCCGGTCTTCGCGATAGGCAAACGAGACGTTATCAAAGGCGATAGTCCCGCTTTGCAGAGGTCGCTCGTCATTGCCGTAGGCCTGGCGCGGCCTGTCCATCAGCTCAAACACGCGCTCACCGGCGACCACCGCCTGCTGCAGCATCGATTGCTGGGTGGTAAGCTCGATCAACGGCTCGTTAAGACGCCCGAGATAGCTGATAAAGGCGTACAGCACGCCCACTTCAATCGTACCGTTTGAGCTCAGCCCGAAGAGCATCAGCAGCCCGCAAAGCACCAGCGCCGAGAAAAGGCTCAGCAGCGGACGCAGCAGGAAACCATCAAGCCGCAGCGTCTGCATACGCGCCATGTAGTGCGAACGGCTGGCTTCCCCCATGCGTTCGCCAAAGCGCGCCTGCTGGCGGAACTGCTGGATGACGCTCATGCCGTTGATCACTTCGTTGAAGCCATCGTTAATGTCGGCCAGATACGCGCGCACCCGACGCACGATCGGCGTGCTGTAGCGCTGGTAAATGATCATGACAATCAGCACCGCCGGGAAGATGGTGATCGCCACCAGCGCCATGCGCCAGTCGAGGCTGAACATCGCCACCAGCATCGCGCCAATCAGCGCCGCGCTGCGTAACACCGTCGCGACCACGGTAACGTACAGATCGCGGATTACCTCGGTATCGTTGGTCACGCGCGAAATCACCTGCCCGACCGGCTGGATGTCAAACTCGCTGAGCGGCTGGCGAAGCGCCGCGTCCATCACATCCGTACGCAGCTGCTGAACGACGCCCACGGCTGCGCGGTTAAACAGCAGCGACTGCGCATAGTGCAGCCCTGCCGCCGCCAGCTGCAGGCCAACGTAGGCCACGCCTAAACCCGCCACCAGCCCCAGCGGAAGGTAGCTTTTGGCGACCATGTTGTCGATAAAATAGCTGATGAGCAGCGGACCGCTCACTTCAGCAATCGCCGCAATCCAGAGTAGAAGCACGGCCACGGAGAGCGGTTTACGCCACGGCGAGCCGTAGGCCAGCAGACGTTTGAGCGTCGGCCACATCGTTCCGATCTTACGCATTGGCGGCCTCCTCATCCTGCTCCGGCGCATCGTCCAGCGCCGCCTCAAGCTGTTGATAGCGGTACATATCGCGATACCAGCCCGGCTGCTCGGCAAGCGTTTCATGCTGCCCGCGCTGGGCAATGTGCCCGTGCTGTAAGACCACAATTTCGCTGGCTTCGGTGAGCGCCGACAAGCGGTGGGCGCTGATAATCACCGTGCGTCCGTCGCCCCACTGGCGCAGGTTATGCAGAATTTGATGCTCGGTACGGCCGTCCACGGCGGAAAGCGCATCATCCAGGATCAGAATTTCAGCATTCAGCAGCAGCGCGCGGGCAATCGAGATACGCTGCTTTTGCCCGCCGGACAGCATGACGCCGCGTTCCCCGACTTCCGTTTCGTACCCCTGCGGCAGACGCAAAATATCATCATGAACGCTGGCCAGACGCGCCACATGTTCAATCTCTTCCTGCGTCGCCCCGGGGCGTCCCAGGGCAATGTTGTTTGCCACGGTGTCCGAAAATAAAAACGGCGTCTGGCTGACGACCGCCAGTCGACCGCGCCACTCGTCCAGCAGCAGTCTGGTCAGGGGGATATCGTGAAAGCGGATATCGCCCTCGGTGACGTCAAAGTGGCGCTGAAGCAGAGAGAGCACAGTACTTTTGCCGGATCCCGTCGGGCCGCAGATCCCCAGCATCTGGCCTGGCTGAAGCGTAAAGCTAACGTTCTCCAGCACCGGATGCTCCGTATGCGGATAGACAAACTTGCGGACGTCGACGGTCATGACGCCGCGCCCTTCCGGTACGGCCTCGCTACCGTCGATGACCACCGGCGCTTCGGCCAGCATGGCGCGAATGCGGCTGTAGGCAGCGCTGCCGCGCTCCACGATGTTAAACATCCAGGCCAGCGCCAGCATCGGCCAGATCATGAGCCCCAGATACATCGCAAAGCTGGTCAATTGCCCCAGGGTAAGCGTGCCCTGCACCACCATCCAGCTTCCGCCGCCAATCGCCAGCATATTTGCCATGCCGATTGCGATATAAATCGTCGGGTCAAAACGGGCGTCGATACGCGCGACGCGCATGTTTTTCGCCCCCGTGTCTGCCGCATCGGCGGCAAACAGCGCAGACTGACGGTCTTCCAGGCCAAACGCTTTGATCATGCGGATGCTGGTCATGCTCTCCTGGGTGCGATCGTTCAGCGACGAAAACGCCGCCTGCGCCAGCTTGAAGCGCTCGTGCAGCTGTTCGCCATAGCGATTGATCGCCAGCGCCATGATCGGCATCGGCAGCAGGGCGAGCAGGGTCAGCTGCCAGCTGATCTGCGTGGACATCACGATCAGCACCGCACAGCCCATCACCAGCGAGTCCACCAGCGTCAGCACTCCTTCCCCGGCGGCAAAGACCACGCGATCGACGTCGTTCGTCGCGCGGGCGATGAGATCCCCGGTGCGATGACGAAGATAAAATTCGGGATGCTGTCGGCTCAGCTGGCGGTAAAAATCTTCACGTAGCTCAACGGCCAGCTGATAGGACGCTCCAAACAGCAGCACGCGCCAGACGTAGCGCAGCAGATAAACAATGACCGCCGTCAGCACCAGCGTGCCGACCCACATCAACACCCGTGCGGTGGTGTAATGCTGCTCGGTGACGCCATCCACGACGTACCCCACCACTTTCGGCGGGATCAGCTGCAGGATGGCAATAATAATAAGCAGGGCGACTGCACCGAGGTAGCGTTGCCACTCCCGACGAAAGTACCAGCTTAGTTGGGCAAATAATCGCACGCGGTTTGTTCCTGAAGGTATTTTACGAAGTTATTCAATGGGTAATGCTGTGGTGTATTTAATCTGTTCCATGGCAAAGCTTGAGGTGACGTCCGACAAACCCGGAACGCTGTTCACCAGCCGCTTGTAGAAATCATCATAGCGCTTCATGTCGGCCACCTGGACGCGCATCAGGTAATCATACTCTCCGGCCATACGCCAGAAACCGAGCACCTCGGGCATCTCAGACACCTGAGTGACGAAGCGGCAATACCACTCGCTGCTGTGATGCTGGGTTTTTATCAGCACAAATGCCGTCAGCCCAAGCCCCAGTTTTTCGGGATCTAACAACGCGACGCGCCCCAGAAGAATGCCGTCATCTTCCAGCTTCTTAAGCCGCTTCCAGCACGGGGTGGTGGTCAGATTAACGGCATCTGCCAGCGCCTGCAAAGAGAGGGTACAGTCATTTTGCAGCAATGAAAGGAGCTTGCGGTCAATTTTATCTAGCATACCCACCTCACAGAGAAAATTTTTCTCTCTTCATTCTATTTTAAAGGCCAGATAGCAACAATTTTTTCTGTGCTTTTCGCTATCCTAGGCACAAAATGACAAACGGATAACGATGATGAATAGCACCTGGGTTAAACATGCGATCAGCGAAATCAATGCCGACTATCAGCGCTCGGCGGATACGAACCTGATTCGCCTTTCCCTGCCGGGATTTGACGGCATTCAGCTCTATCTGAAAGATGAAAGCACCCATCCCACCGGTAGCCTGAAGCATCGCCTGGCGCGCTCGCTGTTTTTATACGGTTTATGTAACGGCTGGATTAAAGAAGGCACCACTATTATTGAATCTTCGTCCGGTTCAACGGCGGTGTCCGAAGCCTATTTCGCCCGCCTGCTGGGCCTGCCGTTTATCGCGGTAATGCCGTCCTGCACCGCAAAACGCAAAATCGAACAGATCGAATTTTACGGCGGACGCTGCCACTTTGTGGAAAGCGCCTGCGAAATCTACGCCGCCTCCGAAATGCTGGCCCGTGAGCTGAACGGTCACTATATGGACCAGTTCACCTTCGCCGAGCGCGCGACCGACTGGCGCGGCAATAACAACATTGCCGACAGTATTTTCCGCCAGATGACCCACGAACCGCATCCGGTTCCGTCCTGTATCGTCATGAGCGCCGGTACCGGCGGCACGTCAGCCACGATTGGACGCTACATCCGCTGTCAGGGATACGATACCCAACTGATGGTGGTTGACCCGCAGAACTCCGTGTTCCTCGACTACTGGCAAAACCGCAATGCGGAGCTGCGCAGCCCGGTGGGCAGTAAAATTGAAGGGATTGGCCGCCCGCGCGTGGAGCCCTCTTTCATCCCCGACGTCGTGGATGAGATGATGCGCGTGCCGGATGCCGCAAGCGTGGCAACGGCGCACTGGCTGGAAACGCAGCTGGGGCGCAAAGTGGGCGCATCGACGGGCACAAATATGTGGGGCGCACTGCAGCTTGCCGCCCGTATGCGCGAAGAGGGCCGTACCGGTTCCATCGTCACGCTGCTGTGCGACAGCGGCGAACGCTACCTTGAAACTTACTACAACGCGGAGTGGGTGCAGGCCAACATCGGCGATATCGCTCCGTGGAAAGCGCAGATTGCAGAACTGGTGAAATAAAAAAAGCCAGACCGAAGTCTGGCTTGCTGGAAGGGTCTCACTATTCGGGGGAATACGGGAGATTGTTGTTGTCCAGCCAATGCGTCAAAAAATGGGACACTGCTTCATTGCGGCAGTGGCCAATAACCGGCAGATGGGGAAGTTCTGCTTTCAGCTGCGCCATCGCATTCCCCATGATCAGACCGCGACCTACGCTACCCAGCATTTCGCGGTCGTTCATGGCGTCACCAAACGCCATACACTCCTGCAGCGTTAAGCCCAGGTGGTCGCTGAGTACCGCCAGAGCGGAGCCTTTGTTACAGCCCACCGGCAGCACTTCCAGACAATCCACCGCCGAGAAGGTCAGGTGCGCCCGGTCGCCCAGCGCCTCATTCAGCTGAATCCTTAAACGGCACAGATCGTCATGATCGCCGCAGAAGCAGATTTTGGTTACCGCATGGGCGGGGATCCGACGCAGATCGATAAGCTGATATTTGAAACCGCTGTATACATGCGCGTGCAGCAGTTCAGGAATTTCACGTCCGGTAAACCAGCCCCGATCGTTAAAGACGTGGATACTGGCCTGCGTGTCCCAGGTGCTGTGCAGCACGATGTCCGCCACTTCCGGGTTGAGATCCTGCCGGTGCAGCACATCACCTTCTACGGAGTGAATTCGCGTCCCGTTGCCGGTAATTAGAAAGGCGTCGAGGGAAAACGCGCCCAGCAAATGGCGCATCTCCAGCACATGGCGGCCAGTGGCAAACGTCAGGGTGACATCACGCTCGCGCAGGCGCTTCAGCGTGTTCAGGGTTTTTTCCCCTAAACGGTGATCCGGCATTAACAGCGTACCGTCCATATCAAATGCAGCGAGCCGAGCCATGATTACTCCCGAAATGTGATGCGGTTAACTTGTGCAACAGTATCGTGTGAGATATACGGAAGTAATAGTGAATAGATGAAAATTATTGTTCCGGGTTTCTTATGCGCCAGCTCAATCGACTCAACCAGTATCACCGCCTCTGGCAGCCTTCTCAGGGTGCAACGCAACAGGTCACCATCAGCGAGCTGGCCGCCCGCTGTTTTTGTAGCGAGCGGCATGTCCGAACCCTACTGCGCCAGGCCCAGGAGGCGGGCTGGCTCAGCTGGCGAGCGCAGTCTGGCCGCGGTAAGCGCGGTGAGCTAACGTTCCATGTCGCCCCGGAGTCACTGCGCAATGCGATGATGGAAGAAGCGCTGAAAAGCGGGCAGCAGCATAACGCGCTGGAACTGGCGCAGCTTGCCCCTGAAGCGCTGCGGTCATTGCTGCATCCTTTTTTGGGCGGGCAGTGGCAAAACGACACGCCGACGCTGCGCATCCCCTACTATCGCTCGCTGGAGCCGCTTCAGCCGGGTTTTTTACCGGGCCGGGCAGAGCAGCATCTGGCGGGAGAGGTCTTCTCAGGCCTGACGCGTTTTAACGGTAACATCAGTGAACCTACGGGCGATCTGGCGCATCACTGGGATGTCTCTGCTGACGGCCTGCGCTGGCATTTCTACATTCGCTCCACCCTGCACTGGCATAACGGCGATAAAATAGAAACGGCGCAACTCCAGCGAAGTCTGACAGCGCTGTTGACGCTTCCCGCCCTGCGCACTCTGTTTCAGAGCGTCTTATGTATTGAAACAACGCATCCACAGTGTCTGACGTTTACGCTGCATCAACCGGACTACTGGCTGCCGCACAGGCTGGCAACCTACTGTAGCCGTCTGGCGCATCCCGACCATCCTGTGGTTGGCAGTGGCCCGTTTCGGCTGGCCGCCTTTGAGCCCGACCTGGTTCGTCTGGAAAGCCATGAGCAGTATCACCTGAGCCATCCGCTGCTCAAAGCCATCGAATACTGGATCACTCCCCAGCTTTTTGATTACAGCCTGGGCACCAGCTGTCGTCACCCGGTGCAAATCGCAATTGGCGAGGCTGACGAGCTGGAAAGTCTGCGGCTGGTAAGCAGCAGCACCAGCCTGGGGTTCTGTTACCTCACGCTAAAACAGAGCGCGCGCCTGAGTGAGATTCAGGCAAAGCGGCTTATCAATATCATTCATCTCTCAAGGCTTCTTCACACACTTCCGCTAAACGAAGGGCTCATCACGCCCACTCAGGATCTGCTTCCCGACTGGACAATCCCCGAATGGCCTGATTTATCGGACGTCACCCTCCCTGAAGCGTTGACGCTGATTTACCATCTCCCTGTTGAGCTTCACACCATGGCCAGCCAGTTGAAGGCATACCTGGCGCTACAGGGGTGTGAACTGACCGTCATCTTTCACGACGCCAAGACGTGGGACGGATGCCTGGAGCTTGCCGATGCAGACATCATGATGGGGGACAGGCTGATTGGCGAAGCGCCGGAATATACGCTTGAACAGTGGCTGCGCTGCGATGCCCTCTGGCCGCACGTTCTTAGCGCACCGGCTTACGCCCATCTGCAAGCCACGCTGGATGCGGTACAGACTCAGGCCGAGGCTCGGGATAGACACGCGGGACTGCAAGCCATCTTTAACCGGTTAATGGAGAGTGCGGTGCTGACGCCACTCTTTAATTATCAATACCAAATCAGTGCTCCGCCAGGCGTGAATGGTATACGCCTCAATACCCGCGGCTGGTTTGACTTTACCGAAGCCTGGCTGCCCGCTCCCAAATAGTGAAGTAGCTGGTCGCCGTCGTGGTCAGACGGTAACATAACGTTTTTACCGTAACAGTCGAGATGATTTATGAAACGTGCCGTCGTCGTGTTCAGCGGAGGACAAGACTCTACTACCTGCCTGGTCCAGGCCCTTCATCAGTACGATGAAGTTCACTGTGTCACTTTCGATTATGGTCAGCGTCATCGCGCTGAAATCGACGTTGCCCGTGAACTTGCCCTGAAACTGGGCGCACGCGCGCACAAGGTGCTGGACGTTACGCTGTTAAATGAACTGGCCGTGAGCAGCCTCACCCGCGACAGTATTCCTGTGCCAGACTATGAACCCGATGCCAGCGGCATTCCAAATACCTTCGTGCCGGGCCGTAATATCCTGTTCCTGACTCTGACGGCGATCTACGCCTACCAGGTAAAAGCCGAAGCGGTGATCACGGGCGTGTGCGAGACCGACTTCTCCGGCTACCCGGACTGTCGTGATGAGTTCGTAAAAGCATTAAACCACGCCGTCAATCTGGGGATGGCGAAAGAGACGCGCTTTGAAACTCCGCTCATGTGGCTGGATAAAGCCGAAACCTGGGCGCTGGCGGACTACTGGGGCAAGCTGGACCTTGTTCGCAACGAAACGCTCACCTGCTATAACGGCATCAAAGGCGACGGTTGCGGCCAGTGTGCGGCCTGTAATCTGCGCGCTAACGGGCTGAACCACTATCTTGCCGATAAATCCGGCGTGATGGCCGCGATGCAGAAAAAGACCGGTCTTAAATAGGGTTATTTGACCGTGCTGTCGAATAATTTCACACCGGCAGCACGGGTGACTTTCATCAGCGTTGTCAGCGTTGGGTTGCCGTTGTCTGATAAGGTTCGGTATAGCTGCTGACGGGACAGACCTGCTTTGGCAGAAATTTCTCCAATACCGCCTCGCGCTTCAATGACCTGACGGAGTGCAATGAGATAGGCAGGGATTCCCTGCTCTTCATAGATCTCTTCCAAGGCTGTTTGCAGATAACGCTGAGCGTAGGAAGGATTCTCTCGCAGCATTTTCACAACAGCATCATGGTGGCTAACGGAGCTCGAATATTTTCGTTCAGTGGCGCTCATAGGAATGTCCTTTTGTTTGATGATCTTTCCAGTAATCTATTGCAAGTTTGATATCCGCTTTTTGGCTCTTTTTGTCACCACCGATCAGTAACAATAAAACCTGCCGATTCTCTACTGAAAAATAGATTCTGTAGCCGGGGCCACTGTCGACTCGCATCTCCCAAACACCTTCCCTGAGATACCTGTAATCGCCAAAATTACGTTTTATCGCGCGGTTAATCCGCATAAGGATCCGGAAAACCATATCCGGATCCCTTCGATTCATTCTGGCTACCCACTCCTCAAACGGTACTTTCCCGTCACGGGTCCGGTAGCGTTCAACGACATAGTCCCTGTCCATTATTCTATCCCTGAAAAATCCTTTTGTCTTTTATAAAAGACAACCTTTCTAAGCGATCATCAACTCCAGCTTTTCCCGCAATTCCCCTTCCAGCGGCAGCGCTTTCTGCGTTTTCAGATCGATACAGACAAACGTGATCAACGCATCTGCGACCACCTGCCCTTCTGGATCGAGCGTCACCACCTGGCTTAATACGCCACTTTTGCCATTGATCTGTTGCACCTGGCTGGTTACCGTGAGCACGTCACCCAGCACGGCCGGACGGCGGTAGTTGATGTTGATATTGACAACCACAAACGCGATGTTGTGCGCGGTCAGCCACTGAAAGCTTTCGCTGTTTTCCAGCCCGTCCCAGCGCGCTTCTTCAAGAAACTCAAGATAGCGAGCATTGTTCACATGCTGATAAACGTCGAGATGAAAACCGCGTACTTTGATTTTTGTCTGCATAGCGCAATAGCCTTTACTGTTATTGTAGGAAGAGAGGTCATAACTGGTATGACCTCTTTATCCTGGCAAAATTTTGCCGCAGTGCAAGAAATTGCGTAATTACAGCTTCAGGTGTGAGAGGTTGCGCTCAACCAGCGCGCTGCCCATGCCCGGCACCTGCTTGAGATCATCGACCGTTTTGAAAGGACCATACTCTTCGCGGTAGCTGACGATGGCCTGCGCTTTTTTCAGGCCCACGCCGTTCAACGCACGGGCGAGATCTTCCGCTGAGGCCGAATTGATACTGACCCGCGTACCGTCATCATCCGCATTTTTACCGGCATCTGTCGCTTTGGTTTGCCCTTGTACCGGCGCTGCCGCATCGGCCTTGCTCTGCGTAGCCTGTGCTTTGGCAGCAGGCGTCGCCGCCAGCGCGCCCGCGCTCATCCCGGTGGTGGCAATAGCCAGCGTAATTAACAGTGCTTTGATTCCACATTTCATGCTGTTATCTCCTTGTTTGTTGACAGCCACGTCACGATAGCCGCCAGTTAAAACCGGCACAAACAGCAGATTGCAGAAATGGAAAAGGCCGCGAAAGCGGCCTTTAGTTTTTGCAGAGCGTTACGAAAATCTGCGAGCAGACACGTAATTACTGCTGCTGAGTCATTACATCACCCAGCTTGATTTTGGCTTCTTTACGCAGGTTGCTCATCATGGCTTCGAAGGCAATCTGAGCATTGTTCTGGGTAATCCCCTGAACCATAGCTTTCTTCTGCGCTTCTGGCAGGGTACCGGCTTTCACTTCATCCAGCGCCAGCAGAACGACGTTACCCTGCGTATCGGTGGTGGTACCAAAGCTTGGCTTGTCCTTCGCAGGCAGAGTCAGACCAAACGCGGCCTGGCTGATTGGGTCCTGGCCGGTACGGCTCAGCGTTTTCGCTTCACCGAAGCTCAGGCCAGCTGCTTTCAGCGCGTCTTCTTTACCCGCTTTCAGATCGGACAGAATCTTCTCAGCATCCAGTTTCGCCTGCTGTTCCGCTTTGTTGTGCTTAACCTGAGCGACGACCTGATCCTTCACTTCCGCCAGCGGTTTGACCGCTTCTGGCTTGTGCTCGCTGACGCGCAACACAAACGCACGATCGCCGTCGACGGTAATGATGTCAGAGTTACTGCCCGGCGTACCGTTCTCGCCCACCAGACCACCGTTGAAGATGGCATCGGAAACCGGTTTGAAATTCAGCTCTTCCGGAAGGTTGTCACGACCAAACCAGCCTGTCTCAACCGCCTTCACGCCAGCCGCCTGCTCTGCGCCTGCCAGAGATTCGTTGTCGTTGCTGGCAGCATCGCTTACCTTCTGCTGCAGCGCGTAGTAGGCATCCAGCGCTTTTTCCTGTTTCACTTTCGCCGCGATATCATCACGAACGTCAGCCAGCGGCTTGGTTTTCGCCGCGGTGATGTCGTCCAGACGCACGACCAGGAAACCAACGGAAGACTTAATGACGCCAGAAAGCTGGCCTTTCTCTTTCAGACCGGCATTTTTCAGCTCGTCAGGCGTGGTCGCATCTTCCAGCCAGCCCATATCACCGCCGTTTTTCGCAGAGATAATGTCGGTGGATTTCGCTTTCGCAACGGTCGCGAAATCAGCGCCTTTGCTCAGCTCATCCAGCGCCGCTTTAGCATCAGCCTCGGTTTTCGTCTGAATTACGCTGTAGCGGTTACGCTGCGGCTGAGTGAACTGATCCTGATGCTGATCGTAGTAAGACTGGATTTCAGCATCAGACGCGGTTTCCTGCAGCGCGGCCGCATCCAGCTTGATGTAGCTCACGCGGAACTGCTCTGGAGAAACAAAGGAATTCTTGTTCTGCTCGTAGTAAGCGTTGACGTCAGCGTCGCTCACCTGCTGTTTCGCCGCCAGGGCGTTCACATCAATGGTCGCTTCGCGTACAACACGCTGCTGCGCCACCAGCGCGGCCAGTTCATCCGTTTCACCTTTGAGCATGAAATCGGTGCCCACGACGGCATTGATGAGCTGCTGGGTGGTCAGCTGGTTACGCAGCGCCTGAGCGTACTGGTCGGCCGTCATCCCCATTTGATTGACGATGCTGTTGTAACGCGCGTTGTCGAATTTACCGTTAGACTGGAAGGCTTGCGTGGAGAAGATGGCTTTTTTCACCTGCTCATCGCTGATGCCAAGGCCCAGTTTTTTGGCATACTGATCAAGCAGCGCTTCGTCGATAAGACGGTTCAGTGTCTGTTGGCGCAGGGTCTTCATGTACCCTTCGTTCGCCGCCAGTTCAGAGAATTGGTCGCCCAGCTGTTGCTGCATACGGTTACGTTCACCGGCAAAAGCATTCTCGAACTGACCACGGCTGATTTCCTGGCCATTCACTTTTGCGGCATAGTTTGCGCCACCGCCAATAAGGTAACTGCTCACGCCGGTCAATATGAACGACACGATAATGATACCGAAAATAATCTTGAGCACGAGACTGTTAGCAGCCGTGCGTAAGCTGTCCATCATGGTGTAACAACACTCCGCTGTAGGTGACTGGTTACCTGACGCTGACGGAAAATCCTGCCCGTCGCGCGTGAAGGCGTATTGTGACAAGAAAACGGGGCGATTGTCAGCCCACAACTCGCATAAACTCGCACAAATCAGGTCTGGACAAACAAAAAAGGCACATCAAATGATGCGCCCTTGTACTTTCCGGCTTCCCTGAAACGGGAAAGCAATCAGTTTACTGCGTCTTTCAGCGCTTTACCTGCACGGAAACCCGGCACTTTAGCAGCAGCAATGGTGATCTCTTTACCGGTCTGAGGGTTGCGGCCAGTACGGGCAGCACGCTCTTTAACAGCAAAAGTACCGAAACCTACCAGTGCAACGTCGTCCCCAGCCTGCAGAGATTCAGTAACAGAAGCAATTAAGGCATCTAACGCACGTCCAGCTGCAGCTTTAGAAATATCAGCACCCGCAGCAATTTTGTCAATCAGTTGAGATTTATTCACTGTTCTCTTCCTCTCTTTATAATTTATATCGCGCCTGAATCCTTCACAACGCGACCGCGCAGCAGTTATATCAGGCCTGCCATGACCTTACAACACCCGTTGTTGATGACGGACCTAATCAGCAATCTAAATTAGCTATACAAAAAAAGGCTGGCAAGTGCGAAATGACTTACCAGCCTTGTTTTTATTGACGCTCTTTGCGCGAGGTCACTATTTTGCTGTTACAACCTGCATTCCGGAGGGTTCATTCTGCAGTGCGAGACTGAGAACTTCCTCAATTCGCTTCACAGGATGGATCTGCAGGTCGGCAATCACATTGTCCGGAATCTCTTCCAGATCGCGTTTGTTTTCGTAAGGGATCAATACGGTTTTGATCCCACCGCGGTGTGCCGCCAGCAGTTTTTCTTTTAAACCACCAATCGGCAGAACCTGACCACGCAGCGTAATTTCACCGGTCATTGCCACATCGGCACGCACCGGGTTACCTGTCAGGCAGGAAACCAGAGCGGTACACATCGCAATACCCGCGCTTGGGCCATCTTTCGGCGTCGCCCCTTCCGGAACGTGCACGTGGATGTCGCGTTTTTCGTAGAAATCAGGGTTGATACCCAGTTTCTCCGCGCGCGCGCGCACCACGGTCAGCGCCGCCTGGATGGATTCCTGCATCACTTCACCCAGCGAGCCGGTGTAGGTCAGCTTGCCTTTGCCCGGGACACAGGCGGTTTCGATGGTCAGCAGATCGCCGCCCACTTCCGTCCATGCCAGGCCGGTCACCTGGCCAACGCGGTTTTCGTTGTCCGCTCGACCGTAGTCGAAGCGCTGAACGCCGAGATAGGCATGCAGATTGTCGCCGTTAATCACAATGTGCTTCAGGCTCTTATCCAGCAGCAGCTGTTTCACCGCTTTACGACACAGTTTCGAGATTTCACGCTCAAGGCTACGCACGCCCGCTTCACGGGTGTAGTAGCGAATGATGCCGATAATCGCGCTGTCCTCGACGGTCAGCTCGTTGGCTTTCAGCGCGTTACGCTCAATCTGTTTCGGCAGCAGGTGCTGCTTAGCGATGTTCAGCTTCTCATCTTCGGTATAACCGGAGAGACGGATCACTTCCATACGGTCCAGCAGCGGGGCCGGAATGTTCATGGAGTTGGAGGTCGCCACGAACATCACATCGCTCAGGTCGTAGTCCACTTCCAGGTAGTGATCGCTGAACGCTACGTTCTGTTCTGGATCAAGCACTTCCAGCAGCGCAGACGCAGGGTCGCCACGCATGTCCGACGACATCTTGTCGATCTCATCGAGCAGGAACAGCGGGTTTTTAACCCCCACTTTCGCCATCTTCTGGATCAGTTTACCCGGCATAGAACCGATGTAGGTACGGCGGTGACCGCGGATTTCCGCTTCATCACGTACGCCACCCAGCGCCATACGGATATACTTACGTCCGGTCGCTTTGGCGATGGACTGACCCAGAGAGGTTTTACCCACCCCCGGCGGTCCAACCAGGCACAGAATTGGGCCTTTAATTTTGTTTACACGGCTTTGTACCGCGAGGTACTCAAGAATGCGGTCTTTCACGCGTTCCAGACCGTAGTGGTCGGTATCCAGGATTTCCTGCGCCTGACGCAGGTCTTTTTTGACCTTGCTGCGGGCGTTCCACGGAACCTGCACCATCCACTCAATGTAGCCGCGTACAACGGTCGCTTCAGCCGACATTGGAGACATCATTTTCAGCTTCTGCAGTTCTGCTTCAGCCTTCTCTTTCGCCTCTTTCGGCATCTTCGCCGCGTCGATCTTACGCTTCAGCGCTTCGTTTTCGTCCGGCGCGTCGTCCATCTCGCCCAGTTCTTTCTGAATGGCCTTCATTTGCTCGTTCAGATAGTACTCACGCTGAGATTTCTCCATCTGCTTTTTGACGCGGTTGCGAATGCGCTTCTCAACCTGCAGCAGATCGATTTCAGACTCCATCATCGCCATCAGGTATTCCAGACGTTCGTTAACGTCGGACATTTCCAGCACGGACTGCTTGTCAGCCAGCTTCAGCGGCATATGTGCAGCGATGGTGTCCGCCAGACGCGCAGGATCGTCGATGCTGTTCAGCGACGTCAGCACTTCTGGTGGAATTTTCTTGTTCAGCTTGATATAGCCTTCAAACTGGCTAATCGCGGTGCGAACCAGCACTTCCTGTTCACGCTCATCAAGCTCAGGCGAATCAAGGTACTCTGCCTTTGCAGAGAAGTGCTCGCCGTCGTCTGACAGAGTGGTAATACGCGCACGCTGCAGGCCTTCTACCAGCACCTTTACGGTGCCGTCAGGCAACTTCAGCATCTGCAAAATAGAGGCCACGGTCCCGACGGTGAAAAGATCGTTTACACCCGGCTCATCCGTTGATGCTTCTTTCTGCGCCACCAGCATGATTTTTTTATCATGATCCATGGCGGCTTCGAGGCAACGGATAGATTTTTCCCGCCCTACAAATAAGGGTATGACCATGTGCGGATAAACCACCACATCGCGCAACGGCAATACGGGGATTTCAATGCGTTCAGAACGCTCAGGATTCATAGAGCTCTCTCTTAGTTAGTGTCCGCCAGGTAAGCTGGTCATGTCACTGTGCTTCACATAACCATTAACATGTATCCAGTATATGGGGATGTTTCCCACACATTCAACGCTATGAATACGGAAAAAGTAAAGGGGAGATAAAATCCCCCCTTTTTGATTAACTGCTTGTATGATTTGGTTAATTATTCGCCAGATGCCTGCTGCGCTTCCGGTTTGCCGTAAATCAGCAGCGGCTTGGTTTGACCGCTAATGACGGACTCGTCAATCACCACTTTCTCAACGTCTTCCATCGACGGAAGATCGTACATGGTGTCGAGCAGTGCCGCTTCAACAATTGAACGCAGACCACGGGCACCGGTTTTACGGACCATCGCTTTCTTGGCAATAGCATCCAGCGCTTCGTCGCGGAATTCCAGATCAACGCCTTCCAGGTTGAACAGCGCCTGATACTGCTTGGTCAGCGCATTTTTCGGCTCTTTCAGGATCTGGATCAGCGCGTCTTCGCTCAGCTCATTCAGCGTTGCCACAACCGGCAGACGGCCGATGAATTCAGGGATCAGACCGAATTTGATCAAATCTTCCGGTTCAACCTGAGACAGCAGTTCGCCTTCGTTTGGTTTTTCGGACGTCGATTTCACCGTTGCGCCAAAACCAATGCCGGAGCCGGTTTCAACACGGTGGGAGATGACTTTGTCCAGACCAGCAAACGCGCCACCACAGATGAACAGGATCTTGGAGGTATCAACCTGCAGGAACTCCTGCTGCGGATGTTTACGACCACCCTGTGGCGGAACGGCAGCAACCGTACCTTCAATCAGCTTCAGCAGCGCCTGCTGTACGCCTTCACCCGATACGTCACGGGTAATGGACGGATTGTCAGATTTACGGGAGATCTTGTCGATCTCATCGATGTAAACAATCCCGCGCTGGGCTTTCTGTACGTCGTAATCGCACTTCTGCAGCAGTTTCTGAATGATGTTTTCGACGTCCTCACCCACATAACCGGCCTCGGTCAGGGTGGTGGCATCCGCCATCGTAAACGGAACATCAAGCAGACGCGCCAGGGTTTCAGCCAGCAGCGTTTTACCGGAACCGGTTGGGCCGATCAGCAGAATGTTACTTTTACCCAGTTCTACGCCATTGCTGGTGTCGCCGTTACGCAGACGTTTGTAGTGGTTATAGACCGCTACCGCCAGCACTTTCTTGGCCTGCTCCTGTCCGATGACGTAGTCGTCAAGGTGATGACGAATTTCATGCGGCGTTGGCAGCGCGCTGCGCTCACGGTGCGGTGCGACTTCTTTAATCTCTTCGCGAATGATGTCGTTACATAAATCGACACATTCGTCGCAGATATACACGGACGGCCCGGCAATCAGTTTACGCACTTCATGCTGGCTTTTGCCGCAAAAAGAGCAGTACAGCAGTTTGCCCGAACCATCTTTGCGTTTATCTGTCATGAGTCCAAACCTCTTTTTAAGTTCTTTGTGCCGCACATGACGACGCAAATGCCATTCTAAGACGCAAGCTGCAATCAGCAGCGTGCCGCCCTACCTTAGTATAGCGGCACACTCGCGTCGCGGGCATCAATTACGATGGGTCAACACGGAGTCGACTAAGCCGTACTCAACTGCCTCTGGAGCAGAGAGGAAGCGATCGCGCTCGGTATCGCGCTCGATCTGCTCGAGTGGTTGACCCGTATGCTGCGCCATAAGTTCATTCATGCGCGCTTTTACTTTCAGAATTTCGCGGGCGTGGATTTCGATATCCGTCGCCTGCCCCTGGTAACCGCCCAGCGGCTGGTGAATCATCACGCGGGAATTTGGCAAGCAGAAACGCTTACCTTTCGCCCCTGCTGTTAACAGGAACGCGCCCATTGATGCAGCCTGACCCATACAGATAGTGCTTACATCAGGCTTGATGAATTGCATGGTGTCATAAATGGACATTCCTGCTGTAATCACACCACCCGGGGAGTTAATGTACAGGTAAATGTCTTTTTCCGGGTTTTCCGCTTCCAGAAACAGCATCTGCGCCACGATCAGGTTAGCCATGTGGTCTTCCACCTGGCCGGTCAGAAAGATAACGCGTTCCTTGAGCAGACGGGAATAGATATCAAAAGAACGCTCACCACGTGAGGTCTGTTCAATAACCATTGGCACCAGAGCCATATGGGGTGCAAAGTTATCTCGTTCGCCACTGTATGACATTTCCGTCTCCTGGATCAAAATTGAAAACACCTGCTGTACTGATTGTAACCTTACGGACGGATTATCAGCCAGTCTCATTCATCATGATTACGTACTTATGGGGTTCACAGTGCCCTATTTCAAGCATAACAACCTTTTGTTGTTACGCTAACACCGAAAGGGCGTTTTAGCACTCTTCCTGGGCTATCGCTGCGATAAAAAAAACCCGCTGCCGCAAGGCAACGGGTTTTCTGTTCAAACTTTAAACCGTTGGGGCGAAATTACGCCTGCTGGTTCATCAGTTCGTTGAAAGAGGTCGCTTTTTCGGTCACTTTCGCTTTCGCCAGTACCGCTTCAACAGCCTGCTCTTCCAGGGCAACGTTGCGCATGTTGTCCATCAGTTCTTTGTTCTTACCGTAGAACTCGATCACTTCTGATGGATCTTCGTATGCAGAAGCCATCTCTTCGATCAGGCCTTTCACACGCTCTTCGTCAGCTTTCAGCTCGTGGGTACGAATTACTTCGCCCAGCAGCAGGCCAACAACAACGCGGCGTTTCGCTTGCTCTTCGAACAGCTCGCGTGGCAGTTCCATCGCTTGCTGCTGGTTGCCACCGAAACGCTGTGCAGCCTGACGGCGCAGAACGTCGATTTCGCTGTCGATCAGGGCAGCTGGAACGTCGATTTCGTTGGCTTTCACCAGACCTTCGATCGCCTGAGATTTCACGCGGTTACGCACCGCGCCGTTCAGTTCGCGTTCCATGTTCTTACGCACTTCGGTACGCAGGCCCGCTACGGAACCATCTTCCACGCCGAAACGCTTGATGAATTCTTCAGTCAGTTCTGGCAGTTCGCGCTCTTCAACTTTCTTCAGGTTGATAGCGAACTTCGCTGCTTTCCCTTTAAGGTTTTCAGCGTGGTATTCTTCCGGGAAGGTCACGTCGATGGTGAACTCTTCGCCAGCCTTGTGGCCTTTGATACCGTCTTCGAAGCCTGGGATCATACGCCCCTGGCCCATCGCCAGTACGAAGTCAGACGCTTTACCGCCTTCGAACTCTTCGCCGTCTACAGAACCGGTGAAGTCGATGGTGACACGGTCTTCAGCGTCAACAGCGCCTTCTTTCTCTTTCCAGTTCGCCTGCTGTTTGCGCAGGGTATCCAGCATGCCGTCAACGTCTTCGTCAGTCACGGAAACAACTGGTTTTTCAACTTCGATAGATTCCAGACCTTTCAGCTCAACTTCCGGGTACACTTCGAACTCTACGGAGTAGGTGAAGTCTTCGCCCAGTTTGTATTCGCCTGGAACGTAGTTAGGCGCGCCGGCCGGATTGATTTTTTCTTTGATGATCGCATCAATAAAGTTACGGCTCATCAGTTCACCCAGCACATCCTGACGCACGGAAGCGCCATAACGCTGAGCAACAACATTCATTGGTACTTTGCCCTTGCGGAAGCCGTCAATACGTACTTTTTTTGCTACGTTGACCAGCTCGCTTTTCACAGCAGTTTCGATGCTGTCAGCAGCGATAGTAATCGTTACACGGCGGCCAAGGCCTTGAGTGGTTTCAACTGAAACTTGCATCTTGTTACCTCAAAAAAATCACAGTGCTCGGTCAACTCTGAATCTGTCTGTTATACCGGGATGCTCTCTTAGTGCAGATTCACATTCCCTGTCGCCAGAATCATCCCGAAGACATTCAATAAGACGCGGCATTATAGCGGCATCACTTAGGTGAGTCGAGAACGGTTGGGGCATGTTGCTGCGGCTTTTTTCACACTTTAAGGCTATTTTTAGTCTTAAAATCGCTCCATTCGCTCAAAACTCATACAAAACAAAACGGCCCGGAGGCCGTTTTGAGGAAATCTGTAAGCAACATACTGGAAAAGCTCCAGCCGTTGCAAATCCGATTTATCAGGCGATAGTGCCTGCACCGCGACAGGGCGGCGATGCGAAAACCGTATCCTGCAGGCCTTCCCATTCCTTAATGGTGTAGGTATGCAGTGCCAGCGCATGCACGGTCGTGGAGAGCTCTTCCGTCAAGGTGCTGTAGATCAAGCGGTGTCGATTCAGGAAACGTTCTCCCGTGAAGCGATCGCTAACCAGAACCACTTTAAAGTGGCTTTCAGAACCTGCCGGCACGTTATGACGATAGCTTTCGTCGACGACTTCGAGGAACACAGGGTTGAACGCTGCCCTTAATTTATCTTCTATATGCTCACGTATCATCATGAAATTACTCCTCCGACAACGCCAGGATGTCACCCATCCCTTTAAATGTTAGCCGCTTTTACCGTTTCCATTACACCTTGACAACAAATATTTAGCTTTCGTCTGATTTTCTCATTCAAACGAATGAAGTTCACTGTGAGACTCATACGTTTTGTCATACACGGATTGGGAAAAAGGGTGATCTGGTCAGTTTTCGGACAAGGCGATGAATTTACATGCGTTGACCACTTCCCCTCGCCGTTGGCGATGTTATGATGGCGGCAATTTTTCTCTTTATATGCTTACGATTCGTTGAGAACCCGAAAATGTTAAAAAAACTTTTCTTTCCGTTGGTAGCCCTTTTTATGCTGGCAGGCTGTGCTACCCCGCCTACCACCATTGATGTCTCACCAAAAATCACCCTGCCTCAGCAGGACCCAAGCCTGATGGGCGTCACCGTGAGCATTAACGGTGCCGATCAGCGTCAGGATCAGGCGCTGGCTAAAGTGACCCGCGATAACCAGCAGGTTACTCTCACCGCCTCCCGCGACCTGCGCTTCCTGCTCCAGGAAGTGCTGGAGAAACAGATGACCGCTCGCGGCTATATGATTGGCCCAAGCGGCGCGGTTGATCTGCAGATCATCGTGAATAACCTGTACGCTGACGTGTCTCAGGGCAACGTGCGCTACAACATTGCGACCAAAGCGGATATCGCCATCATTGCCACCGCGAAGAATGGCAACAAGATGACCAAAAACTACCGCGCCAGCTACTCTGTTGAAGGTGCCTTCCAGGCTTCTAACCAGAACATTGCTAACGCCGTGAACAGCGTGCTGACCGATACCATCGCCGATATGGCGCAGGACACCAGCATTCACGACTTCATCAAGCAGAACGCGCGTTAATCCCGCTCTCTGACCCGGTGTATCACCGGGTCAGTTTTATAAGAACATGTCCAGCCATTACTTACGCATTTTCCAGCAACCGAAATCAGCGATCCTGCTGATCCTCGGCTTCGCCTCGGGTTTACCCCTCGCACTCACTTCCGGCACGCTTCAGGCGTGGATGACGGTTGAGAACATCGATCTTAAAACCATCGGTTTCTTCTCGCTTGTCGGCCAGGCCTATGTCTTTAAGTTCCTGTGGTCTCCGGTCATGGATCGCTACACGCCGCCTTTCCTCGGACGTCGACGCGGCTGGCTAGTGATGACGCAGATCCTGCTGCTGCTGGCTATTGCGGCAATGGGGTTTCTTGAACCCACCACCCAGCTTCGCTGGATGGCAGCGCTTGCGGTGGTGATTGCCTTCTGTTCCGCCTCTCAGGATATCGTGTTCGACGCCTGGAAGACGGACGTGTTACCTGCTGAAGAGCGCGGCGCTGGTGCAGCAATCAGCGTGCTGGGCTATCGCCTCGGGATGCTGGTCTCCGGCGGGCTGGCGCTGTGGCTGGCCGACCGTTACCTCGGCTGGCAGGGCATGTACTGGCTGATGGCCGCCCTGCTGATCCCCTGCATCATCGCGACGCTGTTCGCGCCAGAACCGAGTGACGTCATCCCGGTTCCCCGCTCGCTGGAGCAGGCCGTCGCCGAACCGCTCCGTGACTTCTTTGGCCGCAACAACGCCTGGCTGATCCTGCTGCTCATCGTCCTTTATAAGCTGGGTGATGCCTTTGCCATGAGCCTCACCACCACCTTCCTGATCCGGGGCGTCGGTTTTGACGCCGGTGAAGTGGGTGTGGTGAATAAAACGCTGGGGCTGTTTGCGACCATTGTCGGCGCACTTTATGGCGGCGTACTGATGCAGCGCCTGACGCTGTTTCGCGCGCTGCTGATTTTCGGCATCCTTCAGGGCGCCTCTAACGCAGGCTACTGGCTGCTGTCGATTACCGACAAACATACGATCAGCATGGCCGCGGCGGTGTTCTTCGAAAATCTCTGCGGCGGCATGGGCACAGCGGCGTTTGTCGCCCTGCTGATGACCCTGTGCAATAAGTCGTTTTCCGCTACCCAGTTCGCGCTGCTCTCGGCGCTCTCCGCCGTTGGCCGGGTGTACGTTGGCCCGATTGCCGGCTGGTTCGTGGAAGCCCATGGCTGGCCAACATTTTATCTCTTCTCGGTTGTGGCTGCCGTGCCGGGAATTTTATTGCTGCTGGTCTGCCGTCAGACCCTGGAATATACCCAGCGGACAGAACATTTTATGCCGCGCACCGAATATCGCCGCGCCTATCGTTTTGCGCTACGTCTGTTTATGGCGGGCTGCATTGCTCTGGCGCTCTGGCTTGTGGTGCTTATTATCAATGCCAGCACCTCTCTGGTACTCCCTTTCGAAGCCCTTCTGCTGGACGCAGGCGCCCTGCTGGCTATCGCCGGGATCCTGATCGGAGGTCTGCTTGATTTCATGGCGTTGCGTAAAACGCAGATGACCTGAAGAAAAATGCGAAAGGTTATTTCCCGTTGTAATCACTAACCGAAATTATAACGGCGAAATAGCCGCCAGGCGCAAAAAAATATTTGTTGTTTTGTGCGGGATAGGATTTGGAAATTATTGGCTCCCATTCCAAAACGCTATTTTTCATTAAACGATTCAGCATACGAGAGTTTGATTTTTCGTTTTTCAGATGTCTTTTTATTGATAATTAATTGTTAATTTTTTGTTTATTTTCAACAATGGTTATACCAATTGCCCCTTTTAGGGTATGCTTGGGGGTCCTTTCGTTATAAAGCCCATGCCATGCGGCTTCGGTCATAAAAACCGACATAATTTGCAACACTTGTGACACGTGCGGCAGAACCCGGTAACACCTTCCTGACACAGGCCTAATGATGTTTACAGTAATGTAACCTTCCCGTAAAATGCCCGCACACTTTAAACGCCACCAGACTCCGTGGAATTGAGGTCGTTAAATGAGACTCGGGAAATACAATAAAAGTTTGGGATGGTTGTCATTATTCGCGGGCACTGTATTACTCAGTGGCTGCGATTCTGCACTACTAGACCCCAAAGGACAGATTGGACTGGAACAACGTTCACTGATATTGACGGCTTTTGGCCTGATGTTGATTGTGGTTATTCCTGCCATTTTGATGGCTGTTGGTTTCGCCTGGAAGTATCGTGCGAGCAATAAAGATGCGAAGTATAGCCCTAACTGGTCACACTCCAATAAAGTGGAAGCTGTGGTCTGGACGGTACCTATTCTGATCATCCTGTTCCTTGCCGTACTGACCTGGAAAACCACTCACGCACTTGAGCCAAGCAAACCGCTGGTTCACGATGAGAAACCTATTACCATTGAAGTGGTCTCCATGGACTGGAAATGGTTCTTCATCTATCCAGAGCAGGGTATTGCTACCGTGAATGAAATCGCCTTCCCGGCGAACACTCCGGTTCAGTTCAAAGTGACCTCCAACTCCGTAATGAACTCCTTCTTCATCCCACGTCTGGGTAGCCAGATTTACGCGATGGCCGGTATGCAGACCAACCTGCATCTGATCGCGAATGAAGCAGGCACCTATGATGGTATCTCCGCCAGCTATAGCGGCCCGGGCTTCTCAGGTATGAAGTTCAAAGCTATTGCGACGCCAGACCGTGCCGCTTTCGACCAGTGGGTTGAAAAAGCGAAGCAGTCTCCAAACACCATGTCTGACATGGCGGCGTTCGAAAAAGTGGCTGCACCAAGCGAATACAACAAGGTGGAGTACTTCTCTAATGTGAAACCAGATTTGTTCAAAGACGTTATTGGCAAATTTATGGATCACGGCAAGAGCATGGACATGACCCAGCCTGAAGGCGAGCACAGCGCGCATGAAGGTATGGAAGGCATGGACATGAGCCACGCGGAAACCGCTCACTAAGGGGCCGAGGAAGAAAATGTTCGGAAAATTGACACTGGATGCAGTGCCCTACCATGAACCGATTATCGTGGTTACGGTGGCTGCAATTATCATTGGTGGCGCGGCCTTACTGGCCCTGATCACTTACTTCGGTAAGTGGAGCTACCTGTGGAACGAGTGGCTGACTTCGGTTGACCACAAAAAACTCGGTATCATGTACTGCATCGTCGGTATCGTCATGTTAATTCGTGGCTTTGCGGATGCGATCATGATGCGTAGCCAGCAGGCACTCGCTTCTGCGGGTGAAGCCGGCTTCCTGCCACCGCACCACTACGATCAGATCTTTACCGCCCACGGCGTTATCATGATCTTCTTCGTGGCGATGCCGCTGGTTATCGGTCTGATGAACGTTGTCGTTCCGCTGCAAATCGGCGCGCGCGACGTGGCGTTCCCGTTCCTGAACAACCTGAGCTTCTGGTTCACGGTTGTCGGCGTTATCCTGGTTAACCTGTCACTGGGTGTGGGCGAATTCGCGCAGACCGGCTGGCTGGCTTACCCGCCGCTGTCAGGAATTGAGTACAGTCCGGGCGTTGGCGTCGACTACTGGATTTGGGCGCTTCAGCTCTCCGGTGTCGGTACTACCCTGACCGGTATCAACTTCTTCGTGACCATTATCAAGATGCGTGCCCCTGGCATGACCATGTTCAAGATGCCGGTATTTACCTGGGCATCTCTGTGCGCCAACATCCTGATTATTGCCTCCTTCCCAATTCTGACCGTCACCATCGCGCTGCTGACCCTGGACCGCTACCTGGGCACCCATTTCTTCACGAATGATATGGGTGGCAACATGATGATGTACATCAACCTGATTTGGGCCTGGGGTCACCCGGAAGTGTACATTCTGGTTCTGCCTGTGTTCGGTGTGTTCTCCGAAATCGCGGCAACCTTCTCGCGTAAACGTCTGTTTGGTTACACTTCTCTGGTGTGGGCAACCGTGTGTATTACCGTTCTGTCGTTCATCGTTTGGCTGCACCACTTCTTCACCATGGGTGCGGGCGCGAACGTAAACGCCTTCTTCGGTATTACCACCATGATTATCGCCATCCCTACCGGGGTGAAGATCTTCAACTGGCTGTTCACCATGTATCAGGGCCGTATCGTGTTCCACTCAGCGATGCTGTGGACCATCGGCTTCATCGTGACCTTCTCCGTAGGTGGGATGACCGGCGTACTGCTGGCGGTACCAGGTGCTGACTTCGTTCTGCACAACAGCCTGTTCCTGATTGCGCACTTCCATAACGTTATCATCGGTGGCGTGGTCTTCGGCTGCTTCGCTGGCGTAACCTACTGGTGGCCAAAAGCGTTCGGCTTCACGCTGAACGAAAAATGGGGTAAACGCGCGTTCTGGTTCTGGATCATCGGCTTCTTCGTGGCATTTATGCCGCTGTACGTGCTGGGCTTCATGGGTATGACCCGTCGTCTGAGCCAGCAGATCGATCCGCAGTTCCACCCAATGCTGATGGTTGCAGCGGGCGGCGCCGTGCTGATTGCCTGCGGTATCGCGTCTCAGCTGATTCAGTTCTACGTGTCTATTCGCGACCGCGACCAGAATCGTGACCTGACCGGTGACCCATGGGGTGGCCGTACGCTGGAGTGGGCAACCTCTTCTCCACCTCCTTTCTATAACTTTGCCATCGTGCCGCAGGTTCATGAACGCGACGCATTCTGGGAAATGAAAGAAAAAGGTGAAGCGTACAAGCAACCTGCTCATTACGAAGAAATCCACATGCCGAAAAACAGCGGTGCGGGCATTGTGATTGCCGCCTTCGCAACGGTATTTGGTTTCGCAATGATCTGGCACATCTGGTGGATGGCGATTGTTGGCTTCGCCGGCATCGTAATCAGCTGGATTGTGAAGAGCTTTGACGAGGACGTGGACTACTACGTACCAGTCCGTGAAGTTGAGAAGCTGGAAAATCAGCATTTCGACGAGATTTCTAAAGCGGGGCTGAAAAATGGCAACTGATACTCTGGCGCACTCAACTGCCCACGCGCATGAACATGCGCACCACGATACAGGACCGACCAAAGTCTTCGGTTTCTGGATCTACCTGATGAGCGACTGCATTCTGTTCTGCTGTCTGTTCGCGACCTACGCCGTTCTGGTGAACGGCACGGCGGGCGGCCCGGCTGGCAAGGACATATTTGAACTGCCGTTCGTTCTGGTTGAAACCGCACTGCTGTTATTCAGCTCCATCACCTACGGCATGGCGGCTATCGCCATGTACAAAAACAACAAGAGCCAGGTTGTGTCCTGGCTGGCGTTGACCTGGCTGTTTGGTGCTGGATTTATCGGGATGGAAATCTATGAATTCCATCACCTGATTCTGGAAGGTTTCGGTCCGGATCGCAGTGGCTTCCTGTCCGCGTTCTTCGCGCTGGTCGGTACCCACGGTCTGCACGTGACCTCTGGTCTGATCTGGATGGCGGTACTGATGTTCCAGGTATCCCGTCGCGGCCTGACCAGCACTAACCGTACCCGTATCATGTGCCTGAGCCTGTTCTGGCACTTCCTGGACGTGGTGTGGATCTGTGTGTTCTCTGTTGTATATCTGATGGGGGCGATGTAATGAGTCATTCAAACGATCATGGCGCTTCCCACGGTAGCGTAAAAACCTACATGACAGGTTTCATCCTGTCGATCATCCTGACGGTGATCCCGTTCTGGATGGTGATGAGCGGTTCTGCGTCTAAGCCGGTTATTCTGGGTGCAATCCTGGTGACCGCGGTGATTCAGATTCTGGTGCATCTGGTTTGCTTCCTGCACATGAACACTAAGTCCGATGAAGGCTGGAATATGACCGCCTTTATCTTTACCGTGATTATCATCGCTATCCTGGTAGTCGGTTCCATCTGGATTATGTGGAACCTCAACTACAACATGATGGTTCACTAAGAGCGGCGAGTATGTTTAAGCAATACCTGCAAGTAACGAAACCAGGCATCATCTTTGGCAACCTGATCTCCGTGATCGGAGGGTTCCTGCTGGCCTCTAAGGGCAGCATTGATTACACCCTCTTTATCTACACGCTGGTCGGTGTGTCACTGGTTGTTGCGTCCGGTTGTGTATTTAACAACTACATCGACATGGATATCGACAAGAAGATGGAAAGGACCAAAAATCGGGTGCTGGTGAAAGGCCTGATCGCCCCTTCCGTCTCGCTGGTGTACGCCACCTTGCTGGGTATTGCTGGCTTTATGCTGCTGTGGTTTGGTGCTAACCCGCTGGCCTGCTGGCTGGGGGTGATGGGGTTCGTGGTGTATGTGGGCGTCTACAGCCTGTATATGAAACGCCACTCCGTCTACGGCACGCTGATTGGTTCTCTCTCCGGCGCTGCGCCGCCGGTGATTGGCTACTGCGCGGTCACGAACGAGTTCGACAGCGGTGCGCTGATCCTGCTGGCTATCTTTAGCCTGTGGCAGATGCCGCACTCTTATGCCATCGCGATTTTCCGCTTTAAGGATTATCAGGCAGCGAACATCCCGGTTCTGCCGGTCGTGAAGGGCATTTCTGTTGCCAAGAACCACATCACGTTGTACATCATCGCCTTTGCCGTGGCAACGCTGATGCTCTCTCTGGGTGGTTACGCCGGGTATAAATATCTGGCGGTAGCGGCTGCGGTGAGCGTCTGGTGGCTCGGTATGGCGCTGCGCGGTTACAAAGTGGAAGATGACAAAGTCTGGGCGCGCAAACTGTTTGTGTTCTCGATTGTGGCCATCACCTCGCTGTCCGTGATGATGTCCGTGGACTTCATGGTGCCAGATTCACACAACCTGCTGACTTACGTCTGGTAAGCCAAACAGGTCAATAAAAGGGTGCTTCGGCAACCTTTTTTATTCACTGAATCTACTAATAACGCATGTAATATTTGTTAAATAACCCTTTATTTACCCCGCCCCTTCCCCGCACTACACTATGGCCTGCTTTTGAACTGAGGTGGTAATGAACGATTATAAAATGACGCCAGGCGAGCTACGCGCGACCTGGGGCTTAGGGACTGTCTTCTCGCTACGGATGCTTGGCATGTTTATGGTCCTGCCTGTTCTGACCACGTACGGTATGGCGCTGCAGGGGGCCAGCGAGGCGCTGATTGGGCTCGCGATCGGCATCTACGGCCTGGCGCAGGCGGTCTTTCAGATCCCCTTTGGCCTGCTCTCTGATCGGGTGGGCCGAAAGCCGCTGATCGTCGGCGGGCTGCTGGTCTTTGTGCTCGGAAGCGTGATTGCCGCCCTCTCCCACTCCATCTGGGGGATTATTCTCGGCCGCGCCCTGCAGGGTTCCGGCGCGATTGCCGCCGCGGTGATGGCGCTGCTGTCCGACTTAACCCGCGAGCAAAACCGTACTAAAGCGATGGCGTTCATCGGCGTGAGCTTTGGCGTGACCTTTGCGATTGCGATGGTGCTGGGCCCCATCATTACGCACACGTTGGGTCTGCACGCCCTGTTCTGGATGATTGCCGTGCTGGCGACCATCGGTATTGCCTTAACCCTGTGGGTCGTGCCGGACAGCAAAAACCACGTCCTGAACCGCGAATCGGGGATGGTAAAAGGCTGCTTCAGCAAAGTGATTGTCGAGCCGCGCCTGCTCAAGCTGAACTTTGGCATTATGTGTCTGCACATCCTGCTGATGTCGACCTTTGTCGCCCTGCCCGGCCAGCTTGCCGCAGCGGGTTTCCCGGCGGCTGAGCACTGGAAAATCTATCTGGTCACGATGCTGATTTCGTTTGTCTCCGTCGTGCCGTTCATCATCTACGCCGAAGTGAAGCGCAAAATGAAGCGCGTCTTCGTGGGCTGCGTGGCGGTCCTGCTGATTGCCGAAATTGTGCTCTGGGGTGCTGGCCCGCACTTCTGGGAGCTGATTGCCGGCGTGCAGCTGTTCTTCCTGGCCTTTAACCTGATGGAAGCGCTGCTGCCGTCGCTGATCAGCAAAGAGTCCCCCGCCGGTTACAAAGGCACGGCGATGGGCATCTACTCCACCAGCCAGTTTCTCGGCGTGGCGATCGGCGGCTCGCTCGGCGGCTGGGTGGACGGCCTGTTTGATTCACAAACCGTGTTCCTCGCCGGTGCGCTATTGGCGACAGTCTGGCTGCTGGTCGCCAGCACCATGAAAGAGCCGCGCTACGTGAGCAGCCTGCGCGTGGAAATCCCGGATGATGTTGAGATTAGCGATACGCTGAAACAGCGTCTGGAAGCCAAAGAGGGTGTGACAGAGGTACTCATCGTCCCGGAAGAGCGCAGCGCCTACGTCAAAATAGACAGTAAAATGACCAACCGCTTCGAAGTCGAGCAGGCGCTCAAAGCGTGAAAAAAAGCCCGGTTAAACCGGGCTTTTTATATTAATCGCGGAAGTTTTTAAACTGGAACGGTTGCCCCAGATCGCCGCCGCGCACCAGCGCCATTACGGACTGGAGGTCATCGCGGGACTTACCGGTCACGCGAATTTCTTCGCCCTGGATCTGCGCCTGCACCTTCAGCTTGCTGTCTTTAATAAGCTTAACGATCTTCTTCTGCACCGCGCTCTCGATGCCCTGCTTCAGCCTGGCTTCAACAAACCAGTTTTTACCGCTGTGCACAAACTCTTCCGGCACGTCCAGAGACGTCCCTTCGATGCCGCGCTTTAACAGCTTGGCGCGCAGAATGTCGAGCAGCTGATTCACCTGGAAATCAGACTCGCTCAGCACCTTAATAGTCTTATTTGCGTCGTTCAGCTCAAACGACGCCTCAACGCCACGAAAATCGAAACGTGACTCAACTTCACGGGTTGCGTTCTCAACGCCGTTGCGAACTTCCTGGATATCAACTTCGGAAACAATATCGAAAGATGGCATCTTTTCTTCTCCCTTCACTTTTGTTGCGTTGCATAATACCCGCTACGAGGCATAACTCAACAGAAGCTTAGCTGTATAATTAAGCTGTAACACCTGGCGCAGTTGCAGGTGAGGAGGAACAATGAAAATTACGGTGCTCGGATGCGGAGCGCTTGGTCAGCTGTGGCTGACCGCGCTGTGCAAGCACGGACATGAGGTTCAGGGCTGGCTGCGCGTGCCCCAGCCCTATTGCAGTGTAAACCTGATTGGTGAAGACGGAAGCATCTTTAACGAATCCCTCACCGCGAACGATCCTGATTTCCTGGCGCAAAGCGACCTTTTACTGGTGACGCTCAAAGCGTGGCAGGTCTCAGACGCGGTAAAGACACTGGCCGCGCAGCTCCCCCCCACTTCACCCATACTGCTGCTGCATAACGGCATGGGGACCCTTGATGAGCTGAAAAGCGTACCGCAGCCCCTGCTGATGGCTACGACCACGCACGCTGCGCGTCGCGACGGCAACATCATCGTGCATGTCGCCAGTGGCGTGACGCACATCGGGCCCGCCAGAACTCAGGATGGAGATTACAGCTATCTTGCCGATGTGCTGCAGAAGGTGCTGCCGGACGTGGCCTGGCACAACAACATCCGCCCTCAGCTGTGGCGCAAGCTGGCGGTAAACTGCGTGATCAACCCGCTGACGGCGCTGTGGAACTGCCCGAACGGGGAGCTGAAAAATCATCCGCAGGACGTTGCGATTTTGTGTGCGGAAGTCGCGGCGGTCGTTGAGCGGGAAGGCCTGCATACCTCGGCCGACGATTTGCGCTGCTATGTCGAGCAGGTCATTGAGAGCACGGCAGAAAACATCTCCTCGATGCTGCAGGATGTTCGGGCATTACGCCACACGGAGATCGACTACATTACCGGCTATCTGCTAAAACGCGCCCGCGCGCACGGTATCGCCGTGCCGGAAAACGCCCGTCTGTATGACCTGGTTAAACGTAAGGAGAGTGAATATGAGCGCGTCAGCACTGATCTGCCTCGCCCCTGGTAGCGAAGAGATGGAAGCGGTCACCACCATTGATTTGATGGTGCGCGGCGGCATTAAGGTCACCACCGCCAGCGTCGCAAGCGACGGTAATCTGGCAATCACCTGCTCGCGCGGGGTGAAAATCCTCGCGGATGCCCCCCTTGTTCAGGTGGCTGACGGCGATTACGACATCATCGTGCTGCCCGGCGGCTTAAAAGGCGCGGAATGTTTTCGCGACAGCCCGCTGCTGGTCGAGACCGTGCGTCAGTTTCATTTATCCGGCCGCATCGTCGCGGCTATCTGTGCCGCAGCAGGAACGGTTCTGGTTCCGCACGATATCTTCCCCATCGGCAACATGACCGGCTTCCCGGGGTTGAAGGATACGATCCCGGAAGAGCACTGGGTGGATAAACGCGTCGTCTGGGATCCGCGCGTCAACCTGCTGACCAGCCAGGGGCCAGGCACCGCGATTGATTTTGGCTTAAAGATTATTGACCTGCTGGTCGGGCGCGAGAAAGCGTACGAAGTGGCGTCGTCGCTGGTGATGCCGGCGGGGATTTATAATTATTACGAATAGGTGTTCTCCCTCTCCCTGTGGGAGAGGGCCGGGGTGAGGGCTTCAGGCCGCACTCCCCGGCAATAAACTACGGGCGATACACCTTCACGTTCGCAAAGCCCTGCTCGCGCAGATACAGCGCCTGCAGGCGACTCATCACCCCGCGCTCGCACCACAGCAGATACGTTTTGCTCTGGTCGAGATCGCCAAACTTGGTGCTCAGCTTATAGAACGGCAGAGAAACCACGTCGACGCCTTCAACCTGCAGCGGCTTGTCATCCTGCTCGTCAATGGAGCGGATATCCAGAATCGCATCGTTAGCGCCAAAACCGCTCACGGTTTCAACTTCAACGACTTCCTGCTCGGTCTGCTGGGCAATCTCGCGGATGTCGATGTTGGATGCTTCCTCCACCACTTTTTCCAGAATGCTGAAATCGAAGTTCTCTTCTTCCGCTTCGATCTTCGCCTTCACCGCCTTCACCGTTGGGCTTTTTGAGATCACGCCGCAGTATTCCGGCATGGTGCGGGCAAAATCTTCGGTACCGATTTCGCGCGCCAGATCGATGATGTGCTCTTTATCGTGGGAGATCAGCGGGCGCAGGATCAGCGTATCAGATACGTTGTCGATCAGACGCAGGTTGGTCAGCGTCTGGCTGGACACCTGGCCCAGCGCTTCACCGGTGACCAGCGCCTGTACGCCGTAGCGCTCGGCAACTTTGGACGCCGCACGCACCATCATGCGCTTCAGCACCACGCCCATCTGGCCGTCGTCCACTTTTTCGAGGATTTCGCCGACGACAGGTTCGAAGTTGATCGCCACGAAACGCACGCGGTGGGAGCTGCCGAAGCGGTTCCACAGGTAATGCGCGACCTGACGAACGCCGATTTCGTGCGCCGCACCGCCCAGGTTGAAGAAGCAGTAGTGCACACGGCAGCCGCGGCGCATCAGCATATAGCTGGAGACGCCGGAGTCGAAGCCGCCGGAGATCAGGGACAATACGTCTTCCTGGGTTCCGATCGGGAAGCCGCCGATACCTTCATAGCGCCCTTTCACCAGCAGCAGGCGATCGTTTTCGATCTCCAGATTCACGGTCACGTCCGGGTTGGTCAGACGTACGCGCGCCGTCTCAACGTGCTGGTTCAAACCGCCGCCAACGTAACGTTCCACTTCAATGGAGCTGAACTCGTGCTTGCCGCGACGCTTCACGCGCGCGCAGAAGGTTTTGCCTTCGATCTGGTCGCGGTACTGGACCAGCGCTTTCTCGAAGATGTCGTGCATATCGCTGAACGGAACATCTTCCACTTCCAGGATATGGTGGATCCCCGGAATACGGGTCAGCGCGTCGCGAATATCCTGACGTTTGTTTTCGTCTTTGGCGCGCACTTCAACGTGGTCCCAGTGGCGCACCACGGCGAGGGTTTCGTCGTAGTGCTTTAATACGTTACGAATGTTCCCGGTGAGAATTTTAATAAAGCGCAAACGCACAGATTGGCTTTTGATGGTGATTTCAGGGAACAATTTAATGATAAACTTCATGGCGGCAATGTTTCTTAGGCAAGCGTATTAAGGCTTGTAATGGAAAAGAGTACAGCAGCCCACACCCGTGGCTGCATCCAGGCGCGCAAGTATACCACCATCGCGCCGCTCCTGTGCACATTGCGCGTTATTTGATAATTGCCCTGAGTCCGTTACCATGTCGGGGCTGAGAATATAAGAGTCAATTCACTATGCCGAAGAAGAACGACGCACCGGCCAGTTTCGAAACTGCGCTGAGTGAACTGGAGCAAATCGTTACCCGTCTTGAGAGCGGCGATCTCCCGCTGGAAGAGGCGCTCAATGAATTCGAGCGTGGCGTGCAGCTGGCGCGCCAGGGGCAGGTCAAACTGCAGCAGGCCGAGCAGCGCGTGCAGATCCTGCTTTCCGACAGCGAAGACGCGAAAACCACGCCTTTCACACCGGACGCCGAGTAAATGGATTTTGCCAACGAGCTTCAGGCGCGTGTCGTACGCGCCAACGACGCCCTGCGCCGTTTTATTGCGCCACAGCCTTTTCAGAACACTCCTCTGGTTGAAGCCATGCACTATGGCGCACTCTTGGGTGGAAAGCGCCTGCGCCCGTTCCTGGTGTACGCCACAGGCAATATGTTTGGCATCAGCGATAACACGCTGGACGCCCCGGCAGCCGCCGTTGAGTGCATCCATGCCTACTCGCTGATCCACGACGATCTCCCGGCCATGGACGACGACGATTTGCGTCGGGGTCAACCCACCTGCCATATCAAGTTTGGCGAGGCGAATGCCATTCTGGCGGGTGATGCCCTGCAAACGCTGGCGTTCTCGATTCTGAGCGACGCGCCGATGGCGGAAGTGGCCGACCGCGACCGCCTGGCGATGATCTCCGAGCTGGCAATGGCCAGCGGCGTGGCCGGCATGTGCGGCGGACAGGCGCTGGATCTTGAAGCGGAAGGACGTCAGGTTAATCTGGAACAGCTGGAGCGTATTCATCGCCATAAAACCGGGGCGTTGATTCGTTCCGCCGTTCGCCTGGGCGCGCTGAGCGCGGGTGAACAAGGGCGCAAAGCCCTGCCGATTCTGGACAGATACGCAGAAAGTATCGGTCTGGCATTCCAGGTTCAGGATGACATTCTGGATGTGGTGGGCGATACTGCAACATTGGGTAAACGTCAGGGTGCGGACCAGCAGCTTGGCAAAAGTACCTACCCCGCCCTGCTGGGTCTTGAGCAAGCCCAACGTAAAGCCCGGGATCTGATTGACGATGCCCGCCAGTCGCTAAATGAACTGGCCGCGCAATCGCTGGATACCTCGGCACTGGAAGCGCTAGCGGACTATATAATCCAGCGTGATAAATAAACTATATATCTCGATGAGCCTTTGATGAGTTTTGATATTGCCAAATACCCGACACTGGCGTTAGTTGACTCCACCCAGGAGTTACGTCTGTTGCCGAAAGAGAGCCTGCCGAAGCTGTGCGACGAGCTGCGTCGCTACCTGCTCGACAGCGTAAGCCGCTCCAGCGGCCATTTCGCCTCCGGGCTTGGCACGGTAGAGCTGACCGTGGCGCTGCACTACGTCTATAACACGCCGTTCGATCAGCTCATCTGGGACGTGGGACACCAGGCCTATCCGCACAAAATTCTGACCGGACGTCGCGATAAAATTGGCACCATTCGTCAGAAAGGCGGCCTGCACCCGTTCCCGTGGCGCGGTGAGAGCGAGTATGACGTGCTGAGCGTCGGCCACTCCTCCACCTCCATTTCTGCGGGCATCGGTATTGCTGTTGCCGCCGAGAAAGAGAACAAGCAGCGCCGCACCGTCTGCGTGATTGGCGACGGCGCCATTACCGCCGGTATGGCCTTCGAAGCCATGAACCACGCGGGCGATATCAAGCCGGACATGCTGGTTATCCTCAACGATAACGAAATGTCGATCTCCGAGAACGTCGGCGCGCTTAACAACCATCTGGCCCAGCTGCTCTCCGGCAAGCTTTACTCCTCGCTGCGCGAAGGCGGCAAGAAAGTCTTCTCCGGCGTACCGCCGATTAAAGAGCTGCTCAAGCGTACCGAAGAACACATCAAAGGCATGGTGGTGCCGGGCACCCTGTTTGAAGAGCTGGGCTTTAACTATATTGGCCCGGTTGACGGTCACGACGTGCTGGGCCTGGTGACCACGCTCAAGAACATGCGCGACCTGAAAGGCCCGCAGTTCCTGCATATCATGACTAAAAAAGGGCGCGGTTACGAACCGGCGGAAAAAGATCCGATCACCTTCCACGCGGTACCGAAATTTGACCCGTCCAGCGGCTGTCTGCCAAAAAGCAGCGGCGGCATGCCGAGCTATTCCAAAATCTTCGGCGACTGGCTGTGCGAAACCGCAGCCAAAGACAACAAGCTGATGGCGATCACCCCGGCCATGCGTGAAGGCTCTGGCATGGTGGAGTTCTCCAGAAAATACCCTGACCAGTATTTTGACGTCGCCATTGCCGAGCAGCATGCGGTGACGTTTGCAGCGGGCCTGGCGATTGGCGGCTACAAGCCCGTTGTCGCGATCTATTCCACCTTTCTGCAACGCGCCTACGATCAGGTGATCCATGACGTGGCGATTCAGAAGCTGCCGGTACTGTTTGCTATCGATCGTGCGGGCATCGTCGGTGCCGACGGCCAGACGCACCAGGGCGCGTTTGATCTGTCGTTCCTGCGCTGTATTCCGGATATGGTTGTCATGACGCCAAGCGACGAGAACGAATGTCGTCAGATGCTGTTTACCGGCTATCACTATCAGGATGGCCCAAGCGCCGTCCGCTACCCGCGCGGCAATGCGGTAGGCGTTGAGCTGCAGCCGCTGGAAAAACTGCCGATCGGTAAAGGTCTGGTGAAGCGTCGCGGTGAAAAGGTGGCGATCATGAACTTCGGCACGCTGATGCCTGAGGCGGCTAAAGCGGCTGAAGCGCTGAATGCCACCCTGGTGGACATGCGCTTTGTGAAGCCCCTCGATGAATCTCTGATCCTGAGTATGGCTGAGACCCATGACGTGCTGGTCACGCTGGAAGAAAACGCCATCATGGGCGGCGCGGGCAGCGGCGTGAATGAGGTGCTGATGGCGAACCGTAAAGCCGTGCCGGTGCTGAACCTCGGCCTGCCGGATCGCTTCATTCCGCAAGGTACTCAGGACGAAGCCCGTGCGGCGATTGGCCTGGACGCCGCCGGTATCGAAGCCAAAATCCGTACCTGGCTGGACTGACCCCTCCCCCTTTTCCGCTCCTGCTATGCTTAAAGCTGGTGTTTAAACAGCAGGAGCGGAACCGTGCAATACACAACATTAGGAAGAACGGACCTTAAGGTTTCCCGACTTTGTCTGGGATGCATGACCTTTGGCGAGCCCGATCGGGGAAACCACGCCTGGACGCTGCCGGAAGAGAGCAGCCGTCCGATTATCAAACGCGCCATCGAGGGCGGCATTAACTTCTTTGACACCGCTAACAGCTACTCAGACGGCAGCAGCGAGGAGATTGTCGGCCGCGCACTGCGCGACTTTGCCCGCCGTGATGACGTCGTCGTCGCCACCAAGGTCTACTATCCGGTGGGCGATCTGGCTGAGGGCCTTTCTCGCGCGCAGATCCTGCGCTCCATTGATGACAGCCTCAGACGCCTGAACATGGAGTACGTCGACCTGCTGCAAATTCACCGCTGGGATTACAACACGCCAGTCGAGGAGACGCTTGAAGCGCTAAATGATGTGGTCAAAGCCGGTAAAGCACGCTACATCGGCGCATCGTCTATGCACGCGTCGCAGTTTGCTCAGGCGCTGGATCTCCAGGCGCAGCACGGCTGGGCGCGCTTTGTCACCATGCAGGATCACTACAATCTGATCTATCGTGAAGAAGAACGCGAGATGCTGCCGCTGTGCCATCAGGAGGGCGTGGCGGTGATCCCGTGGAGCCCGCTGGCGCGCGGCCGCCTGACCCGTCCATGGGGTGATACCACGGCTCGCCTGGTATCGGATGAAGTGGGAAAGAATCTCTATGGCGGTACAGAAGCCAGCGATGCGCTGATTGCCGAACGTTTAGCCGGGATCGCCGACGATACCGGTGCAACCCGCGCTCAGGTGGCGCTGGCGTGGCTGCTGGGCAAGCGCGGGGTCGCTGCGCCGATTATTGGAACGTCGCGGGAAGAACAGCTTGATGAGCTGCTGAATGCGGTGGATATCACGCTGACGCCGGAGCAGATTGCCGAGCTGGAAACACCGTATCAGCCCCACCCGGTGGTGGGGTTTAAGTAAGCCCATCTTTTGTAGGCCGGGTAAGGCGGAGCCGCTACCCGGCAGTACAGCGCGCACAAACTTACGCGAAGTGATCGTATCCTTTCCAGTCCAGCGTAACGGGCGCACCGTCTTTCACAAACTTCAGCCCTTCACTCTCCGGCATGATCTGACCGATGCAGGTAAATTTCGCGCCGAGATGCGCTAACGCCACGTCCAGCGTTCCACGGTTGAGCTCTGGCACCGTGAAGCACAGCTCGTAGTCTTCACCACCGGACAGCGCCCAGCGCAGGGCCTGCTCAGGCTCTACATGGCGAAGCAGTTGCTCCGAAAGCGGGAACAGATCCAGGTCAACGCGCGCGCCTACGCCACTGGCCTTCAGGATATGCCCGAGATCCGAGATCAGCCCGTCAGAGAGATCGATAGCCGAGCTTGCCCGTTCGCGCAGCGCCTGTCCGTGCAAAATACGCGGCGTTGGCCGCAGATGGCGTTTCACCAGATACGCCACGTCGTCAGCATCTTCAACCGTTAAACGGTTCTGCAGGATCGCCAGCCCTGCCGCGCTGTCGCCCGGCGTACCGGTCACGTAGATCCAGTCGCCCGGTTTTGCGCCTGAGCGCTTCAGCGCGCGGCCGAGCGGCACGTAGCCGTGGATCGCCAGCGTCATCGACAGCGGACCGGCAGTCGTATCGCCGCCAATCAGCTGCATATCGTAATAGCTAAGCTGCTCAAACAGCGCATCGCTAAAGGCTTCCAGCCAGGCTTCATCTACCTCTGGCAGGGTCAGAGCCAGCGTCAGCCACGCGGGATCGGCACCCATCGCCGCCAGATCGCTGACGTTAACCGCCAGGGCTTTATACGCCAGATCGGCAGGATCGATATCCGGTAAGAAATGACGGCCGCACACCAGGGTGTCGGTGCTGATTGCCAGCGTCTGTTTTTCGGGAATATTGAGAAGTGCACAGTCATCGCCAATGCCGGTTTCAACATCAAGACGAGAGGTTCTGACACGGTCGAAATAACGGGCAATCAGGGAGAATTCGCCGCATGCCATACGTTATGCCTCAGCAAATAAAAGAAAAAACCGGAGCCGCACTGCCCGTCAGGCAATGCAGAACTCCGGTTTGCGGATCACTTTTTGTGGGGACGGATCGCAGGTGCTGCTTTATCAAGTACGCCGTTTACAAACTTGTGGCTGTCTTCAGCGCCGAAGGTTTTCGCCAGTTCGATCGCTTCGTTGATGGCCACTTTATACGGCACATCATCACGTTTAGACAGCTCAAACAGCGCGATACGCAACACTGCTTTTTCCACCTGGCCCAGCTCTTCGAGCAGACGGGACAGGTATGGCTTCATCAGGCCATCGAGATACGCGCTATTAGTCGCCACTCCCGACAGCAGTTCGCGGAAGTACAGAACGTCAACGTCTTTTACGTCCTGTTCTGACAGGAACTGGTATTCAACATCAGCGATGTCGTTCTGGGACAACTGCCAGGAGTAAAGTGCCTGGACGGCACATTCACGGGCGCGGCGACGAGCAGCAGGTTTCACGGAATTCCCCTTACAAAAAAATCAGGCCTTGATGGCTTTCAATACATTGATCATTTCAAGCGCGGTCAGTGCAGCTTCTGCACCTTTGTTACCGGCTTTGGTGCCAGCACGTTCGATGGCTTGTTCAATACTTTCGGTGGTCAGCACGCCGAACGCGACAGGAATTTCAGCATCCTGCGCAACGTGTGCCAGACCGTTGCTTGCACCGCCCGCAACGTATTCGAAGTGCGCAGTGCCGCCACGAATAACGGTACCCAGCGCAATCACCGCGTCGTATTTACCGGTTTTCGCCAGCGCGCCCGCCGCCAGTGGCAGTTCGTAAGCGCCTGGAACCCAAACAACGGTAATGTTGTCATCTTTAACCTGGCCGATACGTTTCAGGGCGTCAATCGCACCTTCCAGCAGGCTGTCGTTGATGAAGTTGTTGAAACGCGCAATGGTGATGGCGACGCGAGCGTCCGGGGTAGCTACAGCAGCTTCAATAATGTTCATACTCTTCCTTTACGGGTTCATTTGGCCCCGCAGGGGGGCGGATTTTATCATAATACTTTGCGCACTGCTTCCCTATTTCAGGAGCAATTACGCTGTCGTTAAGTGGAGGCAGACATCCGGGCCTACCGGACGAATCTCGCTAAATTTGAGTTGCGGTGCGTCGGCCAGTTTTTCAAGGCCGGGCAGCACAAACAGGCCGCGCGCGTCGTGACCTAACAGTTTAGGCGCAACGTAAACAATCAGTTCATCCACCAGTCCGGCCTGTAAAAGCGCACCGGCGAGCGTTGGCCCCGCTTCAACCCAGATGCTGTTCACCTGCTGCTTGCCGAGCAGCATCATCAGCACTACCAGATCCAGATGACCGTTATGCTCCGGCACCATAATGCTGCGCACGCCTTCCGGCCATTCGCGCGCATCTTCTTTAGTGCGGGCAATCCAGGTTTCACCCGGCTGCTGCACGATGCGGTGCTCCGGCGTCACGCGGTTCTGGCTATCAATGATAATACGCAGCGGCTGGCGCAGGTTCTCCTGCGGGTACAGCGCCTGGGTATCGGCATTCAGTTCGTCCCAGCGCACGGTCATGGCCGGATCGTCAGCCAGAACGGTTTCACTGCTGGTGAGAATAGCATGGCTTTGCGCGCGAAGACGTTGCACATCGCGCCTTGCCTGTGGTGAGGTTACCCACTGGCTTTCGCCGTTTGCCATCGCCGTACGACCGTCCAGCGAGGCGCCCAGCTTGAGCTGAATATACGGGAACCCCGTGCGCATGCGCTTCAGAAAGCCTTTGTTGATCGCTTCCGCGTCATGCATCATCAGCCCATGGCTGACGTCGATGCCTTCCTGCTGCAGGCGATACAGACCTCGTCCGGCAACCTGCGGATTCGGGTCCTGCATCGATGCGACCACGCGTGAAACGCCTGCCGCGATCAGCGCTTCGCAGCACGGCGGCGTACGCCCGTGATGGCTGCAGGGCTCCAGCGTGACGTAGGCTGTGGCGCCGCGCGCCTTCTCACCCGCCATGCGCAGCGCATGAACCTCGGCATGCGGCTCGCCGGCACGATAGTGAAACCCCTCCCCTACGATCTCGCCATCTTTAACGATAACGCACCCGACGTTCGGGTTGGGATGGGTGGTAAAACGACCGCGCTGCGCCAGCTTCATGGCTCGCGCCATGTAAATCTCATCCTGCATGAGCTTAATCCTGTAAGCGGGCGATCTCTTCGCCAAACTCTTTGATGTCTTCGAAGCTGCGGTAGACCGAGGCGAAGCGGATATAGGCAACCTTATCGAGCTTTTTCAGCTGCTCCATCACCAGGTTACCGATCATTTTGCTCGGCACTTCACGCTCACCCAAACCACGAAGGTAAGATTTTATGTGGTTTAACGCCATCTCAACGTCATCCGCGCTGACGGGACGTTTTTCCAGGGCCTTCAGCATCCCGCTGCGCAGTTTCTCTTCGTTAAACGGCTCGCGCACGTCGTTGCTTTTCACCACGCGCGGCATTACCAGCTCTGCAACCTCAAAGGTCGTGAAACGCTCGTTGCACACCAGACACTGCCGACGACGGCGTACGGATGACCCTTCGCCCACAAGACGAGAGTCGATGACTTTGGTATCCACAGCGGAGCAGAATGGGCAATGCATACGGTATCCCTGTTATGTGGTTAACTAATTTTCATTTTACCCTGATCTGGCCTGACAACAAAGGAAGAGCTTTTTGAGACAAAGGATCTATGTCTGACACGTCGAGGCTGGCTACCATTAAGGCGATCCGTTATTTCAAGGAAATAAACGCAATGACAAGACGTTACCTTAAAATTTTGCTGGTGGGGAGCCTCTTCACCCTTAGCGCCTGTGCACAGCAAACCGAAGTCCGTCAGATGAAACAGAGCGTGAACACGCTCAATGCGGCGATGGACAAACTGAACAAAGAAACGGTGAAGATCACCCAGCAAAACGCGCTAAACGCCAAATCCAGCAGCGGGGTTTATCTGCTGCCGGGAGCGAATACGCCTGCGCGTCTCAATAGTCAGATTGGCACGCTAAAAATGTCTCTGGTGAATGTGGCGGCGAATGCAAATGGTACTCGCGCAACATTACGCATTCATGGCGAGTCCAACGATCCGTTGCCCGCCTTCAGCGGCACCGTCGAATGGGGACAGATTCAGGGCACCACTGAGAGCTACCAGGAGGTGAATGTTAACAGTCAGCTGTTCACCGCTCCGGCCAGCGTGCTGGCACCAAGCGATGTTGACATTCCGCTGCAGCTTAACGGACTGACTCCGGATCGGTTAGATTTCATCCGCATTCACGATATCCAGCCCGCCGCGCAATAACCCTCCCTTTAGCGGAGTGAAATGTCACTCCGCTAACATTTACATTTCGTATGGATTGGCAACATAAATGATTGCCGCTACAATCCCGCCCGTTTAAAGTACGCAAACGTGAACGCAATCGATTACGCGCGTGAGAGATATGTGAAACAACACATATTTTTGTGAGCAGGGATTCCTATAATAGGCACCGCAGAAACACGAAATATTTAGAAACGCAATTCGCGCATTTTTCACTCCCGGAAGGGAATTTCAATCAGTGGCATGATTATGAAAAAAACATTACTCGCAGCCGGCGCCGTGCTGGCACTTTCTTCCTCTTTCACTGTTAACGCAGCGGAAAACGATAAACCACAATACCTCTCCGACTGGTGGCACCAGAGCGTTAACGTGGTCGGCAGCTACCACACGCGCTTTTCTCCAAAGCTGAACAACGACGTCTACCTGGAATACGAAGCGTTTGCTAAAAAAGACTGGTTTGATTTCTACGGCTACATCGATATTCCTAAGACCTTTGACTGGGGCAACGGCAACGATAAAGGTATCTGGTCAGACGGTTCCCCGATGTTCATGGAAATCGAACCGCGTTTCTCTATCGATAAGCTGACGGGCACTGATCTGAGTTTTGGTCCGTTCAAAGAATGGTACTTCGCCAACAACTATATCTACGATATGGGCGATAACAAAGGCAGCCGTCAGAGCACCTGGTACATGGGTCTGGGTACAGACATCGATACCGGTCTGCCTATGGGACTGTCCCTGAACGTGTACGCGAAATACCAGTGGCAGAACTATGGCGCTTCCAACGAAAACGAGTGGGATGGCTACCGTTTCAAAGTGAAATACTTTGTGCCAATCACTCAGGTTTGGGGTGGCCAGCTGACCTACATCGGCTTCACCAACTTCGACTGGGGCTCAGATCTGGGTGATGACAAGAACCGTACCAGCAATTCTATCGCGTCCAGCCACGTTCTGGCTCTGAACTACGATCACTGGCACTACTCCGTAGTCGCGCGTTATTTCCATAATGGCGGCCAGTGGAAAGGTGGAGATACCGTGAACTGGGGTGATGGTGACTTCACGTCAAAATCAACCGGTTGGGGTGGCTACCTGGTTGTAGGTTATAACTTCTAACCTTGTGGTGGGTGCCGGGTGGCGGCTACGCCTTACCCGGCCTACATAACCGGTAGGCCCGTGCAAGCGCAGCGCCGCCGGGCAAAAAAAGCCAGCTCAAGCGCTGGCTTTTTACTGCTTAACCTTCCGCAAAAAATCCGCCAGAGACCTGTCCGCACTCTCGCTAAACCGCCTCTCCGTCTGCACAATATTGAGACAGCGGTCGAGCCGGAAACAGCGATAGTCGTCGCGCCGTTCGCACCACGCCGCCAGCAGCCAGCGCTCCCCCCAGAAGAACAAGCCCAGCGGCTGAACCTCGCGCTTTGAGAGCTGTCCGGCTTCATCACGGTAATGCAGCGCCAGCACGCGCTGGGCGGAAATCGCCTGATGGATCCTGTCAAAATCGCTGCGGGAGTGGCTTTGCATGCAAAAATCCGGGGCGTAGATCCGCGTCTGCTCCGCCTTTCGACGACTTTCCTCGGGCAGGATAGCCAGCACCTTCTCCTGAGCCGACTCCAGCTCGCGCGAAAGCGATTCCCCTCCCCAGGTTTTGAGCAGGCGAATCGCGACGATCAGCGCCTCTGACTCCTTATTTGTCAGCATCAGCGGCGGCAGGTCAAAACCCGACATCAGCCGATATCCGCTCCCCGCCTCACCTTCCACCGGCACGCCGGAAAGCGACAGATCGCGGATATCGCGGTAGACCGTGCGCTCGGACACGCCAAGCCGGTCCGCCAGATGCGCTGCCGTTGTCAGACGCCTGCCCCGCAGGATCTGCACAATCTGAAACAAACGGTCAGCGCGTCGGGTCATATCTTATTCCGCTCTCAGGCAGGTTGATGGAGGCCGACGCGGTTACCCTCGCTGTCGGTAAACAATGCGATAGTGCCAATGCCATGCGGCAGTTCCAGCGGGCCAAACACGCACTCGCCGCCCGCAGAGGCGATGCGATCGAGCGTGGCCGCCAGATTGTCAGTATGCAGGTAGATAATAGCGCCCTGCAAAGACGGTGTAACGCCGTCAAATTTTGCCAGCGCCCCGCCGGTATACGGATCCTCATGCGGGAAAACGGCCAGCTCCGCACAGTCCATTTTCTCGCGACGCAGCGCGAGCTGCATCACCGGCTCATAAAATTTGATGGCGCGATCCATATCCGCGACCGGAATTTCAAACCAGTTAATGACGCTTTTCATACATCCTCCTGCCTGTTGTTTGGGTTCAGAAGGAGTCTACGACAGGCCTCCTGACAGCATACTGTCAGGAGTGTTTGTCAGGAGCAGATAAAAAAAATCCCGGTCAACAGACCGGGATTTCGATAACGCGCTAAACGTCGCCTTACGGCAGAATGGACGGCTGATCCGCCCCTTCTTTCTCGACTTTCTGCTGGAGCAGGTGCTCGCGCTTCATGCCGAGTTTCAGTGCCAGAGCGGATGCGACGTAGATAGACGACGCCGTACCGATGGTGACACCGATCAGCATGGTCAGCGAGAAGCCTTCCAGTACCGGACCACCGAAGAGGAACAGCATCAGGATCACCATCAAAGTGGTACCGGATGTGATCAAGGTACGGTGCAGCGTCTGGGTCAACGACACGTTAAAGATTTCGTACGGCGTACCGCGACGGATCTTACGGAAGTTTTCACGGATACGGTCAGATACCACGATACTGTCGTTCAGTGAGTAACCGATAACGGACATCAGGGATGCCACAATCGTCAGGTCAATCTCAATGTGGAACAACGACAGTATGCCCATGGTGATCACCACGTCGTGCGCCAGAGCGATAACCACACCGGCCGCCAGTCGCCACTCAAAGCGGAAACCGACGTACACCAGGATGGAGATCAGCGCTACCAGCAGCGCCATCGCACCGGTCTGCGCCAGGTCAGCACCCACGCTTGGGCCGACGAACTCAATACGCTTGACCGCCGCGTTCTGGCTGGTTGTTTCGTTAATCACGCTAACAACCTTACTGCCCAGCTCCTGGCTGCCGTTGGCATCGTGCACCGGCGGCATACGCACCATGATGTCGCGGCTGCTGCCGAAGTTCTGCAGCAGCGGCTCTTCAAAGCCCGCTTTCTGCAGCGATTCGCGCATCTGGTCCATATCGACCGGTTTTTCCAGGGAGATCTCGATGACCGTACCGCCGGTGAAATCCAGACCCCAGTTAAAGCCTTTCACGCTCATAATGCCGATGGACAGAATCAGCAGGAAACCTGAAATGCCGAAGGCCCAGTAGTCCCAGCGCATAAAGTCCCAGACTTTACGGCCGTGGTTCAATTGTTCAACAGTATATTCCTGTGCCACAACGCACTCCTCAGATAGACAGCTTTTTGACGCGCTTGCCGCCGTACAGCAGGTTCACGATGGCACGGGTGCCGACAATAGCGGTAAACATTGACGTTGCGACACCGATACCGGTTGTAATCGCAAAGCCTTTGATCGCGCCAGTACCCACTGCATACAGGATAAGAACCTTAATCAGTGTTGTTACGTTCGCATCGAAGATGGAGCTGAACGCGCCTTTATAGCCTTCGTCAATCGCCTGCTGAACAGAGCGACCGTTGCTCAACTCTTCTTTGATACGTTCGTTAATCAGTACGTTGGCGTCGACCGCCACCGCAAGGGTAAGAACGATACCCGCAATGCCCGGCATGGTCAGCGTCGCCCCCGGCAGCAGGGACATAATGCCGATGATCAGCACCAGGTTGGCGATCAGCGCGGAGGTCGCAATCAGACCAAACTTCTTATAGAAGAAGATCATGAAGAGGATTGAGACCACCAGACCGGCCAGACACGCTTCCAGACCCTGCTGGATGTTTTGCATACCCAGAGTTGGACCAATGGTACGTTCTTCAACAATCTGAATTGGCGCAATCAGCGCACCGGCACGCAGCAGCAGAGAAAGCTGACGCGCTTCGTTCGGGTTGTTGATACCGGTAATACGGAAGCTGTTACCCAGACGAGACTGGATGTTGGCGATGTTAATCACCTCTTCCTCTTTCACCAGCACCGCACGACCGTTTGCATCTTTCTTACCGCTGTCTTTGTACTCCACGAACAGGGTCGCCATCGGTTTGCCGATGTTGTCCTTGGTGAAGTTAGACATGATGTTACCACCCGCGCTATCCAGCGAGATGTTAACCTGCGGCTGGTTGTATTCGTCCTGGCTCGAGGTGGAGTCGGTGATATGGTCACCGGTCAGAATCACGCGTTTGTACAGCACAACTGGCTGACCTTCGCGGGTCTGTTTCACTTCGGAGTCACCCGGAATACGCCCTGCGGCGGCAGCGGACTGATCGACGTTGGAGTTCACCAGACGGAATTCCAGGGTTGCGGTCGCACCCAGAATCTCTTTCGCACGCGCGGTATCCTGGATACCCGGCAGTTCAACCACGATACGGTCAGCCCCCTGACGCTGTACCAGCGGCTCAGCCACGCCCAGCTGGTTTACACGGTTACGCAGAATGTTGATGTTCTGCTGAACGGCATATTCACGCGCTTCTTTCAGACGCGCATCGGTCATCACCGCGCGCAGCTGGTTGCTGCCCTGAGAGGTGATCACCAGGTCACGGTGACGTTGGGTCAGGTAATCTACAGCCTGATCGCGCGCCGCGCTGTCGCGGAACGTGATGCTCATGCCGTAGTTATCTTCTTTACGCACGGTGGTGTAAGCGATGCCTTTATCACGCAGATCGCTGCGCAGGCTGTCGATATTCTGTTCCTGCAGCTTGCCAAGCGCGGTATCCATATCCACTTCCATCAGGAAGTGAACGCCGCCACGCAGGTCAAGACCGAGTTTCATTGGCTCTGCTTTCATCGCAGCCAGCCAACGCGGGGTTGCAGGGGCAAGGTTAAGCGCCACGACGTATTTGTCACCCAGCACGCCCATCAGCGCTTCGCGAGCGCGGAGCTGCGTGTCGGTGGTGTCGAAGCGAGCAAGAATTGCACCCTCTTCCAGAGCCACAGACTTAGCGGTAATTTTTTCTTCTTGTAACGTTTTCTGGACCTGGATCAGCGTTTGCTCACTGGCGGCGACACCGCGCGCGCCAGTGATTTGAACAGCCGGATCCTCACCATACAGGTTGGGAAGCGCGTACAGCAGGCCGACGAGAATCACGACGACCAGCATGATGTACTTCCACAAAGGATAACGGTTTAACACGGCAGTTCCCTTTGGGAAAAGTTGGGATTACAGCGCCTTCATGGTGCCTTTCGGCAGAACGGCAGCTACGAAGTCACGTTTGATGACCACTTCAGTGGTGTCGTTCAGGGCGATAGCAATGTAGCCGTTTTCAGCCACTTTGGTTACGCGACCCACCAGACCACCGTTAGTCAGTACTTCATCGCCTTTCGCAATGGAGTTCATCAGGTTTTTGTGCTCTTTGGTGCGCTTCTGCTGTGGACGCAGGATCATGAAGTAGAAGATCAGACCGAACACAACCAGCATCAGAATCAGAGACATCGGGCTGCCCTGCGCTGGAGCACCTGTTGCCGCTACCGCATCAGAAATAAAAAAGCTCATTCAAATTCCCTCATTATTAAAATTAATCAACGTTCAACGGTGGAACATCCCGCCCCTGACGTTGGTAGAAATCGGTCACGAAGCTCTCTAATTTACCCTCTTCGATAGCCTTACGTAAACCAGCCATTAAGCGCTGATAATAACGAAGATTATGAATGGTATTGAGACGCGCGCCCAAAATCTCGTTGCAACGATCGAGATGATGCAGATACGCGCGAGAATAATTGCGACAGGTATAGCAATCGCACTCGGAATCGAGCGGGCTGGTGTCACTCTTATGCTTCGCGTTACGGATTTTCACCACGCCATCGGTAACGAACAAATGGCCGTTACGCGCGTTGCGGGTTGGCATGACGCAGTCGAACATATCAATGCCGCGGCGTACGCCTTCAACCAGATCTTCTGGTTTACCCACGCCCATCAGGTATCGTGGTTTATCCGCCGGGATTTGCGGGCAGACATGCTCCAGAATGCGGTGCATGTCTTCCTTCGGCTCACCCACAGCCAAACCGCCGACAGCGTAGCCATCAAAACCTATCTCTACCAGACCTTTAACAGAGATATCGCGTAAATCTTCGTAAACGCTGCCCTGGATAATGCCGAACAGCGCATTTTTGTTCTGCAGGGAGTCAAAACGGTCACGGCTACGCTTCGCCCAGCGCAGAGACATCTCCATGGAGCGTTTTGCGTAATCCCAGTCGGCCGGATACGGCGTACATTCGTCGAAGATCATCACGATGTCAGAGCCGAGATCGTACTGAATCTCCATCGATTTTTCGGGATCGAGGAAAATCGGATCGCCGTTGATCGGGTTACGGAAGTGTACGCCCTGCTCGGTGATCTTGCGGATATCGCCCAGGCTGAAGACCTGGAAGCCGCCGGAGTCGGTCAGGATTGGGCCTTTCCACTGCATGAAATCGTGCAGGTCGCCGTGGAGCTTCATGATCTCCTGACCCGGACGCAGCCACAGGTGGAAGGTGTTGCCGAGGATAATCTGCGCGCCAGTGGCTTCTACTTCTTCCGGCGTCATCCCTTTTACGGTGCCGTACGTGCCCACAGGCATAAACGCGGGGGTTTCCACCACGCCGCGATCAAACACCAGGCGACCGCGACGCGCGCGGCCATCGGTGGTATCGAGTTCAAATTTCATTTTTTCTCCGACGTCAGAAAAACAGTCCAACGTTGTAAAACGGTGCCGCGGACTTATTCCCCGACACGCTCATTCAAAGCCAGCGGATTGTACGTGATAAACATCGCGTCCCCGTAGCTAAAAAAGCGATATTTTTGTTCTACCGCAGACTTGTAGGCCGCCATCGTGTTCTGATAACCGGCAAATGCCGACACCAGCATAATCAGCGTTGATTCAGGCAGATGGAAGTTGGTCACCAGCGCGTCAATCACTTTGTACTGATAGCCCGGATAGATAAAGATCTGTGTGTCGCCAAAGAACGGCTCGATAAGATTGCGCTTCGCCGCCTGCGCGGCGCTCTCGAGTGAGCGCACGGACGTTGTACCGACCGCCACGACGCGGCTACCGCGCGCTTTCGCCGCCAGCACCGCGTCCACCACATCCTGAGGCACTTCGGCATACTCAGAGTGCATGATGTGATCTTCAATGCTGTCCACGCGCACCGGCTGGAAGGTTCCCGCGCCGACGTGCAGCGTCACGAACGCCATCTCCACGCCCTTCGCGCGCAGTTTCTCCAGCAGCGGCTCATCAAAATGCAGGCCCGCGGTCGGCGCAGCGACGGCGCCAGGCTTCTGGCTGTAGACGGTCTGGTACAGCTCGCGGTCGGCCTCTTCGTCCGGACGCTCAATATACGGCGGCAGCGGCATGTGGCCGATGGCGTTCAGGATATCGAGCACCGTACGCTCGTCGTCGAACGCCACTTCAAACAGCGCATCGTGGCGCGCGGTCATGGTCGCTTTGATGCTCTCATCATCGCCCAGCAGCAGTTCAGCGCCCGGCTTCGGCGCCTTAGACGCGCGAATATGTGCCAGAATACGTTTATCATCGAGCATACGTTCGACCAGCACTTCAATCTTGCCGCCGCTGGCTTTACGGCCAAACAGGCGCGCCGGGATCACGCGGGTATTATTAAAGACCAGCAGATCGCCAGGGTTGAGCTTGTCGAGCAAATCGGTGAAAGTACCGTGCGTCAGCTCGCCCGTTGGCCCATCCAGTGACAGTAAGCGACAGCTGCTGCGCTCAGGCATGGGATAGTGAGCAATCAGGGATTCAGGTAGTTCAAAGGAGAAATCGGCGACGCGCATGACGTATACTCGTGACTTAAAAACAGGCGGCATAGTCTAGTGCTCACACCCTTTTGCTGCAACAACTAGCCGCCCTCGGACAAATAAAACGCATGAATTTTCTCGCTCACCTGCATCTCGCTCACCTCGCTGACAGCTCCCTGTCCGGCAATTTGCTGGCCGATTTCGTACGCGGCAACCCCGCTGAGGACTATTCCCCGGAGGTTGTCGACGGGATTTTCATGCACCGCCGCATCGACGTGCTGACTGATAAGCTGCCGGAAGTGACGGAAGCCAAAGCGTGGTTTCGCCCTGAAACGCGCCGCGTTGCGCCGATCACGCTCGACGTGATGTGGGATCACTTTCTGTCGCGCCACTGGGAACAGCTGTCGCCGGAGATGCCCTTGCCGGCGTTTGTGCGCTATGCCCACCAGCAGGTGTCGATCATTCTGCCCGACTCGCCGCCGCGCTTTGTGAATCTGAATAACTATTTATGGTCGGAACGCTGGCTGGAGCGCTATCGCGAGATGGATTTCATCCAGAACGTGCTGAACGGGATGGCGAGCCGCCGACCGCGACTGGATGCGCTGCGGGATTCCTGGTATGACCTGGATGAACATTACGATGCCCTGGAAGCGCGTTTCTGGCAGTTTTACCCGCGGATGATGGTGCAGGCGAAAAACAAACAGCTCTGACAGAATTCACATTGATAGGTAAAAGCTGGCGGAACGATTGTCACCACCTCTTTGTCTTATCCATGAACACTCTCTATACTGGCTCGCGTTGCGTTCCAAATAACCTTAGTATCTACAGGAGAATCATATGGTTCTGGTAACTCGTCCGGCTCCGGATTTTACAGCTGCAGCAGTTCTGGGCAACGGTGAAATCGTTGAAAACTTCAACTTCAAACAGCACACCAGCGGTAAAGCGACCGTTCTGTTCTTCTGGCCAATGGACTTCACTTTCGTTTGCCCGTCTGAGCTGATTGCCTTCGACAAACGTTATGAAGAATTCCAGAAGCGTGGCGTGGAAGTTGTTGGCGTCTCCTTCGACTCTGAATTTGTACACAACGCATGGCGTAACACCCCTGTCGACAAAGGCGGCATCGGTGCGGTGAAATACGCAATGGTTGCGGACATCAAACGCGAAATCCAGCAGGCTTACGGTATCGAACATCCGGACGCTGGCGTTGCGCTGCGTGGTTCCTTCCTGATCGACGCAAACGGCATCGTTCGTCACCAGGTTGTGAACGATCTGCCGCTGGGTCGTAACATCGACGAAATGCTGCGCATGGTTGACGCGCTGCAGTTCCACGAAGAGCACGGCGAAGTGTGCCCGGCTCAGTGGGAAAAAGGTAAAGAAGGCATGAACGCGTCTCCAGACGGCGTTGCTAAATACCTGTCTGAGAACGTATCCAGCCTGTAATCGGCACGGTTTACGAAAAAGGCCCGCTTATGCGGGCCTTTTTTTATGCCTTACGCTGCGTCTCTCGCCAGATGCGCCAGGCCATGCCCGCCAGCAGAATCACTCCCGCAATCAGCACGCCCCATACCAGCAGCGTGTTCATCCTGCTCTCCCGCTCGGCCGCAGAGGTAGCGGTCAGACGCCCCTCGCCGCCTAACGCGACATCATCCAGAATGTCGGCCTGCGGCAGGTTCGCCATATCATAAGTCTTGCGCAGGTCGGCCGGGATCAGCATGCCGGGCTCCACGCTGGCAGGCTTCGCGGCGCCGTTGCCCCAGGCGAGTACGTACGGCGCTTTCCCCTGCGCGTTGAACACCAGGTTATAGCGGTCGCGATGTCCCGTGACGCCCGGCAGGTATTCTGGCAGACGCGCATTCAGCGTCGTGATTTTCACGGCCTGCACCAGCCCCCCGTTAAGCGAAACCGGTGGTGACGTTTTTCCCTCAAGACGGTAAAGGACCTCTTTCTTCAGAGGATGCCATGCGTCTTTTTCCGTACTCCGCCACGCGATCTCCACGGGAAGGACGCCATCGCCATTCAGTGAGATGCTGACAGCACTCAGCGGCTGCGGGCGCGCCCAGTGCCACTGCGCTTCGCTTGTCGATAGCTGCTCCACTTCGCCCTCAAGGTCGACCGCTTCGGGGGCTGCCTGCGCAGGTGCGCTGATTGCGTTTACGCCGGTCAAGGTTATCCCCTGGCTCTGCGCATTCAGCACCACCATGAGATAGCGATTCGCATCGGGAGATAAAACCGTATCGGTATCGATCCGATCGAGCTTAAGACGATCCTGACCGCTGACGACGTCCAGCAATGGCATATCCTCGCGCAGGGTATACCAGCGCTTAAGATCCTCGCTGTAATAGACCGACGCCGTTCCCTGCCACGGCGTCTGCGGGGTATTCCAGAGCAGCTGCAGCTGGGATATAGCGATCTCGCCCGTCGCCTGTTCCGGCAGGGTCAGCAGATAATGTTGCCCGGCTGCGGCGGCTTTTTGCCCCTCCAGCACAATCTCAACGCCGCTTCCGGAACGAAGCAGGATCTTATCGCTATCACCGGATCCTCGAGAAGCCGCAAGCGGCGAGGCGTCCAGCGGGAAAAGGCGCAGCGCGGTGGATTGCGCTGGCACCTGCGGACGCGTCGCGCTGACCAGGCTGAAGGGAACCGCCTCGCCCGACTGGTTAAAGACGCGGACATCATGCAGATCCGGCGACGTGCTTTGCTCATAGACGGCGAGCGGCAGCATCACCCGATACCACTGGGAAGGAACAGACGTATCCAGTGAAAGACCAAAGGCATAGTCCCGGGGCGATTCCGTTTGTCCCTCGTCGCAGAACGCCGGGCCGGAAAACGCCATCATCGCGACGGCAGGCCACGGGCGGGCCTGCGAGAGCCACGCCGGGTAGTAGCGATCCACCGCCCGATAAAAGACCACCAGCCCCAGCAATGCGAACGCCGCGCCTTCCTCAAGCGGATTTATCAGCGGCAGCCAGGTCTGACGATAGACCACGCCGTCCTGGAAATTGGTCACCACCAGCAGTACCAGCAGCGCCACGACCACGGGGATCGGTGCCAGGCAGGCGTAGAGCGCAGGCCACTCCCGGAACGGCCACCCGCGACGCCGTACGGCTGCAGAGAGTCCCATAATCACCCCGCCGCCTGCTGCCATCGCCAGTCCGCTGCCCCAGGCCGCCATGCCCCACGGCAGCGACCGGGCAAACCAGTAAAGCTCCGCGGCCAGCGCCAGCAAAATCATCCAGAACAGCGACAAATGCAGCCCCATCGCGATGCGCGGCAGGAGTCTTTCACCGTCGCGCCGCAGCAGCATCAGCGCGGCAGGAAGCGCAACGCACCAGGCGAGATTTGACCAGCCGGCGGCAACGATCTGCTGGTGCCAGAGCTGATAACCCACCATCAGCAGCATAACCGGCCACAGCAGCCATTTGCTGGCATCCAGCTCCCGCCACGTCAGACGAGCAGCCGCCTGCCGCCAGCCCCAGACCGACGCCGCCGTCAGCGCCAGCACGCCCGCCAGAATCGGTAATTCCTTCGTCAGTGCCAGCTGTGACGCGCCCAATAGCGCCACGAGCCAGAACAGCAGCCCGCCTGCCAGCAGCGCCCGGCTGACCGGCAGAAAGAGAGTCCGCCACAGCCAGGCCGCAGCCAGCCAGCAAAGGCTGAGGATGGTGAAGATCAGCAGCAGGCTCAGGGACGTAACGCCGTTCGTCTGCGCCCACAGCGCGCTGCCGAGCGCCAGCACCAGCAGCACCGTCCCGCTATAGCTCATGCGACGCTGGTTCTGCTGTACGCCCAGCCAGAGGATACCCAGCCCTTCCAGCGCCCAGGCCATCGCCGTCCAGCGCGCCGACAGCGCCAGCGGAATGGCGAGCGTGGCAAATCCGCCGCCGATGGCCAGCGCCGCCATGACCAGCGGTCGTCCGATGGAGGGATAGCGCCGCAGCGCAAGGAACGCGAGGGTAAGATAAAATGCGCCGTAGCCCAGCGCGCTCAGGGCCGGTCCATACTCCCAGTGCCGGGTCATGCCGTACTGCATCCCGAAACCGATCAGCGGCGGGGCAAACAGCAACACGCCGTCGATAATCTGCTTCCCTTTCTCCTGCGCCCGCAGCGACAGCGCCACGCTCAGGACGCCGAATATCAGCGCATTGGCAATCAGGAACAGCTGGCAGATCCAATAGTCTTCAGGCTGGTAGTCATTCAGCCCCCACAGGCCGCCCACGCCGAACGTAAACAGCAGCCCGAGCAGGTTCAGCTCGCGCCAGTGCTGCCAGATGCTGATAGCGAGAATCCCGATGGAAAGCAGGAGATAGAATGAGAACAGCGCCACAAAGCTGCCGCCCCCGGTGGACAACAGCAGCGGCGCAAGATACCCGCCGAGGCTCGCCAGCATGGCCAGGCTCAGCGCCTTCTGCAGCACCGCCAGCCCAACGCTCGCGGCGCAAATCACCACCAGAAGCGCAAAGGCCAGCGTCATCGGCAGCATTTGCCAGAGCCGGAATGCGCCAAACACCGTCAGGTAGAGCACGCCGGTCGCCCCGCCCTGGAGGATCAGCGCATAGACACGCTGCTTATGCCGCAGCCGCCACCCCACCGCCAGCAGAACGATGGCAAACAGCGCCGTTGCCACGAGGCGCAGCTCAAGTGGGAACAGGGAATGTTCAACGGTATAGCGCAACAGGAATGAAAGACCGAGGAAAAGCAGCAGGATCCCAAGCTTCGCCAGCGGATTACCCTGCATAAACCAGCGCGCCAGCGACGTCAGGATACCGCCAAAGGCAGAAGGCTGTTTTGCCGCAGGCGTCGGGGCCGGAGCGGGTTCTGCCACGGCTGCGGGAGTATCGGAACGCCAGGGGTCGACAGGCGCGGAAGCATCCTCAACCACCGGCGCGGTCACAGCCACTGGCGCGGTGGCCTGCGCCGGCTCTGGCGCTATTTCATTCGCGCCGCGCTGCTCAAGCGCCTCAATGCGCTGGCGTAGCCGGGCGATCTCCTGTCGCGCCGCCGTACTTCGATTAAAGCCAATAACCGCAAGCACGGGCGCAACCACCAGCGCAAAAACCAGGAACAAACAGCCAAGGATGTAAAGCTCGTCCATGTTTCCACCTTCACCGTAAACGATCCGTTAAGATTGACACAAATAGTTGCATTTGCGCCATCTTAAAAGGTGGAAACATTAACAGGTCTTAACTGCCGAACCAGATCGTCGCGGATACCGCAGGCAGCGCCAGCACGCCGTCCTGTATCGTCGCCTTGCCCTCTTTATTCTTCCACGCAGCCACCTTTAGCAGCGGTGAATCATCCAGCACCACTTCGCAGGCCTCGCCCCGGTTAACGGCGACCAGCACGCGCTGCTGATTGTAGACGCGAGCAAACACCACCACGTTATCGTGCGCATAGACTACCTGACAGCCGCCGTAGCGCAGGGCAAGACTCTGCTTACGCAGCTTCGCCAGCCGCTGATACAGGCTGAACAGCACCTTGTCCTGCTTCTCTGGCTCCCACGGGAAGGTTTTACGGCAGAACGGATCGTTGTTGCCGTCCAGCCCCACTTCGTCTCCATAATAGATGCACGGCACGCCCGGCCAGGTGAAGAGCCAGATCACCGCCAGCGGCAGACGCGCCACATCCTTGCCGAGCAGGGATTTAAAGCGGGCGGTATCGTGACTATCGAGCTGGTTGAACATCCGCAGCTGCTGCTGATGGGACAGACCGGCGCGATAGTTCTCCATCCACGCCATGCAGGTTTCAGCGTCGATATGATTCGGATCGTAGGAGATGTCGGTGTTAGCGAGGAATCCCCACAGCGGGAAGGTAAAGCCGCGATAGTTCATCGCCGCATCTTCCGCATCGTTCTGCAGCCACTGGCGCGCGTCGCCAAAGTGTTCGCCAAAAACGAACGCCTCCGGCTGGGCCGCTTTCGCCGAGCGCGTAATCCCGGCGACGTGCTGAAGGTTATTCCGCGCTCCGCCGGCTTCACCGAGCATATGCACCACGTCCAGGCGCCAGCCGTCCATATTCCACGGCGCCTTCAGCCAGTGACGGACGATGCTGTCTTCGCCGCCGTAGATTTCATTCACGAGCGTTGGCGACTGGAAATCCAGCTTCGGCAGGCTGGCGTAACCCAGCCAGTCCAGCGCGCGGCCCTCCTCGTTAAAGCTGTACCAGTCGCGCTGCGGCGAGTCCGGGTTATGACATGCCCCGCCCATCGACTGATTATGGCGGTCAAACCAGGCGTGGGAATCTCCGCTGTGGTTGAACACGCCGTCCAGAATCAGGCGCATGCCTTCGTTTTGGGTGTTCTTGCGCAGGCGCAGCAGCGCCTCGTCACCGCCAAACTGCGCGTCAACGTGGCGATAATCTTCGGTATCGTATTTATGCACGCTCGGGGCTTTAAACACCGGGTTGAGATACAGCGCCGTCACGCCGAGCTTTTTCAGGTACGGCAGCTTTTCGCTGATGCCGTCGAGATCGCCGCCGTAAAAAGTGGATCCACCCGCCTGCGCGGTTAACGGCTCGTCCCACGCTTTCAGGATAATGTCGTGGCCCGCCGCATGGTGGTGATAGATCTTATCCTGGTCGGCGGTGCGTTTTTCGCTGCGCGCAAAACGGTCCGGGAAAATCTGGTAAAACACCTGATCGTTAACCCACTGCGGGCCGTTATCCGGGTAATCGACCGCAAACTGCTCCAGCCGTGCGGGCGGGAAACGGCTAAACCCCTGCGGGGTAAACCACAGCTGGCGGTTATTCCACAAAAGCTTAAAGCTGTAACGGCGGCGCGGCTGCCCGCTATTCAGGTCGATATTCGCCCGCCACGCCGTGATCCCCGGCTGCGGCTGGCTGCGCAGCTTGTGCATTTTCAGGCCGGTCTCTTCGTTATCTATTTCGGCGCGGAGCGTCACGCGTTCAGGCTGATTTTCCCCCGCCAGCCAGAGCGTAATCACAAGGTTGTCTTTGTTTTGCTTAACAAATGGGGCAACCGGAAGGTGCCAGGCGTTTAACATCACGAATCCCCTCTGATGAAATTGACGTCACCTTGCCACAGGGTGGTTAAGGATAGCTCATCACGTTCGGGATTATTGGGGGAGGAGAAAGGAGGATGAGGCAAAATTCCCTCTCCCAAGGGGAGAGGGGAAAAGGATATTACTGCGCTTCCGCCAGCTGACGGTCACGGCGGCATTTAAACACCCACCCCACCAGCAGCAGGACGATCCACGCGCAGCCCACGTACAGGGAAATGCGGGTATCCGGATGGTAGCCAATCAGGGCAATGATAAACACCAGGAAGATCAGCCCGACGACGGTCGTCGCAACGCCGCCCGGTACTTTGAACTTCAGCGCTTTCGCCTCATCCGGCGACAGACGACGGCGGAACGCAATCTGCGACAGCAGGATCATAATCCACACCCACACCGTCGCGAAGGTCGCCAGCGATGCGATCACCAGGAAGACGTTCTCCGGCATGATGTAGTTCAGGTAAACCGAGAACAGCAGCGCTACGGTCATCACCACAACGGTTACCCACGGCGTGCCGCGGCGTGAGGTTTTGGCGAACACCTTCGGCGCATTGCCCTGCTCCGCCATGCCGTGCAGCATACGGCCCACGCCAAAGACGTCACTGTTAATCGCGGAGAGCGACGCGGTGAGCACCACAAAGTTCAGAATGCTGGCCGCAAAGGCAATTCCCATATGCTGGAAGGTCAGAACAAACGGGCTACCGTTGGTGCCGACCTGATTCCACGGGTAGATGGACATAATCACGAACAGCGTACCCACGTAGAACACCAGAATACGCATCGGCACCGAGTTGATGGCGCGCGGAATGGATTTCTCCGGATCTTTCGCTTCCCCGGCGGTGATACCGATAATCTCGATGCCGCCGTAGGCGAACATCACCATCTGCAGCGACATAACCATCCCGAGCCAGCCGTTACTGAAGAAGCCACCGTTACTCCAGAGGTTGTGAATACCAGTCGGCTGCCCGCCGTTGCCGATCCCCCAGATGATGATGCCGAAACCGGCCACGATCATGATGATGATGGTGGCGACCTTGAAGAAGGAGAACCAGAACTCCAGCTCGCCGAACACCTTCACGCTCATCAGGTTGACGGCGCAAATGATCAGCACCACGCTCAGCACCCAAATCCAGTGCGGCACCGCCGGGAACCAGACGCCCATATAGATGCCAAACGCCGTCACGTCGGCAATCGCCACAATCAGGATTTCAAAGCAGTAGGTCCAGCCGGTGATAAACCCGGCCAGCGGGCCGAGGTTTTCCTGCGCGTATCGGGAGAAGGAGCTGGCGGACGGGTTGTGAACCGACATTTCGCCGAGGGCGCGCATGATGATATACGCCGCCACGCCGCCGATGATGTACGCCAGCAGAACGCTGGGACCGGCCATTTTGATGGCATCTGCCGAGCCATAAAAAAGACCGGTGCCGATAGCAGAGCCCAGCGCCATAAAGCGGATGTGGCGCGTGCTCAATCCACGTTTAAGTTTGTTAGTGCTTTCCATTTAAATCTTGCCATTCAACACGAAAAAAACAAAAAACCACGGGGCCTTAAGCCCCGTGGTTAAACAGTTTGTTGCCGTTGATTAATGAGCGTTCGATGCGACCTGACGCCCTGCAGCACGGTCCCAGATAATCGCCAGAATCAGTGCAACAACGGTAGGCATCAGCCAGGCCAGACCCTGCTCGGACAGCGGCAGACGCTGTGTCCATGCCGGCAGTATGTGCGCGAAAGCTGATGCTTTAATCCCGTCAAGGATACCAAAAATCAGGCTGATAAACATGGCTGGCGCAATAATTCGTGAAGAGTTGTTCCACCACGGGCGAGTAAAGCTCAGCACCACCAGCACGATACACGGCGGGTAAATCGCCGTCAGCACCGGAATAGAGACCTGAATCAGGTGGCTCAGACCGAGGTTGGACACCGCCATGGAGAAGATACCGAGGATAAACACCAGGGTGCGGTAAGAGAGCGGCAGATACTGTGCAAAGAACTCTGCGCAGGCGCAGGTCAGGCCAACCGCCGTCACCAGACAGGCAAGGAAGATGAGCGCTGCCAGCAGCATACTGCCCGCACCGCCGAAGGTGTGCTGAACGTAGGCGTGCAGGATAGCCGCACCGTTGGCGTTCTGATCGACCAGCATGGCGCTGTCGGAGCCCAGACGGAACAGCGCCAGATAAAGCAGCGTCAACCCCACGCCGGCCATCAGGCCAGCCCAGATGGTATAGCGGGTCAGCAGACGCGCTTCGGTCACACCGCGGGAACGCGCGGCGTTAACGATAACGATACCAAACACCATCGCGCCCAGCGTATCCATCGTCAGGTAGCCGTTCACAAAGCCGTTAGAGAACGCGGCATTTTTATAGGCGTCCATCGCGTCGCTAATCGGGCCCGCTGGCCAGACGATGGCCGCAACCGCCAGAACAATCAGCGCCACAATTTTCAGCGGAGCCAGGAAGTTACCCACGGTATCCAGCAGTTTTCCCGGATAGAGGGAAACCAGAATCACGATTGCGAAGTAGATCAGGCTGTAGATAAACAGCGGCATCGCACCGTCGCCGGTCAGGGGAGCAATACCCACTTCGAAGGACACGGTCGCCGTACGCGGGGTCGCAAACAGCGGGCCAACGGCCAGATAGCAGACGGTTGCCAGCAGAACGCCCGCCACTTTGCCAATCGGGGTGCTGAGGCTATCCACACCGCCGCCGACTTTCGCCAGCGCGACGACGGTCAGAACCGGCAGACCCACGGCAGTAATCAGGAAACCAAACGCGGCGGTCCAGACGTGTTCACCCGCCTGTAAGCCAACCATTGGAGGGAAAATGATGTTGCCTGCGCCAACGAACAGCGCAAATGTCATAAAGCCCAGCGCGATGATGTCACGCGATTTTAAGTGATGGGTCATAAAACCTTACTGCCTGTGGATGTGGTGTTGAAAACATTGAGATTTTCGATATCCCTGACGGGACGATACAGCCGAAAATTTGCTCAATTTCAGCGGGAAATGCTCCCGTCCTGGCGTGGAGAAGAATAGTTTTTCGATTTACCACGCAAATACAGTCGGTCTGACAGTATCTGGGGCGCAATTTAAACGCTTATAACGTTTAAAGGCAAGGTGGGATCGTAAAACCAGAACAATATGCCAGCATGAAAATACACGTCAGAATAATACGCTATTTATAAGAAAAACCCATGGCTAATCATGCGAACAAAAAACAGTCAGCCGTATAAAATTCATCCGCGTTTCGCTTGACTGCAAAGCAAACGGGCCAGCAGACGCTGACCCGTGGAAAGGTAAAATGACACGCCTGCCGTCAGGCGATCTTTTTGGCAATTAATCGTTCCGGAATAACGAAACTGAAGCGGGTTCCTTTACCCAGCGTACTATGAATATCGAGACGGCTTTCATGGTGATTCACCGCGTGTTTCACAATTGCCAGCCCCAGGCCGCTTCCGCCTGTTTGCCGGGATCGCGCTTTATCCACACGGTAAAAGCGCTCGGTCAGACGCGGAATATGCTCAGGCGCGATCCCCGGCCCGTTGTCTTCCACGCTAAACTCAGCCCCCGTTGGGGCATGGTGCCAGCGCACCACGATATTCGTCCCCTCCGGCGTATGATTCACCGCGTTATACACCAGGTTGGAAATGGCGCTCCGCAGTTCATCTTCGCTGCCCAGCACCTTCAGCGTATTGTCGACCTCAAAGGTCAGGTGATGCTTTTTGTGGCTTAGCGTCTGCGCTTCACGCTCAACGACCCGCAGCATCATCGGGACATCAATGGTCTCATTTAGCGCGAGCGTTGGCGCCGCTTCAATCTTCGAGAGCGTCAGCAGCTGCTTCACCAGCCCTTCCATCCGGTGCGTTTGCTCGCGCATGGTGTGCAGCGCTTTTTCACGCGGCGCGCCTTCAAGCGTTTGCTCCTGCATCATCTCCAGGTAGCCCTGAAGCACGGTCAGCGGGGTACGCAGTTCGTGACTGACGTTGGCGAAGAAGTTGCGACGCGCCCCTTCCAGCTGGTGCATCTGGGTGACATCGCGCGCCACCATCAGCCACTGCTTATCGCTGTAGGGCATCACGCGGATTTCCAGATGGCGACCATTATTGAGCTTCAGATTGTGCGGGCGGGTAAAATCACGCTTTTTCAGATACAGCGTAAATTCGGGATAACGCAGAAGGTTGAGGATATTCTGACCATTATCATCGGGCCAGCGCAGGCCCAGCAGCTGTTGCGCAAGGCCGTTACACCAGAAGATCGTCCCTTCTTCGGTCGTCAGAATAACGGCATCCGGCAGCGACTCTGCACCGCTGCGAAAACGCTTAATCAGGCTTCCCAGCTCGCGGCGACGCTTTTTATTACGCATCTGCATCTGATGCAGTCCGTACAGCAGCGGCTCCCAGCTGCCGCTTCCCGGCGGCGGCGTCATACTTCGGTCAACCCACAGCCACCAGGAGAGGCGCAGCAGGTTCCAGAAATGCCAGATCAGCAGCCCGGTGACCGACGCCAGCAGAAACCACGGCAGGTGTCCAAGAAAGGCCCCCAGAAGGAAGGCCGGAATACAGCATAAGATCAGTTCAAAGACGAGCCTTTTCCATGACAGACGTTCCAGCACGCGTCACACTCCTGTCATTGTTCAGAAACGGGTAGAAAAACGATAACCCGTGCCGCGGACCGTCTGCACCATGCGATCGTGGCCGCTCAGTTCCAGTGCTTTTCGCAGGCGGCGAATATGTACGTCAACCGTCCGGTCTTCGACATACACGTTAGTTCCCCAGACGTTATTCAGCAACTGCTCGCGGCTGTAAACGCGTTCCGGGTGGGTCATAAAGAAGTGCAGGAGTTTAAATTCGGTAGGCCCCATGTCGAGGGGATTTTCACCGGTCATGACGCGGTGTGAGGTGGGGTCAAGGCTCAGCCCCTGCATCTCTATCACCTCTTCCACCGCCATCGGCGAAATACGGCGCATCACGGCTTTAATGCGGGCAACCAGCTCTTTTGGGGAGAACGGTTTAGTAATGTAATCGTCCGCGCCGGTTTCCAGACCGCGAACGCGATCCTCTTCTTCTCCGCGCGCCGTGAGCATCACAACCGGGATGTCGCGGGTCAGCGCCTCGCGCTTCAGGTGTTTGATAAACTGCAGTCCGGAGCCGCCGGGCAACATCCAGTCCAGCAGAATCAGATCGGGCCAGGGTTCATTCAGCTGGTTCACTGCGCTGTCATAATCTTCCGCTTCAACCGGCTGGAAGCCGTTTTGCTCGAGCACGAAGCACACCATTTCACGAATTGGAGCTTCATCTTCTACGACCAGAATACGTCTCGCCATACTTTGCCCTGTCTTATCTTATTTAAGTTACAAGTTTGTAATTCGGCGCCATTATGCGTCAGATTTATGACAGATTTATGAAAAACAGTACCACGATAACGGGCAAACCGTTGTTTTATTACAGCGGTTATTTTCCCGTCTCTGAACGTTTATAATCCTGCTTTCTCTTTTTTGCCACGGATCAGCTATGCGCATACTTCACACCTCGGACTGGCATCTGGGTCAAAATTTTTACAGCAAAAGCCGTGCGGCTGAACATGAAGCTTTCCTGAACTGGCTGCTGGAAACGGCCCGGACGCACGAGGTGGACGCGATTATTGTGGCGGGTGACATCTTTGATACCGGCTCGCCCCCCAGCTATGCGCGTGAACTGTACAACCGCTTCGTGGTGAATTTGCAGCAAACCGGCTGTCATCTGGTGATTGTCGCCGGTAACCATGATTCCGTCGCGACGCTCAATGAATCCCGCGACATCCTGGCATTTCTCAATACCACCGTCGTCGCCAGCGCCGGGCACGCCCCGCAGATCCTGAAAAAACGCGACGGCACGCCGGGGGCGGTGCTGTGCCCCATTCCCTTTTTGCGTCCGCGGGACATCGTGCAAAGTCAGGCGGGACTGTCGGGCGCGGAAAAACAGCAGCATCTCCTGCAGGCCATCACCGACTATTATCACCAGCAGCACGCCGATGCCTGCGCCCTGCGCGGCGACCAGCCGATTCCGGTGATTGCGACCGGGCATCTCACCACCGTCGGGGCCAGTAAAAGTGACGCCGTACGCGACATCTATATCGGCACGCTGGATGCCTTTCCGGCGCAGAACTTCCCGCCAGCCGACTACATTGCGCTCGGACATATTCACCGGGCGCAGATCGTCGGCGGCAGCGAGCACATCCGCTACTGCGGCTCGCCAATTTCGCTCAGCTTTGACGAAACGGGCAAGGCCAAATCCGTCCATCTGGTGAGCTTTTCCGACGGAAAACTTCACGCCGTCGAGACGCTGGAGGTCCCGGTCACCCAGCCGCTGGCGGTGCTAAAGGGCGATCTTGCCGCCATTACCGCCCAGCTTGAGCAGTGGCGCGGAACAGCGCTTAACCCGCCCGTCTGGCTGGATATCGAAATCACCACCGACGACTACCTGCACGATATGCAGCGTAAAATTCAGGCGCTGACGGAAGATTTACCCGTCGAAGTCTTACTGGTACGCCGCAGCCGCGAGCAGCGCGAGAAAATTCTGTTAAGCGCTCAACGTGAAACGCTCAGTGAGCTTCGGGTTGAAGAGGTGTTTGAACGCAGGCTCTCGCAGGAGGAAATTGACGACGCGAAGCGCGCAAGACTCAGCGAACTGTTCAGCCATACCCTGCATGCGCTCAATGATGAGGAAGAAAACGCATGAAAATTTTGAGCCTGCGCCTGAAAAATCTCAACTCCCTCAAGGGCGAGTGGAAAATTGACTTTACCGCGGAGCCGTTTGCCAGCAACGGTCTGTTTGCCATTACCGGCGCGACCGGGGCAGGTAAAACCACCTTGCTCGACGCCATCTGCCTGGCGCTTTATCACGAAACGCCGCGCCTGCAGAAGGTCTCTCAGGCGCAAAACGACCTGATGACGCGCGACACCGCCGAGTGCCTGGCAGAAGTGGAGTTCGAGGTAAAAGGCACCGCCTATCGCGCATTCTGGAGCCAGAACCGCGCGCGCAACCAGCCGGACGGCAACCTGCAGGCGCCGCGCGTGGAGCTGGCGCGCTGCGAAGATGGCAAAATCCTGGCCGACAAAGTGACGGATAAGCTGGAGCAAACCGCCGCGCTCACCGGGCTGGACTATGGCCGCTTCACCCGCTCGATGCTGCTCTCACAGGGGCAGTTTGCCGCCTTCCTTAATGCCAGGCCGAGCGATCGCGCCGAGCTGCTGGAAGAGCTGACCGGCACCGAGATCTACGGACAGATTTCCGCCATGGTGTTTGAGAAACACAAAGCCGCCCGCAGCGTGCTTGAAAAGTGCGAGGCGCAGGCGGCGGGCGTCGTGCTGTTGAGCGAAGAGCAACAGCAGCAGTTGCAGCAAAGTTTGCAGGCGCTTACTGATGAAGAGAAAACCCTGCTGGTTCAGCAGCAAAGCCAGCAGAAAGATTTTCAGTGGCTTACGCGCCATGATGAGCTCGTGCTTGAGCAACAGCGCGTCGCCGCGATGCAGCAGCAGGCGCAACAGGCGCTGACGAACGCTGCGCCAGAGCTGGCAAAGCTCCAGCTTGCCCTGCCCGCCGCCCAGCTTCGACCGCTTTGGGCGCACCAGCAGGAGCAAACCGCGCGCCTGACGCAAACCCAGCAGCGAATTGTTGAAGTAAATACTCGCTTACAAGCCAAAACCGCACTGCGCGCGCGGATCCGTCATACCGCCCAGCGTAATCATGAGCAGCTTCAGACCGAACTGAAGGCGCTGGCGCAGTGGCTGGTGGAGCACGAGCGCTATCGCCTGCTGGGGCAGGAGATTGCCGGCTGGCGTGCCCAGTTCTCACAGCTTAACCGCGACAAAACGCAGTTAGCCTCCCTAGCTGCGCGAATGGGTGAACTACGCAACAGGCTGGCTGAGATGCCGGAAAATGCGCTGACGCTGACGGCGGATGAGGTCAGCGCGGCCATGGAGCAGCAGTCCCGGTCACGCACGCTGCGCCAGCGGCTAACGTCGCTGCATGCCCGCTATCAGCCGCTGCAAAAGCGCCTGCGCCAGAGCGGTGAAAGCGTGCAGAAGGCCCAGGTCGATCAAAATAAACTCAATGAAACGCTGACGCTGCGCCGCCAGCAGTACAAAGAGAAACACCAGCACTTTCTGGATCTTAAAGCCCTCTGCGAACGCGAAGCGACGATTAAAGACCTGGAAAACTATCGTTCCCGGCTTGAGGCAGGCAAACCCTGTCCGCTGTGCGGCTCCAGCGAGCATCCCGCCGTTGCGCAATACCAGTCGCTTGAGCTGACGGATAACCAGCGCCGCCGCGATACCCTGGAAAAAGAGGTCGCCGCGCTTAAAGAGGAAGGCCTGCTGGTGCTGGGACAGGTTAATGCCCTGACGCAGCAGATCCAGCGCGAGTCAGACGAAGCGCAGACGCTCTCTCAGGAAGAGCAAGCGCTCACTAAAGAGTGGATGGAGGTCTGCGCTTCCCTGAACATCGCGTTGAATATTCAGGAAGATATCACGCCATGGATGAACGAGCAGGAACAGTACGAGCGCCAGCTTTATCAGTTGAGCCAGCGCCTGACCCTGCAAAACCAGCTAAACGAGCAGGAAGTGCTGGAGCGACAGTATCAGCAGCAGCTGACGGCCGCGCGCCAGGCGCTGGAAATCACCCTGCTCTCGCTATCGCTTAACGTACCTGAAGACGGCAATGAAGCCGCCTGGCTGCACGCCCGCGAAGCGGAATTCGCGCAGTGGCAGGAGAAACAAACGCAGCACGGCGTGCTTCTGGAACGCATAAACGCGCTGAAGCCGCTGCTCGACACGCTTCCGGAAACGAACGGCGAAGAGGCCGAACCGGCCATTCCTGACGGCTGGCGCGACGTTCACGATGAATGCGTGTCGCTACAAAGCCAGCTCAGCGCGCAGCAGCAGCAGGAAAAGCTGGAGCAAGAGCGCCTGCAGCAGTCGCAGACGCAGTTCACCGCGGCGCTCGCAGCGAGCTGCTTTGCCGATCGGGACGCGTTCCTTGCCGCGCTGCTGGATGACGACGCTATTCGTCGCCTCGAACAGCTGAAGCAGTCGCTGGAAAGCCAGATACAGCAGGCCGCAGCCCTTTCCGGCCAGGCTAACCAGCAGCTGCAGGCTCATCTGGCGCTGCGGCCGGAAGGGCTCAACGCCGATGCTCCTGCGCTGCAAAGCCAGCTGCAGCAGCTGGCGCAACGGCTTCGCGAGAACACCACGCATCAGGGCGAGATCCGCCAGCAGCTTAAGCAGGACAGCGATAACCGTCAGCACCAGCTGGCGTTGATGCAGCAAATTGAAGAGGCCGCGCGCCAGGCGGACGACTGGGGTTATCTGAACGCGCTGATCGGCTCCAGCACCGGCGACAAGTTCCGTAAATTCGCGCAGGGGCTAACGCTGGACAATCTCGTCTGGCTTGCTAACCAGCAGCTTAACCGTCTGCACGGCCGCTATCTGCTGCAGCGCAAGGCCAGCGACGCGCTGGAGCTGGAAGTGGTCGATACCTGGCAGGCGGATGCGGTTCGCGATACCCGCACGCTCTCGGGCGGCGAGAGCTTCCTGGTCAGCCTGGCGCTGGCGCTGGCCCTTTCCGATCTGGTGAGTCATAAGACGCGGATCGATTCCCTGTTCCTGGATGAAGGGTTCGGCACGCTCGACAGTGAAACGCTGGATACCGCGCTGGATGCGCTCGACGCGCTGAACGCCACCGGGAAAACCATCGGCGTGATCAGCCACGTTGAGGCGATGAAAGAGCGCATTCCGGTGCAGATCAAGGTGAAGAAAATCAACGGGCTGGGTTATAGCAGGCTGGATAAGGAATTTGCGGTGGGCTGAATGGTAGGTCGGTGCGGTCTGATGCCCTCACCCTAGCCCTCTCCCACAGGGAGAGGGTAAAAACACCAAAAACAGCAACTTGCGTTGCTGTTTTGCTTTTACCTTGCCCCACCCAGGCCCTCTCCCACAGGGAGAGGGAATAAACATTATTTGCTTTTATTCCGGCCACAGCCACGCCGCGCCGCGCACGCCGCTGGAGTCACCGTGGACAGCTTTGCGGATCGGGGTTTCACACTCGCCGCCAAACACCCACTGTTTCACCAGATTCGGTACCGTGGCGTACAGCCGGTCGACGTTGCTCATGCCGCCGCCGAGCACAATCACGTCCGGATCGAGAATATTTACCACGTGCGCCAGGGATTTCGCCAGCCGCATTTCGTAGCGGCTAAGGGCCAGCTCGGCGACCGGATCCTGTTCTTCGACCAGACGCATGATTTCGTTGCCCTTAAGCGGCTGGCCGCTTAAGCGGTGGTAGTCGGTCGCAAAACCGGTGCCAGAGATAAACGTCTCAATACAGCCCTGCTTTCCGCAGTAGCACGGCACCTCAGCGCGGTATTTAAGCTCGTCTTCATCCATCCACGGCAGCGGGTTGTGTCCCCACTCGCCTGCTGTGCCGTTGCCGCCGATATGGGCGCGCCCGCCGAACGCCACGCCCGCTCCGCAGCCGGTACCGATAATCACGGCAAACACGGTCTGAGCACCGGCCGCCGCGCCGTCGATGGCCTCAGAGACCGCCAGGCAGTTGGCGTCGTTAGCCAGACGCACTTCCCGGTTCAGACGTTGGCTCAAATCTTTATCAAACGGCTGACCGTTGAGCCAGGTGGAGTTGGCATTTTTAACCACCCCGGTATACGGCGAGATCGACCCCGGGATCCCCATCCCGACGCTGCCGGTTTGCCCTGTCGCCTGCTCTGCCATCTCAACCAGGCTGGCAATCGTCTCGATAGTCTGGTGATAATCATCGCGCGGCGTCGGCAGACGGTGGCGGAACAGCTGCTCCCCCTGCTCGCTCAGTGCGATGACTTCTGTTTTGGTACCGCCCAAATCGATCCCAATACGCACAAGACTCTCCTCATTATTTTGATTATCAACAGAGTAGAAGCACGCTTCCCGATTAGCAATGCAAGCGATGCGACAATTCGTTATCATGCCCGCTGATTTAACGACAAGGCCGTGGAAATTATCATGCTGTGGTTCAAAAATTTGATGGTTTACCGTCTCAGCCGCGACGTTTCGCTGCGTGCAGAAGAGATGGAAAAACAGTTAGCCGCTTATACCTTTTCCCCTTGCGGTAGCCAGGATATGGCGAAAACCGGCTGGGTTCCGCCAATGGGTTCACAAAGCGATGCACTGACCCACGCCAGCAGCACGGGTCAAATCATCGTCTGCGCCCGTAAAGAAGAGAAAATCCTGCCGACGCCGGTGGTTAAGCAGGCGCTCGAAGCGAAAATTTTCAAGCTGGAAGCCGAACAGGGCCGCAAGCTGAAAAAGACCGAAAAAGATTCGCTGAAAGACGAAGTGCTGCACTCCCTGCTGCCGCGCGCCTTCAGCCGCTTCAGCCAGACCATGATGTGGATCGACACCGTCAACGGGCTGATCATGGTGGACTGCGCCAGCGCCAAGAAAGCAGAAGATACGCTGGCCCTGCTGCGTAAAAGCATCGGATCTTTACCGGTCGTTCCGCTGGCGCTGGAAACGCCGATCGAGCTGACGCTGACCGAATGGGTACGCAGCGGCGCTGCGGCTCAGGGTTTCCAGATCCTTGATGAAGCCGAGCTGAAAGCCCTGCTGGAAGATGGCGGCGTGATCCGCGCGAAGAAGCAGGATCTGGTGAGCGACGAGATCGCCGTCCACATCGAAGCGGGTAAAGTGGTTACTAAACTGGCGCTCGACTGGCAGCAGCGCATTCAGTTCGTGATGTGCGACGACGGCTCCGTGAAGCGTCTGAAGTTCTGCGACGAGCTGCGCGATCAGAACGAAGATATCGACAGGGAAGATTATGCCCAGCGCTTTGACGCGGACTTCATCCTGATGACCGGCGAGCTGGCCGCGTTGATTCAGAATCTGGTGGAAGGTCTCGGCGGCGAAGCGCAGAGATAACAGGCAAAACGCAGGCCGGGTAAGCGTTAGCGCCACCCGGCTTATTTTTTATTTCAGGTAGCGGCACAGATAAGAGGTAGGTTCAGCGACCTGCAAATGGAACTCGCTGTGGCCAGGGACGTTGAAAACTTGCCCGGCAGCGTAAACTTTCCATTCCGTTTCACCCGGCAGTAAGACGTTCAGCGCACCGCTGACGACCGTCATTTCTTCAGCTTCCGCCGTGCCAAAGGTGTATTCCCCTTCCGCCATAACGCCGACACTGGCGCGGCCAGTGCTGCTGCTGGTAAAACCAATGGATTTCACTTTACCGGAAAAGTATTCGTTACTTTGAAGCATGAACTGGCCCTTATATTTATAGATAAAAATTCACTATAGGGGCCATGCTCATCACCTGTCACGCAAAATCATTACATGAGCAGTTCCGAGGCCAGGCGAGCCATCAGAACGTTGGATAACAGCACGGGCACATCCAGCGCTTTTTGCAGCAGATCACGATGGTGCTGATGGAAACCGAGGCAGTCCAGAATCAAGACATCTGCTCCTCTCTCAAGCAGTTCCTTCCCGGCAGCAATAAGTTTTGCCTCACTGTCCCAGAACGGATTTGCCAGCGCATACAAGGGCACTTTTTCCAGCACGTGCCATTTTGCTTCCTGGTTATCCATGAGCTCCTCAATGGGCACAATCACCCCCACCTGATGACCATCCACGATGGAGGCCACCAGCGGTGGAATGATCCGCATCGGCTCAAGCAAAATCGCATTACGCGCCGTGAGGCCCTTAATGGGCGCGGTACTCATCAGCAAAATAACGTCATAACCTTGATTATCGAGCACTTCTATCACGCCCTGCAGCGAGCGCTCGATTTTCTGACGTGAAACATGCGCCAGTTTACCGTCGCTTAATAACGTCGCCAGGGGATCCTCCCCCGCCTCGACAGCGTAGTCTTCCATGACCTCTTCCCGACTCATCTTCCCCAGCAGGCTAAGATGCGTTATCTGTTGTTCAGATACATGCTCGGTTAAGAGCGGTAACACTTCGCTTACAGGGACCACACCAATGGTGAGGATCGCCAACGTTGCCTTCATCTTGATCGCCTTCCATTACTCCAACATCGTGCATACAGGTACAGGCTCACTACGCTGCACAGTTCATTTTTTCAACAAAACAGCACCAAGCGTAGCAGGTGATCCCGACATCGAAATGTAAAGATCGCCTGCCGATACCGGAGTTACTTGTAATAACTAAATATTAACTCCTGCTTAACTTTCCCGATGAGTAAAAAGTGTGATTCAGGCACGATACTGGAACGTTTAGGAAAACATTCAGGTTATGTCGGGATCTTCATAGCGCCGTTTCGCGTCCAGCGCTTCCTGTTCAGTCTCGTGTTCACTGATCAGCGAGTCCGGCTTGGGATGATCGGCACGCAGTTGATACCAGGTCACGGTATGACCCGTCTGGCCTTTTTCAACGGTAACAATGCGTGCTTCACGCGGATAGGGAGGTCTGGTTGGCATAGCTCATCCTTTTTTTATGTCTGAGCTATAAGTATAGACGCCGATTAGCTGGCACAAGCCAAACGCAGGGCGGTAATAATCTGAATCACAACGTCTTCGGGAGAGGCTGACGCATCCACCACGTGGTGAGCCGCTTCGCGGTATAGCGCATCGCGTTCGGCCAGCACTTCGCTCACCTCTTCGCTGAGCGGCCTGGTAGTCAGCGCAGGGCGTTGCCCCTCTTCCGGAAAGGCTTCCAGCCGCCCTACCAGAGCCGACACCGGCGCGCTGAGATAAATCACAATCCCCTTTTCGCGCATAAAATGACGATTGCACTCCGCCAGAACGACGCCACCGCCGGTCGCGATCACGGCAGACGGGGTAGTGACCGCTTTCAGCGCGGCGGTTTCGCGCGCGCGAAAGCTCTCCCATCCCTCATGCTCAACAATCTCGGCGATGGTTTTTCCGGCCTCGGTTTGCAGCCAGTGGTCGGTATCAACAAACTGGCGATGACACACGCGTGCCAGCTCCAGGCCAACGGTGGTTTTCCCACAGCCGCGGGGGCCAACTAAAAAGATGGGTTGGGTCATGCCAGGTGTTCCCCTTGATGCCGAATGGCTGAAGAGTGTAAAGAAATAATTGCAGAAGATGTTGCGATTACTTTACTGCAAAGCGGTACGGGATGACAACCCTGTGGAGGCCACACTGTACCACAAATTGACAATAATTATCATTACGCTGTGCGGCGCTTCACTTCCAGCAGCCATTTATCCAGCTCGGCAGCGAACTGCTGGCGATCGCGCTGGGACAGGCTGTCCGGTCCACCGGTCTGCACGCCGCTGGCCCGCATCGTATCCATAAAATCGCGCATGGTGAGCTTTTCCCGAATGGTCGAAGGCGAGTAACGCTCCCCGCGCGGATTGAGCGCCGCCGCCCCTTTCTCCAGCACTTCGGCAGCCAGCGGAATATCCGCCGTGATCACCAGATCCTCCGCGCTGCACAGGCGAACAATTTCGTTATCCGCCACGTCGAACCCGGCCGGCACGCGCAAGGAGCGGATGAACCGCGAAGGCGGTACGCGAATATTCTGGTTCGCCACCAGCGTCAGCGGCATCTGAACGCGCTCGGCGGCGCGAAATAAAATCTCTTTAATCACGTTCGGACACGCGTCCGCATCAACCCAAATCGCCATATTGTCTCCCCATAATGAGTCTGCCGACTATTGTCGCCTGCATTTCGTTGTTAAGCTATCAATCAGAGAAAACAACGCATAATGACGGAGAATCGTGATGGACAAGAAAATCGGGTTTATCGGCTGCGGTAACATGGGCAAAGCCATCCTGGGCGGTCTGATCGCCAGCGGGCAGGTGCTGCCGGGTCAGATTTGGGTCTATACCCCGTCACCGGACAAAGTCGCCGAGTTGCGCGATCAATACGGGATCAACGCCGCCGAAAGCGCGCAGGAAGTCGCCCAGGTCGCCGATATCGTCTTTGGCGCCGTCAAGCCGAATATCATGATCAAAGTGCTGAGCGATATCACCTCCAGCCTGAATAAAGAGACGCTGGTCGTGTCGATTGCCGCAGGCGTCACGCTCGATCAGCTGGCGCGCGCGCTGGGTCACGATCGTAAAATCGTCCGCGCCATGCCCAACACCCCCTCGCTGGTCAATGCCGGAATGACCTCCGTCACGCCTAACGCGCTGGTGACCACAGAAGAAGTGGCCGATGTGCTGAATATTTTCCGCTGCTTCGGTGAGGCAGAAGTGATTGCCGAATCGATGATCCATCCGGTGGTCGGCGTGAGTGGCTCAGCCCCTGCCTATGTGTTCATGTTTTTAGAAGCGATGGCCGACGCCGCCGTGCTTGGCGGAATGCCGCGTGCGCAGGCGTATAAGTTCGCCGCGCAGGCCGTCATGGGCTCCGCCAAAATGGTGCTGGAAACCGGCAAACACCCGGGTGAACTGAAAGATATGGTCTGCTCCCCGGGCGGTACCACCATCGAAGCGGTGCGGGTGCTGGAAGAGCGCGGATTCCGCTCGGCCGTCATTGAAGCGATGGCAAAATGCATGGAAAAATCAGAGAAGCTGAGTAAATCCTGATTTCTGACCGGGCGTCAGGCGGCCACTTCGGTGCGGCCGCGCCCGGCATTTTTCGCCCTGTACAGCGCCACGTCCGCCGCCTTTAGCCACTCCCGATAATGTCCAAACTGCGGCCCCCAGGGGGCAACGCCTACGCTGATGCGCAGCGCTTCTTTTGGCGCGCACGGTAACGTCAGTTTTTCCAGCCGCTCATGCAGTCGCGACATCACGGCGATGGCGCTTTCCGCCGCGGTCTGCGACATGATCACCGCAAACTCATCCCCGCCAAACCGACCGATCGCATCGCCTGACCGTACCGACCGCTGGAGCTGACGCGTAATAGCAATGATCGCCTCGTCGCCCACGTCGTGCCCCCAGGTGTCGTTGATGTTTTTAAAGTGGTCGATATCAATCAGCAATATCGTGGCGGTGCTGTGGTCGCGCCGACAATGCTCAAATTCATTTCGCAGCAGCATTTCCCAGTGCCGACGGTTAAAGACCCCGGTCATCCCGTCGCGGGTGCTCATCATTTCCAGCCGCTGCTTATGTTCCGCAAGCCTGACGGCGGTTCGGTGGCTGAGCCAGGCAAACAGCATGGGATACAGCACGAGTACGGGTAACGTTAAGCCCCACTCCACGAGGTCGGGATTGAAGACGACCACCTTCCCGACGAGTGGCAGGGTCACCAGCGCGGAGAGCAGCGTCAACGCGATCCCCGGGATAAACAGACGACAGCCGCCGGAACCCATCATATTCATCCCCACCATCATCACCAGCGCTGCGGTGGGTAACGCACTCATCCCCATTACGCCGATCCAAAGCCCGGCAATAATGGCATCGATTTTAAGATTGAAAATTTCCTGCTGATGGGGTGAAGCGGCGCGGCAGGACAGCTGCCAGGCAAAATGGGGCCAGACGAACGACCATCCCACCAGTAAAAGCCACCAGCCACCGGGTAAAAAATGGGTGACCAGCATCCCCGCAACGGGGAAAAACATCGCCGCCAGCCCGACGGCGCGCGCCAGCCGAACTCGCCGGGCAAACTGAATGCCGGCGCGGTGAGGGTCATCCTGAGAAAGGGTTAAATTCCACTCTTCCCGAATGCGCTTTTTGTTGTAATACGTTTCATCATTCATCATTTTTGGGAATATTCTGAAACATTTTCCCAAATTATAGAGAGGGGGTCTGCGGGGAAAGTATGAAATTTCGGGTGAGCCGCCGGAGCCGCTCACCCGTTTGAACTACACTTTTTTCTTCAGGCACGCGCTCATGAACTTGCTGCGGTCGTCCCCCTTCAGGGACTGTTCGGTTGCTTTCGCATTACACTCGCGCATTTTTTGCTGCTGCGGCGTCAGGCTTTTTTCAGCTGGCTTCGCGGCGCCATTTTTAAGGCAGTCGCTCATGTAGGTCTTGCGGGCATCTCCCTTCAGACTCTGCGACGTCGCCTGTTGATTACAGGTGGTCATACGCTGTTGTTGCGGCGTTAGCGTCTTCTCTTCCGCGTTCGCCGATGCGACCAGGAACAGGCCGGAGAGCAGAGTAACCAGTAATGTTGTTTTCATTGCACCATCCTTTTGTGAACATTCCCTGTAAGTCTGGTTCGTGACAGGAAAAAAACCAGCCGACAGATGTGATTTCCGCCGGGATTTTATCATTTAAAACCCAGCGCCGCCTTCATGGTGTAGAACAGATCCGTTTGATCGGTCAGGCCTACCACGTTTGCCGCGTGCGGGCCGTAGGCCGCAATGCGCAGCTGGGTGCCGGTGTGCTCCATGGACTCTTCCTCAGAGTTGCCGTAGCTCAACACCATAACGGCGCCATCTTTGGTATTCAGCGCCTGCGTCAGGCCCGGGGCCTTAGTATCTGCCGGAATGATCTGGCTGGCATGGGCATGGTCCGCGGTGACGATCACCAGGGTGTTGCCGTCTTTTTTCGCGAACTCAAGCGCCTTCTGCACCGCTTCGTCCAGATCGACGGTTTCGCCAATCTGGCCGCACGGATTCGCCGTATGATCCTGCTTATCGATCGACGCGCCCTCAACCTGCAGGAAGAACCCTTTTTCGCTCTTGCTCAGCAGAGAGATGGCTTTATCAGTCATCGCCGCCAGCGTCGGTACGCTGTCAGTGCGTTTCGGGTTAGGCATACAGGTTACGACAGGTTTATCGATATTGCCGTGATAAGAGGCTTTTGGTCCTTCCCAGCGCACGGGCATGTTGCCGTCAGAGAATAGCCCCAGCAGCGGCTTGTTCTGGTTCGCCTCGGTGATGGCTGCCAGCGAATTTGCATCACTCACCAGCTGATAGCCGCGGGCCTGCGCCTGCTCGCGCAGCGTTTTGCCCTGCCACTCACCCGCCGTTGCGGTTTCTGCGAATGTTTTCGCGCCGCCGCCGAGGGTCACGTCAGGACGCGCGTTCAGCAGCTGTTCCGTAATCGAGCCTTTGCCGCCTTTTTCCAGCGCGTTCGTCGGGCATTTTTCGCTGGTCACTGACGGACCGTAGCATTTACGCGAGGTCACGTGCGCCACCAGCGCCGCAGGCGTTGCATCCTGAAGTTCAGCGGTGGAGACGTTGCCGGTCGCCAGGCCCGCCGCTTTTGCCATCTCCAGAAGGGTTTGATGACCTTTTTCGTGAATATCCACACCCAGCGCGCCATTATAGGTTTTCACGCCGGTGGACCACGCCGTAGCAGAGGCCGCGGAGTCCGTGACGTAATCCGGTTTACCGGTTTTTTTATCCAGCGCGAAATGGGTATATTGTCCGGTCAGCGGTAATGCGTCGATGCCTTTAAAAAAGCCGCCCGCACCCTCGGCATAATTTCGCGCCGCCGTGATTTCGGAATCCCCCATTCCATCGCCAATAAGCAGAATAATATTTTTCGCCGCCTTATCATTCAGCGAAGCGCGAATAGCGGCAGTTTGATCTTCTGATAAACGGCGTGCGCCGCCAGGCTGGGTGATATCCCCTTTTGCCGCGCGATTATCCAGCACGCTGGTTTGGGCAGTATCGGCATAAACGGCAGGGGTAATTAACAGGGGAAGTAATGCGATGAAAAGTGCGCTCTGTTTCAATTTATTTTCTCCATGTACAAATACATAAAAAATAAAAACAGAGCGACTATAGGCATCCTGCATGACAATTCTATGACACGTCGTTACGTCCTGTGACGGTTTAGCTGCGCGGATGCCTTAACAGCTTCTTTACGTACTGGTGGAGCATCTCGGCATCCTCAACCGGAACCTGCGATTCAGGCCTGACGCTGTCCAGCGCGCCTTCCACGCTCTCAATCAACGCCTGTTGATCGGTTTTCGCCATTTGTCGCAGCAGCGCGGTGACCACAATTTCCAGCGCTTCGACCTGGGCTACCAGCTCTTTTGACTCCTCTTCCTTTTGTGCCAGCTTGACCAGCAATTCAGCAATGAGATTTTTCATCGTGCCAGTTCCTTTTTCAGTTTTGTCTGAAGTTAGCATTCTGAATCCATAATGCAAAGAGAAGAAATTTATTATGGTATGCAAAAGTGATGCAGGAATGAAAATAAAGGACCGCCGCGGTGAGCGAAACGTTTTTCTATAAAGAAGCGCCGCATTTTGTTATATAAAAATGCGGCTACCATAAGAATATATAATACATCAACGAAACGATTATCTCGCCGATTTCGCTTCCGCCATTTGTCTGCGGCGACGCAGCGCAATAGCCAGCTGGATAATATTGATTAAAACGACAATCGCCGTGGCCGCAAATACCCAACGAAAACCGGCCATCGCGGAAACGGATGCGCCAATAAGCGGACCGGCAACATTCCCCAGATACATAAATGACTGGTTATATCCAAAAATACGCCCCGTCACCTGGTCGCTGGAATATTTAACCAGCAGGGTCTGCACCGCAGGCAACATTGCTCCATCAGCAAACCCGAGCAGAAATCGCAATACGCCAAGCTGAAGCGGAGAGGTGACAAACGACATCGCGAAGAAGAGCACGACCGCAAAGATCAGCGTCGCCATCAGGATACGCGCCGTGCCGATCCTGTCACCCAGTTTTCCCAGACGCGGCGCGGAAATCAGAGCGGATACGCCCGGCACGGCGGCAATCATGCCGCTCAGAAAAGCGATATTTGTACTTTCCGGCTCCATCGACTTGATAAACAACGCCAGAATCGGACCGACCGAACCGTTACAGAGCTGGATAACCATAGTGGTCACAAACAGGCTGATCATCAGTCCAGGATAGGGCAGCGAGGCGAAGACGGCCTTGCCGCTCAGGCGTTCAGATTTACTGATAACCGGGCGGCCCCCCTCTTTGATAAGAAAGAGCGTGACCAGAAAACTGACCACCAGCAGGATCGCGGTGATGATAAATACCGCGCGCAGCCCGACGTGGTCCGCCAGAAAACCGCCCAGCAGCGGACCGCCGATGACGCCGCTGATCTGTGCCGTGGAGAGCGTACTCAGCGCCCAGCCGCTACGCTCACGCGGCACCTGAGAGGCGACCAGCGCCATGGCGTTTGGAATGTACCCGGACGTCAGCCCCATCACCGCACGCAGGAAAAACAGCTGCCAGACGTTGGTGGCGAAGGCCTGGAGCAGAATGGCAATCGCCATCCCGAGCGAGGCGCGCAGCAGCATCAGTTTTCGGCCTTTACGATCCGCCAGGCTGCCCCACATCGGTGACACAATGGCGGAGACCAGAAACGTGACGCTGAACGTCAGGCCGGACCACATGGAGAGCGCTTCATGCGAGGTCACCCCCAGCTGCGAGACGTACAGCGGCAGGAACGGCAGGATCTGGCTAATGGCCAGCCCGGTAAAGAAGCAACCGAACCAGACCGAGATGAGATTAACTTTCCAGGATTCCATAAAGAAATAGTCTTCATTTTTAGGCGAATTCGCCTACAGATTAGCAAGTTACGCGTTTTGACGTCGCACCAGAGATGCGGCCAGACTGACTTTGGTGTTTTATCTTCCCAGTCATCATATTTGTGAAATAAGTCACAATTCATCCATTTTCTGGCGGAATATTATGCTTCACCGGCAGAGTCCGAAACCGCGCATTCCCAGATGAAAATGGTTGGCATGCGCCGCGTTATACTCCGGCCCCAGGCCGTTTCCGTAGTAGCCGCAGCTTGCCGCCAGCATGGCCTTCAGCCATGGCTGCGTTGTTGCCGCCTTCCAGCCGTTCAGCACCGTGACGCGTTCCCCGTTCGCCAGCCGAAAGGCGGCGATATCCAGCGCCTCCGCCGTGGCATGCTCACTGCGTCGCGCGTCAGGACGGTGGTAAATGTTGCGGCAGGCAAAGCTGCCGAGATGATCGATGCGCGCCAGGTCGTTGCCCGTATAGCGTTTTGTCAGCGGCCGGGCCTGCTGGCTGATAAACAGCGCAGAGCTGAGCGCCAGCGAACAGCTGGCAAGGAAACTGCTGTTCAGGCTGACCGGGCCGAAGTCACGCACGCGCACGACGTTGTTAAGCGGGCACGCGCCGCCGCTGTCGGCCACCGGCTGGGTGCGGATGAGATCTCTTTGGTTAGCCTGCGAAAGCAGGCTCGCGCACGCCTCGGGAGTTAAGCGCCGGAGCTTATACTGGGCGATTCGGCCCGGCGGGTCGTCAAGCGTCAGCGGTATGAAAGGGTTGTAGTAAGGCGGCAACCAGCGGTAACCCACCGTTGCAACGGCCACAATGATGAAAATTGTCAGCAGCGTTTTTCCTTTCACTCTCCCCCCTCAACATTCCCCAAAACATTATGGCAGAAGGCCGCGAAACCCGCCGGGCATCGTGGTATGTTATTGGCTTTTCGTCAGACTGGAAGAGAGTGAGATGGCTAAGCAGCGCGTAGGTATTGTCTTTGGGGGAAAATCAGCGGAGCACGAAGTGTCATTGCAATCGGCCAAAAATATCGTTGATGCGATCGATAAAAGCCGTTTCGACGTGGTGCTGCTGGGCATTGATAAACAGGGCCAGTGGCACGTTAACGATGCCAGCCAGTATCTGCTGAATGCTCACGATCCGGCGCATATCGCCCTTAATCCTTCGGAAGTGAGCGTCGCCACCGTACCCGGCGTCGTGAAGGGACAGCTCATCGACGCCGGCAACGCACAGGCTCTCGCCCAGATCGACGTTGTCTTCCCTATCGTTCACGGCACCCTGGGCGAAGATGGTTCCCTGCAGGGCATGCTGCGCATGGCCAACCTGCCGTTCGTCGGCTCGGACGTCCTCGGCTCTGCCGCGTGCATGGACAAAGACGTCACCAAACGCCTGCTGCGCGATGCCGGGCTGAATATTGCGCCATTCGTGCCCCTCACCCGCGCCAACCGCGACAAGCACAGCTTCGCGCAAATTAGCGGAGAACTGGGTCTGCCGCTGTTTGTGAAGCCGGCAAACCAGGGCTCCTCCGTGGGCGTCAGCAAAGTCACCAGCGAAGCAGAGTTCACGCAGGCTGTCCGTCTGGCGTTTGAGTTCGACCATAAAGTGGTGGTTGAGCAGGGCATCAAAGGCCGTGAAATTGAGTGCGCCGTGCTGGGCAATGATTTTCCACAGGCGAGCACCTGCGGCGAAGTGGTCTTAAACAGCGACTTCTACTCGTACGACACCAAATACATTGATGACAAAGGCGCGCAGGTTGTCGTTCCTGCGGATATCGATCCGGCGATTAACGATAAGATCCGGGCGATCGCCATTCGCGCTTATCAGACGCTCGGCTGCTGCGGCATGGCGCGCGTGGATGTGTTCCTGACGCCGGAAAACGAAGTGGTGATCAATGAAATCAACACGCTGCCGGGGTTCACAAACATCAGCATGTATCCGAAACTGTGGCAGGCCAGCGGCCTGAGCTACCCGGAACTGATCACCCGCCTGATCGAACTGGCGCTGGAGCGTCACGCCGCCGACAGCGCGCTTAAAAGTTCCGTAAACGGTTAATCGACGCTCTTCGCCTCATCCGCTGTCGTCTCTTCAGGACGACGGCGGATAATCAACCCCGCCAGCCAGAAACTTATCACCCAGGTCACCAGCCCGACGGCATAGGTTTGCCATCCTTTTGCTTCAAACCCCAACAGGCCCACGACACCGTTAAGAATAAAGATCAGCCCGATAGCAAAGGCGTAGTAGTGCCAGTCACGGCGTAGTTTGGACGTGAGCTTCATAACAACTCCGGCAGGAAAAAAAGACATCCTCTCACAGTTTTACGGCCAGGTCTGTGGCAGATACGGAAATTCTGAAACGCGACGCAATTTCACTTAAGTGATGAAATTGTGATGTGCTGCAGAAATCGGCAATCCAGGAGGATTCCGGCGCGTAAATTACCACGATTCTGATATTGACAAATGCGATGACCTGTCAAACTCACCCCGTAAGACGCGTATTAAAACAGAGTGATACCACGGGAGGTCAACATGGCTGACTTTACATTGTCGAAACCGATTTTTGGCGGCAAACCAAAAACCTCCACGGCGGGTAATATCGCTTATGCCCTGTTTGTCCTGTTCTGCTTCTGGGCCGGCTCACAGCTGCTCAATATGCTGGTCCATGCGCCGGGCGTTTATGAACACCTGATGCAGGTGCAGGATAACGGACGCCCGCGAGTTGAGATTGGCTTTGGCGTCAGCACCCTGTTCGGCCTGATCCCCTTCCTCGCGGGATGTATGATTCTGGGCGTTGTAGCGTTAGTTTTGCGCTTTCGCCGTCGCCGTTAAAGCCCCATACAGCGCGCCCGACGATCGTCCACGCGTTTTGCGAACCATGCGGTGGTCAGGTTACGCGTGATCTTCGGGCTTTCCAGCTGGATCCCCGGCAGGATAGCCCTCGGTAACGCTTTCCCACTCTTCTTCTCTGCAAGCGCAAACACCTTGTTGTACAGATCCGTTTTCTCAAATGCCATGCTATCGCCTTTCTCAAGCTGATGACGAATGTCACTATTGCTCAAGCCAAGCGTGGTGGATAATTTCCGTACTGCCAGCTCGGTGCTTCCCGCCTCGCTGCTGCCGTAAGCGATGAGATCGCCGTCCAGTGCGAGCTTGACGCCGCTTGCGCGGCTGACCGCACTCTGGAATGCCGCGTTACGGCTGGCGTACCAGCCCGCGTTAAAGTCGGCAAAGCGGTACAGCGGCTCATTGTAGTTCGCCGGATAGTTCAGCAGATGATACGTGCCAAACCACAGCCCACCGCGCAGGGAGAAAACCTCCTGACGTACCGTACCGTCGATTTTCCACGGGTAGCCGTCGGTATGCTTCTCCGCGAACGCAATGCTCACCTGCATCGGGCCACCGGTATGTACCGGGTTCAGTGAGCCAAACAGCTTCTGCCCCATCGGGACCATACTGATGAAATCATCAAAGATGGCGCTGAGCTGTTTTTCGGTTTTCACCGCGTCCAGCCGTTCGCTGTAGCTTTTGCCGTTCGGCGAGGTGATTTTAAGCGCGGTATGCACGAGGAAAACCGGGATATGCATGGACTCCGCGCGGCGGTCGATCTCTTTCCAGGCAATTTTGTTCAGGCCCGGCACCACCGGGTCTGACTGATACATCGACTCCTGCTGCGCCACCGCCAGCACCGAGCAGATATTCTCCTCGGTCGGCGCGATCTTTTGGCTTTCAAAGGTTTTTGCCAGCGCATCTGCCCACGCGTTGCGATCCTTCACGCTGGCGGGCATTTTCTGCCGCACAACGCTCGCCACATCGACGGGCTTCTCCCCCTTTTTGAGCGGAGCGGCCCCTTTTTCGGCACAGCCTGCCAGCACAAGAGCGGCCAGCAAGGACAACGGTAACGCGCGCGGTACGGCAAAAGACATAGCAACTTCCTGTATTAGCTAAATGTGTTGGTGACTTCCTGCAGGTCACGATCGTCCAGCTCACGTTCAAAACTGCGCAGACGTTTGTAGATGGACATCAGTTCTACCAGGGTGGTCCAGGAGCTGATCAGGTACTGGAACGACCCGCGAACCTGACCGAACACGTTGGTGATCTGCGTCATCAGACCGAGCGTAATCGTACCCGCAACAATCGACGGGAACAGCAGGAACAAACCGAAAACGTTATCCACCTGCAGATACAAAATACGGGCAATGTTGAAATACATATAGTGGAAGTAGAGTCGGAAGTAGTTACGACGCACGGCGCCAAACAGCTCGCGGACGGTTGGCCGTCATCTTCGCCGTAAACCAGCTCTTTACGGTAAGCGGCTTCCACGCGTTGATTTTTAAACTCCAGACCCGGCAGTTTGATCCCGACCACCGCCAGCAGGCCCGTACCCATCAGCGACCAGACGATCGCGGCAATCACCAGACCATACGGAAGATGACCGACAATCGGCAGATCCGGCACGTGCGCCGAGAGCGTCACCAGCACCGGCAGGAAGGCGATTAGCGTCATGATGGCGTTGATAAAGCTGACGCCCATGTCTTCAAGGGTGGAGGCAAAACGCATGGTGTCTTCCTGCACACGCTGTGCGGCACCTTCGATATGCCGCAGGTGCTGCCAGTGCGCCATATAATGTTCGTTCATCGCGGTACGCCAGCGGAAAACGTAGTGGCTGACGAAGAAGTTGTTCATCACGCCGATAATCACCGCAATAAGGGCGATACCGAGGAAGACGCCGACTTCATGATAGAACTGGTTGATGGTCACCTTATGCGGCGAGCTCAGCGCGGTCTGGATCAGATCGTAGAACGGCGCATACCAGGCGTTAACCGCCACGCCCACCTCCACGAGGAACCAGGTTACAAAGATAATTAGCGATGTGCCGAGGATAGACCAGTACTGCCAGCGGTGCGGAGAATACATAAACCAGAACAGGGCAAACAGCCCTACGCACACCGTGTAGTAGGCGTAAAACAGCAGATAGCTGAGCGACCAGAAGCGCGCCGCGCTAATCGGCACCTCGCCCGTTGCTCCCGTGATGCGCGTCAGCCATGCGCCGCCGCCCGCCTGCCAGAAAATGACAGCGATGAGTGCCCAAATAAATGCCGACAGGAAAAAAGGCCCCGGCTTTGGGAAAAAAGACTTAAACATAATGCTTCCTTCTTGTTGTTATGGCTGTTGCTGTGCACAACACGTTACCACACGAAAAACCTGCCCAGGCCAGCCTCCCGACTCAGGCAAAAAGGTCAGACCCGAGGGTTGATTATTAGTTCGCTTTCCAGTTTTCGAGAATTGTTTCGGTGCGTTTCACCGCGAGAGGATTCGCCGGCGCGATGAAGTTACGCCAGACGTCGTTGTGGTGGTTAATCAGGATCCGCGCATCTGCCGCCGGGCGATTGGCGGTAGTATGGGCATCTTCCGCCACGGTGATGTGATAACCCCGGCTGACGCCGTTCTTGATCGTCGCATCGACGCAGTAATCGGTGGCGCAGCCGCAGATGACAAACTCGCGAATGCCCTGCTCACGCAGCAGCGCCTCAAGCACGGTGTTATAGAAGGCATCACAGGCGGTTTTGGTCACATATAGCGCGTCAGCTGGCTGATGGAGTTCAGGCAGTAGCGCAAACCCTTCACTTCCCTCTTCCAGGCCCCCTGCCTCGGTATGCTGAATAAAAATGACCTTGTCGGCTGCCTGCGTAAGCTGGTTGATCAGAGAGACACATTTTTCGCGCTGATGACGAGGGGTTTCAAATACCCCGTTCTGCATATCGACAACCATAACCACACGCTTCTCAGACATACCGTTCTCCGTAAGATTGAGTGACACTGGTGCCTATCATAAGCCCGATGTCACAAAATGGGAGATGGCTCGTAAGTAAATTGTTCATATTTACCCATGGTTACGTTTTTCTCGCTATCGTTATGCAATTCGGGGCATTGCGCGGTACCGATTAGTAGTATAAATACCCATTACTTTCTTCATTCACTTCATGGATGCTTTTCGTTGAAACGTTGTCTGCTCTCTTTTGCCGCGCTGTGTGCGGTGAGCTTTTCTACCGCCCAGGCAGCCCAACCGCTGACGGCGCCCGTTTTAGCTTCAGATATTGCCGACCGCTACGCGAACCTTATCTATTACGGCAGCGGTGCGACCGGGATGGCGATGGTCGTCATCGACGGCAACCAGCGTGTGTTCCGCAGCTTTGGCGAGACGCGCCCAGGAAATAACGTTCACCCGCAGCTGGATTCCGTTATCCGCATCGCGTCCTTAACCAAGCTGATGACCAGCGAAATGCTGGTGAAACTGCTCGATCAGGGCGTGGTAAAACTCGACGACCCGCTCAGCAAATACGCGCCTCCAGGCGCCCGGGTTCCAACCTGGCAGGGTACGCCGATTCGGCTTGTGAACCTTGCCACCCACACCAGCGCCCTGCCGCGTGAGCAGCCAGGCGGGGCGGCGCACCGTGACGTATTTGTCTGGCCAACGCGCGACCAGCGCTGGAGCTACCTGAGTACCGCCACGCTGAAGGCGGCGCCGGGTTCGCAGGCCTCTTATTCAAACCTGGCCTTTGACCTGCTGGCGGACGCCCTTTCAACGGCGGCTGGCAAACCCTACACGCAGCTTTTTGAAGAGCAGATAACCCGTCCGCTGGGTATGAAAGACACCACCTTTACCCCGTCTCCGGATCAGTGTCGTCGCCTGATGGTGGCGGAGAAAGGCGCTAGCCCCTGTAATAATACGCTCGCGGCCGTGGGCAGCGGCGGGGTCTATTCCACGCCTGGCGACATGATGCGCTGGATGCAGCAGTTCCTTTCCTCAGATTTCTACGCACGCAGCAGCCAGGCCGATCGCATGCAGACCCTGATTTATCAGCGCACTCAGCTGCAACGCGTCATCGGGATGGACGTGCCGGGTAAAGCCGACGCGCTCGGTATGGGCTGGGTCTATATGGCTCCGAAAAATGGCCGTCCGGGTATTATTCAGAAAACCGGCGGCGGCGGCGGATTCATCACCTATATGGCCATGATCCCGCAGTCAAACGTGGGCGCATTTGTGGTGGTCACCCGCTCCCCGCATACGCGTTTCGTCAATATGAGTGACGGGATTAATAACTTAGTGGCTGAACTGAGCGCCAATAAAGCCCAGGTTCTCACCGCGTCTAACTAATTTTAATATTCCGTGGGCAAGCGGTTGATGCTGACCAGCTTGCCCCGGCTCATGTTGATATAATTTCCCTGCCTCAGGGCGGCAAGCACCTCGGCAACAACGGAACGTGAAATTCGTGTGCTCTGTTGAATATGATTCATCACACCGATTTTTGAACGCAGCGTTTCATCCCATTCCGCCATATTCAGCAGCATCGAGCGGATCTGGTGATAGGAATTATTTCCCACCAGCTGCTTATCGCGTTTCTCGAGAATGTAAGTTATCCAGGATAACCAGCAGAAGGCCTCTTTCCAGAGTGAATACTGCTGGATGAGTTGACGGGTGGTTTCCGTGGGCAAATAAAAACCGGTACAGGCCGTTTTAGCAATCACCCTGTATTCGTGAGAGTGATTAATCACCACCGTAGACAGCCCGAATATAAAAGGGGCAGTCGCAATCCCCACCAGCAATTCATCAGAAGTTCGATAAACCTCAATAACGCCGGTTTGTAATACGATCGTACAAGGCTCATTCCATTCGCCTGACGTAATTAATTGCTGGGGCGCACATGTAAAAGGGGTACTGGCCGCTGTTAAATACTGTTCGAGCCGGCGTAATTCAGAAAGCGGTTTCGCATTAACGTTCATGCAGACCTCAAGTCATCCGTATTTGTCGGTCCAATATTATTTTTATTGCTTCTATAAAAAGCGGGGGAGATAACCACTCCCCCGCTTTTATTCATTACCAGGTATATTTCACGCCCAGATTTGCGCCCCAGTTCTGATCAACGTCGCCGCCGCCCAGATAAGTGGCATCGGTGTACGCACTGAAGTTCTTCGTGAAGCTAAACTGGGTGCCCAGCCCTACCCGCACAGCGGAGCCTTTCACGCCGTTATCAATGCTGTCACCGTTAATATCGGCATTGTTATCGGCATCGTCATAGACGTAGGCCAGTTTGAAGTAAGGCGTCAGAGCCTGTTCGCCGCCGTAGTTGAAGGTGTAACCCGTATCAACGCCGAGTTCATAACGCAGGCTATCGTATGATTGTCCATCTACGCGCATGTCATTGCTCAGACGATAATCATCACCAGACTGGAACAGGCCAGAGACGGCTGCATATGGCGTAACGTAGCCAGAGAGGTTTGGTTTCCAGTCATAGCCCAGCTTCAGCCCAAAACCAACAGCATCATTCGTGGTATTGCCGTCAACGTACTTACCGTTGCTCATGTTGGCAGAGAGATCGCTGTTGAAGCGCGTGTAGCTCAGGGAGCTGTCGAGGAACAGATCGTTCATGAACTTCGCTGACGCATAGATCATCGCTGTCTGGCTATCCTGATCGACCTGACCGGTACGATCGCTGATATCACCCTTCGCGAAACCTGCCGCACCACCGACGATCCACTTCGCATTATTACCGTCAATCTGGGTGTCCAGACCCACCATAATACCGCTCACGTCCTGATCGTAGCTGATAACGCCATTGTCACCGTCGAAGTTGCCACCGAAGTAGCTCACCCACGCCCCGCCGTTATCCGCCAGGCCGTGACGGCTGTTGGTCAGACGCGTGCCGACGGTATCCTGCTGCAGATTCCAGATATTGGTATTGGCAGATGGGATGCTCAGCGCCATGTTGGCAGAGTCAGTCAGCTCTTTCTGCTGAAGGACAACGGCGTCACCCTGCTGCTGCGCCTGATAGGTGTAAGCACCTAAATCGGCTTTGTTTGCGGCAGTAAAGCTGGCTGTGGTATCCGCGTTATTGTCATAGACGCGAATAATCTCTTTGTTTTTGTAATCGGCAACGGAACCGGCACCGGTCGCATCGTCGATGCGCACCTGGTAGTTACCTGCAACATCACCGTTAACTGACAGATGGCCATCTGAGTTAATCGCCACAACACCATAGTCGTAATCGGCATTGTACTTATCGTTAGTGATATAGCGTGCGTTGTTCAGATCGCTGTTCAGGACGTAATCACGACTGGCAACGTTCAGCACCCCGCCATCGGTCAGTTCCATATTATGCGTATCAACCTGACCCAGCCCCAGCGCCAGCTCAGCACCGTTATCCACGGTGATGGTGTTGGCATACAGTTGGGCCGTTTCTTCCGTCAGTGCCGCACGGCTATAGCTGTCCAGATACAGATGGTCGGTCGCCACAGCACCGCTGTCTCCAATATTCATTGATGAAGCATTGGTCAGGGTGATGGAGTCCGCCAGCAGATCAGAGTCTTCAACGTTAACCTGAGACTGGTTGTTTACCGTCAGCGTGTCGATATTAGAAAGCTTGCGGGTATCCCACTCAGAGCCGTTATCCAGCGCGATGTTAAACAGCCCGCTCTGATACACAGCTTCACCCGCAACGTGTCCGTTGCTGTCATAAATGGAATCCGGCCAAATGCTGTTAGGGGATAAGCTACTCCAGTCTACGTTGCTGTAGCCCAGTCCATACATCTGCGCTGGGCCGATAGCCTCGACGCTGGACTGTGCTGCGCCGACCCATTTGCTGCCGTTGGTCAGGGTGACATCCAGCTTATCGGTGCCATCCCAGCCGTTGGTGGTTGGGTTATAGACACCGTCTGCAGTCGTATCCGTTGCCGGATCGCCGTTCGGATAGAAGTTGTTGTCGAAGGTGCTGGAGAACAGAATATCGCCAGTAACGGTGGAATGATCGAACGTGGCAGTGGTCTGCATCGCGTTATCAGACGCGCTAGCGGCAACGATCAGCGCCGCATCATCTGCTGCCGTGGCATTCGTTTCACCGTAGTCGCTCGGCTTCGCGGTTTGACCGTAGAACCCGCTGGTCCCCAGATCGCGGTACGCGCCTGAGGTCAGAACGGAGTCTTTCACCACCAGCGTGTCGGTAAATACTTTGCTGCTGTTGGCTACGCCTTCCACACCGTCGTAAGGGGTATTATCCGGCTCCTGATAACCCTGCGTCAGGGTAATACCGGCAATGTGGGAATTGTTCTGGATAACAATATCGGACTCCACATCCAGGGTGATCGCATTACCCAGATTATACGTATCCAGATAGTGTCTTTCCGTATTTTCCCCATTCACGACATCATACGCATAATGCTCATAGGTATCGTTAATGGTGGAATTATCTACGGTCAGGCTAAAACGATCGTATTGAGAATGGTTGGTGCCATCGGTATCCACGCCGTCAGCACACGAGGGGGTCATACACTTAGAGGTAATCATGCCATTAATGGTGCTGTTGGAAATGCTTAATGCATTCGCCCGACCATTGATGCCATCATCCAGATAGTATGTTGAAATAACACCATTCACGGTGCTTTTATTAATCACCGGATAAATATCACCGTCATGGGTAGCGCCTGAGTAATCCCAGTCGGCATAGCCATAATACCAGGGAGTGGAAGCGGTATTATCGTATCCGAATGTATTATATGTCGTACCGGAAATATCCTTCGCATTTGCCTGAGAAGCGATAGCCAGGGTGCAGGCTAATGCAAGTTGAGATACAACGAGTTTCTTTTTCCATGTTTGCATTGGGTCATCCCTCCTCAGGGACGTAAGCAAGTTTGTCCATCAATGATTTTGCAATGTTTAATTGCGGAGGGAATTATGCATTTTCATTTCGAAAAGGTTCAATGAATGTTTCCATTAAGTCCGTATCCAGACTAATAACACATCAAAACCGAGAAAGCATCTGTCACTACAGATAAATCTTATAAAAACAAAGCATTAAAATACAGACACAACAATAAGACACATATAAAAATATATAATGAATCATTTTCAATGATGTTTTCTATTTAATATAAAAACAATATGAATAACTCATCTCCATTTCGGCGTTATACTGCCCTGCATTATATATTGATGCCAGAAAGCCAGACCCATCACATTTTACAAAAATAAAATGCCCACTTTTACCAAAACACCTGTCTTCACTTTGAGGTACACTAGCCTTCTTTGTTCCACAAACATCAGGCATACCATGACCGATTTAATTGCACGTCCCCGCCGCCTGCGCAAGTCACCTGCACTGCGCGCTATGTTTGAAGAGACAACCCTGACCTTAAACGATCTGGTGTTGCCGATTTTTGTCGAAGAAGAGATCGATGACTACAAAGCCATCGAAGCCATGCCGGGCGTAATGCGCATTCCGGAGAAATATCTGGCGCGTGAGATTGAACGCATCGCCAACGCGGGGATCCGCTCGGTGATGACCTTCGGCATCTCTCACCATACCGATGCCACCGGCAGCGACGCGTGGAAAGAAGATGGCCTCGTTGCCCGCATGTCGCGCATCTGCAAAGAGACCGTGCCGGAAATGGTGGTTATGTCAGACACCTGCTTCTGCGAATATACCTCTCACGGCCACTGCGGCGTGCTGTGCGATCACGGTGTCGATAACGATGCCACCCTGCTGAACCTCGGCAAACAGGCGGTCGTGGCTGCCGCTGCGGGTGCGGACTTCATCGCGCCCTCTGCCGCAATGGACGGACAGGTTCAGGCGATCCGTCAGGCGCTGGACGCGGCGGGCTTTACCGACACCGCAATCATGTCTTACTCCACCAAATTTGCCTCCTCATTCTACGGCCCGTTCCGCGAAGCGGCCGGTACGGCGCTGAAGGGCGATCGTAAAACCTATCAGATGAACCCGCTGAACCGTCGGGAAGCGATTCGCGAATCCCTGCTCGACGAAGCCCAGGGCGCAGACTGCCTGATGGTGAAACCAGCGGGCGCGTATCTCGATATCCTGCGCGACATCCGCGAGCGCACCGAGCTGCCATTGGGCGCTTACCAGGTCAGCGGCGAGTACGCGATGATCAAATTCGCCGCGCTGGCCGGTGCGATTGATGAAGAGAAAGTGATCCTCGAAAGCCTCGGCGCCATCAAACGCGCAGGCGCGGATCTGATCTTCAGCTACTTCGCGCTGGATCTGGCCGAGAAGAAAATCCTGCGTTAATCCGCTCTAGCGCCGGGTAGCGGCTTCACCTTACCCGGCCTGCTCTAATCTTCACCAAACTGCAATACAACCGACATCTGCTCCTTCTACTGTCTTCGCAAGACGGCAGGAGGAGTAACCATGTTTAGCCTCGATAGCGTTCTCGACGATCTTTGGCCTCAGGCGAGGCCTGCACCCTGGCAAAAAAGTCTGTTAAAAAGACTGTTTTACGAAGACGAATTTCAGCAATTTGCCGCAGCACACCGCCACCTGAAAGGACTGGATATGGTGGAGCAAGTTCTGGAACACCTTGATATTCTCTGCACCGTTTCCGCCCGCGATCTTGAACAAATCCCCGAACATGGCCCGCTGGTCATTATTGCCAACCACCCGACGGGTACGCTGGACGGCCTGGCGCTGATGTACGCCGTCTCCCGCGTGCGACGCGACGTTAAAGTCGTGACCAACCGGATGCTGACCCACCTTGAGCCCCTCAGCTCGCTGTTTATTCCGGTGGACAATATGGGCGGCAGGACGGCGAAATCGTCCCTGGTGCAGATGGAACAGCATCTGCAAAACGCAGGCGTGCTGATCTTCTTCCCGGCCGGAGAAGTTTCCCGCCCCACGCGCAAGGGCATTCGCGATAAAAAATGGCACTCTGGCTTTATCAAACTCGCCAGCAAGCTGCGCGCCCCGCTGCTGCCGGTGCATATTCAGGCGCATAACAGCCTGCTCTTCTATGCCAGCACGCTGGTCTCCCCGACGCTGTCGATGCTGTTGCTGATGCAGCAGATGTTCCGCCGCCGCCACAGCCAGCTGCCGATTAAAATCGGCCAGCAGATTGCCTGGCATCACTGGCACAGCGCCACCCTTTCGTCGCGTGAGATGGCCGAACAGTGCCGTCAGCACGTGATGCGTCTTGGCAAGGGATTGCCTGGCGTCTTTAAAACCCAGTGCGCCATTGCCCGTCCGGAAGACCGGGCCACCCTGAAACGCGCGCTGGCGCAGGCCGAATGTCTGGGCAATACCAGCGACGGTAAAACCATCTATCTTTGGCAGCGCAACGGTCAGGAAGACGCCCCGCTGCTGCGCGAGCTGGGCCGCCTGCGCGAGATTGCCTTTCGCGCGGTCGAGGAAGGGAGCGGCAAACGCCGTGACACCGACTGCTACGATGATGATTATCTGCACCTGATCCTGTGGGATGATGAGGATCTGGAGATCGTCGGCGCGTATCGCTTTATGCCGACCGCCAGACAGGTTGAACGTCGCGGTCTGGAAGGGTTGTATAGCTATAGCCTGTTCCACTACGACGACAAAATGCAGGACGTGCTGGAGCACGGTATTGAGCTGGGGCGCAGCTTTATTCAGCCGCGCTACTGGGGACGCCGTGGCCTGGACTATTTATGGTCCGGCATTGGGGCCTACCTGGCGCGTTATCCGAACTACCGCTACCTGTTTGGCCCGGTCTCCATCTCCGGCGGCTTACCGCCTGCCGCGCGGGATCTGCTGGTAGCCTTTTACCGCCTGTGGTTCCCGGCAACGCATCCGCTCGCCGCGTCACGTCAGCCGTATCCCGCATCACTGCCGGACGTGCTCGCGCAGTTTGGCGGCGTGGATTACGTGGACGATCTGACAAAGCTCAAATCCCTGCTCGGTAATCTGGGCTGCGGCATTCCGCCGCTCTACAAGCAGTATTCCGAGCTGTGTGAACCCGGCGGCGTGCAGTTTATTGATTTTGGCAGCGACCCGGCGTTTAACGACTGCGTCGACGGACTGGTGCTGGTGGATTTGTGTTACCTGAAGGCGAACCGCTATCAGCGGTATATAGAGGCGCATTTAATACCCTCACCCCAGCCCTCTCCCTAAAAGGGAGAGGGTGAAAACCGCACCGGGCAGTCCCCTCGCCCCTTTGGGGAGAGGGTTAGGGTGAGGGGATCATGGCGCACGGTAAAACGGCTTATCCCCCAGGATCGTCGCCCGCTGCATAATCCGGCGCTGCGGAAGATAGTCCGCATTGGCGTAGTGCTGCGTCACGCGGTTATCCCAGATCGCCAGGTCATTCTCCTGCCAGCGCCAGCGCACCTGAAACTCGGGCTTGGTGATATGCGCGAAGAGGAAGCTTAACAGCGCCTCGCTCTCTTTCTCGGACACGTCCACAATGCGCGTCGTGAACCCTTCGTTCACGAACAGCGCCTGCTTGCCGGTGACCGGATGGGTCCGCACCACCGGGTGCAGCAACGGAGGATGTTTCGCAACCGCCTCCTGCCAGCGCTGATGTTCCTCTTCCGTTTTACGGTACTTATACTCCTGGAACGATTTTTTGAAGTCGTGCTCCGCCCGCAGCCCGCTCAGCAGCGTCCGGAACGGCGCGGAAAGCGCCTCATACGCCGCAATCCCGCTGGTCCACAGCGTATCGCCGCCGGTTTCCGGCAGCAGCTTCGCCGCCAGAATCGCCCCGGCGGGCGGCGTCTCGATAAAGGTCACGTCGGTATGCCAGTTGTCGTTGTCCGGCGGGTTATCGTTGTGGGTATCCAGAACGATAATCTCCTCCACCCCCTCCGCATGCGGATAGACGGGGTGGATATGCAGATCGCCAAAGCGCAGGGCCAGCGCGCGCTGCTGCTGCGGGGTGATCGCCTGTTCGCGCAGGAAAACAACCTGATGACGCAGCACCGCGTGGTACAGCTGCTCGAACTGGTTATCGCTCAGCGGACGGGTCACATCCAGGCCCGACACCTGCGCGCCAATATACGGCCCCAGCGGGGTAATGGTCAGACGTTCACTCATTGTATTTCTCCATGCCAGGGCGTAAGGCGACGCTGTAACGCGCGCAGCCCCAGTTCTAATCCGAAGGCGATCGCGGCGATCACCGCGATCCCTGCCAGCACCACGTCAGTCGCCAGGAACTCTCCCGCCGACTGCACCATAAAGCCAAGGCCGCGCGTGGCCGCAATCAGCTCTGCCGCCACCAGCGTGGACCAGCCCACGCCGAGGCCGATGCGCAGCCCGGTTAAAATTTCCGGCAGCGCGCCCGGTAAAATCACGAACAGCAGCACCTGCGTGCGGCTGGCACCCAGCGACTGCGCCGCGCGGATCCGCACCTGCTGGGCGCTCTTCACGCCCGCCAGCGCCGACATGGCAACCGGGGCGAAAATCGCCAGATAAATCAGCAGGATTTTTGACGTTTCACCGATGCCGAACCAGATCACCATCAGCGGCAGATAGGCCAGCGGCGGCACCGGGCGGTAAAGCTCAATCAGCGGGTCGAGGATGCCGCGCACCGTCGGGCTCAGCCCCATCGCAATGCCCACGGGAATGCCGATGATGACGGCAGCCAGAAGCGCCACCAGAATACGCGCCAGACTTGCACCTAAGTGCTGCCAGAGCGTGGCGTCCATAAAGCCCTGCGGCCCGGCGATGTTAATGAGTTTGGCCAGCACCTGTCCCGGCGGCGGCAGAAACAGCGGGCTGACCCACTGCTGGGCAGCAACCGCCCACCACACCGCCAGCAGTACCAGCAGCGTACCGACGCTCAACGTGATTTGGCGCGAGAAAGGCCAGCGCAGCGCCAGACGCGTGCGGCGCGTTTTTTCACTGAAGACGATGCTCATGAGAAAGCCTCCCGTTGTTCAAACACGCGGCTTAAAACGTATTCACGCTGTTCGATAAACAGCGGATCGGATTTGATGCTGCGCACGGGCTCTCCCGCGACGTAGCGGCGGGCGAAATCCAGCGGCAAGCGCTCCAGCACGCGGCCCGGCCCCGGCGAGAGCAGCACCAGCTCCGTCGCCATAAACACCGCCTCTTCGATATCGTGGGTAATCAACAGCACCTGCTTGCCCGTCTCGTGCCACAGGCGCAGCAGCAGGGTTTGCATCTGCTCGCGGGTGAAGGCATCCAGCGCCCCGAACGGCTCGTCCAGCAGCAACAGCTGCGGATTCGCGGCCAGCGCGCGGGCAATACCGACGCGCTGCCGCTGGCCGCCGGAAAGCTGCCAGATAAAGCGTTTTTCCGCCCCTTCCAGCCCCACTTTTTTCAGCATCGCCCGCGCCGTTTCCAGCCGCTGTTCGCGGTTGATGCCCGCAAGCTGTAGCCCAAACGCCACGTTTTCCTGCACGTTGCGCCAGGGAAGCAACCCTTCGTTCTGGAAGACCACGCCGCGCTCGGCGCCCGGGCCTTCCACCTTTTTGCCTTCCAGTTGAATAGTGCCATGCTGATAAGGGACAAACCCGGCGATCAGATTCAGCAGCGTGGTTTTTCCGCACCCGGACGGGCCCAGCACCACCAGCAGCTCACCGCTGTCCAGCGTCAGGTTGATATCCTCCAGCGCGGGTTTCCCGCCGTAATCGGCGTACAGGTTCGTAATATTCAGCATGGCGTACTCCTTATTTCACAAAACGATCGGTCACGTACTGGCTGTAATCCGCCGCTACCGCAGGCACTTTGCCCTGCTCTTTCAGGAAGGTGGCGGTATCCACAATCGCTTTGTTCACCGGCCCGGTCAGCTGCTGCACCTGCTGCGCGGGCGTCAGATAGGTATTGCCTTTCACCAGCCCCGGCACGTCCGCTTCCGGCACGCCGCTCAGGCGGGAGAGTTTTTCCAGGTTGGCGGGCTGCTTCAGCCATTCATCCGGGTTGCTGATATACGGCTGCTGGGCGTCAATCGCGCTTTTGGCGAAGGCTTTCACCACTTCAGGATGTTTCTCGGCGAAGTCCTTGCGCACGACCCACACGTCGAGGGTTGGTGCGCCCCACTGGCCCACTTTTTCAGAGTCGGTCAGCACGGTGCCGTCTTTTTCCAGTTCGTTCACTGCCGGAGCCCAGACGTAAGCCCCGTCAATATCCCCGCGCTGCCAGGCGGCGATAATCGCCGGCGGCTGCAGGTTAATGATTTGTACCTGACCCGGCTTGATGCCCCAGTGTTTAAGCGCCGCCAGCAGGCTGTAGTGCGTCGTTGAGATAAACGGTACGGCGATGCGTTTGCCGATCAGATCTTCCGGTTTGGTGATGTTCTTCTTCACCACCAGCGCTTCAGAGTTACCGAGCTGCGAGGCGAGCAGGAAAACCTCGATCGGCACCTGCTGGCTGGCCGCAACCGCCAGCGGGCTGGAGCCGATATTGCCGATCTGCACGTCGCCGGAGGCTAACGCACGCACAACGGACGCCCCGCTGTCGAACTTGCGCCAGTCGACTTTCGCGCCGCTCTCTTTGGCAAAGGTGTTGTCCGCCTGCGCGACTTTCGCCGGTTCCGCAGAAGTTTGATACGCGACGGTGACGTCCACCGCCTGCGCCTGAAATGCCCACAGCGCCAGGGCGCCGAGAAGTGTGATTCGCGATGAAATTGCCATAATGTCTGCTCCCCTTGTTGTTATGAGGGCAGTATTTCCGGCGCGGGAATTTTGATAAAGGAATAAAAATGAATCGCTCATAACGATTCGTTTTTAGATAAAAAGCGGGAAAGGATAGTTGGTTTTGTGCGGTTGTTTTTTTCCCTCTCCCCGTGGGAGAGGGTCAGGGTGAGGGTATCAGCGCTGCGCGTTCAGCTCAGCAATGTCTTTCGGCGTGGTGCGACAGCATCCGCCAATCAGCTTCGCGCCGGCTTCCAGCCACTGCGGCAGATACCCTACCAGCGTCTCGCACGCTTCGCCGTGGTGGTGCCAGGTTTTGGTTACCGCGTCATAATGCTCGCCCGAGTTCGGATAGACCACCAGCGGCAGCGACGTCAGGCTTTGCAGATGCCTCAGCGCCGCCGTAGTGTTTTCCAGGGCGATGCAGTTAATGCCCAGCGCGACAATCTGCGGAGAGTTTGCCAGCGCGCTGACCACCTCGCGCAGCGGCGTGCCGTCGCTCAGGTGTTCGCTGTCGCGTAAGGTGAACGAGAACCACACCCGGGCGCGGGGGTACCCGGCCAGAAGCGCCGCCAGCGCCTTGATCTCCACAAACGAAGGCAGCGTTTCGCAGGCCAACAGGTCAGCGCCCGCATCCAGCAGCGCTTCCACGCGCGGGCGGTGGAAGGCAGTAAACTCCTCGATGCTGCGCACGTAGTCGCCGCGATACTCTGAGCCATCCGCCAGATACGCGCCGTACGGCCCCACGGAGCCCGCCACCAGCAGCGTGCCCGCATGCGGGTTTTCAGCCAGATACGCTTCGCGCGCCTTACGCGCCAGCTCCACGCTTTTACCGATCAGCGCGCGGGACTGCGCCTCGTCCAGACCGCGCGCCGCAAAGCCCGCAGGCGTGGCCTGATAGCTGGCGGTGATCGCCACCTGCGCGCCCGCGCGGTAGTAATCGAGATGCACTTCGCGAATGAGTTCCGGGTTTTCCACCAGCACTTTGGCTGACCAGAGGCTGTCTGCCAGGTTACAGCCGAGCGCTTCCAGCTCCGTCGCCATCGCGCCATCCAGCACCACAAACGGCTGTTTTTCAAGGATGGCGGTAAGCGGGTTATTCTGCGACATGTTCAGGCTCCTGCGATGTCATATTTCGGGTCAGGTAGTACGCACCATAACACAGGGCGACAAACGGAAGCCCGCAATAAAGGGCAATGCGCTGGCTCGGGTCAAACCACAGGCCGACACAGGCCACCACGCAGAGGATAAAACCGAGCACCGGCACCAGCGGATACCACGGCGCGCGGTACTGCAGCGCAGAGAGCGGCTGCCCGGACTGCTGATGACGGCGACGGAAAACGAAGTGCGACGCGCAGATGCTGATCCACACCGCCACCACCGCAAAGCCAGAAATCGCGGAGAGCGCGACAAACACCGTGTCCGGGGCCACGACGCTTGAGAACAGCGCCAGCACGCCGCCGAGCATAGAGACCGAGAGCGCCGTCAGCGGCACGCCGTTTTTGTTCACGCGGGCAAAGCAGCGCGGCAGCGTTTTCTCATTCGACAGCGACCACAGCATGCGCCCGGAAGCGTACAGGCCCGAGTTCGCCGCCGAGAGGATCGCCGTCAGGATCACGAAGTTAACGATGTCAGCCGCGTAAGGAATACCAACCTTTTCAAACACCAGCACGAACGGGCTCTTTTCCACGCCCGCCTGCTGCATCGGGATCAGCGCCGCCAGCACAAACACGGTGCCGATAAAGAAGATAATCAGGCGCGCGATGGTGGTGCGGATCGCAACCGGAATCACCTTGTGCGGATTTTCCGTTTCGCCCGCCGCGATGCCGATGAGTTCCGTCCCGGAGAAGGCAAAGTTCACCGCCACCATGGTCATCAGGATCGGCAGGCCGCCGTGCGGGAACCAGCCTTCGGCAGTGATGTTGCTTAAGCCCGGCGCGGGGGAACCGTCCTGCATCGGGATAAAGCCAAAGACCGCCGCCCCGCCAAGGATAATAAAGGCGATGATGGTGATGACTTTCACCAGAGAGAACCAGAATTCGCCTTCCGCAAAAAAGCGCGTAGAGATGACGTTCAGGCCAAAAATCACCACGCAGAAGACCACGCACCACGCCCAGACGGGCACCTGCGGGAACCAGTACTGCATGCAAAAGCCCGCGGCGGTGAAGCTAGAGCCGAGCGCCACCGTCCAGGTGAGCCAGTAGAGCCACGCCACGGTGTAGCCCGTCGCCGGGCCAAGATAGCGGGCGGCATAGACGTGGAACGCGCCGGTTTCCGGCATCGCTACGGAAAGCTCGCCCAGACACTGCATCACCAGCCAGACCACCAGCGCGCCTATCAGGTATGCCAGCAGCGTGCCCGCCGCCCCGGTCGTTGAAATGATGTATCCGGTATTGAAGAATAACCCTGTCCCAATCACGCCACCCAGCGAGAGCATAATCAGGTGGCGTGTTTTCATGGTGCGCTTAAGCTGCCCATTTTCTTGTTGTGTTTGCATATTACCTTCTATACGTATGGACATCTAAACATCCAAAGAAGGTGTGTTATACCGCGATTGTTAATAAAAAGCTAGATGACCAGACGCAAACGGGCACGCCTCGCGCTGAGTCTGGGGTGGGTCGTGAGGATCACATAGAGAATCGGACGCCAGGCCATAAGCACCTCCGCAAGCAGATACTTACAGCATGGTGCGGGAAGCGGCGATCTTCGGTCAGTCGAAAGTGGTAACGATGAACCCTCGGATCATACTTTTACGCTTCCCTCATGGTATGTCGCCACCAGGCAGGCATCATGTCGTCGAAGGAGTGATTTTCCGGGGCAAACTCCGGCTGGTCCGGATCGTCAAACACGCCAGTAAATAAGGCAACGGTGGGTGAATCATCAATCGCGCCAATTGAACTGCCGCAGGTGGGGCAAAACGCCCGGCTGGAGTAGTCCGACGATCGCCATGTCGCCGGACGTCCGCCCGGACCGATCCACTGCACGTTTTCCGCCGGAAACTCAATCCATACGACGGTTTGTGCGCCGGTGTGTTTCTGACAGATATCGCACGAGCAGGTGTGCACATTGCCCCCATTCGCAGCGGTAAAGCGAACCGAGCCGCATAAGCACCCACCTGAAAAGACCTTTTCCATGCTGTCGTCCTGAGCTGTTTAAAATCTCATCAAAACATAACACATTATTGAGGTCTGTATGCCGGGTCAGACGCGAAGCCATCGCCCGGCACGCCAGCGGCAGAATTATTGGTAAATCCTCAAATCAGTTCTATAGTCGACACAGTTTCTAAGTAACAGGACTGACTGATGCGCTTTAACGGACTGACCAAAGGTTTCTTCATTTTTATTCTCGCCCTCGTCACCTGGGCCTTCTTCGACATACTGTCGCCCTACTTCTCCGCGATACTGTGGGCCGCCATTCTGACCGTCATCTTCAATCCGGTAAAAAACAGGCTGCGCGCCGCGCTGGGGGATCGCAACGGGCTCGCCTCGCTGTTGACCATTGGCATTATCTGCCTGATCGTTTTTATTCCGTTGATGGTGATCCTCTCCTCGCTCGCCATTGAGCTGAACGTGGTGTACACGAAGCTCCAGGAGAACAACACCCAGTTTCCGGAAGTGGTTGCGAGCATCTTTAACCATCTGCCTGACTGGGCCAGCGGCTTCCTGGCGGATCACAACCTGACCAACGCGGCGCAGATCCAGAAAAAACTCTCTGACGTCGCCCTGCAGGGCGGGCAATATCTCGCCGGCAGCGCGTTCCTGATTGGCAAGGGCACGTTCGGCTTTGCGATTAGCTTCGGCATCATGCTTTACCTGCTGTTCTTCCTGCTGAAAGACGGCCCGTATCTGGTGCGCCAAATCCTCGACTCCCTGCCGCTGTCTGATTTCGCCAAGCAACACCTGTTCGCCAAATTCGTCGGCGTGTCGCGAGCCACGGTAAAAGGAACGGCGGCGGTAGCGGTGGTTCAGGGCATCCTCGGCGGGATTGCGTTTGCTATTGCCGGTATTGACGGCAGCGTGCTCTGGGGGGCGCTGATGGCCTTCCTCTCGCTGGTGCCCGCCATCGGCTCGGCGATTGTCTGGGTTCCCGCCGCCATCTTCCTGTTCGCCACCCATCAGCTTTGGCAAGGGCTGTTTATTGTCGGCTTCTTCGTGATTATCGTCGGGCTGGTGGACAATATCCTGCGCCCGCTGCTGGTCGGGAAAGACACCAAAATGCCGGACTACCTGATTCTGATCTCCACCCTCGGCGGCATGGAGCTGTACGGCATTAACGGCTTTGTGATTGGGCCGCTCATTGCCGCGCTGTTTATCGCCTGCTGGAACCTCTTCTCAGGGCGCGATCACGAAGGTAACGCCGAAGAGCTGGACCCCGACTTCATCGAAGAAGGAAAAAATCCTCCAGAATTGTGAGGATGTGACGATATAGACCACACCAGGCGGCGCTGTGCCGCCTTTTTTTCGCCTTAAATCAAACGTTTTCTATAATTTGAAAGAACGCCATCCTACTCATGTCGTAAAAGGATCATCAGGTGCGAATCGCAACGATAACAAACTGGGCCTACGGTGCCACGGTCTGCCTGACCATCGCCTCCGGCATCATCATGCTGATGGCGTCCAGCGCTGATACCCTCGAGCGTCAGGCCGTTGAACAACGGCAGAAATTTGATCAGCTCACGGAAGATATCGAAACCGATATCTGGGCCCAGTCTGATTTAGCACGGCTGTACGTCATTAAAAAAGATCCTCAGGTTCTCAAGGAATATAACCAGGCGGAAAACAGCCTGAAGAGCATCGAGCTTCGGCTGGAAAAGTTGCAGGATAACGGCGCATCGGATGAAGAACTGGCCCTGCTGCATGAAGGAATAAAGATCGTCGATGAGCTGCAGGACGAGCAGCAAACCGCCCTTTCCAGCCTTGAGCGAGGAGAAGACGCGCAGGCTGTTGCGCTACTCTACGGTGCGCCCTATGAGCAGGAGCTGGAGCGCGCGCAGAACCAGCTCGATCACTTCCGCCAGATACTCGACAAACGCGTCATCGCCTCCGTTCAGGACGCGACAAAAAAATCGAAAGCGCTGCGTACGGCCTCTGAGCTGATGGTCGGCCTGACCGCCCTGCTGTTCTTGTTTGTTCTCGGCTTTATATTAAAGCGCCGCGTGCTGCGTCCCGTGGTGCGCCTGAGCGACGTGGTGCACCGCCTGGCATCCCAGGATTACGCGGTTGAAACGCCCAATTTCAACCAGATTGATGAGATTGGCGACATGGCCCAGGCCATCCGCATCTTCCGCGAAAACGGCCTGGCGCGACAGCGTCTGGAAAAAGAGCGCGATGCCGACTGGGCCATCCGCGAGCTGCTGGCGCGCATGACCCAGCGGCTGCAGGGGTGTGAGAACTTTAACGATGTGATTAACGTGGCGGAGCTGTTTGCGCCTAATATCGCGCCGGGGATCGCGGGGCGACTTTACGTCCTTGACCGGGAGCCATGGCAGATGCGCTGCGTCGCACACTGGCTTTCACCGGTTGGTGAAGAGACGAGCTTCCACCCTGACGAGTGCTGGGCCGTGCGCCGCGGGCAGAGCCACCCCCCGGTAAACGGTGAGCCGGATATCGCCTGCTACCATCTTCCGGCATCGCAAGCTGAAAGCTCGCTGTGCGTGCCGCTTATCGCCCAGGGCGAGGCCATTGGCCTGCTCTCCTTCCAGAATATTACGGCGGACAACGCCCCTTCCCGCGCCTATCTGGAACTGATGGCCGAAGCGCTCGGTCTGGCGCTGGCCAACCAGCGTCTGCGCGACGCGCTGCTGGAAAAAGCCTTATTCGACCCGCTCACCGGCCTGCGTAATCGTCATCATCTGGAAGATACCCTGCAAACCCAAACGGCACAGGCGTTGCGCACCGGCGAGCCGTTAAGCTGCATGATGATCGACATCGATCACTTCAAGAGCATCAATGACCGCTTCGGCCATGAAGCGGGCGATCAGGTGATTAAAAGCGTGGCGTCAATTGTTCAGCGGGCCGCACATGACAACGGACTCGCATTCCGCTACGGGGGCGAGGAGTTTCTGGTCCTGCTTCCCGGTGCCGATGAACCAGAGGCGCACGCCTGCGCGCAGAAGATTTACAATAGCGTGCATGAGCTGTCGCTTCGCTACGGGCTGACCGAGATTGGGCCGGTGGATGTGTCGATTGGCATTGCCAGCTACCCGCAACATGCCCAGACTGACAACCTGCTGCGCGCCGCGGATGTGGCCTTGTACCGGGCGAAAGAGCTGGGCCGCGCGCGGATTGTGAGTTTTGGGATGCTGGAGGCGGGTTAGCGGATTATCGCTTTATTCGCGCGTTACCTCAGTAATCAACATCGACAATCCATTCATGTAGTGACTTTTTTTAGCCTGCTCGCGGTATTTGGTTGGGGAGAGCCCATATTGATTCGAGAATGCTCTGCTGAACGTTGACGGCTCCTCGTACCCTAACATCGTGAATATATCTGAAACAGAGAACTGCGTATGTCTGAGCATATGTGCGGCTTTTTCAAGTTTCCGGCTTCGGATATAGAGACCTATACTTATGCCACACTCCTGGCGAAAGTTCCGTTGAATGTAAGCCAATGAATAACCGGATTTCCGCGCCACATCTAAAACGGTAATGGGTCTGTATAAATTCGAGTCAATCCAGTGAGTAAGAGACTTAATTACAGCTTCACGATCTTTTAAGAGAGTAAACTTTATACACATAAGTATCCACGAAATTTTATTTACAAGAAGGCCGTTGGCAAAGTCATCCAATGACAATTGAAAATAAATATTCCTAAAAGAAAAATCACCCTAATAATAGGGTGAAAGAACGCTTACTGTATTTTATAAAGATGTCTTTGCTACATCCTCAATTTTTTCAGGACCATACAGTTTCATAAACGCATTAACGGAGGCCTGCGCTTTCATGACGATTTCACTTTCGTCAGGCTGATCCTTTCTTGCTTTTAAAAGCAAGGGTTCCAGTATGTCGGCCTGGAGAAGAGAACGAAAATACTCGGCCGCCAGCACAGGATCATCTTTTCTTAAAATATTTTGATTCATTAAATCGGTAAAAAGCGCCGAAACATTTGAACGCAGTTTTTGCATTCGCGCATAATATAATTCTCCGATACCCGATCTTCCGGCCTCGGAAATCATTAATCTTTGCAAATCCACAATATCCGGAGAGCAAATATAGCGTAAAAAGGCAACGGCAAATTGCTCGATGACCAGCTGTGGTGATTTTCTGAAAAGGCGCACCTGCCCCGCAGTTTCAATAGTCATGCTCTTTATATACTGTTCAGTTTCTGAAGACATGCATTCTACAAATAGCTCTTCTTTCGAAGAAAAGTGACTGTAAATTGTCGATTTTGAGCCACCAACAATCGCGTTAATCTCCGAGATAGACGTGGCATCAAATCCCTTTTGTCGAAACAGTCCGGATGCGACCTCCAGGATCTGTTGCCGTTTAAGCGCTCTTTTATCCATATGTTTCCTCGTTAGTTTAGGTGTCTGGCCTGGACCAACACTTTTTGTTCTCTGATTTCGGAATCACGTCAGATAGTAGGGTTTGTAATCGTACTGACCAGTACATTTTCATTTGACGGCGCTCAGAAGTCAAGATATAAAGTGTACCGTACTGTACGGTACTGTATTTGGACTTCCCTATGACCAGCATGACGAGCGTACTGATGAAAGGTTTTCAGGAGACACTTCCGAGGTGTCGCATTTCCGGTTTAACCCGGTCCAGGATAGTGATGAGCTGTGTTGTCATTTCCGCCATCAGTATGAGCGGATGCGCCATAATCCCCGATCTTGGCACCCCACCGTCTATGAAGACGGTCACACAACTTAAAAGCGATCAAAGTTTCCCGCACCAGAACGGCCAGTGGCCGAAAGACTACTGGTGGAAGAAATACGGTGACGAGCAGCTCAACGAGCTGATTGATGACGCGCTTAAAAATTCCCCCACGCTTAACATCGCCGAAGCTCGCGTGAAACAGGCGCAGGCGATGACGCAAAGTGCGAGCGGTTCGCTTTTCCCTGAGGTCACCGCAAACGCCAGCTTTATGCGGGACAAAATGAGTTACAACTATGTGACGCCTGAAAGCGCAACGCCTCAAAACTGGAACAGCTATGGGCGCACCACGCTTGATATGAGCTGGGAAATTGATTTTTGGGGTAAAAACCGCGCAGCGCTCGCGGCTGCGACATCTGGTGAAATGGCGGCGGTAGCGGAAGAAGCACAGACAAGGCTGGTGCTCTCTTCTTCTATTGTTACCGTTTACGCGGAGCTGGCGCATTTATACACCGTTCGCGAAACGCTTAACGACACCCTCACTATACGAACCAGTACGCTCGCGTTGTTCCAGCAACGACATGACGCGGGGCTTGAAGATTTATCCAGCCTTCAACAGGTTGAGACGCGTCAACTCAACGCAAAAGCAAACCTGGTGGCAATAGATGAAGCTATTGCGATCAAAAAACATGAGCTCGCTGCACTGATCGGCGATGGGCCTGACAGATCGCTGGCAATCACCGCGCCTAAGGCAACGCTTTTAGCGCATGAGGAACTTCCTCTGAATATTGCGCTGGATCTGATTGGTCGCCGTCCTGATATTGTCGCGGCACGTTTACGCGCCGAGGCGGCAGCAGAGCAAATCAAACAGAAAAAAGCCGGTTTTTACCCAAGCGTTAATCTGGTTGCCTTTGCCGGGTTCCAGTCATTGGGTATTAACAACCTTACCCGGAGTGGCTCAGCAATTGGCAGCTTTGGCCCGGCCATATCGTTGCCAATATTTAATACGCAGAAGCTCCAGGGTGATTTGAAATACGCCAGCGGTGAATATGACATTGCCGTGCAGGTTTATAACGACACGTTAACGAATGCACTTCGGGAAGTGAGCGATGCGCTCACCAGCAGAGCCTCTCTTAAAGACGAGATGCTTTATTCTCAGGGCGCAGTCACGTCGGCAGAAAAGGCGTATTCCCTCACCAGACAAAGGTATGAAGGAAAGGTTGCTGATTATCTGGACGTGTTGTCCTCGGAAGATGAGCTGGTCGCGGCCCGCCGAAAATTAGCCGACGTAAATTCTCGCGCTTTTACGATTGACGTCGCATTAGCGCGTGCATTGGGCGGCGGATATACCTCGAGCAAACAGTGATTTTTTAACACCAGGTTAATTACTAAATAGTGGAAAGAAAGGAAATAAAATGAGTCATTCTGCAGCTATTGAAAATCAAAATATTGAATCATCCGATATCAAAAAGAAAAAAAGAAAACGTTTATTCTCTTATCTCGCATTAAGCATCGCGCTGGCAGGCGCAGGCTCGTTCGCCTATTGGGAATTAGTGGGTTCCCGATATGTTGAAACCGATAACGCCTATACCGATGTCGAGTCCGCGCAGCTCTCTTCTGCGATCACCGGTACGGTCAGTGCCATCCTGGTCACGGATTCTCAGGTGGTAAAAAAAGGCGATGTTCTGATCCAGCTGGATCCCACTGACGCAGAGTTAGCGCTTAATCAGGCGGAAGCAAACCTGAACCTGGCCATCCGGCGAGTAAATGGATATAAGGCCACCGACACAAAACTCGGCGCAGAAGTTGTGGCGAATGAGAAAGAGCAAAAACGCCTGCTGGCCCAGGTTGATGCCGCAAACGCTGACTTCCAGCGCGCGACGGTTGACCTCAAGCGCCGCGAAGCGTTAATGCAGACGGGCGCGATTTCAGGCGACGAGCTGACGCGTATTCAAAACGTTTACGCTTCCGCACTGGCAAACCTGAATGCCGCTAAAGCCGCCGTGGCGCAAGCAGATGCAGCAAGACAGGCGGCTGTGGGCGCAAGACAGGCGAATGCCGTGATGATTGAGGATGCAAATACCGAAACCAACCCGGAAGTTGCTCTCGCCAGAGCCAAGCGCGATCAGGCCAGACTGGATCTGGAAAGAACCGTGATCCGTTCGCCAGTCGATGGCGTGGTTGCTCGTCGCCAGGTCGAGCTTGGACAACGCGTCCAGCCTTCCACACCGTTATTGTCCGTGGTGCCGGTGCAGCAAATTCACGTCAATGCCAACTTCAAGGAAGTTCAGCTCCAGCATGTGAAAGTGGGACAGAAGGTAGAACTGGTAAGCGATCTGTATGGCGATAGCGTGCCTTTCCATGGAACGGTCGAAGGCTTTGATGGCGGCACCGGCGCAGCGTTTTCAATTATTCCTGCGCAAAACGCAACGGGTAACTGGATCAAGGTTGTTCAGCGTTTGCCGGTGCGCATCAAACTCAATGCTGATGAGCTTGCTGCACATCCGCTGCGGGTTGGTCTGTCCATGAAAGCGACAGTTAACTTAAAAAGTGAATAACGGAAACCAGGCCATGTCTACATTAGTTATCGATAATGAGCCGCCATCGCTGAAAGGCGGTATGTTATGGATTGGTGCCCTGGTACTTGCAATGGCTAACTTTTTAGCCGTGCTCAACATGACCATTGCAAACGTCACTCAACCCAACATGGCTGGTGCCCTGGGCGCAGGAACCAGCCAGGGCACGTGGATCATCACGGCCTATGCCGTGGCTGAAGCCATTACGGTACCACTATCAGGATGGTTAACCACACGGTTCGGCGGCGTGCGCGTTTTCTCCGTTTCCGTGTTCATGTTCGGTATTTTCTCTTTGCTTTGCGGCCTTTCCACTTCGCTGGGAATGCTGCTGCTGATGAGGGTTTTTCAGGGCATGGCGGGAGGCCCCCTGATGGCCTTATCACAAACGTTACTGCTGCGTATTTTCCCGAAAGAAAAATCCATGCAGGCGACGGGATTATGGGCGATGACAACATTGCTGGCGCCCGTAATAGGCCCGGTACTGGGTGGCTGGATTTGCGATCATTACAGCTGGTCGTGGGTGTTTATCATCAACGTTCCGATGGCAATCGCTTTTTCAGTCGTGGCGTGGTCAGTACTGAAAATCTTCGAAGATACGCTGGTTAATAACTCTATTGATATCGTTGGGTTTATTTTATTGGTGATCTGGGTTGGTGCCCTGCAGATCATGCTCGATGAAGGGAAAGACCTTGACTGGTTTGCCTCAGAAGAAATTTGCGTTCTGGCGATTATTGCCTGTATCGGCTTTTTAAGTTTCTGTATCTGGGAGCTGACCGCTGAACATCCGATCGTCGATATCAGAGTGTTTCGCCATCGCGGTTTTTCGGCCAGCATGTTTGTGCTTGCACTCGCGTTTGGATGTTTTTTTGGTCTGAATGTCCTCACGCCTTTGTGGCTGCAATATAACTTAGGGTATACAACAACATGGGCAGGGATTGTGGTGGCCTGGGGCGGGCTTTTGCAGGTGGTATTTTCTCCGGTTGCCGCTAACCTCTCCAACAAAATCGATCCGCGCATTCTTATCTTCTTTGGCTGCGCCTGGCTGGGTCTCGACACCTTCTGGCGATCCTATGCGACGACCGATATGGACTACTGGTCCATCTGCGTACCTTTGTTATTCATGGGCGTTGGAATGCCGCTGTACTATGTCCCGATTACGGGGCTTGCAATGGGCTCTGTAGATGAAACGGAAATGGCTTCAGCCGCGGGGCTAATGAACTTTGTTCGAACGTTATCGGGTGCATTTGCCACATCGCTCGTAACGACGTCATGGCAGGACCAGCGCTATATTGCGCATGACAAACTGGCGTCCGTCGTCGACCCTACTGGCGATCTTTCGCACTACATTAGTTCGGCTCCTCAGCAAGGTGGACAATTTGTGCGTGAGCTTTTTGACAAGATGGTAAACAGCCAGAGCATGATGCTGTCGACCAATAATCTGATGATGTCGATCGGCGTGATATTTTTTATCGCTGCATTCGCAATTGCATTAGCGCCTAAACCTTCGCGCGTGGTGGATGCCGCGTCTGTAGGACACTGATAATTATTCAGCACAAGGACGTGAGTATCAAAAAAACAGAGAAAATCTGATGGACAGTAAATCATATATGCCGGGCAGCCGGGATATTCTGTACAAGAAAATATTCCTTTCAATTTCCGAAATGAAATACCTTGAAAGAGAAATAAAAAAGTTCAACTGGCTAGAACGTACTTTTTTAAGAAAAAAAGAGTTCTATAAAATGCAATATCACAAAAGCAAATGTGACAGCAATTTCTTTAGATTTATCAACAGCGGGCAGGACAACCAGAATACGTTAATTCATATCCTTGAACAATTACCTGAGAACCATCCTGACAGAACATGGCTGACGGGCTTTCTGCTTTGAAACCATCGGGCAAGCAACGTAATAAGCCGTTTCCCGGCCGATTAACATTCCGGATGTGACATATATAAAAACGCTAAATTCAGGTTAACATCATGAAAATGAGTGGCTTTCAATGTCTTATTGAAAAGAACAGCGATTATAAGGATGTTTGTCTCACCATTCTTCTAATACTGCAGGTTTTAACCATTTTTATCATTTCACCCGTTACGGAGAGCGAACATAAAAACTATCACTGGCTTAACAATGCGCTGTTCTCAGCAATGGCCTTGATTTCGGTATTCATTGTTTCGAAGGATATAAAAAGGTATCTGGCTATCCTCAGTTTTTCTTTTTGTCTGGTCGGGTTGGCCGTCGGGTCAACAACGACCACGCACAAAACCACAGGGATACTGGTTCTCCTGTCAGGGATTTTTTTCTGTCTCAACGTTAGCTGGATTGTGGCAAAACAGGTTTTCGATGAGGGTGTTGTGACGCTTCATCGCATTCGCGGCGCCATGGTTATCTATCTGAATATCTCACTTTTGTTTGCGCTGCTGGACTGTTTACTGGTGGGATTCATTCCAGATGCATATACAGGAATATCGGACGATAACTCAATTGAAACGATGCTTTACTTCAGCCTGACCACGCTAACCACCCTTGGCTATGGAGATATTCTGGCAATTCATCCTTTTGCACGTAATCTGGCGATGCTTGAAGCGGTGATGGGTCAATTCTATATGGGAACCATGATCGCTATTTTAGTCGGTTTACATATAGCACAGAGGGCTCCTGCGTCAAAAAAATGAATAAACGCTATTTTTAACATGCCGGATATATATCTTTTTGCTGGCAGAAAAAAGTGGACGCTTCCCAGTGGAAGAAGCGTCCAAAAATCAGGCAATTATTCAGACACAGATTGAAACCGTAAACTGACGATCTCATCGATAATATCTCACACCCTCTTCTCTTCATTATTTACATTTTCTGCCATGGCATAAGAAAAAACTCATTCTGCAGGCGTTAGCGTTTTTAGCGGGCGTGTTACCCGCGCAAACCGACAGGATAGTATTCATCCCGTCGGGAGCAGCGTAGCCTGTGGCTTTTCACGTGAGGTGGACGAATTGTGCACAGCGCAGGCCGCACCACTTTCAGGGGGGCGATACCCGCGAAGGACAGATGCTGAGCGGTTGCACGCTCGCCGTTTCAACACAGGTAAAATCAATGGTGTAAGATGATTACAATCAATTAAAGCGATCATTTTTTAAACACAAGAGAGCTTATGCAAGCAACTTTAGCTTTTTTCAAAAAGTTAAGCGTCATCACACTGTCTTACACCCGCTCAACGCAAATCAATAACTTATTGATTTTATTGAAATAAAACCAATAAAAATTCTAAAAACCATTAGTACTCAACAAAATATATAAACTCGTGTGATATCTAAATTATAATTCTTATACTTATGTTCAAAAGGTGGAGGTCAAAATGCGATTAACCCTACTGCTGTTATGCTGTCTCGTACAAAGTGTAACCTGGGCTGGCGACCTGCCAAAACCAGTTGGTAAACCCATTTTAACGATTTACGGTAATATAGAAAATACCAATGAAAATGGAAAAGCAGTGTTTGATCTCGCCAGCCTTGAAAAACTCGGAGTAGTGAGTTTCGAGACGACATCTCCCTGGTATAATGGTCGTACGAAGTTTGAGGGTGTTCCAATGAACAAACTCATGGAGTATGTGGGTGCGAAGGGAACTAACGTTAATGTTATTGCGCTCAATGATTACTCTACCGTGATCCCTCTCAGTGACTTTAAAAAATACAACGCCATACTTGCCTTAAAGGTCAATGGCGAATATATGCGCATCCGCGATAAAGGCCCATCGTTCATTGTATACCCCTATGACAGTCTTCCTGAGTTGAATAATCAGATTTATTACTCACGATCAGCATGGCAGGTTAGCAAAATGAAGATTGAGTAGTCGTTCAGGAGAACATAATGAACAGGATACTGGTTGGTATCATTTTTTCTCTTTTTATCACGACAGGATATATTGCATTTCTTGTTTACGATCGACAGCAGGAATTGCAAAAACTGACTCAATACACTGAGTCCTGGTCCGTGGCACAACTGGTATCAGAGTATTACCGTTTTGAATCATGGCTTGGTCTATACGCAACCGATACCGATGACGTTACGATAGACCAGGTCCGCATGCGTCTTGAAATTATGCTAAGCCAGAGCGATTTAATGAAAGGGGGTGATTTAGGTCGCTATATTGACAGTGATAAAGCGCATCAGGAGCTCGCTTTGCGCTTAGAGAAAATACTGGCCTATCTGGATAGCCATCTTGAAAAAATGAGCCACCCAGAGCTACAGGCATACCTGACAAATATGCATGACCTTGATGCGCCGCTGAGCCAGCTTTCTGCAACGGCATTGACGAAAGATATTAACACGGTTAATGAATCCAACCATAAAATACAGATTCTTTATTATATTTATTCGGTGCTTTCATTATTACTGGTGATATTAAGCTTTATTCTGGGTTTCTTAATGATCTACCAGAATAAAAACATTCTCAAAGCGCACATGCAGGTTAAAAGCCTTGCTGATGAACTTCAGATATCAAAAGAAACGCTGCAAATTCAGAACTCGAAGCTGGAATATGATGTTTATCATGACTCTCTCACCGGCATGAAAAACCGCCTTTTCTTCTGGGACGATCTCAACAAAATTAATCTTCAGGCAGATAAAAACCATATCCCCGTCACGGTGATGTTATTTGATTTAGACCGCTTCAAAGAGGTCAACGATACCTATGGTCATGATGCCGGAGATTTGCTGTTGAATCAGGTATCCAGACGCCTCACCTCAATGAGCAGCGCCACTGATACGTTTTACCGTTTGGGCGGAGACGAGTTTGCCCTGCTTTCCAGTGGCCTCACTGAAGCAGCCGCCGTTTCGCGCGCCAAAGAAATCAGCGAACATATCAGCCAGCCCTATACAATTAATAACCAGCTGATAAAAATCGCCACCTGTGTGGGTATCGTTTTATCTGATAATGAACGGCGCTCTGACTACCTTTATAAATTTGCCGATCTGGCGCTCTACGAAGCCAAAAAAGAGGGCTCACAGCAGATAAAAGTTTTCCGTCAGTGGATGCTGCAAAAGTTACAGGAAAGCAGAACCCTTGAACATGATATGGCACTGGCGATCGATAACCATGAATTCGTTGTTTATTACCAGCCTATTGTCGATTCATTCAGCAATGAAATTTACGGCTATGAAGCGCTTATTCGCTGGATACATCCGGTGAAGGGGCTACTGTCACCCGATTACTTTATTTCCGTTGCTGAGAAAACGGGGATGATCAACCAGATCGGCAAAACCGTGCTGGAGCTTGCCTGCCGGGAAGCTGTTTCCTGGGCGGTTCCGGCAAGGATCTCTGTGAACGTCTCACCCGTTCAGCTGGGCACGAAATCCTTTACGGCAATGGTACAGTCCATCCTGAAGGAGACAGGACTTCCGGCGAACCGTCTTGAATTAGAGGTTACGGAGTCATCGCTCTTCAGCGACAGCAACACGCCGATCACTATTCTCAAAAAGCTGAGAACGCTGGGTGTAAGAATTTCAATCGATGATTTCGGGACAGGTTATTCGTCGCTCTCACGTCTGAGTGAACTGAATTTTGATAAAATTAAAATCGACAAATCCTTTGTGAACCCGATATCCACGCAGGATGATGCCCTTAATATCGTTAAATTGATAACCGGCATGGCGAAGAGCCTCAATATGAGGGTCATTGCAGAAGGTGTTGAAACCGAAGCGCAGCTTGAACGTCTTCAGGCGCTTGGCTGCGATCTCGTCCAGGGATATCTGTTCGGAAAACCACAGGCTGAGATTGACAGGAAGATTAGATACGGTTGAAATGGTTGCGCGGCTTTTTCTGGCCCTAAACCCTTTAATCGATTGATAATCAAAGGTTAAACAATGAAAAAAACAGCCCCGGAATATACGCCTGTTGATTTATCTCGTTGGGCCAGGAAGGAGCATTTTGAAGTATTCCAGTCATTTGCTGAGTGTACAATTAACCAAACGGTTCTGATCGACATCACCGCGCTGCGAAAACATATCAAAAAAGTCGGCTGGAAGTTTTATCCGACGATTATTTTCCTCCTCTCTAAAATCATGAACCGGCATCCGGAATTCCGTATGGCCGTGAAGGACAATGAGCTTGTCATATGGAATGAAATTCATCCCAGCTATACCATTTTCCACCCTGAAACAGAGACCTTTTCTTCATTGTGGAGTCACTTCGACGGCAATATTCAGCACTTCCAGAACACCTATGCAGAAGATGTTGCGCGCTATGGCAATAACCTTTCTTACTGGCCGAAAGAAGAGTCCCGGGAAAATGTCTTTTTCGTATCGTCTATTCCCTGGGTAACGTTTACGAACTTTACGATGAACATTGCGCACATGAAGAACTTCTTTTCTCCTATGTTCACGTTTGGAAAATACTACGAACAGGATGAGAAAGTGCTGTTGCCGCTCGCGGTGCAGGTCCATCACTCGGTGTGCGATGGTTTCCATGTGGCAAGGATGTTTAATGAGTTGCAGGAGATGTGTGATGGTTTGCCGGAGCTGTCGGAGGGATTAAATGGCTGATACGCCGAAGGCGGTTTTAAAAGATGGTGCGATAATAGGAACAAAAAACACGCCTAACAGATTGTTTTAAAACAAAAAATAAAAAGAGGCATAATAAAATGCCCCCTAAAGTGCCCCCCATCATTGCTACCATCAGCCGAAAGCACAACAACAATTCCTAGCACATCACTCTTCATCCTCACGTGGAACACTTTCAACATTCTCTACTGTGGCACGATTCATAATTGCCATACTGTAGGATGCAAAAACTTTGAATGTTGTTTTAGCTGTCCAAAGTACCACTATCGATTCTAAGAGATACAAAATACTGACAATAATCAAGCAATAATAAAATATATCAATCTTATTTTGATATATTACAGCGATGGAAAGAAGATAATTTATTATCATTATTACGAACAAGACTAATAAGCTTATCACCGAGCATATAGATATATCATAAAACGCGGCTTCCTCATCCTCAGATGTAATTTCTTTAACTTTATTACTTTTAAGCTTTTTGATTGACTTAGGGAATATAAGAGCAATCCAAGCACCGCTTATTGCAAAAATAATTGATGCAATATTGATTAGAGTGCTATTAAGATCCGTAACTTTCAATGTCCCATCAAACAAAGCCTTTTTAATACTGTCTTCATAAATATATGCTCCTACCCCTATCGCTGCTGCGATAATGATAAAAACTATTAGTGGAATGACAACCACCATTTTCCCTTTAGTCATTTTTCGCCTCTACATTCAAGACTGCGCCGAAACCTTAATTTCCGAAACGGCATCAGATGTTTTATCCAACTTAACTTCATCTATTTTTTTACATGATAATTTGATGAAGCTATCAATATAATTTTGATTGCTCAATGCCATTATAATATCATTAGCATCATAAGGCCATGTTATAATACTATTAACACCATTCAAAGCAGCCTCTAAAACAACCTTCTCTTTTGCATAACTATTTTGAAGGTTTACAGTCTCAACGCCTTTTTCCTTTTGCACAAGGAAATTAACATTGCCCACATCATATGTGCCTTTAATATTATCAATGTATTTTTTAATCTGCGCTTCATTATCAAAAGCAACATCAACTTCCATCTTCACTACTGATTCCAAGGTAGTTTTATCTTTTTGGGAGGTGAATAATTTTATTATTGGTTTTAAGTTAACTAAAGATTGCGAAGAATTAGTGCTAACAGTTATTTTTTCTTTCGTAATGATTTTAGTGATATTTTTATAATTCAAAATCAGATCTTTTTCCACCGAAGCATTTATGTACCTCTTGCAATCAAGTGAAAAATAACAATAATTTGTATCGGATTTTTTTACTTTATAGCCACCGCTAAACTTCCCATTGGCACCCAATACATGATCAGAAAATGCTGAGAAATTATGCATGAAATCTCTTATGTACTGAAGAAGGATGCCAGATTCTGAAGACGAGCCTTTAAAATCTAAAGTTACCAACATCCTTTCTTTTGAAGCTATGTAAAAATACGCTGGAACACCCGGAATCATCGTTTTTCCTACACGTGTGCGGGAAACGGATTTCTTATCTCCTACATTGCCATTATACGGAAGTGAAAGGACATTATTTTTATTCCCACTTACTCCAATCCATAAAATCACTATGTAATCATCATTAAACTTTTTGATATCATAGCAATACACTTCCCTAGTCCCATGAGAAGAAACTCTGCTATTCTTAAAAGTTTTTCTATTTAAGAATTTAATCATTGGATCTAGGAATTTATCTATATCAGACAACCTTACTTTATTCTCTTTATAATCAGAAAATGCAAACTTCGTGAAATCATATAATTTCAAGGTACATGCTTCTAATTTCATTCTGCCCTCCCAGATTCTGGTATAAAATTATTTTTTATTCTTCATGGCTTAGTCGCAGTATAATTAAACCTTATAATCAGCTAAATCATATGCACTATGGCAATCTTCCACATCGCCTTACACTCAACAATTTACAGCTCAAAACGCGAAAAATCTATCCATATTAAGTCGTCGTTGACGTAGTTCAAAGTGAGATTAGATAAACATCACATAATCACATGAACGACCAAAATCGCACTACACCGCACCCGCCTGCGGTTTTCAGATCACAAAAATTTTTCAGTTGGGATTTTTTACAAATGATAGCGCCAGACCGCGCCACAACTGGGGATATACAGCGAGCAGGGAACTGAAAAGAGTGAAAAGAATTTCAGGTTTTTCAGTTTAGCTTTACTCCAACATCTTCATCAATTGAGTTAAGATATTGATAGTAAAGAGATATAAAATTTTAAGTGAGATTTTTTATGTTAACTAACGGTACACTTAAAAGTTAACAAACTGATTCTTATATACATTTTTTCTTAAGCAGCTGAAATTTAATGAACCGAAGCCAGGAAAATTTTAGTTACTCCCGGCGAACCGTTCACTGGCTCTCTTTGGCTGCCAGTAGAAGTTCTAATGCTTTTTGTCGCTCGTCCGGTGGCAGGGCATCCATTAGCTCTTTAATCCGTCCCTGGCCGCGCAAAGCGTGGGATTAATCGTGTGTGAATTGAGGATGGTGCCGATAATAGGAGTCGAACCTACGACCTTCGCATTACGAATGCGCTGCTCTACCAACTGAGCTATATCGGCCCTGAGAGGCCGGTTACGAGCGTAACCACGGGGCAAAAGGTTAGATCTATCCGGGTGATGCGTCAATGCCCTTTTGAATCAAACGGCTATTTTTGCATCACCCGTGATTATTTACGCACGAATCGTATCGTCACCGAAGCCGATCCACTTGTACGTGGTCAACGCTTCCAGCCCCATCGGACCGCGCGCGTGCAGTTTCTGCGTGCTGACCGCCACCTCAGCGCCGAGGCCGAACTGGCCGCCGTCGGTGAAGCGGGTGGAGGCATTCACATATACTGCTGAAGAATCCACTTCGTTCACGAAGCGATCGGCATTGCGCAGGGTGCGCGTCAGGATCGCGTCAGAATGCTGCGTGCCGTGTTCACGAATGTGCGCAATGGCGTCGTCGAGATCGGCAACGATTTTCACGTTTAGATCCAGTGACAGGAACTCGTCGTCGTACTGCTCCGCTTTTACGGGAACAACGTTAGCCGGACCATCCTGAAGCAGTGCGAGCGCATTGGCGTCAGCATGCATCGTCACGCCGCTCTCTGCCATCTGTTTGCTCAGGGCCGGCAGGAAGCTGTTCGCAATACCCTGATGCACCAGCAGCGTTTCTACGGTGTTACAGGTGCTTGGACGCTGGGTTTTCGCGTTAACGATTATCTTCAGCGCCGGTTCAATCTCCGCGCTGTCGTCGACCACGATATGGCACACGCCGATACCGCCGGTGATCACCGCAATCGTCGACTGCTCGCGGCACAGCTTGTGCAGGCCCGCGCCACCGCGTGGGATCAGCATGTCGATGTATTTGTCCATGCGCAGCATTTCGTTGACCAGCGCGCGGTCCGGGCTCTCGATCGCCTGTACGGCCCCCGCCGGTAAGCCACACTCTTCCAGAGCCTGCTGAATGACTTTCACCGTGGCGGCGTTGGTGCGCCAGGTCTCTTTCCCACCGCGCAGAATAGCGGCGTTACCGGTTTTCAGGCACAGGGAGGCAACATCAACCGTCACGTTTGGACGAGCTTCATAAATAACGCCGATGACGCCGAGCGGCACGCGGCGGCGCTCCAGGCGTAAACCGCTGTCGAGCAGCCCGCCGTCGATCACCTGCCCTACCGGGTCGGCCAGATTGCAGACCTGACGCACATCGTCGGCGATGCCTTTCAGGCGTGCCGGCGTCAGCGCCAGACGGTCGAGCATCGCTTCGCTCAAGCCGTTGCGACGCGCTTCCAGTAAATCCTGCTCGTTGGCGAGCAAAATCTCCTGAGACTGGGACTCCAGATAATCAGCGATTTTTTCCAGCACGCGGTTTTTCTCGCGGCTGGAAAGGAGCGCCAGTTTGTAAGAGGCAGCCTTCGCGGCAGCGCCCATTTGTTCCAGCATGTTCTGGCTCCTTAACGAATAATCATGTCATCGCGATGCACGGCAACCGGGCCATATTCATAGCCCAGAATGGCGTCGATCTGCTGCGAGTGGTGACCCGCGATGCGGCGCAGCGCGTCGCTGTTGTAACGGCTTACGCCGTGGGCGATGTCGCGGCCTTCGAGGTTACGGATACGGATCACTTCACCACGGGAGAAGTTACCTGTCACGCTTTTAATTCCTTTAGGAAGTAATGAACTTCCTCGTTCCAGAATCGCGGCGGTTGCCCCTTCATCGACGACGAGTTCACCAGCAGGAGGCGCGCCAAATATCCAGCGTTTGCGGTTTTCCAGCGGGGATTCCTGGGCGTGGAAGCGGGTGCCGACGGAGATGCCTTCCATTACGTCGCCAATCACGCCGGGGCGGCTGCCCGCTGCAATGATGGTGTCGATACCGGCGCGGCATGCGACGTCAGCGGCCTGCAGCTTGGTCCCCATACCGCCCGTTCCGAGGCCTGAAACGCTGTCACCGGCGATAGCGCGCAGCGCATCGTCGATGCCTTGAACGTCGGTAATCAGCTCGGCTTCCGGATTCGAGCGCGGGTCGGCGGTGAACAGCCCCTGCTGATCGGTCAGAAGCAGTAATTTATCGGCACCGGCCAGAATCGCGGCCAGCGCCGAGAGGTTATCGTTATCACCCACTTTGATTTCAGCGGTAGCAACGGCATCGTTCTCGTTAATGACCGGAACAATGTTGTTGTCCAGCAGCGCGCGCAGGGTATCGCGGGCGTTCAGGAAGCGCTCTCTGTCTTCCATATCCGCACGCGTCAGCAGCATTTGCCCGACGTGAATACCATAGATGGAGAACAGCTGTTCCCAGAGTTGAATGAGTCGGCTTTGCCCCACGGCGGCCAGCAGCTGTTTGGAAGCGATCGTCGCGGGGAGTTCGGGGTAACCCAGGTGTTCACGCCCGGCGGCAATCGCCCCGGAGGTCACAATCACAATACGATGCCCTGCGGCATGTAGCTGAGCGCACTGACGTACAAGCTCAACAATGTGGGCGCGATTTAGGCGGCGCGATCCGCCTGTTAAAACACTGGTACCGAGTTTTACCACCAGCGTCTGGCTGTCACTCATGATTCTCTGCCGTTCAACGATAAGGGAAAGTAATGTCGAACGAACGTTTTAACAGGAGTCAGCCCCGTTGCCAACTGCCTTAGCACATCGCGAAACACTTTGTTGCGCGGGATCAGGAAGCCTAGCGGGAAATTTTGACAATTTTATTACCGAAATAATAAATCACAGTTTTTTAAAATTATTCTTAGTTTGTCATAAAAGTTTCATTCCAGAACGATAAAACCCTTCCTGTTTTTTCACGGGACTTAAGCATGAGCTTATCGTCCAGCGAATTTTTTAGCGCGTTTATAAGACAGGATCGAAAATGAAAAAGAGCACTCTGGCATTAATGGTTATGGGCGTAGTGGCTTCTGCATCCGTTCACGCAGCTGAAGTTTATAATAAAGATGGTAATAAACTGGACGTGTACGGCAAAGTGAAAGCCATGCACTACATCAGTGATGATGCCACCAAAGATGGCGATCAGACTTACGTTCGTTTCGGTTTTAAAGGCGAGACGCAGATTAACGATCAGCTGACGGGCTATGGCCGTTGGGAATCTGAATTTGCAGGTAACAAAGCCGAGAGCGACTCTACTCAGAAAACGCGTCTGGCGTTTGCGGGCCTGAAGCTGAAAAACTTTGGTTCACTGGATTACGGTCGTAACCTGGGTGCCCTGTATGACGTCGAAGCATGGACCGATATGTTCCCTGAGTTCGGCGGCGACTCTTCCGCGCAGACCGATAACTTCATGACCAAGCGCGCTACCGGCCTGGCCACCTACCGTAACACCGATTTCTTCGGCGCGGTTGACGGTCTGGACATGACGCTGCAGTACCAGGGCAAAAACGAAAACCGTGACGCCAAAAAACAGAACGGTGACGGTTTTGGTACCTCTCTGACCTATGACTTCGGCGGCAGCGATTTCGCCGTCAGCGGCGCCTACACCAACTCTGACCGCACCAATGCTCAGAACCTGCTGGCGCGTGGCCAGGGTCAGAAAGCAGAAGCCTGGGCAACCGGTCTGAAATATGATGCGAACGATATTTATCTGGCTGCAATGTATTCTGAAACCCGCAATATGACGCCAATTTCCGGCGGGTTTGCAAATAAAGCGCAGAACTTTGAAGTTGTCGCACAATATCAGTTCGACTTTGGTCTGCGCCCGTCCCTGGGCTATGTCCAGTCTAAAGGCAAAGATATCGAAGGTATTGGCGACGAAGATCTGGTGAAATATATTGACGTTGGCGCGACCTATTACTTCAACAAAAATATGTCCACCTTTGTTGATTATAAAATCAACCAGATTGACGACAAAAATAAACTGGGCGTGAGCAGCGATGACATCGTTGCTGTAGGTATGACCTACCAGTTCTGATGATGTGAAATAAAAAAACCGGCTTGATGCCGGTTTTTTTATTGTCGGGGATTCATGCGGTCTGGTGCCCTCTCCCACGGTGAGAGGGAGAATTTGTAGGCCGAGTAAGGCGAAGCCGCCACCCGGCGCTGTGACACCATCAGGCAGTCAGCTTCACCGCTTCGCTGGAAAAGTCATCCGCAGGTTCGAACTTGAGATCCAGGGTAGCCAGCAGTGCACGTGCCTTATCGTGAAACTCTTTTAGCGTATATTCCAGGCGGTCAATCACTTCCTGATCTTTAATCGTTGTGGCCTGCCAGTTGCCGTCTTTATTAAACAGGCCAAACTGGTAGCTATACGTAAAGCGTTTTTCCTCTGCTTCCATTTCCATCCACCAGCCCCAGAATTCACGTTTTTCGGGTGCAGGCTTCACGTTGACGCATACAGCCAGGCAGTCGAAAAAAAAGCGATTCTCTTCACACTGCTCTTCTCGAATATACGGGCCGAGAGCCATAAACTTCTTAATCAGTCTACTTTTCGGGTGTCCACTCGGTAACGTCATTGCGATCTCCTTTTGTGAAGCCACTGTTTTACCAAATCAGCGAAATTTAGCAATCTATTAACACAATCTCTGAGCGATCCAGCGCGTAATCTCTTTCAGTGATTTGTCGAAATTCTGATAGACCGGGCTGAACGGCACCTCAAGCAATTTGCCATCCGCAGATGACGAAGTGATTAATCGCGACTCTTCTTCCGGGCTGAACGGATCGTTTTTCCAGAACCCTGACAGCATTGGTGTTGGGCAGCGACGTCCCAGCAACCCCTGCGTTTTTAACGAGTAACGATTGAGCTCAACGCGCAGCGCTTCGTCTGATGCATCATGCATGCCAAGACGGCTGGCCAGCACATCAAGGTACATTTCAGGTACGCTCCCCTGGCGTGCAGGATCGCTGAGCAGAGCGTGTACGACCGGGCCGAGGCAGGCGACAGCTTTCAGACGAGAAGATTCAAGATAAGCCAGACGCACCGCGACGTTCGCGCCGAAACGGAAGCCGAATGCCGCCACGCGGGTGTGGTCAACCCACGGAATGTTTTCCAGCGCTTTTAGCGCATGCTGGTGCAGCAGGCTGGAATCCTGAGTCAGTTTCCATTTGGATGAGAAACCAATTGAAGGCATATCAAGCGTCAGCATCGCGATCCCTTTTGGTGCGAAGTAACGCTCATACAGGCTGTAATAATCAATTTGCAGCGAATCCAGCCCGCCGCACATGAGGACGGTCGGGAACGGACCTTCACCTTCAGGCATATGCAGGAATCCGGTAACGGACGCGCCCCCTGAAATGGTGAACTCAAGTTCACGCATCCGGCCCGGCAGGCGTTGAGCCGCCTCCTGATAGGCGCGATTCGCCAGCGCCTGAGCCTGCTCCGCCAGTTCATCCCCTTTTAAATGGGGGTAAGCGGCAATGCCGTAAAGATTAGCGGCGTGCAGCCAGTGCTTGCCGCTGCGCGTGGCATCCTCTTCCTGGCTGGCTTTTTGCTGCCAGAGCATCGCCTGTTTAGACCACTCGTAGATCCAGTTTCCGCCACGGTAGCCCACCACCGTATCGTAGAGTTCGCTGTCGGTACGTTCGGCTTCACTCATCACGATACGTGCCTGCACATCGAGGATTTCACGGGGGTCAATACCGCGCCAGATCCACATCAGGCGGTTAATCATGCGATACCAGTGAGGCACGTTTTTACCGTCTAACGCGGACTGGACGGCAGGCTGGGTACCCGGATTGAAGCGACGCACCAGCGTCGACGTTTCAGGGTGTTTGAAACGGGGTTTGAAGAGAGTCTCGGTGAGATTCGCCTGCGTCATTGCGTTGCCTCCATGAATACGTCGTATAGAGACTATTGTAACGCGTGGCAGGCCAAAAAGAACAACGCCCGACATAGCCGGGCGTGTAAAGTTACGTACTGGTATTAACGGCCTGAAATAGGCGGTACGAAGACCACGCCCATATCCCATGGCTGTTCAATCCAGGTGTCCTGCGGGATATCAATCACGTAATCGTCTACCAGCGGGCGGCCAGCAGGCTTCGCGAAGATAGTGACGAAATGTGCTTTCGGATACATTTCGCGGATAGCAACCGCAGTACCGCCGGTATCCACCAGGTCATCAATAACGATGAAACCTTCGCCGTCGCCTTCCGCACGTTTCAGCACGGTCAGCTCGCGCTGGTTGTCATGGTCATAGCTGGAGATGCAAACGGTATCGACATGACGAATACCCAGCTCACGTGCCAGCAGCGCCCCCGGTACCAGACCGCCACGGCTGACGGCAATAATGCCTTTCCACTGTTCGGAAGGCATCAGACGCGCAGCCAGTTTGCGTGCGTGAATCTGCAACATGTCCCAGGTGACGACGTATTTTTCGCTCATGTGAAGTGTCCCAGCCTGTTTTTATACGGCTTAAAAAGTGTTCGAGGGGGAAATAGGTTGCGCGAGATTATAGAGATCTGACGCACTAAAAACCAGTGTTTAGCGCCCTCTGCCTGAGTTTTTACATGCTTTATGCTACCGGCCAGCAGAGAAAGTGGTATTCTCAGTTTCATCTCGCAAGCCTGACTTGTGGTAACTATTAACCTGCTAACCCTGTGACCTGCAACCCTGTTTGCAGCGCCTCGACAAGGAGACTTATCGTGTCTGAACTGTCTCAATTATCTCCGCAGCCGCTGTGGGATATTTTTGCGAAAATCTGCTCCATTCCACACCCTTCCTACCATGAAGAACAGCTTGCCGAACATATTATGGGCTGGGCGAAGGAAAAAGGTCTGCATGCTGAACGTGACCAGGTTGGCAACATTCTGATCCGCAAACCGGCTACCGCAGGCATGGAAAACCGCAAACCGGTTGTGCTGCAGGCGCACCTGGACATGGTGCCACAGAAGAACAACGACACCGTTCACGACTTCACCAAAGACCCGATTCAACCGTACATCGACGGCGACTGGGTGAAAGCACGCGGCACCACGCTGGGCGCGGATAACGGCATCGGTATGGCCTCTGCGCTGGCCGTGCTGGCCGACGACAGCGTTGAACACGGTCCGCTGGAAGTGCTGCTGACCATGACCGAAGAAGCGGGCATGGACGGCGCGTTCGGTCTGCAGGCGAACTGGCTGCAGGCGGACATCCTGATCAACACCGACTCTGAAGAAGAAGGCGAGATCTACATGGGCTGCGCGGGCGGGATTGATTTCATCTCTACCCTGCCGCTGAAGCGCGAAGCGATTCCTGCGGGCTTCCAGACCTTCAAGCTGACGCTGAAAGGGCTGAAAGGCGGCCACTCCGGCGGTGATATTCACCTGGGTCTGGGTAACGCCAACAAACTGCTGGCGCGCTTCCTGGCAGGCCATGCGGCCGAGCTGGATCTGCGTCTGGTAGACTTCAACGGCGGTACACTGCGTAACGCGATTCCGCGCGAAGCGTTCGCCACCGTAGCGGTTCCAGCGGCAAAAGCGGACGAGCTGAAAAAACTCTCCACCATATACCTGGATATCCTGAAGAACGAACTGTCGGCGAAAGAGAAAAACCTGACCGTGGTGCTGGAATCTGTTTCTACAGATAAAGCCGCGCTGACCGCGCAGTCTCGTGACACCTTCGTTCAGCTGCTGAACGCGACGCCAAACGGCGTGATCCGCAACTCTGACGTGGCGAAAGGCGTGGTGGAAACCTCACTGAACGTGGGCGTGGTGACCATGAGCGACGACAGCGCGGAAATCATCTGCCTGATCCGCTCCCTTATCGACAGCGGTAAAGAGTACGTGGTGAGCATGCTGGAATCTCTGGGCACGCTGGCGGGCGCAAAAACGTCTGCCAAAGGCAGCTACCCGGGCTGGCAGCCGGATGCAAGTTCTCCGGTGATGGCGCTGGTGCGTGAAACCTATCAGCGTCTGTTCAACAGCACGCCGAACATTCAGGTGATCCACGCCGGTCTGGAATGTGGTCTGTTCAAGAAACCGTATCCGGACATGGACATGGTATCCATCGGGCCAACCATTACCGGTCCGCACTCGCCGGATGAGCAGGTTCATATCGAAAGCGTCGGTCACTACTGGACGCTGCTGACTGAGCTGCTGAAAGCGATCCCAGTTAAGTAATACCCTTACCCCAGCCCTCTCCCACAGGGAGAGGGTGAAAAACGTAGGTCCGGTAAGCGTAGCGCCACCGGGCTTTTTTACAACCCCAGAACCAGCTGGCGCTCTAGCTGCGGATCCAGCAGCGTAACGTGCAATCCCACCAGCCTCACCCCTCGCCCGCCACGGCGCTCTTCCCATGCCTTTTTCGCCGTCGCGATAAGGTCGTCTTTATTCAGACGCGGCCAGACGTGTTCCTGCGTGGTCTGCTGGAAGTCATTGAATTTTAATTTGATACCCTGGCGGGCAATCAGCAGGTCCGGCTTCACCTTGCTTAAGCGTCGTTCCAGCTCAGGGTAAAGCTGTTCCGTGATAATGGTTTCGCATTCGGACCAGTCATGAATATCTTCAATGAGGGTGCGCTCAACGCCGACGGATTTCCGCAGCCGCTCGCTGTTCACATCGCGATCGTCAATTCCCTGGCTGCGCTCCCACAGCACGCGGCCAAACTTTCCAAAGCGCTTGAGCAGCATGGCGAGATCGCTTCGCTGCACGTCTTCGCAGGTCCGTAGCCCCATGCTTTCCAGCTTTGCGGCGGAGACTTTTCCCACGCCGGGGATTTTGCCGAGCGGCAGCGTTTTCAAAAACGCCGGCACCTCGTCAGGCGTGATGACGTATTGACCGTTGGGCTTATTTAAATCGGAGGCGATTTTGGCGAGGAATTTAACGGGCGCGACGCCCGCCGATGCCGTCAGATTCAGCTCGTTGAAAATAGTCTGGCGGATCTCCTGCGCCATCAGCGTGGCGGAGCCGTGGCAGTGCACGCTGTCGGTCACATCCAGATAGGCTTCGTCCAGCGACAGCGGCTCTATCAGAGAGGTATAGCGGGAGAAGATTTCCCGAATATGGAGGGAAGCCTCTTTATAGGCTTCAAACCGGCCGGGCAGAAGCGTGAGATGAGGGCAAAGCTTTAAGGCCATCGCCGTTGGCATCGCGCTGCGCACGCCAAATTTGCGCGCAGGATAGTTGGCGGTGCTGATGACACCACGCTGAACGCGGCTGCCGCCAATGGCGATGGGAATATCCCGCAGCGCCGGGTTGTCACGCATCTCCACTGCGGCAAAAAAGCAGTCCATATCGACATGGATTATTTTGCGCATAGTAAGCCCTCACTCATCACTGGATAAGTATACAGTAAACAAATAAGGGTTGAGAAGCAGATGTGAGAACGCCGGGTGGCGGCTTTGCCTTACCCGGCCTACAAAAAAATTAAATAATGCGCTGCTGCTCGCGGGCCATCCTTTTCTTCCGCGCATCGCACGGTTCCGGGCAGTCGCAGACCTTTTCCATCCCAATAGAGGAAATACCGCCGCAGCTGCCCTGAATGCTTTTCCGCTTAACGATCCAGCCTAACGACATGCCGAAGATGACAAGCACAAACACCACAAAGGTTGCCAGAAACGTCAGCATCATCAGCCTCCAAAGTCATCGAGCATGATGTTCTCATCTTCGACACCGAGATCTTTCAGCATCTTAATCACGGCGGCGTTCATCATCGGCGGACCACACATATAGAACTCGCAGTCCTCAGGCGCCGGGTGCTGTTTGAGGTAGTTTTCATACAGCACGTTGTGGATGAACCCCGTATAGCCCGTCCAGTTATCTTCCGGCTGCGGATCGGAAAGCGCCACATGGAAGGTAAAGTTCGGGTTTTCACGCGCCAGCTGTTCAAACTCATCTTCATAGAACATCTCGCGCAGCGAGCGCGCCCCGTACCAGAAGCTGATCTTACGCTGGCTCCCCAGCCGCTTGAGCTGGTCAAAGATGTGCGAGCGCATCGGGGCCATACCGGCACCGCCGCCGATAAAGACCATTTCCGCATCGGTATCTTTCGCGAAGAACTCCCCGAACGGGCCGGAGATCGTCACCTTATCACCAGGCTTCAGGGACCAGATGTATGACGACATGACGCCCGGCGGCGCGTCCGGCACATTCGGTGGCGGCGTGGCGATACGCACGTTGAGCATGATGATGCCCTTCTCTTCCGGGTAGTTGGCCATCGAGTAGGCGCGCAGCGTCGGCTCTTTCACCTCAGATACAAAGCGGAAGAGATTGAATTTGTCCCAGTCGGCGCGGTACTCATGCGGCACGTCAAAGTCCGCATAGGCCACAGCGTGCTCCGGGCACTCAATCTGAATGTATCCTCCGGCGCGGAACGGGACATGCTCGCCTTCCGGCACCCGCAGCTTCAGCTCTTTAATAAAGGTGGCTTTGTTATCATTAGAGATAACCTCGCACTCCCATTTTTTGACGCCGAAGATCTCTTCCGGCAGCTCAATCTTCATGTTCTGGCGCACCGCGACCTGGCAGGCCAGACGACAGCCCTCTTTTGCCTCACGCTTTGTGATATGCGCCAGTTCGGTTGGCAGAATATCGCCGCCGCCCTCTTTTACCGTCACGCGGCACTGCCCGCAGGAACCGCCGCCGCCGCAGGCTGAGGAGACAAAAATGCCGTTACCGGAGAGCGTGTTGAGCAGCTTGTCTCCCGCCGGCGTGCGGATCTGATTCTGCGGCTCGTCGTTAATATCAATGACCACGTCGCCGGAATTCACCAGCTTCGCGCGCGCCGCCAGAATAAGCCCTGACAGCACCAGTACAATCAGCGTGAACATCACCACGCCAAGGATAATTTCCATCTGTTTGCCCTTATAGCTGCACACCGGAGAAGGACATAAAGCCCAGCGCCATCAGCCCGGTGGTGATAAAGGTGATCCCCAGGCCACGCAGACCCGCAGGCACGTTGGCATATTTCATTTTCTCGCGGATCCCCGCCATGGTGACAATCGCCAGCATCCAGCCGATGCCGGAACCAAAACCGTACACCACGGATTCGCTGAAGTTGTAATCACGCTGAACCATAAACGAAACGCCACCGAAGATGGCGCAGTTCACCGCGATCAGCGGCAGGAAGATCCCCAGCGCGTTGTAGAGCGACGGGAAATACTTATCGAGGATCATCTCGAGGATTTGCACCAGCGCCGCGATCACCCCGATAAAGGTGATGAAGTTCAGGAAGCTGAGATCAACCCCTTCCACCAGCGCGCCGTCCCGCAGCACAAAGTTGTACACCAGATTGTTGATCGGTACAGATAGGCCGAGCACCACGGTAACCGCGATACCGAGACCAAATGCCGTCGACACTTTTTTGGAAACCGCAAGGAACGTACACATGCCGAGGAAAAACGCGAGCGCCATGTTTTCAACAAACACCGCCCGCACAAACAAACTCAGGTAATGAGCCATCGTCGGTTACTCCTTTTCCTGCTGTTCTGGCTTCAGCGTACGAATCAGCCAGATCAACAAACCGATAATGAAAAATGCGCTAGGGGCCAGCAGGAACAGGCCGTTTGGCAGATACCAGCCGCCGTTCTGCACCGTGTCCAGCACCGTGATGCCAAACAGCTTGCCGCTGCCAATCAGCTCGCGCAGGAACCCAACGGTCAGCAGGATCACGCCGTAGCCCAGGCCGTTGCCGATGCCGTCCATAAAGCTCGCCAGCGGCGGCATTTTCATGGCGTAGGCTTCCGCACGCCCCATGACGATACAGTTGGTGATAATCAGCCCGACAAACACCGAGAGCTGTTTGGAGGTTTCGTAGGCGAAGGCGCGCAGCAGCTGATCGACCACGATCACCAGCGAGGCGATGATCGCCATCTGCACGATGATCCTCACGCTGTTGGGGATGTGGTGGCGGATCATCGAGATAAACATGCTGGAGAACGCCGTGACCAGCGTGACCGCCAGCGTCATCACGACTGCCGTTTCCAGCTTGGTCGTCACCGCCAGAGCAGAACAGACACCCAGCACCTGGAGCGTGATCGGGTTATTGGCTAACAGTGGGCCAATGAGCACCTTTTTAACTTCTTTCAGTTCACCGGTATCAGCCATTGTTCAGCGCTCCTTCACGTACGTTTTTCAGGAAAGGACCAAAGCCCAGCTCGCCCATCCAGAAATCAAAACTGTGCTGCACGCCTTTTGAGGTGAGCGTAGCGCCGGAAAGCCCGTCAACGGCGTAGTCGTCACCGGGACGTGCCGCCCCTTTCATCACCTTCAGCGCAGGCAGGCCGTTATCGTCGAGCACTTTTTTGCCGACAAACTGTGCCCGCCAGTTAGGGTTTTCAACTTCGCCACCCAGCCCCGGCGTTTCACCCTGGTCGTAATACGTAATGCCTTTGACCGTGCGCCCATCGGTATCAAGGGCCACAAACGCGTACATCATTGACCACAGACCGTTACCGTAAACAGGCAGTACCACTTCCTGAATGCGTTTTTGGGGATCGCGAACCAGATAGATTTCGGCCAGGTTGCTGCGACGCTTAATCCCGGCGGGATCTTGCGATGCCTCCAGCGTCAGGCTCATCTGCGGATCTTTAAGCGCCAGCGCCTGGTTGAATTTTGCCGGGTCTTTATCCAGCAGTTCACCCGTTTTTAAATCCACCAGACGCGCCGAAATACGTTCAGCAAAGACGGCCGAAACCTCGTCCGCGCTCATTCCTTCCTGCATCAGCCCGGCGACGGCCAGGATGTTGCGCTGTTTATCCAGCGCACGTTGCTCCTGCTGCAGGGGTTTTAACCCCACGGCAGAGCCGGCCACGACAATAGAACAGACCAGACAGAGCACCAGCACCACCAGCAGCGTTTTGCTGATGCTGTCGTTATTTTTAACCTCAGCCACGCGCCTTCCTCCGCTTGATATTGGCCCGCACCACCAGGTAATCGAAGAGCGGCGCAAACAGGTTGGCAAACAGAATGGCCAACATCATCCCTTCCGGATACGCCGGGTTGACCACGCGGATCAGGACACACATCGCGCCAATGAGCACGCCATAGCTCCATTTACCTTTGTCTGTAAACGAGGCAGAGACGGGGTCCGTCGCCATGAACATCATGCCGAACGCGAAGCCACCCAGCACCAGATGCCAGTACCAGGGCATGGAGAACATCGGATTGGTGGTCGAACCGATAACGTTGAACAGGGTGGCGGTCAGCACCATGCCGATCATCACGCCCGCAACGATCCGCCAGGAGGCCACGCGACCAAAAAGAATGATCGCGCCGCCAAGCAAAATCATCAGCGTAGAGACTTCTCCGATGGAGCCCGGAATGTTGCCAATAAAGGCATCAAACCAGGTGACTGGCTGACCCGTCGCGTTGTTAACCAGCGTTTCGCCGCCGTGTGCCGCCCACTGTGAAAGCGGCGTCGCGCCGGAAAAACCGTCTGCCGCCGTCCACACCAGGTCGCCCGAGATTTGCGCCGGATAAGCAAAGAACAGAAACGCGCGTCCCGCCAGCGCCGGGTTGAGGAAGTTCCGCCCGGTGCCGCCGAAGATCTCTTTGGCAATCACCACGCCGAAGCTGATGCCAAGCGCCGCCTGCCAGAGCGGTAGCGTCGGGGGAACAATCAGGGCAAACAGAATAGAGGTCACGAAGAAGCCTTCGTTGATCTCATGTTTACGGATGATGGCAAACAGCACTTCCCAGAAGCCGCCCACGACAAATACCGTGATGTAAATCGGCAGGAAGAACACCGCGCCCAGCGTCATCATGCTCAGCCAGCCCGCGTCTGCGGTGAAGCTTACCCCTAACGACTGGGCCAGACGGTAGTGCCAGTCGGCCTGGATCACCTGCGCCAGCTGCTGTGCATCGTACATGTGGTGCAGCGCCGGAATGGTCTGCAGGCCGACGTTGTACATTCCCCAGAACATCGCAGGGAAGACCGCAAACCACACCAGGATCATCATGCGTTTCAGGTCGATAGCATCGCGAACGTGCGCCGCCCCTTTCGTCACCAGCCCCGGCGTGTAGAAAATGGTCGTCGTTGCTTCATACAGCGGGTAGTACTTTTTGAGCTTTCCTTCGGTAAAGTGCGGCTCAATTTTTTCAAAGAGGTGTTTTAAGCCCATCGGTTATCCTTCCTGCTCAATGCGGGTTAACACCTCGCGCAATACCGGTCCATACTCATATTTGCCCGGACAGACATAGGTACAGAGCGCCAGATCTTCCTCGTCAAGCTCCAGACAGCCCAGAGCCTGCGCGCCGTCGGTATCGCCAGCAAGCAGATCGCGCAGCAGCACGGTGGGCAGAATATCCAGCGGCATGACGCGCTCGTAGTTGCCAATCGGGACCATGGCGCGCTCGCCGCCGTGCGTGCTGGTTGAGAAGCTAAACAGCTTATTACGCAGGAAGTGGCCCAGCGTGGTTCGGGTGACGGAGTATTTTTCTGCGCCTGGAAGAACCCAGCCAAACAGCTCTTTTTCACGCCCTTCCTGCACAATGCTGACCTGCAAATGGAAGCGTCCCAGGTACGCGTGCGCATTGGCCGCATGGCGACCGCTGAGGACCGAGCCGGAAATCAGGCGGTTTTCGCCCTCTTTCGTTTCCCCCACCAGCAGTTCATTGATGTCGGCACCCAGCAGCGTCTTCACCAGGCGCGGATTTGCAGCCTGCGGTCCGCCGATGGCGATTATCCGTTCAGCGCAGAGCTCACCCGTAGTAAAGAGCTTACCGATGGCGATGACGTCCTGATAGTTAAGGTGCCAGACCTGTTTCGTCAGGCTGACTGGCTCAAGGAAATGGATGTGCGTCCCGACCAGCCCCGCCGGATGCGGGCCAGAAAATTCATTAAACGTGACCTGCCCCAGCGGATGCCCGCCAGGCTTGCCGCCGCCAGCCTGGCAAACGTGCACTTTTCCGGGCGTGAGGCGGGTTAGAATAGTGAGTCCTGCATCAAAAGCTTTTCGCTGCGCCAGGATAACCGGTTCCGGGTCCACGCTGAGCGGGTTGGTGTCGATGGCCGTGACGAAAATCGCGGCAGGCTCCGTGCCCGGAACAGGGGTTTTGCTGAAGGGACGCGTACGAAGCGCGGTCCATAAACCGGATGCCAGGAGCTGATCCTGAACGGCGTCACGGTTCAGCGACGCGAGTTCTGCGGTGTCGTAATGGGCAAACTCACGCTTTTCATCGCCCTCAATGCGGATAACCACCGACTGCAGAACGCGCCGTTCGCCACGGTTGATGGCCACAACGGTGCCGCTCGCGGGGGCTGTGAACATCACGCCGGGATTTTTTTTGTCCTCAAAGAGCGTCTGTCCTTTGATAACGCGATCGCCCTCCTGTACCAGCATTGAAGGACGCATACCCAGGTAGTCTTCGCCCAAAATGGCGACATGACGGACACTTTCGCCTGTCGAAACGTGCTGCGCTGGCACGCCTGCAATCGGCAGATCAAGTCCTTTTTTAATTTTAAACATGTGGTTAGCAGGTTTCCATGAACAACAATCCAGTGGGCGCGAAGTGTAGCATTTTCCCCTTCACGCGGGCAGGGAATCCGCCGTCGCGCGCGCCAAATTGCGAGCTAATGCGCAAAGTTCCTGGAGCCATCGCAATTTTGATGGTTTATAAAGTAAAACTAATTTGTAAACTCACCGCCCGGCTCTTGCGAAAATCTATAGCGGTGCTAATGTGAGCGCTCCTAACAGAATAATCTGATTTCGGGTCTCTTTTGCCGTCCTGGCAAGTTGGTCATGGTTTTATCAAGGAACTAGTAGTATGCGTAAAATCGCATTGTTCATTGCGATGCTTCTGATGCCGTGCATGTCGTTTGCCGGACTGCTCAGCAGTAATAGCTCAACGACGCCGGTCAGCAAGGAATATAAACAGCAGTTAATGGGATCGCCGGTTTATATTCAGATCTTTAAGGAAGAGCGCACTCTCGATCTGTTTGTCAAAATGGGCGAGACATATCAGCTGCTTGATAGTTACAAAATTTGTAACTACTCCGGCGGACTGGGGCCAAAACAGCGTCAGGGCGACTTCAAAAGTCCGGAAGGGTTCTACAACGTTCAGCGCAGCCAGCTCAAGCCTGACAGCCGCTTCTATAAAGCCATTAACATCGGCTTCCCGAATGCCTATGACCGTGCACACGGTTATGAAGGTAAATATCTGATGATCCATGGTGCCTGCGTGTCTATCGGCTGTTATGCGATGACCGACTCCGGCATTGATGAGATTTTCCAGTTCGTGACGGGCGCGCTGGTCTTTGGGCAGCCTAACGTACAGGTCAGCATCTATCCGTTCCGCATGACGGACGCCAACATGACGCGTCACAAGTACTCATACTACGCGGATTTCTGGAAACAGCTGAAGCCGGGTTACGACTACTTTGAGCAGACCCACAAGCCGCCAGTGGTCTCTATCGTCGATGGCCGTTACGTGGTCAGCAAACCGCTGAGCCACGAAGTCGTCCATCCACAGCTGGCGTCAAATTACACGGTCCCCGAGACAAAATAGCACCCACTCGCCTGGCATAATCTTTTGCCAGGTTTCGTTGCCCGTCAGCGGCTGCGTTGCGATAACAGTGACCACATCGTTCGGTGTGGTCTCCTTCTGAAAGTCTATCTCCACATCCTGATCGAGCAGCGTCGCAACGCCAAACGGCGCACGGCGGGTGATCCAGAACAGATTCGTCGAGCAGAACGCCATCACATAGCGGCCATCAGAGAGCAGCATGTTGAACACGCCTTTTTCACGCAGTTCAGATGCCAGCGTCGCGATGTATTTGAACACGGCAGTCATGTTGCCGGGCGTGCGGGGATAGCGCTCCGTCAGCTTGTGCAGCAGCCAGCAGAAGGCTTTTTCGCTGTCCGTCTCCCCGACCGGGCGGAAATTGCCCGTCTCCAGCGACTTATAGCCCGTGAGCTGCCCGTTGTGTGCATAGGTCCAGTTACGGCCCCACAGCTCGCGGGTAAACGGATGGGTATTTTCCAGCGCCACTTCGCCACGGTTAGCCTGACGGATGTGGGCGATCACCGAGCGGGACTTGATGGGATAGTCCTGCACCAGTTTGGCAATCGGTGAGTTAAAGCTGGGCTGTGGATCTTTGAACGTGCGACACCCTTTGCCTTCGTAAAAGGTGATGCCCCAGCCGTCTTTATGCGGCCCGGTTCCTCCACCGCGCTGAACCAGCCCGGTGAAGCTAAAACAGATATCGGTTGGCACATTGGCGCTCATCCCGAGCAGTTCGCACATAACAACACCTCCACAACAGCGGGGGGCACCGGAGCCCCCCAGCGAAGTCTTACTTAACCATCTCTTTTTCGATCAGCTGGATCAGGATGTGGATCACTTTGATGTGAATTTCCTGAATACGGTCAGCATAACCGAAGTGCGGAACGCGAATTTCGACATCCGCCGTACCGTCCATCTTACCGCCATCTTTACCGGTCAGGGTGATGACCTTCATCCCTTTTTCACGCGCGGCGGCGATCGCTTTGATCACGTTGCCGGAGTTACCAGAGGTAGAGATCCCCAGCAGCACGTCGCCTTCACGGCCTACCGCTTCAACGTAGCGGGAGAAGATGTGGTCGTAACCGAAGTCGTTGCCTACGCAGGAGATGTGGCTCACGTCTGAAATCGCAATCGCCGGGTAGCCCGGGCGGTTTTCGCGATAGCGTCCGGTCAGCTCTTCTGCGAAGTGCATAGCGTCGCAGTGGGAACCGCCGTTACCGCAGGAAAGCACTTTGCCACCGGCTTTGAAGCTGTCGGCCAGCAGGACCGCTGCGCGCTGAATAGCGTGAATATTGGCATCATCTTTCAGAAAGTTCGCCAGCGTTTCCGCCGCTTCGTTCAGTTCGTTACGAATAAGATCCTGGTACATGAGGATAATCCTTCAGTATTGATGAAATAACACAGTGGAGTGTACCGGATAGCGGGAAAAGCGAGAAGCTAAAGCCATGCGAATCGTCCGGCGTTTTGATTTTTTGTGCCGGCTAAAACGCGAACAATGTGAACCAGGTTGTAATTATTTTGTAAACACATTGCTAAAGGAAATAACATCAACTACAACCATATCACCACAAGTGGTCAGACCTCCTACAAGCAAGGGAGCTTTTCTTTATGATGATTTTGAGCATTCTCGCAACCGTTGTTCTGCTCGGTGTGTTGTTCTATCACCGCGTAAGTTTATTCCTGAGCAGCCTGATTCTTCTGGCCTGGACGGCTGCGCTTGGCGTCGCAGGTCTCTGGAATATCTGGCTTTTAGTCCCTCTTGCCATCATCCTTTTGCCGTTTAACCTGGCCCCGATGCGTAAATCAATGATCTCTGCGCCGGTGTTCAAGGGCTTTCGCAAAGTGATGCCGCCCATGTCGCGTACTGAAAAAGAAGCGATTGACGCGGGCACCACCTGGTGGGAAGGCGATCTGTTCCAGGGCAACCCGGACTGGAAAAAGCTGCATAACTATCCGCAGCCGCGTCTGACCGCTGAAGAGCAGGCCTTTATTGACGGCCCGGTGGAAGAAGCGTGCCGCATGGCAAACGACTTTGCCATCACCCATGAAATGGCCGATCTGCCGCCGGAGCTGTGGGCGTATCTGAAAGAACATCGCTTCTTCGCGATGATCATCAAGAAAGAGTACGGCGGTCTGGAGTTCTCCGCTTACGCTCAGGCTCGCGTCCTGCAAAAGCTGGCGGGCGTCTCCGGGATCCTGGCGATTACCGTTGGCGTGCCTAACTCCTTAGGCCCGGGCGAACTGCTGCAGCATTACGGTACGGAAGAGCAGAAAGATCACTACCTGCCGCGTCTGGCACGCGGTCAGGAAATCCCTTGCTTCGCGCTGACCAGCCCGGAAGCGGGTTCCGATGCAGGCGCGATACCGGATACCGGCGTGGTCTGCATGGGTGAGTGGCAGGGCGAGCAGGTGCTGGGCATGCGCCTGACCTGGAACAAGCGTTATATCACCCTGGCGCCAATCGCCACCGTGCTGGGTCTGGCCTTTAAGCTCTCTGACCCGGAAAAACTGCTGGGCGGCGAAGAAGATCTGGGCATTACCTGTGCGCTGATCCCAACCTCTACCCCAGGCGTTGAAATTGGTCGCCGTCACTTCCCGCTGAACGTGCCGTTCCAGAACGGTCCGACCCGCGGTCAGGACATCTTTGTGCCGATTGACTACATCATCGGCGGTCCGAAAATGGCCGGTCAGGGCTGGCGTATGCTGGTGGAATGTCTGTCTGTGGGCCGCGGCATTACCCTGCCGTCGAACTCAACCGGCGGTCTGAAGTCGGTCGCGATGGGGATTGGCGCTTACGCCCACATCCGCCGTCAGTTCAAAATCTCCATCGGCAAGATGGAAGGTATCGAAGAGCCGTTGGCGCGTATCGCGGGCAACGCCTACGTGATGGATGCCGCGGCTTCTCTGATTACCTACGGCATTATGCTGGGCGAAAAACCGGCCGTGCTGTCCGCGATTGTGAAGTACCACTGTACCCACCGCGCGCAGCAGTCGATCATTGACGCGATGGATATCGCGGGCGGTAAAGGCATTATGCTCGGCGAAGGCAACTTCCTGGCGCGCGGCTATCAGGGCGCACCGATTGCCATCACCGTGGAAGGGGCAAACATCCTGACCCGCAGCATGATGATCTTCGGTCAGGGCGCAATTCGCTGCCATCCGTACGTGCTGGAAGAGATGGCTGCCGCGCAGAACAACGACGTGGATGCCTTCGATAAGCTGCTGTTCAAACATATCGGTCACGTGGGCAGCAACAAGGTGCGCAGCTTCTGGCTGGGCCTGACGCGCGGTCTTACCAGCGCGACGCCGACCGGCGATGCGACCAAACGTTACTACCAGCATCTGAACCGTCTGAGCGCCAACCTGGCTCTGCTGTCTGACGTCTCCATGGCGGTGCTGGGCGGTAGCCTGAAGCGTCGCGAGCGTATCTCTGCCCGTCTGGGGGATGTACTGAGCCAGATCTTCCTGGCCTCTGCGGTCCTGAAGCGCTACGACGACGAAGGCCGTCAGGAAGCGGATCTGCCGCTGGTGCACTGGGGCGTTCAGGATGCGATGTATCAGGCTGAACAGGCGATTGACGACCTGCTGGCGAACTTCCCGAACCGCTTCGTGGCGGGAGCCCTGCGCGCGGTGATCTTCCCGACCGGACGTCACCACCTTGCGCCGTCCGACAAGCTGGACCACAAGGTAGCGAAGATCCTGCAGGTACCGAGCGCAACCCGCTCCCGTATCGGTCGTGGTCAGTATCTGACGCCGACGCCGCATAACCCGGTGGGACTGCTGGAAGAGGCGCTGCTGGACGTGATGGCTGCCGATCCGATTCACCAGAAGATCTGTAAACAGCTGGGCAAAAACCTGCCGTTTACCCGTCTGGACGAACTGGCAAAACAGGCGCTGGCCGGCGGCATTATCAATAAAGATGAAGCCGCTCTGCTGGTGAAAGCCGAAGAGAGCCGTCTGCGCAGCATTAACGTGGATGATTTCGAACCGGACGAGCTGGCGACGCAGCCGGTAAAGCTGCCGGAGAAGCACCGCAAACCTGAAGCGGCGTAACGCGTTTCGCTTATACAAACCCCGCCTCGCGCGGGGTTTTTTATTGCCACATTTTCTCGTAATGACGTGCTACAGTGTCAAAAAGCGGTCTTTTGAGGAGTCTGTATCGTGCCTGGTTTGAAGATTTCTATTTTGCAGCAACCTTTAGTGTGGATGGATGGCCCCGCCAACCTGCGCCACTTTGATCGTCAATTGGAAGAGATTACCGGGCGTGATGTGATTGTCCTGCCGGAGATGTTCACCACCGGCTTCGCCATGGAAGCGGCACAACAATCAATGCCGCAGGATGAGGTGGTGGCCTGGATGCATGCCAAAGCGCAGCAGACCAACGCGCTGATCGCCGGGAGCGCCGCCCTGCAAACGGATCGCGGGCCGGTGAACCGCTTCCTGCTGGTGGAGCCGGAAGGGAAAGTGCATTTTTACGATAAACGCCACCTGTTCCGCATGGCGGATGAGCATCATCACTATGAAGCGGGTCACGAGCGCGTGGTGTTCGAGTGGCGCGGCTGGCGTATTTTGCCGCTGGTCTGCTACGACCTGCGCTTCCCGGTGTGGTCGCGCAACCGCAACGATTACGACCTGGCGCTGTATGTTGCCAACTGGCCTGCACCGCGCTCCCTCCACTGGCAGTCGCTGCTGGTAGCGCGCGCGATTGAGAACCAGGCGTACGTGGTGGGCTGTAACCGCGTGGGAACCGACGGCAACGGGCATCACTACCGCGGCGACAGCCGGGTGGTGAATCCGCAGGGCGAGATCATTGCCACCGCCGAGCCGCATCAGGCGACGCGCATTGATGCCGAGCTGTCGTTGACGGCACTGCAGGAGTATCGCGAGAAGTTTCCGGCCTGGCAGGATGCGGATCCGTTTAGCATTGGCTGAAATTTTCCCCTCACCCCGCCCCTCTCCCAACGGGAGAGGGAGGATAAAACATTAACTCACCAGCGCCTGCCCGTCTTTGCGGCTTTCCGTCGCGGCCACGTAGTGTCCTTCCGGCAGACGGTAAATCACCTGCGCCCCGCCGAAGTTGTAATCCTGAAGCGGATCTTCCACCACGATCTGATGACCCCGCTCGCGCAGCGCGGCGATGGTATTGCGATCGAAGGTCGATTCAACGATCACCTCCCTGCCCTGCACCACGCGCCAGCGCGGGGCATCGATTGCCGCCTGTGGGTTTTGCCCGTGCAGCATAATGCGCAGCGCCATCTGCATGTGCCCCTGCGCCTGCATCGGGCCACCCATCACGCCGAAAGACATCAGCGGCTGGCCGCTGCCGTCCATCGCAAAGCCCGGAATGATGGTGTGGAACGGTCGCTTGCTGCCCGCCAGCGCGTTCGGGTGATTGGGATCCAGCACAAACCCGCAGCCCCGGTTTTGCAGGCTGATCCCCGTATCCGGCACCACGATGCCTGAACCAAAGCCCATGTAGTTGGACTGAATAAACGAAACCATCATCCCGCTGGCGTCGGCGGTGCTGATGTAGACCGTGCCGCTCTGCGTCGGGGAACCGTAAACGAAATCAGAGGCGTGCTCGTGATTGATAAGCGCCGCGCGCGACTTCAGATAATGGTCGCTCAGCAACTCTTGCGCCGCGAACGCCATATGGTCTTCATCCGCCACGTAGCGGTCGAGATCCGCCAGCGCCAGCTTCATCGCCTCAATGGACAGGTGCAGGGACTGCACGGAATCCGGGTGATGCTTCTCAATGCCGCACTGCTCCAGAATGCCGAGCGCAATCAGCGTGGCGATCCCCTGGCCGTTTGGCGGCAATTCCTGCACCGAACCGCCCGCAAAGTCGCGCGACAGCAACTCTACCCAGTCCACGCGGTGGTTTGCCAGATCTTCAGCCGTCAGGTGCGCGCCGTGTTCTTTGGCAAAAGCGGCAATTTTCTGCGCCAGCTCGCCGCGGTAAAAGGCTTCACCGTTGGTGCGGGCAATCAGCTCCAGCGAGTTCGCCTGCGCCGGGTTACGGAAGATTTCCCCCACGCGCGGGGCGCGGCCTTCCGGCGCGAAGCAGGCGCTGAAGCCCGGCTGATCTTTCAGCTTGCTATAGCCGCGCTGCCAGAGATGGCCGATCAGCGGGGAGACCGGGAAACCGTTGCGCGCGTAGTCAATGGCAGGCTGCGCCAGCGTGGTCAGCGGCAGCGTGCCGAAGCGTTCCGCCAGCGCGACCCAGCCGGATACTGCACCCGGCACGGTCACCGCGTCCCAGCCAATTTCCGGCACCGCGGTTTTTCCAGCAAACAGATCCGCATGCCAGCTCGCAGGCGAACGACCGGACGCGTTCAGGCCGTGCAGCTTTTCACCGTCCCAGACGATGGCAAAGGCGTCGCTGCCGATCCCGTTGCCGGTCGGCTCAACCACCGTCAGCGCCATCGCGGTGGCAATGGCCGCATCCACGGCGTTGCCGCCCAGCTGCAGCATTTTCATTCCCGCCTGCGCCGCCAGCGGTTGCGACGTGGCGACGGCGTTACGGCCCATCATTGGCGGGCGGCGTGAAGCGTAACCGGATGTAAAATCAAGCGCTTTGGTCATCATGACTCCTTAGTCGTGGCGCGGATCGAGCGCATCGCGCAGCCCGTCACCGAGTAAATTAAAGCCCTGCACGGCAAGGAAAATCGCCACGCCGGGGAAAACGGACATCCACGGCGCCTGCTCCAGAAACCCTTTCGCGGTATTGAGCATAGAGCCCCAGGACGGATTGGGCGGCTGCTGCCCCAGCCCCAAAAACGACAGGCTGGCTTCGGCGATAATTGCCGAGGCGATGGCCAGCGTGGCCTGCACCAGGATTGGCGACATCACGTTTGGCAGGACGTATTTGATGATGATCCAGCGGTCCGGCAGGCCAATCGCCCGCGCGCCGTCGATGTACTCTTCGTTGCGAATGGCGATCACCTGCCCGCGCGTCAGGCGGGCGAAGATCGGCATCGCCGAAAGACCGATGGCGATCATGGCGTTCGTCAGGCTCGGGCCCAAAAACGCCCCCAGCGCGATCGCCATGATCAGGAACGGACAGGCCAGCAGCGCCTCGATAAACCGCGAGATCACGCCGTCCCACATCTTCTGGAAGTAACCCGCCACCAGCCCCAGCGGCACGCCGATGACCACCGCGATAACGACCGACATACAGCCTGCCATCAGCGAGGTGCGCGCCCCCCAGATAATGCGGGATAAAATGTCGCGCCCCAGCTCGTCGGTGCCGAACCAGTACATCGCCGACGGCGCTTTGCGCACCGCCAGGAAGTTGGCTTTGACCGGGTCGAACGGGGCAATCCACGGCGCCAGCAGCGCCACCAGCACAAAGAATCCCACCACCACCGCGCCAATCACCGCGCTTTTGTTGGCAAGGAATTTCTTCAGCACCCGGTTTTGCGCGCGCGGCAGCGCGGGCGTAACGGTTTGCGTCGTCAGTTCCGCCATGGTTAACCTCGCATTTTCGGGTTGATAAGGACGTAGAGCACGTCGGCCAGCAGGTTGAGCATCAGGAAGCCGATCGCCACGATCAGCACTACGCCCTGCACCACCGCGTAGTCACGGTTAAATACCGAGTCGACGATCATCTTGCCGAAGCCCGGAATGGTGAAGACCTGCTCGGTCAGCACCGCGCCGCCCAGCAGCTCGCCGAACAGCAGCGTGGTGAGGGTGATGACCGGTACCAGCGCGTTGCGAAAAGCATGCTTCAGGATCACCGCCTTTGGCAGCAGCCCCTTAGCGCGCGCGGTGCGGATGTAATCCGCCTTCAGGACCGCAATCATCGAGGCGCGGGTATGGCGCATCAGCGTCGCCGCAAGGCCCGTTCCGAGCACGGACGCAGGCAGCAGCAGCGTGCGCAGGTTCTGGAGCGGCTCTTCACTGAACGGCACGTAGCCGGACGCGGGCAGCCACTGCAGGTTCACCGAAAAGACCAGAATCAGCAGGATCCCCAGCCAGAAGTGCGGGATCGAGATCCCCGAGATCGCCACGAAATTCGCCCCGTGATCGACCCAGCTATTTTTGTTCACCGCCGCGAGGATCCCCATGCTGATGCCAAACACCAGCGCGATAATCATCGCCAGCAGAGACAGCTCCAGCGTGACCGGCAGCTTGCTGGCGATCAGCTGCGTCACCGGTTCGTGCGTGCGTAAGGAGACGCCCAGATCGCCCTGCAGCGCGCGCGTCAGCCAGTGGAAATACTGCACGGGGATTGGCGCATCGAGGTTCAGTTCCGCACGCAGCTGGGCGATGACCGCCGGGTCGCGCTCCTCCCCGGCCATGGCGATCAGCGGGTCGCCGGGCAGCAGCTTTTGCAGCCCGAACACCATCATGCTCACCAGTAGCAGGGTTGGTATAGCCAGCAGCAGACGTTTGCAAATCAGTTCCAGCATGGGTTCTCCTCGGGACCTTTATTTCGCCAGCGTCAAACCCGCCAGACGCACGATGCCGTCCGGGTACGGCTTAAAGCCCTGCACGCTTTTGTTCAGACCGAAAATGCGCGGCTCGAAGTAGAGGTAGGCAATCGGCATGTCGGTTTGCAGCTGCTTCACCACCTTGTCGTACAGCGGCTGGCGTGCGGCCTGGTCGGTGCTCTGGCGCGCCTGGGTCAGCCACTCATCGACCTGCGCGTTGCTGTAGCGGCCGTCGTTGAGCGTGCCTTTGCTGTTGATAAAGCCGTAGATGCTGCCGTCCGGATCCGGGCGTCCCGACCAGCCGGAGAAGCTCAGCTGATAGTCGCCGCTCTGCTGGCGGTCGAGCAGCGTGGCGAATTCGGTCATCTGCAGGTTCAGGTTAAATCCGGCCTCGGCGACCATCGCCTGCAATACCTGGCCCACCTGCTGCGAGGTTGGGTTGTTCGGCACCAGCAGGTTGACGGTCAGCGGCGCGGTGACGCCTGCCGCCTTCAGCAGCGCTTTGGCTTTGTCGACGTCACGCGGCGGAACCGGCAGGTTAACGTGATACGGGCTGACCGGGGAAAACGCCTGGTTTGCCGGGGTGTAAAGCCCTTCGAAGACCACCTGGTTTAACGCATCGCGGTCGATGGCCTGAGAAAACGCCTCGCGCACGCGGGCGTCCTTGAACGGATCGTTGGCCGGCACCTTGCCGTTGTTGATGTTGAAGATAATGCCCTGATAGCCGAGACCGGTTACCTTCGCCAGCGCCAGCTTGCTGTCGGCTTCGACCGTTTTAACGTCGCTGGCGGCGATGCCTTCGGTCAGGTCAAGATCGCCCGCGCGCAGGTTCGCGAGGCGCACGGAGGCGTCCGGGATCGGCAGATAGATAATTTTGTCGAAGTGGTAGGCGTCTTTGTTCCAGTAGTTGTCGAAGCGGGTCAGCACGATGCGGTCCTGGGACACGCGGCTGTCAAACTTGTACGGGCCGGAACAGACCGGATGGGCGGCAAAGTCAGGCTTTTTCGCCGCCTCGGGGGCCATCATCGCGCCCGCACGGTCGGTGAGCTGCATCAGCAGCGCGGCATCGGGGGTCTTCAGGTGCAGCGCAATCTGCATCGGGCCGGTGACCTCGACCGATTCAACGGAGGAGATCTCGCTCTTACGCAGGGATCCTTTCAGGCTCAGGGCGCGGTCGAGGTTGTATTTTGCCGCGGCGGCATCGAATTTCTCACCGTCGTGGAAGGTGACGCCTTCGCGCAGATTGAGCGTCAGGGTTTTACCGTCATCACTCCACGCCCAGTCTTTAGCCAGGCCGGGGACGACCTTCAGATTTTCATCCACGTCCACCAGCCTGTCGCACAGGGAGGCAAAGACGAAGCGGCCATAGTAGGTGCGCGCCAGATGCGGGTCGAGCATGTCCGGGTCAGCGCCCAGGCCGATTCGCAGCACGCTTTCAGAATGGGCGGGCAGCGCCGCGCCAAGCAACATAACACTTCCCAGTACGGTCAAAAGAGAATTACGCATTGTCATTATCATGAGTTCCTTGAAGGAAGGGACGAGTGAGTGGCCGCGTGTTCAAACAGCGCGCGGCGGCGCAGAAAGGCGGCGGATGGCGGTGCGATCTGAATAACGCTGCGATCGCGGTTGATCTCCTGCCAGCGGTGGCAGGCAACCTGACGTCCGCCGTCGAGCACCTGATTGATCGGCTCAACCTGGCGGCATTCATCGGTGACGTACGGGCAGCGGGTGTGGAAACGGCAGCCGGACGGCGGGCTGGCCGGGTTGGGCAGATCCCCCTGCAGCAGCGGCGCACCTCGCTCAACGCCCGGCTGCATCTGCGGTGCCGAGGCAATCAGCGCCTGGGTGTAGGGGTGCAGCGGCGCGTCAAAAATCTCGTCGACGGTGGCAAGCTCGACGATTTGCCCGAGATACATGACCGCCACGCGGTCGCTCATATGGCGGATCACCGCCAGACCGTGGGCGACAATCACCATCGTCAGCCCCAGCTGGTGCTTTAGGCTCTCCAGCAGATTAACCACCTGCGCCTGGACGGACACATCCAGCGCGGATACCGGCTCATCGCCCAGCAGCAGCTTCGGCCCGGAAGCCAGCGCACGCGCAATGCCGATACGCTGGCGCTGCCCGCCGGAAAACTCGTGCGGATAGCGCCCGGCCCAGGCGGCAGGCAGGCCCACGGTTTTAAGCAGCTCGGCAACGCGGTACTGGCGATCCGCTTTTTTCATGTTCTGATGCAGCCACAGCGGCTCCCCGACGATTTGCTCCACCGTCATGCGCGGGTTGAGCGAGGCGAAGGGATCCTGAAAGATGATTTGCAGCTCGCGCCGGAGCTGGTTCAGGCGGGCACCGGAGGCGTCGGTGATCTCCTCCCCCTGATAAAACACGCGCCCTTCGCTGGCGGCCAGCAGGCGCAGCAGCAGACGACCGAGCGTAGATTTCCCGGAGCCGGACTCGCCGACGATCGCCAGCGTTTCGCCCGGCATCACGGCAAGCGAAACGCGATCGACCGCCGTGACAAACCGTGCCGGAGTAAAGAGCTTTTTGGGGCCGGGGAAAAGCTTGCTGAGGTCACGGGCTTCAAGAATGGGCGTGGTCATGCGATTTCTCCCAGGGCAATGTGCTGTTCGAGCGGTACGCGGAAGCAGGCGACCTGATGGCCCGCGCCGAGCGCGGTGAGCGGCGGTTTTTCAGCATGGCAGCGCGACTGCGCAAACGGGCAGCGGGTGGCAAAACGGCAGCCTTTCGGCATGGATTCCGGGAGCGGGACCGCGCCGGGAATGGTGGAGAGCTGGCCCTTGCGTGCGCCCAGCGAGGGGATCGACCCCATCAGGCCGATGGTGTACGGGTGCTGCGGGTCGGCGAATATTGCCTCCACGCTCCCCTGCTCCACCACCTGCCCGGCATACATCACCGCGACCTGCTGGGCGACTTCTGCCACCACGCCTAAATCGTGGGTGATCATCAGCACCGCCGTGCCGGTTTCCTCTTTTAAGGCGTTGAGCAAGGCGAGGATTTGCGCCTGGATGGTGACGTCGAGCGCTGTGGTCGGCTCGTCGGCAATCAGCAGTTTGGGGTGGTTAATCAACGCCATCGCAATCATCACGCGCTGGCGCATGCCGCCGGAAAGCTGGTGGGGATATGCTTTCAGGCGCATCTCTGCCGCCGGGATCTGCACCTTCTCGAGGATCTGCAGCGCGACCTTCATCGCCTCTGCGCGCGAGACGTTCTGGTGTCGCATAACCGCCTCGCTCAGCTGATCCCCCAGCGTGAACGCCGGATTGAGCGAGGTCATCGGCTCCTGAAAAATCATCGCCAGCTCGCTGCCGCGCAGATCGGCATACTCCCGCGGTGAGAGCTTTCGCAGATTGTGGCGGCGAAACTGCATCTCACCGCTGACAATCTGCGCGCTGGCGGGCAGTAATCCCATCAGCGCCAGGGAGGTGATACTTTTCCCGCAACCTGACTCCCCCACCAGCGCCAGCGTTTCGCCCGCCCTGACGGTCAGCGAGATACCATCAAGCACGCTAACCGGCGAGCCAGCAAACGTAACGTTGAGGTTTTGCACCCGCAATACGGGTGTGGCGTCCTTAAAGGGTATTGTCGTCATGGCGTGAAGTCGTCCTCAAGGTGGATCGCCTGAATCAGGGCGGTTTGCAGGCTGAGCAAGTGTTCGCGCATGGCGGCCGCGGCTTCATTAGGCTGGCGATGGATAATCGCAGACATGATCTTATGGTGGTGGTCGTTATAGCTGTCGACACGTTCGGGGGTGCGTGCCAGCTCGCGCAGATGCTGCCAGCCCGGTTCGCGCCGAACGGCATCAATGGCATCAAACAGGCCGAGCATCAGACGGTTGCCCGCCGCCTCGGCAATCGCCCGGTGAAAGGCGCTGTCCCAGAGTTCGTTGAGATCGCGGTCGTCCGGACTGACCTTGTCGATGCGTTCCAGCATGCGCTGCATGAGCGCGAGGTTTTCCCTGGTGGCACGCAGTGCCGCAAGCCGGGCTAAGCCGGGTTCGAGCTGCAGACGAGCTTCCATCACTTCCAGAAGGTTGGTTTGCTGAACCAATCCCTGAAGGGCCAGCGGTTCAACAGGTGCCGCCGGGCCAATAAAGGTCCCTTTGCCCTGCTTACGCCAGATGCGCCCCTCTTCTTCCAGCACGTCCAGCGCACGACGTACTTCACGTCGTCCTACGCCGAGAGTGTCCGACAGCTCACGTTCCGTGGGCAGCGGTATGCCTGGTGTTGACTCATGCTGGTTGATAAGCCCGCGCAACTGCTCAAGCGCGGTGCTGGAATTGGCCAGAAACCGTGACGGTTTTTCCATATTGGTTCGCTCGCTTTCATCATGACTTTATTTTTATTAACGATAAGTTATTGATATGGAATGAAGCTTATCGTGCTAATGATTAAGCAATAACCAAACCAATACGAAATTGGTTCGGTATATTTTTGGAAAGCAGGAGATAACCAGATGATTCTGCGTGAATTATTTTTACAGAAAGAAACATTCTGAATGAGGTGCGAAGAGAGGAGTGATGGAGGAATGCACAATTACAGTGCAAATAACGCACTATATCCGTGCAATTGTTAATAAATTGCACTATGAATATTAACTTTTTGTTAACGATAAGAGAGAGAATGAGATTACTGAAGGCTGAAACGACGAAAGCCTGAATCATTTCTGATTCAGGCTTTCTGAATAGTGGCGGAACGGACGGGACTCGAACCCGCGACCCCCTGCGTGACAGGCAGGTATTCTAACCGACTGAACTACCGCTCCACTGTTCCCGTTTGGGGAACGAGGCGCATATTACGGTGCGCCTCCGATCTCGTCAACGCTTTTTCTCACGTTTTGAATCGTTTGCTGCAAAAATCGCCCAAACGATGATTTTACAGGCATTAAGGCGTTTTTTCAGGCGCGCCACAAACAGCTGCCGCCCTTCTTCTGGACCAGATCAAGTCGGGATTCGTGGTTAAGAAGCTCTTCGTCACTGGCTAAAATAACCCGCAACCGACTGGCCTGACGGACAACACGCTGAATGCCCGCTTCGCCTTGCGTCTGCTGGGATTCATTTTCCATACTGAACTTCATTGACGTCTGCCCGCCGGTCATCGTCAGATAGACATCGGCCAGGATCTGGGCATCGAGCAACGCCCCGTGGAGCGTTCGCTTGGTATTGTCTATCTCGTAGCGCGAGCAGAGTGCATCCAGGCTGTTACGCTTGCCGGGGAACATCTTCCTTGCCAGCGCCAGGCTGTCCGTCACCTTACAGAAGGTGTTCGTCTTCGGAATATCACGATTAAGCTTGCTGAATTCATAATCCATAAAGCCGATATCGAACGATGCGTTATGGATGACAAGCTCGGCACCCTTGATGTATTCCAGGAACTCGTCAGCGACATCCGCAAAAGTCGGCTTATCCAGCAAGAACTCATCGGCAATACCGTGAACGCCGAACGCTTCCGGATCCACCAGCCGATCGGGTTTGAGGTAGACGTGGAAGTTGTTCCCTGTAAGACGACGGTTCACCACTTCAACGGCGCCGATCTCGATGATCTTATGCCCTTCGTAGTGCGCGCCAATCTGGTTCATACCGGTGGTTTCGGTATCGAGGACAATCTGGCGAGTAATTGCAGTGCTCATAGCGGTCATTTATGTCAGACTTATCGTTTAACTGAACGTTTCGAATACAGGAAGTCTACCAGAGATGCGTAAACAGGTAGAAATTTTCACCGATGGATCTTGTCTCGGTAACCCAGGACCCGGCGGCTACGGCGCGATTATGCGCTATCGCCAGCACGAAAAAACCTTTAGCGAAGGCTATTTTCTGACCACCAACAACCGGATGGAGTTGATGGCGGCCATCGTGGCGCTGGAGGCGTTAAAAGAACATTGTGACGTGGTGCTAAGCACCGACAGTCAGTACGTGCGTCAGGGGATCACCCAGTGGATCCATAACTGGAAAAAACGCGGCTGGAAAACCGCCGATAAGAAGCCGGTCAAGAACGTCGATCTCTGGAAACGTCTTGATGCTGCGCTGGGCCAGCACCAGATTAAGTGGGAGTGGGTTAAAGGCCACGCAGGCCACCCGGAAAACGAACGCTGCGACGAACTGGCGCGTGCTGCGGCATCCAATCCCGCACATGAAGATGCGGGCTATCAGCCCGACGTCTAATCGGTTTTTTTGTACTGCCGCGTGGCGCCCACGGTCTGGCGGATGGGCGTTTTCGACTTGCTCTGCTTCATGGGGTTAAGCGTAAGGGGAATGGTTCGCTTACGCGCAACGATAAACTGCAAACAGCCCAACGCGGGGAGATGGGTGCTCAGTACCACGCCCCCCTGCCGCGCCCAGGGCAGCACCTGAAAACCACCGTAGCAGAGCACTTCAAAATTCAGCAGTGAAAGCCAGTCGAGCTGACGCATCATGGTGAACATCCGGCTGTTGTAAGGTGGAGTCCGGCGTAGCACCGGTACCAGCTTACGCAGGCCCATCAGGCTTAGCGGATTGAATCCGCTAAGTACCAGCCAGCCGTCATCAATCAGCACGCGATCGGCTTCGCGAAGCAGACGATGCGGATCGCTGCACCAGGGTAGCGTATGTGCGAGCAAACACGCATCGACGGATTTTTCCGCAAACGGCAGATGCAACGGGTCTGCTTTCACCTGAACCGGCGATCCGCCGAGAGAGACGTTAACCTGATGCGAGATAGCGCAGCTTTCGGTATTGATTTCCGCGCTGAGATTGCCAATCTTAAGCAGGTGAAAGCCATACATTTTCGCGAGCCAGGGCTTCAGCTGCTGTTCTAACGCTTCGCGATAGTATTCACCCCAGGGCAATTCCGCCCAACGTTCCGGTGCTGCGACAGTCTGAGGTATCCTTGCCGGTTTCATCAAAACACCCGCCACGCTCTAAGAGGTAATGTATGAATCTTATCAGTATTCCAGCGTTTCAGGACAATTACATCTGGGTTTTGGTTGACGACGATCGCCGCTGCATCATTGTCGATCCCGGAGAATCCGCCCCTGTACTGCACGCCATAAAAGAGAACGGCTGGCAGCCAGAAGCCATTCTGTTGACGCATCATCATAACGATCACACTGACGGCGTGCCTGAACTGCGCGCTCATTTTCCGCATCTTGTGGTTTACGGACCGGCAGAGGCACAAGATAAGGGAATCACGCATGTAGTCGAAGAAGGCGAAAATATCCTCATACGCGAGTGGGAGTTTTCCGTATTTGCCATACCAGGTCACACTTTGGGACATCTGTGTTTCTACAGTAAGCCTTATCTTTTTTGCGGCGATACGCTCTTCTCCGGAGGCTGCGGAAGACTGTTTGAAGGCACGCCAACTCAAATGTATCAGTCTTTACAGAAGATTAACGCGCTACCCGATGAGACGCTCATTTGTTGCGCCCATGAGTATACATTAGGAAATATGAAGTTTGCAGTGAGCCTCTTACCCGAGGATCGAGCGATTCAGGATTATTATCACAAAGTGAAGGAGTTACGTGCAAAAAACCAAAAAACACTCCCCGTAATTCTGAAAAATGAGCGCCAAATTAATTTATTTTTACGCACAGATGATATTGATTTAATTAATAAAATTAACCAAGAAACAAATTTGCAACAACCAGAACAACGATTTGCATGGTTAAGGTCAAAGAAAGATAACTTCAGATAATTGCGGGTTGCCTTTTCAAAATTTCGCCGTTATCATCGCTCGTCTTTTAAGCAACTATTGACACACACATGAAGGCAAAAGCGATATTACTCGCCTCTGTCCTGCTTGTAGGTTGCCAGTCGCAAAACGGCAGCAACGTACAACAGCACGCACAGAGCCTTTCTGCAGCTGGTCAAGGGGAAGCAGGGAAGTTTGCAAGTTCGGCGCGCTGGATGGACGATGGAACATCTTACGCGCAGGATCAAGACTTGTGGACCTCTATTGGCGACGAGCTAAAGATGGGAATTCCGGAAAATCCCCGGATTCGCGAACAGAAACAGAAGTATTTAAGTAATAAGAGCTATCTCCACGATGTAACGTTACGGGCAGAGCCGTATATGTACTGGATAGCCGGGCAAGTTAAGAAACGTAACATGCCTATGGAGCTGGTACTCCTACCCATAGTGGAGAGCGCTTTTGACCCACACGCGACGTCTGGCGCCAATGCCGCAGGCATTTGGCAGATCATTCCGAGCACCGGGCGAAACTATGGTCTGAAACAGACCCGCAACTATGATGCGCGTCGCGATGTTGTCGCTTCAACGACAGCCGCTCTCGACATGATGCAACGTCTGAACAAGATGTTTGACGGCGACTGGCTGTTAACGGTCGCAGCGTATAATAGTGGCGAAGGTCGTGTACTGAAGGCAATGAAAGCGAATAAAGCACGGGGTAAATCCACCGATTTTTGGTCGCTCTCACTGCCACAGGAAACAAAGATTTACGTACCGAAAATGCTGGCATTGAGCGATATTCTCAAGAACAGCAAGCGTTACGGTGTACAACTGCCAACACCAGACGAAAGTCGTGCACTGGCGCGTGTTCGCCTCAGCAATCCAGTTGATATTCAACAGGTTGCTGATATGACGGGTATGTCGGTAAGTAAATTGAAAACCTTTAATGCTGGCGTTAAAGGCTCAACCCTGGGGGCAAGTGGCCCGCAGTATGTAATGGTTCCGCAGAAACATGCCGAGCAGTTACGTGAGTCTTTAGCTTCTGGTGAAATCGCCGCCGTTCAGTCAACGCTGATCGCGGATGCATCATCAGTTAACAGCCGCAGCTATAAGGTTCGTTCAGGTGATACGCTTTCGGGCATCGCGTCACGTCTTGGCGTGAATGCGAAAGATCTGCAGCAGTGGAATAATCTGCGCAGTTCCGGCCTGAAAGTGGGTCAGACTCTGACGGTAGGTGCAGGTAGCAGCGCACAGCGTCTCGCCAGCAACAGCGATAGCATTACCTATCGCGTGCGCAAGGGCGATTCACTGTCCAGTATCGCAAAACGGCACGGCGTGAACATCAAGGATGTGATGCGCTGGAACAATGATACTGACAATCTGAAACCTGGCGACCAGCTGACGCTGTTTGTGAAGAACAGCGCGACGCCAGACTCCTGATAGCACGATCGAAAGATAAAAAGGCACCGATTCCCCTCGGTGCCTTTTTTGTTTATTCCGCTTTTTGCGCTTCAGCCATGATGGTATCGCTGGTAAACGAGCCATCGTCCTGCAGTTCAAAGTACGCCTTTACCTCCGCGGACGCACTCTCCTGATACAGTCTGATCGCCTGGCTCAATGCTTCCGGGGTGCGCATACGCGCGATCCAGGAGCTGAACTCCAGCGGTAAGCGATCGGTAATCAACGCGCGCGCGATCAGCCCCGCTTCAGTGATAAGCGACAACCACTCTCCGCTGGCGTAATTTTGCACGTGCGAGGTATCGCGCAGCGCTTCTACCGTCTGCAGCCAGATATTGCGCACCGGGTGTCCGGGAGACATCACATCCATAATGATGAAGGTGCCGCCCGGCTTCAGAACACGTTTGACCTCGCGCAATGCCTGGCCGACATCGTGCCAGTGGTGCGCGGAATAACGGCTGATCACCACCTCAAACGATGCATCATCGAACGGTAAGGATTCGGCATAGCCCTGGCGCGTATCGATGTTGTTCAGCCCTTTCGCTTTTGCCGCCCCGGCAACGACGTCCAGCATCTGGCTGGATAAGTCATACGCGGTAACGTGCGCGACCCGCTGCGCAGCCGTAAAGCTGGCATGCCCTGCCCCGCAGCCTAAATCCAGCACGTGCGCCTGCGGGAACGCCGCCAGACGTTCACCGAGACGCACCAGATCGCGGCCAGAAGCATGCACGGCACTGCTCAGATAGGCACTTGCCTGAGAACCAAACTGTTTTTCTACGTTGTCATGATGGGAGCGTGTTGTTGTCATCGTACTGTCCTTTGTGAGTGAAAAATAAAGGGCAGCACCCGCACAGGCCTGCCCCACGGCAGACCTGACACACCATTATTTATCAGGTTTGCCGGGACTGAATTCGACTAGTAGAGGGTTATGATCCGAGGCGCGCGTCACCAGAACCGAGGCGTCGTGCACGCTCAAACCACGATAGAAGACAAAATCGAGAGGACGACCAAAGGCTTTTTTGCGCTGGTCATCGCTAAAACGAACTTCACGCAGCGACATTTCGCGCGCAAAGCGATACAGCGCATTCATGCGCGGACGGCTCCAGGCATTGAAATCGCCGGCCATAATGATGGGCCCGCTGTGATGGGCAATCTGATCGCCGATCGGAAGTAACTGCTTACTGTAAACATCCACGCCCAGGCTGAAGTTTACCGCGTGGATATTCACGACCATCAGCATTCGGGTATCCGGCAGCGGATAGACCGTCACCAGCGCCGATTTTGCCAGACGCAGGATAGGTTCACGTTCGCGCAGTGGACAGCAATAGACCGGATGTGCTGCTGAAAGCGTCATCACACCTGAGGGGTGTTGTGGCAGGACAAACGCAGGCACCTGGTCGGCGGCAAGATAGTTCGTGGTGGCAAAGCGTACCAGTTCAGGGGTGGTTTGTGCCTCCTGGAGCAGAACCAGGTGGGCATCTTTTCCAAAATTCTTGAGTACCGATAACCATTCGGCACGCTGCTGCTTAAAGATATTCCACACCAGTACACGGATTTTCTCATCGCTGCTTAACGGTGTGCCGGCGGGTAATGCCTGGCTTATGCTCGCAAATGACCCCGGAGGCAAGATCCTCTCCGCGGGCATTCCGGCAACATAACGCATGGCATAGGTATTTTTTCGCACTTTTGGAAACAGCCTCTGTAACATGAACCAGCCCGGAAAACGGACTGGTTCTAATGTTATAGGGACTTTAGGTCATACTTTCAACGCAATTTCTGAGAAACCGCTTTCCAGTTTTGTAAGCAAGCACTTACTGATGTTACCCCAGCGCGACCCGGGCTGGCTTATCGAGACGTCCACTCAGGCCAATCAGCAGGAAGGCGACCAGGACAATCACCGCGCCAATCCACGGGGTCTGGGCTAATCCAACATGCGCTACGGTTTGCCCGCCAATGATGGAGCCCAGCGCAATGCCGATATTAAATGCGGCAATGTTCAGACCGGACGCCACATCCACGGCATTTGGCGTATAGAGCTCGGCTTTCTGGACAACGTAAACCTGAAGCCCGGGGACATTACCAAAGGCAAAGATCCCCATGACCAGCACAGTGACCAGCGCGGCGTAGTGTACCGAAGCAGTGAACTGGAAAATCATCAGCAGAACCACCAGGGCGGCGAAGATGAATTTCAGCGCCGGTACCGCACCATGCTTATCTGCAAGCTTGCCGCCCCAGATATTGCCAATGGCAACGGAAATACCGTATCCCAGCAAAATCCAGCTCACGGCATTGGGTGAAAAGCCTGCCAGGTCCTGCATCATCGGCGCCAGGAAGGTGAAAGCCGTGAATACGCCGCCATAGCCCAATGCAGTTACCGCGTAGATAATCAGCAAACGCGGATGCGTGAGCACCTTCAGCTGATCGCGCAGGCTGGCGCTCGCCCGGCCTGGGATATTCGACGGTACCAGCAGCAGGCTGGTCACCAGGGCGATGGCACCCAGTAAGGAGACGGCAAGGAACGTTTCACGCCAGCCGAAGTGTTGTCCGATAAACGTTCCCAGCGGTACGCCCGTAACGAGTGCGACGGTCAGTCCACCAAACATGATCGCAATCGCTGAAGCCGCTTTCTCTTTGGGCACCAGGCTGGTTGCAATGGTGGAACCAATCGAGAAGAACACGCCGTGTGCAAGGCCGGTTAACAGACGCGCAATCACCAGCGTGGTGTAGTCCGGCGCCTGCCAGGCCAGAATGTTGCCAGCGGTGAACAACACCATCAGCGCGACTAACAGCTGCTTACGCGGAAAACGTCCGGTCAGGGCCGTCAGCACTGGCGCACCGACGGCGACGCCAAGGGCGTAGATAGATACCAGCAACCCCGCAGAGGGCAACGAGATCGCAAGCTGGTTAGCAATAGTGGGAACCAGGCCCACGATAACAAATTCGGTCGTGCCAATTGCGAAGGCACTGATCGTCAGGGCAAGTAGCGCCAGTGGCATAAAATACTCCGTATCATCAGGATTAAGATGACAGGCAGTATGCGCCAGTGCTTAAATAACAAAAATGGTCAAAATCTCAATAGAATTTTGCAGGTGGTGCAACAATGAAAGCAACATCGGAAGAGCTGACAATCTTTGTCGCCGTCGTTGAAGGCGGCAGCTTTAGCCGCGCGGCCGAACAGCTGGGTCAGGCTAACTCAGCCATCAGCCGTTCGGTAAAAAAACTGGAGATGAAGCTTGGAGTGAGTCTGCTCAACCGAACGACGCGGCAGCTGAGCCTGACGGAAGAGGGAGAGCGTTACTTCCGCCGCGTGCAGTCGGTACTGCAGGAGATGGCCGCAGCGGAGACGGAGATTATGGAGACCCGCAGCACGCCGCGTGGGTTGCTGCGCATTGATGCGGCCACGCCGGTTGTGCTCCATTTTCTGATGCCGCTGATCAAACCTTTCCGCGAACGCTATCCGGAGATGACGCTATCGCTGGTCTCCTCAGAGACGTTTATCAACCTCATCGAGCGGAAAGTGGATGTTGCTATCCGGGCGGGAACCCTGACAGATTCAAGCTTGCGTGCCCGCCCTCTGTTTGCCAGCTACCGCAAAATTATCGCATCGCCAGAGTATATTGCCGAACATGGGAAACCGGAGACGGTTGAAGATTTGAAGCAGCATCTGTGCCTTGGCTTTACGGAGCCGGTGTCGCTGAACACCTGGCCTGTCGCCTGTCATGATGGTCAACTTCATGAAATTACCTGCGGATTATCCTCAAACAGCGGGGAAACGCTGAAGCAGCTGTGTCTCGAAGGAAATGGTATCGCCTGCTTGTCAGACTATATGATTGACAAGGAGATAGCCCGGGGTGAACTGGTGGAATTGATGGCCGATAAACGCCTGCCGGTCGAAATGCCTTTTAGCGCAGTGTATTACAGTGACAGAGCGGTGAGTACGCGCATTCGTGCCTTTATTGACTTCCTGAGTGAACATATAAAAACAGCTCCCGGAGGAGCTGTATGAGGGTTCAGGTTACAGAGGGCGGGTCAAACTTAATCCCAGTCAGGAGCTAAACCTTCCGGGCTTACCAGGCGATCGTTGCACTCCAGCGCTGCGATCGCTTTTTTATCGTCTGCATCCAGATGAAGATCCGTTGCTAACAGGTTGCTGGCCAGGTTTTCACGCTTAGTTGATGATGGGATCACGGCATAACCCTCACCCATTGCCCATGCCAGAATCACCTGCGCAGCAGTCGCGTTATGTTTCTCTGCGATACGCGTAATTACCTCATCTTTCAGCGCTTTACCGTAGGCCAGCGTCATGTAGGAGGTGATGTGGATCCCGTGCTGTTTTGCCCAGTCCACGACTTTGCTGTTTTGCAGGTATGGCGACAGCTCAATCTGGTTAGTCGCAATATTTTCTGCGCCAACAGCAGCAATGGCTTTTTCCATCAGTGGAATGGTGAAGTTGGAGATCCCAATTTCACGGGTTAAGCCCTGCTTTTTCGCTTCCAGCAGCGCCTGCATGTATTCTTCTACTGAGACGGCATCATTCGGTGATGGCCAGTGGATAAGGGTCAGATCTACGTAGTCAGTACGCAGTTTTTTCAGACTCTCTTTCAGGCTAGGGATCAGCTTATCTTTGCTGAGATTCTCAATCCAGATTTTAGTGGTGATAAACAGTTCGTTACGCGGTACACCACTCACTTCGAGAGCTTGTCCAACGGCAGCTTCGTTTTCATAGATCTGTGCCGTATCAACTGCACGATAGCCCAGTTCGAGTGCGGTTTTAACCGATGCGATAACAACGTCGTCTTTCAGGCGGAAAGTGCCCAGACCAAATGCAGGGAGAGTCATACTATTCCTCAATCATTATATTCGTAAACTGAGGAAGATTATCGCTGGCGTTGTTATAGAGAAAAAGAGCGCAAAACGCAGAGGATTTTTGCTAATTTCGCAATAATTAAACGACAGATAATAAAAAAGCCCTGAGCGTTAGCTCAGGGCTTCTAATAAGTGGCGGAACGGACGGGACTCGAACCCGCGACCCCCTGCGTGACAGGCAGGTATTCTAACCGACTGAACTACCGCTCCACCGAAGACTGCTGTAACCACCGGATTTATGCACCGGCTTACTACTTAA